>NZ_JACJVN010000095.1 GCF_014212015.1 Cohnella lubricantis | reverse complement strand
GGAGGGGGCAGGCGCTCGGGCGGCTCGCGCACCTGCGCAAGCAGGCCGCTCGCCTGGAGCAGCTCGACCGCGCGGTCCGGGCCGCTGCCGCACACCATCTTGTCCAGCTCCGCGCCGATGCGCTCCATCGCGACGTGGCGCAGACCTTCTCGCCTGCGCAGCAGCCCGTCCCATGTCGCAGCGTCGATCTCGAACGCGAACTCCGCCGCGAACCGCACAGCGCGAACCATGCGCAGCGCGTCCTCCGCGAATCGCTCCAGCGCGTCTCCTACGCAGCGAACGACGCCGCGCTTCAAATCTTCGGCGCCGCCGAACGGATCGACCAACGTCCCAGCCGGTCCGATCGCCATCGCGTTGATCGTGAAGTCGCGGCGCGCCAGGTCCTCGCGGATGTCCTTCACGAACAGGACGGCGTCGGGGTGGCGCGAATCGCTATAGCCCGCTTCCTGCCGGAAGGTCGTCACCTCGAACGTCATTCCGTTCTCCACGACCGTGACGGTGCCATGCTGAAGCCCGGTCGGAACGACGCGGGCGAACATCGACATCACCTCTTCCGGCCGGGCTGAACAGGCGATATCGATATCGTTCAGCGGCCGGCCGAGCAGCCGGTCTCTCACGCAGCCGCCGACCAGATAGGCGGCATGACCCGCCTCTTCCAAGACTCGCACAACCGCAAGGCCAGCTTGCCATGCGCGATCGCTGTTCGCCGGCATGTCCACAACCCCTCGCTTCTTCCTTACCAGTTAATAATCCAAACTGTCTGCTTCAACCAAACCCGCCTAAGCTTTGCACACCGGCTCTGGAATGTTCGCATTAATGCCGAGTACATCATAATAGATCTGCTCGTATTGCGCCGTGATCCGGTCGTTGCAGAATTCCGTACGCGCCCGATCCAGGCACGATTCGCGGAAGTCGGCGTACAGCTTCGAATCCGTCAGCAGGCGGACGGCGTTCGCGGCCATCTCCTCCGTCTTGCCGATTGGCGACAGATAACCGGTTATGCCGTCCACGACAAGCTCGGGTATGCCTCCGGCTTGCGAGCCGATCGTCGGCACGCCGCACGCCATCGCTTCCAGCGCGACAAGGCCGAAGCTCTCTTTCTCCGACGGCAGCAGCAGCAGATCCGCCATCGAGATGACTTGCGCCACGTCGTCCTGCTTGCCCAAGTAATGCACGCGGTGGCTTAATCCCATCGCATCGATCTTCGCTTGGATCTTCGGCATATCCGGCCCTTCTCCAACGAGCAGCAGCTTGCTCGGCACCTGGGAAGCCACCTTGGCGAAGATCTCCACGACGTCACACGTGCGCTTCACCGGCCGGAAATTTGAGATGTGCATCATAATCTTCTCGTGCGGCTCCGCGAAGTCGCTTCGAAGATCGGAGGTGTTGCGCGGATAGTAGACGCGTTTATCCACGAAGTTATAAGTCAGCTCGATCGGCTTCGTAACATCCAGCAGCTCGCGCGTCTCCCGGATCAAGTCTTGACTGACTGCCGTCACGACGTCGCTGCTCTCGATCCCAAGACGGATAATGTCCTTGAGCGATTCGTTCTGTGCCAGGATCGTAATGTCAGTGCCATGAAGCGTCGTGACGACCTTGAGCCGATCGCCCGACATCTGCTTGGCGAGGAACGCGCAGATCGCATGAGGGACCGCATAATGAACGTGGAGCAGATCAAGCTGCTGCAGCTCCGCGACCTGGTGCATCTTGCTCGCAAGCGATAGATCGTACGGGGGATATCTGAAGACGTAATAGTCCGATATTTCAACCTCATGGTAGAAAACGTTGCGATGGAACTTGCCCAAGCGGAATGGCATGCCGTTCGTGATGAAGTGAATCTCGTGCCCCTTCTCCGCGAGCAGCTTGCCCAGCTCCGTTGCCACGACGCCCGAGCCTCCGAGCGATGGGTAACACGTAATGCCGATCTTGAGCGGCCTTGTCATGCACATTCCTCCTTCCTAAAGCGTATTCTCTAGCTGCTTGCTTACAGCCCTAGAAGTTCAGGTCAGAACCGTTCGATGGCGAGCGGCCCCTTCGGTATGAATCCCTCGGCATAAGCGAACTTCTTCGGCTGTCCGAACAGCCTGTCCCTGGCGACGACATTCTCCAGGTAGCCCTGCGTCAGCGGCGTGTGCACCCAGTCAGCCTGATCGCCCGCAGGCGCAAACTGCGACCGGTAGGCGCGCAGCGCCTCCATCTTCCGCTCGTGCACGTCCGAGATGTCCAGCACAGCGAGAGGGGGATGAACATCATTGATCATATAGAAAAAGAGCATGTCCAGCGTCCAGGCCGGTTCATCCGGACGGTATCGGCGCAGCTTGGCATTGAACACCGCCTCCTCGACCATGCGCCCGCAGGCTACATGATCGGGGTGCCGATCGATCGTGTAGGGAGCGAAGACGACCCGCGGGCGATGCCGGCGGATCGCCGACGTGATCCGTTCGATCTGCTCCGCCGACCCGGTCAGGCCGCGGTCGGGCAAACCCAGATTTTCACGCATAGTCAACCCTAACAGAGCGGAGGCGGCCGCCGCTTCCCGCTGCCGTGTCTCGACGTCTCCGTTCGATGACATCTCCGCGTAGGTTAGATCGATCAAGCCGACCTTCTGGCCGCACCCGGTCGCCTTGACGATCGTTCCGCCCATGCCGATCTCCGCATCATCCGGATGCGCGGCGAAGACGAGCAGATCCAATCCGTATTCATAAGATGCGTTGGCGTTCATTCTTCGATCCCCGGCTTATACTTGTGCACCAGCTCGCGCCAAGCGAAGTCTCCTCGCTCCAGGCTCTTCACCAGAAGCTCGGCTGTCGCGACGTTCGTCGCAACCGGAATGCCCTGAACGTCGCACAAACGAAGCAATGCGATAATATCCGGTTCGTGCGGCTGCGCCATTAACGGATCCCGCAGGAAGATAATCAAATCCATCTCGTTCTGGGCGACCAGAGCGCCGATCTGCTGGTCCCCGCCGAGCGGTCCGGACATGAAGCGGTGAACTTGCAGGCTCGTATTCTCCATAATCCGCGTTCCTGTCGTGCCGGTGGCGTACAGCTTATGCGGCTTCAGTACGTGTTCGTAAGCGATGGCGAAGTTCACCATCTCATCCTTCTTGCGATCGTGGGCGATCAATGCGATTTGCATCATGACAGCCGCCTCCTTCTTTCCCTCTCTCGATGATGTCAGTCTAAGAAATGCTCGAAGCCGTAGACAAGACCCGTCGTCTCCATCACTCGCTTAATCGCCGTGTTCACGCCCGGCATGTAGCCTGCGCGCTCGTACGAATCGTGACGGATCTTGAGCGTCTGCCCGTGGCCGCCGAAGACAACTTCCTGCTGGGCGAATACGCCTGGCAGCCGTACGCTATGTATACGGAAGCCGTTGTAATAGCCTCCTCTGGCCCCTTCGATCACTTCCTCTTCGTTCGGATTGCCCTGGCGAAGCTCACGGCGGGCTTCAGAGATCCATTCTGCCGTCTTGATCGACGTTCCGGACGGAGCGTCCAGCTTCTGATCCCCATGATATTCGATAATTTCCACGTGCGGCATATATTTCGCAGCCATTGCGGCAAACTTCATCATAAGGATGGCGCCGATCGAGAAGTTGGGGGCGATCAATCCTCCGATTCCTCGTTCGCGGCACTGCTTGTCCAATTCGGCAATCTGCTCCGGCGTGAAGCCTGTCGTTCCGATGACTGGACGAACGCCGTGCCGGATGGCGGCTTCCGTGTTGGGAACAGCGGACTTGGGATTCGTAAAGTCAACTAAGACGTCAGGGCGCAGCCGTTCCAATGCGGCGTCCAGATCGGCCGTTACGATGACGCCTGTGTCAGGCTTGCCCACAAGCGAGCCGGCGTCCACCGGTCCCGCCGATCTGGCGATTGCAGTTGTCAGTACCAGGCTGGGATCCTCCAGCACCATTCGGACCACTTCGCGGCCCATTCGCCCGGAGGCGCCGGCGACCGCGACCGATATTCGTTGCGACATTTAATCTCACCTGTCCCTTATCTCGATAAGTTGCTGATTCTTAAGTTTTTCTTCGCTTGCGGCGCCTCTCGGAGCGAACAACGCTAAGCAATTTGCGCGCTTCTTCGTATTGGGGGTTCAACTGCAGGGCATCCTGCAGCGACTCTATCGCCTTGTCGTACTCGCCCAGCATCCGGTAAGCGATGCCTAGCAGAAGGCGCGCATCCGCTGCAAGCGGATCCATATGGAACGCCTCCTGCAGCAAGGGAACGGCCATGGCTGACTGTGCGGGGTGGCGCGACAGCAGCTCTCTGGCTTCGCCGATCTTCCGGCGTGCCTGAAGCATGCGCAACTGCTCCCAATAAGCCGGCTCCTCGGGAGCAAGTTCGACCGCGCGTCTCGCATATTCCAGGGCCAAATGCAGCTTGCCGCTTCTGGCAAGCGTGATCGAGCCCCTATAATAGTAGGAAGCATTGGATGGCTCCGCCTCGACCGCCCGCTCGAACCAGGCTCCCGCTGCCTCGTAATCGCCGCGGAAGATCGCTTCGTACGCTTGTTGAATGCAGCTCTCTCCATCCATGCCGAACCATCCTCCTCTCCGGGTCAGGATGGTACAGCATATGTCGGCTATGGATTGTCGGTGTCCTTCTTCGTCCACCTATTAGCATCGCGCGTGTTGAATTTGTGCATCACGCGGTCATGGGCTTCGGTCAGATCAATGCCGAGCGAATTGGCGAAGCAGAGTACGATGAACAGAACGTCCCCGAGTTCCATCTCGATGGAGTTCTCTTCTTCGTCCGGCTTCTTCGGCTTCTCGCCGTACTGATGATTGATCTCGCGTGACAGCTCGCCGACTTCCTCCACGATTCGGGCCAGCAGGG
Source organism: Cohnella lubricantis (assembly GCF_014212015.1). Classification (GTDB taxonomy): domain Bacteria; phylum Bacillota; class Bacilli; order Paenibacillales; family Paenibacillaceae; genus Cohnella; species Cohnella lubricantis. Next base: position 10,884 of record NZ_JACJVN010000095.1, on the reverse strand, counting down.
CGAGCGGCGAGAAGTAGCCTTCCTTGAACTGGGTTATGTACGCATCCACTTCACGTTGGAGTTCAGCCAGCGATTTCTCCTGCAGCTTCATGCCGGCGATTCGCGATTCTCCCATCCGCATGCTTCCTTTCATTGGTACGTTCCGTATATAATCATTCTGTTAGAGCAGCACGCCCGCGGACCATGTCGCAAACCCTAGAAGAAGCTCGTTCCCGGCCGAAGCGTTTCATCCCTATGTTAGCTTAAGACGCTGGCAAAGACAAATGATAATTCACTATAGGAGCTAGCACAATGAACTTCAAATGGACTCGAGAAACGATCCGCACTTGGCTGATGATGGCGCTAGGCGCGGCCCTATACGCATTCGGAATCGAATACTTCATTCTGCCGAACCTGCTGATGGAAGGCGGCGTGACCGGCATAACGGTTCTGCTGCAATACGCGGCGAATCTCCCCCCTTCCATAACGACGATCGTCATCAACCTGCCGCTGTTCGTCATCGGCTGGCGCAAGCTGGGCCGCGAATCGATGATCTATACGATCGGAGGCACGCTGATGCTGTCGCTGTTCCTCTGGATATGGGAGCAGTTGATTGAGCGGGGCTGGCTTGTTCCGTTCAAGACCTCGCAGGACTTCATTCTTGTCGTCCTCTATGCAGGCGTCACGCTTGGCGCGGGTCTCGGGCTTGTATTCCGCTCAGGCGGCACGACCGGCGGCGTTGACATCATCGCCCGAATCGTGCACCGCTGGCGCGGTTGGAGCATGGGGCAGATCATCCTGGCGATGGACATCGTCATTCTTGGAAGCGCATTGCTATTCATTCCGAAGGAGAAGGTGCTGTACACACTGGTCAGCGTCTTCATCTCGTCGCGCGTCATCGACTTCATTCAAGAGGGCGCTTATGCCGCCAAAGCGTTCAATATCTTGTGCAAGGAGCCGGAGAAGCTGGCATCCATCATCACGAAGGAGCTGGAACGCGGCGTCACGCTGCTTCCCGCTATCGGAGCTTATTCGGGAACGAACCGCATGATGGTGTACTGCGTCGTCAGCCGGTTTGAGATACGCAAATTAAAAAGCCTTGTCCGCCAGCATGACAGACAGGCTTTTATCGTTATCGCAGATGTGCATGACGTGTTGGGCGAAGGCTTCCGAGATGAGTAATTATCGGGGGTGCCGTCTGCCTGACGAAGGATGATCCCGATCATAGCGGTAGCGCCGCCATCCCGCCCACGTCAGAATCGTCACGATGAAGGAACCAATCGTGGCGGCGAAGCCCCAGGACGCCGGCATTATTGGAACTGCGGAAGCAGGCTGCTGGCCGCCTGCCGGAAATAATGCTTCAAGCGCGTATCGCACGTTCGCTCCGAGATCCTTGAGCATATCCGGCTGCGGCTTGCTCGAGGCTAACACCCGCTCGGCGTATCGCATCACCGAATCGGCTCGCTCAATGGCGTAAGGCTCGACGCGAATGGCCGCAGCCGTTCGGATGAGCGCGTAATGCTTCCCAATGGATTGGAAGGCTGCTCTTGCTTCAGCAGAGACAGCTTCTTTATTCGTGACAAGCGCCTGCTCGAACGCGCCCGTATCCTCCGCCAGTATTGCCTTGTACTGGAGCCACATCGGCTTGCCTGGATTAGCTAGCGCATCAGCGGCTAGCCGCAGCGCACCTGCCGCCTGCTGCAAGCGTTCGCCGTCAGGCGTAGCGGAAGCTAATGCTCGCTTCATCTCGGTGACGCCGTCAGCCAAGGCATGAACGCCTTCCGCGGATGAGATCTGTGTCATCGGCAGCTGCCGAAAGCTGTCCTCAAGCTCGTTCATCGTGCGCGCAGCCTGCAGCCGATTGCCCTGGGATAGTGAATCGTACAGCGCTTCTGCCGATCGATAGAAGGCACTGATCGCCGAGTCAGCCTCAGCGGGAGCCGCCATCTGCTCCGGCATATCGTCCGTTGCAGAAGCCATCGCAGGAGCGAAGCCAAACGCCAAGACGGCGATGAGGCCAATCCCCCATCTTCGAACCCGCGCAGCTCTCTTCCATACGCCCGAATATGGCATGGACATCCCCTCCTGCCATCAGCCTATGAGGGGATGTCCAAGCTTAGAACCGTTTGTCCGGGACAAGCGACGCTTCCCGATTCATCCTTGGAGCGAATCGCGCCCATGCCGCGCAAGCAATGCTAACGGCAGTCAAGATGAACGTGAACCAAGCGACGCCGAGCAGGTCGTCCTTCAGAACGAACGGCAAATACGGATAAATACCGATCCCGTAATCGAGCAAGTCGTTCAAGAATGTCCAAGCCGCAGCGAGGGCAAGCGCGATCACCCCGAAGCGGAAGAATCGCGCATAGACCAACGCGCATAGAGCCATCGACCCGTGCGAGACAATTAGCATCCAATCCTCCCAGACGATTGCGCTCCCTTGGGCTGCGGCGGCGAATATGATCGCGCAGGCCCATACGCCATACTTAATCGAAGTGACGACGCCCATCGCTTCAATGAAGCTTCGGATGGCCCGAAGCATCGGCGAAGCAGTCTGCCTAGATTGCGCCCACAGCCAGATGAGCGCGATCGTGAAGAAGAGCGAAGACGTCGGACTGTCCGGCACGAACGGAATGAGCCAATGCGCATAATCCTTCCACGTATCAACAAGCTGATCGCCATACCAGATGTAGCCGTATACTGTCCCCGGTATATAACAGATCAGCATCAGCGTCAGCAGCGTCGGCTGCATGAGGAACGTCCTCGTCAGAATCATTTTCCAATTCATCATTACCCCTACTTTCCTATAGGCTTGTCCTGCCTGCCATCAAGCCTTGGCCTATCCCAAAGCATGGAAAAACCTGACCGCAAGCGGTCAGGTTATGGAGCTGTCTATTAAGAGCCTGCGGCTTCCGCCTTCTGTTCCGACAGCCATGACGCGATCTGATCAATCTCAGCGTCAGTCAGCTCGCCTTTGAAAGGAGGCATGTTGCCGTTCTCGCTGCCGTTCGTAATAATATTAGCGAGTTCTTCCTTGCTCAAGATGTCGCCGACGCCTCTGAGCGATGGGCCGTTCGCGCCGGTCAAGTCGGCGGCATGGCAGGCCACGCATTGCGCCTTCTCCATCAGGCTGAATGCCGGATCGTCTGCTTTGACGAGCGCGACGACCTGTTCCTTCCCCGGAATAAAGCGGCCCTTGCCGGATTCGATCGATTCGCGGCTTCTCTCCTCGCGCTCAATATGCTCTGGTACGACTCCGTTCTTGTCCAACTCCTCTTGGTAAGTGTTCCAGGAGACCCAAGTCAAGTAGACGGACGCGATGAGCGACAGAATCATCAAGGAAGATGTGATCGGACGCTTATAGAAGCGGCGCTCCTTGCCTGTATCCAGGAAAGGAACAAGGAGCAGCCCAATGAAGGCAAGTCCCGGTATGCCGATCGTGCCGAGCACAATAAATTGGTCGGACGTGTACGGGTACTTCAGCAGTTGGTAGATGAACAGGAAGTACCAGTCCGGCATCGGTATGAACGATGAATTGAGCGGATCCGCCGGATAACCGAGCGGCGCCGGTTCGGCAATCGTGAGCACCAAGAAACCGACGAGTACGACAACACCCGCCATCCATTCCTTCAGCAGGAAGTTCGGGATGAATGCTTCCGATTTGCCTGGGAAGGAGGAATAGTCTGGCGGCGCCGGCTTGTTCGGGTTCGGTTTGCGAATGCGCGAGTCGCCGACGTAGACAACTTTCTCGTTAGGATCTTTGCCGTGAGCCAAAGCTTGCCACTCTCCTCTCTCTTACAGCGGCCCGGATATGCCCTGTTTTCGAATCATGAAGAAGTGCGCGGCAAGCAGCGTCAGCAGCACGCCGGGCAGGAAGAACACGTGAATCGCGAAGAAGCGGGTAAGCGTCTGCGCGCCGACGATCGTGCCTCCGGCCAGCAACTCCTTGATGTAACCGCCGATCCATGGTACAGAACCTGCGATCTCCATGCCGACTTTGGTCGCGTAGTAGGCTTTATCATCCCATGGAAGCAGGTAGCCTGTGAAGCCGAGACCCAGCATGACGAAGAAAATCAGCATACCGACGACCCAGTTCATTTCGCGCGGCGCTTTGTAAGAGCCGGTAAAGAACACGCGCAAGGTATGTAAGAACATCATAACGATAACCAGACTCGCGCCCCAGTGGTGCATACCGCGGACTATGCCGCCGAAGGCGACCTGGTGCTGCAGATAGTCGACGCTGTAATACGCGTTGATAATGTCCGGAACGTAGTACATCGTCAAGAACATCCCCGAGAGGATCTGAATGACGGTAATGAAAAACGTCAGTCCGCCGAAACAGTAGACGAATGCGGAGAAGTGATGCGCCGGGTTGACGTGCTCGGGCACCTCATGGTCGGCGATGTCCCTCCACATCGGCGTGACATCCAGACGTTCGTCAATCCAATTGTACATGCCTTTAAACATGAGACGGAACGCCCTCCTTCTTAAACCCGTGTATTCGCTTGGAGCGGTCCGAGATATACCCAGCCGTTCTCAATCTTCACTTGGTACTCGTCCAGCGGCTTCGGCGCAACCTTCAAATTCTTGCCGTCCTTCGAATATTGCGCTCCGTGGCAAGGACAGTGATACAGATCAGGCGCTTCTGCGCCGCTCCAGCTGATCGTACAGCCCAAGTGCTTGCAGATCGGAGACAAGGCAAATACTTGACCGTCGGAGCCCTTAGCGATGTAAGCTTCCATCTTCGGGTCGCTCTCGTACCAGCCGTCCACTTGGTGTACTTGAAAATCAACCTGCTGCGGATCGGAGGTAACCTTGCTCTCTTCAATTACTTTAATGAAATCGCCCGATTGCTTCTTCTGCAGAAGCGGATCGACGGCGAAGCGCAGCATCGGCAATACGGCTCCCATCCCCATGAAAGCGGTGGCGCCGCCTAGCGTATAAGACAAGAATTGACGTCTCGTCATCTCATTGCGCTTGATCGGTTTGTGTGCGGTCTCTTGCTGCTCGTTGTGGTCCATATTCTCAACCTCCTTTGCCCACCAATGTCGCGTCCACCATGGACCTTCACTATTTGTTCACAAAGACATAATAATAATAGCCCAGGCTCCTAGTACCGTCAAGAATTGCCAATCCCTCATTCGGCCTTTCGGCGAATCGTCGGCCTAAAATGTTCTCAAATTGTCACAATTCGCCTGAAATGCCGCTCACTTATTATTGACGGGAACATAATCCACTATTCGCCCGCTCTCCTGCCCGAGAAGCAGAGATAATGCGCACGCCGCTCAAGCCTTCTGCCGCCACATCTCTGTCACCGCACGTCGAATCGTATCCGCCTCCGGCTCACTCCCTTGCGCGCCGGGGCCTATGACCAGGTCAACCGATGACAGCTTTGCGGCAGCCAAACTCTCAGATCCGGTGACGACAATCAGGAACCGATAGCCTGTCTGCCTGAGAGAGGCGCAGTAACGCTCAAGACGAGCGATCTCTTCATCGTTCGCGGCATCGGCATAATGATAGGCCGGCTGCGTAACCGTCCGTCCGCGGAATGCGGTCTCGAGCGGATAGAGCCAGTCGCCTGCGGCCGCAACCTTCCCCGTCGCTTCAGGAGGAGTCTCACTCCCGGTCAAGCCGGTGACGGGGAGCAGGCAGGTGTCCAGGTACGGCTGCAGATCCGCCCATTGCACTTCGTCCAGTTCGCTGAATTTCATCTAGAGCAACACCCCCATGTGTCAGAGCATCTCTTGGAAGAAGGCCATCACTTTCTCTTCAATACGCGGCAATCCTTCATGCCCGAAGTCCGGATAGACGACGAGCCTCTTATTGGACTCGATCTTATTATAAGCGGCGAATTGCGTAGAAGGAGGCGTTATCGTATCCATCAGTCCAACGCCCATCATCACGTCGCCGCGAATGCGTGAAGCAAGATGCTGAATATCAATGTAACCGAGCCTGTGGAAAAACTCATCTTCGCGCTCGTGATTCGGATCGAACAAGCGGAAATAGAGCTTCAGCTCCTCATAAGCGTCCTTGGCCAAATCCATCTCCCATACGCGGCGATAGTCGCTAAGGAAGGGATAGATCGGCGCCAGTCTCGACACTCTCGGCTCCAACGCCGCGCAGGCGAGCGTTAAGCCCCCCCCTTGTGAAGCGCCAGCCGCAGCTACCCGCTTCGGATCCACTTCGGGCAGCGTCATCGCGATGCCGGCTAGCTGTGCGGCATCTAGGAAGATGTGCCGGAAGAGCAAATTGTCCTCGCTATCGTCTACGCCGCGAATGATGTGGCCGCGCAGCGTATTGCCCCGCACGCCGCCCGTATCCTCCGACTTGCCGCCTTGTCCGCGGCAATCCATTGCGAGCACCGAGAAGCCGAGCGCCGCATAGCCAAGCTTCGATGTCCAATCGCCGGAGTGGCCGGCATATCCATGGAACTGCACGACAGCCGGATGCGGTTCCGGAGCATGCTTGGGCCTCACGTATTTGGCGTAGATTCGCGCACCTCTAACACCAGTGAAGTAAAGGTCGAAGCATTCGGCGAACGGCACTTGGAAGGAAGCCGGCGTGATCGTCAACTGCGGATCGACGGCTCTCATCTCCGCAAGTGCCCGGTCCCAATAAGCGTCGAAATCTTCCGGCTTCGGGCTGATGCCGTGATAGGATCTCAGTTTCTCCAAGGGCATATCGATCAATGGCATGTTCCGTCATCCTCTCTTCTTCGCTTTATCCATTATTCCCCTAGTCCATCCTACTGCAATTGAGTAACTTGGAAAAGCGATTCTTCAAAAAAAGCCGCCAGACGAACGGAACCTTAGGTTCCACCCATCTGGCGGTGACGGTTAGCCGGCTTAAGTCGGTCCGGCTCCGGCATCTGCAGGACGCCGAAGCTCTTCGGGGCGATCGCTTCTATGTTCGCAAGGTCTTCAACTCGTCGGTCAGACGCAGGAACGTCTCTGCGTCTCCCTTCGCCAGCGCATCGTCGATAGCCTCATATATCTGTTCCGTCCGGTGTTTGCGCAGCGCGTCGTCGAGGACCATTTCCGCCGCCAAACCCAATAAAGTCTCATAGGCGACTTTCATGTCCATCGGTTGCACCTCCAAATTCCGGCGTAAAGGGCTTCCACTTAAGCATATTCATCGCTGTCGGCCTCGTACTGGACAATGGCCCCCATGCCGATCAATGTACTTTCGCCTACTAAGCGTTCATAGGAATCTCGGCTCGCCGGCACCTGCCCAAGAGAGACGGTCTTCGAAGCGAATCTCGTTGCCCGCTACGATCTGCCTGCCTTGGGGCGTCATCCGTACGACCGCCTCTCCGTCCTCCATCTCACCCCACTTGAGCAAGCCTAGATGCAGCATGGAACCTAGCACCCGCCGGTTCAGCACATCGCGAGGCGTATCATAATAGTAGGGACGGACGAGCGGCAGCAGAATGCGCTCGAGCGAAGAGATGGTCGTCCAATCGGCGGCAAGGCGCGACACCCATTGAACGAGAGCGTTCAGATTCGGTATCGGACCTTTGTAGAGCTTCAGCCAGAATCGATACATGGCGGCAGGGTCGATGCGGACAGCATCGGCGGCGACTTGGCCCCCGTCTTCCGTGACCACTAGTTCTTCGGGCCGTTCATGCAGCCAATTCTCATAGCAGCAATAGTCGTACAGCAGCGAGAACCGATCCGGGTAATCGCGGTATCTGCGGCCGTATCCGAACCGCCAGCCGCTGCGCCCCGGCACTGCTTCGGCGACGTTCATCAGCTCTAGTACCTGCTGCAGCTGCCGTTTGTACATAACGTGATCGGTCGTCAGCGGCACATCGTTCTGGGCGACGTACCCAAGCAACGCGCGGGCATCGCTCTCGGCCAAGCCGCGTTCATCGCGATAAGCGATCGGCTCTCCGCGAACGTCGAGCGAATCGCGGAATCGGCGATCGATCGCTTCGCACAGCTTGCGCTTAACGTCGTCCGGCACGTGGTACAGGAAGCGTGTCTGATGCGAGAAGCCGTTGAACAGCCAGCCGAACCGCTTGAACCGGGCAATCGCGCTCCGCGCGGAATGCTCCGGTTCGGGCGGAAGCTGCGCCTCTTCTCGCTTCGCCCGCTTGCGTCCGGCCTGCTTGGAGGCTTCCGGCTTGGACTTGCTCGGCTTCTCGCTGCCCGTCTCCATTAAGCTTGCCGAACTAGACATGCTCGGCTTAGGCGATTCTGCCGCCTGGTTGTCCGTTGTCTTATCCAGCGGCGTTGCAAGCATAGCCCGAGCGGTTAATTCCTCAAGGCTGTATGCTGCCCGCTGCTCGAACAACAATGAATTCAGAAACCGCATGTCCTCCAAGCTCATGTCTTCGACCTGCGACTCCAGCACATCTCGCCGCTGAACGGTCGTCAGAATCGTCTGGATCAGCTCGTTCTTGGAATGGCTGCTGCACTCGCATCGGTACGTATCCGCGATGCGGGTCAATTGTTCGATGTCGGCGTAACAGAGCATATCCGCTAAATTCATCGGCATTCCCCGTTTCCGGAGTTGGATTTACCTTCCATTATCGGTGGAATTCCCGCCGTTTAAACGTCGAGGGGGATCAATAAGGAAAACGCCGGCCCCCTCGGCCGGCGTTCATCGATTAAACGTATGAATCGTTCAAATGTTCGGTGCAATTGTGCAAGAGAGCCTTCCATCGGCCGTTCTCGCGGTCTAGTATCGTCAGCGACAGATTCAAGATATGCTTGTCGTCCACGCCTGTCTCCAGAGCGAACAGCATCTGCGCCAAGAAGCTGCCATGCGTCACGACGAGCCAGCTCTCCCCGGCATGCCGCTCGGAGAATTCCTCGACGAAGTCGCGTGCTCTCGCTCGAACGGAAGCGTCCTGCTCTTGATCCGGCACGCTCTTGCGCCATTCCTTGCCCCATCGGGCGATGCGCTCTTCCTCCGTCGTTCCTTCCGCCGAGCCGAAGCTCCGCTCGCGCAGCCGCTCATCGGTCAGGAGCGGAATGCCAAGCCGTTCCGCCAGTATCTGCCCCGTCGTTCGCGCCCGCTCCAGATCGCTGGCGACGACGCCGTTCCATACCCAGCTCTCCCTCGTCAGCCGATAGGCAAGCCGATGCGCCTGCATCTTCCCTTCCGCGCTGAGCGGGACGTCGGTTAAGCCTTGAATTCTCCCTGCTTTGTTCCATGAAGTCAGCCCATGCCGCACCCAGCCCATTCGCATATATCCGCTCATGCGCGCACTCTCGTGAACCAATTCATAATGAGCAGCGTCATCATCACGCCGAGAAGCGACAAGGCGATCCAATACTCAGGCATGGTCGCGCTTGCGCGCAGAACGATCGGATCGCTCAGGCTGGCTACCGGAACTTCGACGAAGAGCTGGCTCGACGACGAGGAGCCGGAATGGAATGCGCCGGCAGCCTCCATAATGCCTGTCGAGGAAGCCTGCGAAGAATGCATGCGATCCATCGTGAAATACAACAGGCCGCTTAGGAATATCGCCATTATCGCGGCAAGGAGACCGCCTATCCTTAGCCGGAATGCCCTGCTGAACGAATATGAGCGCCTGGCGAGCGGAACGGACCACTGCTGGTCTGCGTAAATACGCTGCATCACCTGTCGGTTGACCGCATGCAAGGCAGCTTCGTCAACGTCCAGCTCATCATTCATTTGAATGGAGCGGATCAGCTTCGTGCTCTCTTCCCAAAGGCGGAATTCCTCGGCGCAGTTCGGACAGACGGCGATGTGATCCTTGATCCATCGCCGGTCAGCCGAATCCGCCGCCCCTTCCCAATAATCGACAAATCGCTCCTGAATCAGGCCGCATTCGTCTTTCATCGGACTTTCATCTCCTCATACTCCCGCAACATGGCCGGTTCGTTAAAGTAAGGTTCCATCTGCGTCTTAACACTGGCTCTTGCTCGGAACAACAGCGACTTCACCGCGCTGACCGTCTGTCCCAGTATGCTCGCGATCTCCTGATAATCCATTCCATCGTATTCACGAAGAATAAGAGCGGACCGTTGCTTCTCCGGCAGGTTATTGATTGCTTCCCTGACCATCGTGACCTTCTCGTTGCGCAGGAGCGTCTGCTCCGGCGCCGCTTCCGAAGGAGCGGCAGGTATGTAAGCTGTGTCATCGAGCGACATATGCGGAGATTTATGCTTGCGAAGCTCGCTCAGCACCGTGTTGCGCGCGATCGTATAAAGCCACGTCGAGAACGAAGCATCCACCTCTCGGAACGAATGCAGGCTGCGGTAAGCCTTGTAGAACGTCTCCGAGCACAAATCTTCCGCCAGAAGCTCAAGCCGGGCGCTGCGAAGCATCTGATATATGAAGGAATGAATCTTCTTCTGGTATCTCTCCATTAAGACAGAATACAAGTCCACGTTGCCGTCCTTGATCTCGCGGATCAATTGAGAATCGGTCATGGATTCAGCGATCCTCCCCTCTACACAGGGTGATCGTTCAAGGCCGGTTTATTCGTTATACCGGCCGCAAACGCAAAAGTTGCGCGATAATCGCGCATTATGTAAATGGAACACCAGTATTTTACATAACTAATAGCATTGTAACATAACGCCAGCCTTCTATAACTTAAAAAATTATAAAAAAAGGATTTGCGGCAGATGCTCCTAAACGCCGAAAACCCGCGCGGCTCAGGCAATTGAGAGGAATAGACGAACGGCGGTTGTCTAGCTGGAATAAATTACAACAGACTTGCGCAGCCATTTCCCCTTCTATATTCGGAAGAAAACAAAAAAAAACCACCCATTGGGTGGCTGCACAAAGTGCAAATATTGGATAGGAGTGGAGAGAAACCATACTGTACTTTTATTATATGTATCCGTTTCCATTCTGTCAATAAGCGCTTACAAAATAATTGAGAGCGTTTTCTTATCTACCACATTAGAATCGGATAGGAGGCTACCC
>NZ_JACJVN010000094.1:20380-29996 GCF_014212015.1 Cohnella lubricantis | reverse complement strand
AAAATGCTCCCCTTACAGTAGCAGGTTTTATTATTTCACCTGTCTACCGTATGGGGAGCATATCAGTCTGGAGGAATGGCCCTAATTGTTGCCGCCAGGCGGCCAGCCGGTCGTCGAGCCCGCGGAAGTTGCGCGTCGGCACCGGGCTCGAGGACGGCAGCCGGATGACCGTCCGCACGGCTAGCTCCGGCGTATCGCCAAATTGCTTCACCAGCTCGCCGTGCGACTTGCCTCCGTTGCAGGCAACGACTCGAATGTTCGGATAGCGGCGGAGCAGCCCCGGGATGTCGTTCGGCACGGCATCCCGGATGTCGCTGTCGAGACTCCCCTTGCGCACACAGGAGGCGAAGACGTCCCACATGGCGATGCCGTGCCGCAGCGCGAAGGCGAGCCGGTCCTCGTACCGCTCGTCCGGCACGCCGTCCGCGAGCAAACTATAAAGAAGCCTCCACATATAGTTGCGCGGGTTGCCGTAATACTCATGGGCTTCGAGCGAAGCGACACCTGGCATGCTGCCCAGGATAAGGATGCGGGACTGTTCATCGACAAGCGGCGGGAAAGAGTGCACGCGCGGCGCTTCTTCCTCGTTCATGGGGGCTCCTCCTTCCTCTGATTTTCCTCTATTGTCCCATTCGGGACGACTCGGCGCAAATCGGCTGCTGCCGGCTTGCGGTCGCTTTTTTTCGACCCTGGGTTGAATGTGCTATACTGTGTATAAGATAAACATTTAAGCTGGGCGGAGGATTCTACGAATGGGCAAGAACGAGATTACGCCTGATGAAGCAGCCAAGCTGCTTCCCGCCGGAGCCGCTCTCGCCTGGGGGCTTGGCAAGCCGCCGCAGCGCGGTCCGAAGCGGGAAATGACCATTGAGCAGATCGTCCGGACGGCGATCGAGATTGCCGACAAGGACGGATTGGCTGCCGTGTCGATGAACCGGGTTGCGTCCGCGCTTGGCTTCACCGCCATGTCGCTGTATCGATATATTCCGAGCAAGGAAGATCTCCTCCTGCTCATGCAAGACGCAGTCAGCGTTTTTCCGGCTCCGACGGAGCGGCCCGCCGCGGAATGGCGCGAGAGCATGCGCGAGTATGTGGCGGTGAACATCGACGTCTTCGTGAAGCATCCCTGGTTCGGCGATCTTCCCGTCTCCGGCGTCCCTCTTGGGCCAAAGACGCTCAAGTTCGTCGATTGGGGCCTCAGGATTATGCGCGATATGCCTCTCAACGAATACGAGAAAATGTCGTTCGTACTGTTAGTTAGCGGCTATGCCCGCTCCTGCGGCATGATTATGCGCGATATGCACCGGGCGATACAGGCCGGTTCCAGCGAGGAAGCGTTCAGCGGTCTCACTTATACGACGGCTCTGCAAGCGCTGGTAAAGCCGGAGGCATATCCAAACTTGTACCCTCTGGTTCAGTCCGGCGCCTATACCGGAGAGAACGAGAGCGAGAACACCGTCGGAGACGACTTCGACTTCGGTTTGGAGCGGATTCTGGACGGTATCGAGCAGTACTTGAATCGGAAACGGAACCATTCGGCGGATAAGTGAGCCCCCCAACAAGTCAAACGGCGATCAACTGGGACCTTGCGGTCAGGTTAATCGCCGTTTGGCGTTTCTCGGTTTATGCGGCTGTTTCAAGGACCGTTTTTTTCTCGCGAAGCATGACGGCCGTGAACGCTGCCGCGATCAAGACAATCAAGCCTGCCGTGAGACTGGTGGCATGCATCGCCGTCATGTAGGAATCCTTAGCGACGGCCATGACCTGAGCTGCTGTCTGCCCCGGCAGGCTCTGCGAAGCGGCTGCGGCGGCTGCGATGGTCTCTTTGGCAGCAATCGCGGCTTCCGGAGGCAGACCGGCCGGGAGATGCGGAGTGGAGGAATGTTGGTAGACGGCAGCAAGGACGCTGCCAAGCAACGCGATGCCAAAGGAGCCGCCAAGTTCGCTGGACGTCTCGATCAAACCGCTGATCGCTCCCGCCTTGTCAGGCGGAGCGACGCCGACGACGTAATCGGTCACAAGTGTCGCGACCGAGACGAGTCCTGCCGCGACAAGCCCTGCGCCGACTAGGGTTATCGTGATCGGAGAGAAGCCCCCTAGCTGGACCTGAGTCAATACGCCGAATCCGATCGCCGACAGCAGCAAGGCTCCTGTCATGACGCGCGGCCTTCCCGTCGTAACCGATAGCTTCGCCGCCATCGGTGCAGCTGCCCCGACGAATACCGCTGGCGCCACACTCCATAGCGCTGCGACGAAGGCACTGCAGCCGAGAACCGATTGGAGGAATTGGGTCAGGACGACCGAATTCGCCATCGTCGCGAACATGCCGATGAAGTTGACCAGAATGGAGCCTCCAGTCCTGCGCTCCAGCAGAGCGCGAACGTCGAGCAATGGATGCTCCAAGCGAAGCTGCCTTCGGACGAACAAGGCTCCGACGAGCAAACCGATCAAGAGAAGAATGATGGGAAGCGCAGACCAGCCGTCTTCGGCGATCGTCTTGATGCCATAGGTGACAGGCAGAATAGCGGCAAGCACTAGAATCGAACCGAGCCAATCAATGCGAGTGGCGACCGAACTGCGGGATTCTGGCAGCAGTATCGGCGCAATGATTAAGAGCAGCGCCATCGCAGGAATATTAATCAGGAATACCGATCCCCAAGAGAACCGGTCTAGCAGAAGTCCGCAGATGATCGGGCCGACGCTAATGCCGCCGGCCATAACGGCGCTCCATATGCCCAGCGCCTTTGCGCGCTGCGCAGGATCCTGAAACATGGCGCGCACGACCGCGAGCGTCGACGGCATCAAGGTCGAACCGGCGATCCCCATAATCCCCCTCGCCAGGATCAGGACGCTTGCCGTCTCCGCGGATGCCGCAAGCAGTGAGCTTAAGGCGAATCCGACCGTGCCGATCAGCAGCAAGCGGCGGCGTCCGATCCGGTCGCCCAGGGTCCCCATCGTTAACAACAGTCCCGCCAGGATGAAGCCATAAATATCGAAGATCCACAGTTGCTGCGTCGCGGTCGGATGTAGATCCTCCGCAATAGAAGGCGCGGCGAAAAATAGCACAGATACGTCCATCGACACCATCAGCAAAGGGAGACAGAGAACACTTAACCCGATCCATTCCTTCCTTCCGGCCCGCTTCCCTTGTTGCCCCGCGTCAGCGGCGGTTGAGAGCATGCTCACGTTCATTCCTCTTTTCTGTTTATAATGTATACAGTATTAACTATAAACAGTATATTGAATAAACATAAATTGCGCAATCCGAAAACGCAAAAAAAACGAGGCCGATTCGAATCGGCCCCGCCGCGCGGAGTAACACCCTATTTTCAACCGATGATCAACCCTTGACGCTGCCCGCGGTCAAACCTTCAATGATCTTGCGCTGCAGGAACATATAGATGACGAGCACCGGCACGACGCTGAACACGATCCCCGTGCAGACGAGCGCATAGTTCATCTGGAACGCATCACGGAATTGCACCATTCCGGTAGGCAATGTGCGGAGCGCATCCTTGCTGATGAAGAAGAAGGACAGCAAGTATTCGTTCCAATTGCCCAGGAAATTAACGATGAACACCGTGACGAGCGCAGGCACCGTCAGCGGCAGTATGACCTGCGCGAACATCCGCAGAACGCCCATGCCGTCGACGATCGCGGCTTCCTCCAGCTCGTTCGGTATCGCCCGCATGAACGCGGCGATTAGAAGCACGCTGAACGGAAGCGCTCCTGCCGTGTAAGGAAGGAACAACGACCAATGCGTATTCAGGATGTGCAAGTCGGTTACGAGAAGATACTGCGCGATAAACAGCACGTTGCCTGGAATCAGCATGCCGATCAGCACGAATTGATAGATGGCCGCACTCGTCCGCTTGAACTTCATCCGCGTGAGGGCAAATGATGTCGCCGCCGCCATTAGAACGCCCACAACCGCTGCGCTGACCGCCAAATATAAGCTGTTGAAGAAATAAACGTTGATCTTCGCCTTAACCCAAGCTTCCTTGTAATTATCGAACACCCACTTGTCCGGCAGTCCGAACGGGTGCGCCGCGATCTCGATGTTGCTCGATTTGAACGAGGAGAACAGGATGAACAGGAACGGCGCGAGTATAATGACGACATAGACGAGCATCATGAGATGAGGAATGGATTTACGCACGTTAGCCGCCATCAATATTCCACCTTCTCCTGTCTTCTGACGATCACGATCTGGTACAGCGCAGTTAGGACAAGCGCTATGGCGAAGATAATGATAGACAACGCCGAGCCGTAGCCGTAATCGCCGTACTTAATCGCCTGGTTCACCATGTACGAAGCCATCACGTCCGTCGCACCGGCAGGTCCTCCCCCCGTCATGACGAGCACGATATCGACAACGCGCAGCGCGCCTGCGATAGATAGCATGATGACTACGTTGATAACCGGTTTAATGAGCGGCACCGTCAAATACCACGCCCGCTGCACGCCGGTCGCGCCGTCGATCATCGCCGCTTCCTCGATGTCCCGCGGGATGGCCAGAATCGCAGCCAGAATTAGCACAATATAGAAGCCCATCCACTGCCAGGCATTCGTGATCAGAATGGACCAGAGCGCCCACTTCATATCCGCCAGAAAGTAAATCGGCTCTAAGCCGAGTGATTTCAAGATGCTGTTGATCAAGCCGACGTCGGGATCGTATATGTAGCCCCACAGAATCCCGATCACCGATGTGGACAGAATCGACGGCATGAACACCGTCGTCTTGTAGAAGCCCTGCAACCGTTTGACGTTGCTGATCAGAAGCGAGAAGATGACGATCAATGGCACTTGAATGCAGCATGAGAACAACAGGATATAGATGTTGTTCAAGATCGAATTGCGGAAGTCGGGGTCTTGGAAGGCGTTGACGAAGTTATCCAAGCCGATGAAATCTTGCGTGTTCAGCCCGTTATAATTCGTAAAGCCGTAGTAGAAGGAGGTCAGCATCGGATAGATGAAAAATAGAAAATACAGCGCAATCGTAGGAAGGACGAATAGCAGGTAGATATAGGGATTTTTCAAAGTGGCTCTCATTGTGTTCCTCCCCCGCGAAAATCGAGAGACACCACCCACGCGCGGGCGGGAGGTGCCTCTCCTCATTCAGCTTGGATTACTTGGCAGCAGCGGCGTTCTCTGCGTCTTGCACCTTCTGGATCGCATCGCCTACTTGCTGAGGAGTTGCTTTGCCTGCGATCAGCTTCGCCAGCTGCGTTTCGGTCTCCGTGTAGACCTTCGATTGCACGACAGAGTCGAAGTGCGGGAACGAAGCGCCGGCGTTCGCGAGCACATCAAGCACTTGCTTCACGACCGGATCCGACACTTGCGCGACCGATGCTTCGGACAGCTTCATCGATGGCAATACGCCGTCTTCGAGCAAGCCGCGAAGCTGCATCTCGTCGCTGTACAGGTTCTTGATGAACGCCGTGATGGCTTTCTTCTCGTTCTCGTTGACGTCGGACGAGAAGCCGTAGCCGTTCGCGTAGTTGGCGTTGACGGACGTCTGGTCGCCTTTGCCGTTCGGTACGGCCGGCAGCGACACGAACGCCACTTTGCCGGCGATGGCGCCGCCAACCGCGTCATTCTTGAACGCGGACGAACGCCAGGAGCCGTCGAACATCATGCCGGCTTTGCCGGCGACGAAGTCGTTCAGCATGCCGTCATAATCTTTGCCGAGCTCTCCCTTGGAGAAGTAGCCTGCCTTCTCCCAATCCGCATACAATTGATAGGCGGCGAGGACGTCCGGCGAATTCCACTTCACTTCACCGGTGATGAAGCCGTTGTTGGTCTTCTCGCCGGCTACGCGTCCGATCAGCGTGTTGACGAGCATGTTCGGCACCCAAGCGCCGGAGGAGCCCATCGCGAACGGCGTAATGTCATTTGCCTTCAAGGTGTCCGCCGCTTTGATCAGGTCGTCCCAAGTTGTCGGAGGATTCAGATTATATTGGGCGAACAATTCCGTGTTGTAGAAGATGCCTTCGGTGTTGCCGCCGATCGGCAGGCCGTAGACTTTGCCGTCGACCGAGAACGGTTCGAGCACGCCGCTAAGGAACTTGTCCTTAATGCCAAGCTCATCCAGAATCGGCGTCAGATCGAGCATCCGTCCGGCCGCAGCATACTTCTGCGTGTCGCCGGCGCCGCCGAATACGTCGAAGATCTTCGGAGGATTGCCGGCAGCCATCTCGGCCGGAAGCTTCGTGAAGCGGTTCACTTGGTCTTCTACAGGATCCAGTTCAAACTTGAGACCCGGGACTTCGGCTTCCGTCTTGGCTACGACGTCGTCCAGAATGGCTTTGCGGAACTTCTGCGCGTCGCCGATCTGAATGTGGCGCAAGGAGACGGTGAAGTTCTCGACCTTCTCCGGAGATGCCGATTCCGAAGGAGATGCCGATGGGCTAGGGGATGCCGATTCGCTCGGGCTGGCGGAAGGCGATGATGTGTTGTTGCCGTCGTTGCTGCCGCATGCAGCGAGGAAAGCGGACATCGCCATCGATACTGCGAGAGACGATACAAGCTTCTTGTGCACTCGTGAGACCCTCCTAATCGATTGATGATCGCTTCTTACACCTTTATTGTAAGTCCGAAAGTCCCATGAGTAAGTGCCATATTCCCCTACTTCAGGGATAATATCGTCTTGCATGCGGCAGAGGAAAAGCCCCTGCAGCGCACCCGATGGCACACTTGCAGGGGCTTCCGCCGGAGCAAATAGCAATTAATGACCTGTGGATTCGTTTATTATCGAAGCACCGCGATGCCGTCCGCGACCACGGAGCCGCTCCAGTCCAGCACCAGCCGATCGCCGGACTTCAGCTCGCCTACGCCGGCCGGCGTGCCGGTATACAGCAAGTCGCCTGCGCCTAGCCCGAAGCGGGAGTCGACGAATGCCGCCAGCTCGCCGATGCTGAACACCATATCCTTAATGTTGCCCCGCTGGACTTCCCGCCCGTTGAGACGGAGCGTGAAGTCGCTCTTCGACAGTTCTTCGATCCCGGGATACGGCAGCCAATTGCCGACCGCGGCGGAATTGCGGAAGCCCTTGGCATCGAGCCACGGATATCCCTTCGCTTTGATCCGGTCCTGCACATCGCGCAGCGTGAAATCCAGTCCAACCGTGAAGTGCGAGATCTGCTCGTCAAGCGGCCGATCTGCCCGGTACGGCTCCGCCATATACAATACGAGCTCAGCCTCGTAATGGACAGAGCCGCTGTCGCCCGGAAGCGCGACCTCTCCGTCCCAAGGGACGAGCGCGTGCGTCGGCTTGGTGAAGATCATCGGCGCTTCGGGCACGGCATTGCCCAGTTCGGCGGCATGCAGCCTGTAATTGCGTCCTACGCAGTAGATGTTGCGGATATCCTGTCTCGTAATGGTTGTCATGCCCTCTTATCCTTTCGCGACGGCCGCCAGCCAGCGGTCCGGGTAGTTGGTACAAATCTGAAACGGCTCCGGCATACTTGCGAGTCGAGCCAGATCGCCGGGTTGATTGACGGTCCAAGCCATCACGCCGATGCTTGCAGTGGCCGTCTCAGCCAGCAGCTTCGGCGTCACTAGACGGTAATCGATCGACAGCACTGAGGCTCCGAGCGATTGCAGCTGCGGGATCAGATCCTTCGGCTTCTTGTCGGTGATCAGTCCGGTGCGGAATTCCGGCGCCTGCTTCTTCGCTTGCTCTATAAGGCGGCGGTCGAAGGAAGTGATGACGACGGCGCTCTCCATCCGGTAAGCCCGAACGAGTTCCACCACGCGGCGAACGAGCAAGCCGCCCTCCTGCGCGTCTTCCTTCAATTCGATGTTCAGGCAAGCCCGACCGTAGACGAGCGACATTACTTGCGCAAGCGTCGGGATCGGCTCCCCCGCGTAGATAGGGTGGAACCAGCTCCCCGCATCCAGCTGCGACAGCTGCAAGGCCGTACGCTCGCTAACCTTGCCCTTGCCGTTCGTCGTCCGGTTCAGCGTCCCGTCGTGAATGACAACGGGCACCTCATCCTTGCTCAAGTGAACGTCGAGCTCGATCCAGTAGACGCTAGGCTCGCTAAGCGCCAATCGGAATGCGGCGAGCGTGTTCTCGGGCGCCCCTCCCGACCATCCGCGATGAGCGACACAAGGATGAAGCGCGGCCCGGCTCGTTGGTGCCATCAAGGAGTCTCCTTCCCGCCTCCGGCGGATACAGGGATCAGATCTCCCTTCTCATCCACCTTAGCCCCGTATGACTTATCCGAGAGCTCTGCGAGGAGCAGCGCTCCCTCTTCCGGCTTCATCGGCGATGGCTGGAAATTGTGCGCGAACATGGGCTCGAAGTTCATGCCGCAAGCGCCGTCCTTGGTGCAGGCCGCCTTCAGAACGCCTGTCTGCTGAGTAACCGAATTACCGTTCGTTGTGAAAATAAAATTGCCCAAGCTGTAGGCGATCCACTTGCCATTGTAATACTCGAATCCTTGCAGCACGTGGGGATGGCTGCCGATGACCAAATCCGCACCGGCGTCCACGAACGTGTGTCCGACGTCGAATTGCGCCTGCTCCGGCTGCTGCTCCCGCTCGTTGCCCCAGTGCACCATCACAACGATGATATCCGCCAATTCCTTGGCCGACTGGATAGCCGCAACCGCCGGCTTCGTATTATAGGTATCCGCAAGGCCGGGGTGGTTCTCGCCGGCTTTCCAAGAGCCATCCGGCACCACATGCGTCACGCCGATGTAGGCGACCCGAATGCCATGGCTCTCGATGATGACGGGCGTGAACGCTTCCTCGGCGTCTACGCCGGAGCCCATGTGCTGCAGCTCCGCGTCGTCGAGGTAGTCCATCGTATCGCTGAGGCCTTCCCATCCATGATCCAATGTATGATTGTTGGCCAGCGACAATACGTCGAACCCGGCATTCTTAATGCCGGTTAGATACTCCGGCTTGCCGCGGAACACGTACGTCTTGTTCTCGGCCGGGTCTTCCCTGTTCGTAATCGGCGTCTCCAGATTGCCGGCCGTAATGTCCGCCGCTTGAAGCGAGGCGGCTGCATATTCGAACGGGTAGTCCACGCCGTTCTTGTCCATGTAGCTGCCCACGGTGGAGGCAGTCAGAATGTCGCCGACGAACGCGAGCGTCACTTGGTCCTGCGTATCCGCAGGGCCGCCGGCAGGCTCGTCCGGCGTGCCCGGTGCATCGCTATCGCTGCCGGTGGGCGTGCCGTTGCTTGCATCGCCGGCGTTGCCAGGATCGGTTGGGGTGCCGTTTGCGTTGCCGCTGCCGCTGGGCTCGTCCGCATTGCCGGCCGCAGGCGCGGATGCAGGCGGCGCCTCCGAGCGGCCGCCGGGGGCGCCGTCCACGCCGCCGGAAGCGCTCCACTGGGCAGCCAGCAGCCCGCCCGCCACAACAATAAGCGCGAGCAGCGTCACATTCACGAACAGCAGCTTGCGGAAGCGCCGCTTCTTGGATATCTGATGCGTACGGGTGCGGGAATAGGACATAATTGCATTTCCTCCAGTACCATTTCCTGCCCGTAATTATACCACACCCGCTCGCATGCAGACGAACGTTCGTTGATATTGTCGATGTATTGTCGGGGGCGTTGCGCATACACCGCCGACGTGCATCTCCCCCACTTTGGTGCGTA
>NZ_JACJVN010000094.1:0-20299 GCF_014212015.1 Cohnella lubricantis | reverse complement strand
TTGATCGAGCAATTCCCTGATGTTGATGCGTGGTCGTACTACAGTTTGTTACTAAGCAGAAGAGCGACGCCTTTATTCGTAATCTCGAATTCGTGGCATCGGTGTTCTCCTCCGCCAAGCGCCGCAATGAATCCGTCTATCTGAAGATTCCGGACGAATTTACGAGAAGTCTCTTTACCCAGCTGCAACCACTCGCTAACATCGCTCAGCCGAAAAGGGCGATGCCGAAGCAGCGCGCAGCGCAGCAATTCCCGCTCGTAGACAGAGCGTTGCATCAGCCCCGACTGCTCATAGCCCGAAGCCCGAGCGATCAGCTCGCTCAAGTCCCGTCTGCACAGCTCCGGGAACTGCTCCAGCTCGTCGCGGCTGAAGGGGAAATACCGCAGTCCCAGCACCGCGAAGGTTCTGGCGCGTCCCCGCTCGAAGGAGAAGCGCCGGCGCGTGATTTTCTCCGCGTGGGTGGTGTAGTGATCCTCCTCGAAAACCGTCCGCAGCCGATAATGGTACACGTCCCCATACAGCCTCACGCCCGACAAATTCACGATCTCATACTCCAGCTCCATCCCCTCGAACGAGCCGAGCACAGGCAGCAGCACCTTCTCCAACAACAGCCGCGTACCCGTCAGATCCTTCTCCAGCATCTCCTTGCGTTGGCCGTCCGCCGCCCGCACCTGTTCCGCCCAGAACTTCGCATACGCCTCATCAAACACAACAACCGCCTCCTTCGAAAAAAATGAAACGCCGCCAGCCCCCTTAAGGGAGCAAGCGGCGTGTGCTTCACGCGCAACAAACGTTCGCAACGGCATATGAGTGAGTGAATGAATCCATCTTCACCTACGTTAACATGACAGCAGCCTGTCGGCAATAGGGTGCCGGCAGTCCAGCAATTCGCCATCGTGCCGCTAACGCAGCCGCCCCGCCAACTATCCGCCTCAGCTAGCAGCCTTATCCAGCCGCCTCAGCGAGCCCCCTCCGCCAAGCTACGACAAACCAGTCGAAGCGCAGCCGACGCCCTTACCGCCCGTCCGACCCGTAGGCGATAAGCGTCAGCCCGCCGTCGACGTTGATCACCTGGCCGGTGATGAACTCGGCCGCGTCGCTCGCCAGGAACAGCGCCAGTCCCGCCGCATCTTCCGGCTGGGTAAGCCGCTTAATTGGCGTGCGCGAGATGACGTTCGCTTTGAACGTCTCGAACTCATCCTTGGCGTAGAAGCGTACCGAATCCGTCTCCACGACGCCAGGCGAGATCACGTTGCACGTGATGCCCTTCTCCCCCAGTTCCGCCGCCAGATAACGCGTCAGCGACTCCAGCGCCGCCTTCGCGGAACCGATCGTCGAGTAGCGCGGAAGCGCGAAACGGCTGCCCAAACTGGACACCGTAATGACGCGCCCCTTCCGGCCTTCCATTAGTGGCACCGCTCGCTGAACCGCATGCAGCGTGCTCTTGACAACAACCTCGTACGTCCGGTCCACGTGGTAACCCTTCGTCTCCATGACTGGCTTGAACGCGGTCGCTGCGGCGTTGGCCATGAACACGTCAAGCGCTCCCCACTCGCTCGCGATCGTATCGAACATGGCGTCGATCTCCTCCGGAGATTCCAGCTCGGCACGGCAGACTAGAGCTTGCACGCCGTGCGCGCGGACTTCCTCCGCGGTCTTGTACGCTGCATCCTCATCGCGGCGGTAGTGAATGACGACATCCGCGCCTTCCATGGCGAATGCTAGGGCAGTAGCCCGTCCGATGCCTCGAGAGCTGCCAGTAATGAGCACTTTCTTGCCTTTGAACGATTGGGACAATTCGATCGCATCCTTTCGAGTAACGTGTATGGTCGAAAATAACGCTAGATCCTCGAGGCAATCTCATAGGCTTGCCGGATAGCGCGTGCGGCGTTCAGTTCAGCCGCTTCGCGAACGCCGCCGACCAGCTCCACCGTCATCCGCGCAGGTATCGCCTCCATCCAAGCCGCTTCAGCCTCTGCATCTCTATTTAACGCAGCCGTTCCGGCGTCGACCCGCACGGTTGCCGCCTCACCCCGCGCTGCCGCTGCATCGACTCTCGCAACGCCCGCATCGATACGCGGCAATCCACCGCCGTCGGAGCGCGCCATCCCCGCTTGCGTCTCCAGCTGTGCCGCCAACGCTTCCGCCAGCTTCGTTCGCGAGCGCTGGCCGGTGCAGAGCACCACCTGATCGGCGGGGATAAGCAGCCGATCCGTCTCGCTCTCCACCCATGCGCCTTCGGCGGTTATGGAGGAGCAGCGGTAGCCCTTCAGCACCTCAACCCCAAGACGCTTAAGCTCGCCAAGCAGCACCCATCGCGAGGTGGGGCCAACACCCTTGGCGACTTTGCTCGAGCGCGAGACGAGCGTGATCTTGACATCGGACGCCGGCCTCGAGCCGTAACCTCGTTCCTCGAAGAATGATTGCACATCCGGGCGAGTCCGCAGCGTCTCGGCGATATAATGCGCGACATCCGAGCCGATGCCGCCGCCTCCGATGATAACGATGCGGCGGCCGAACGGCCGCGCCCCCGACAATAGGTCCGCATAAGTGCAAACGTGGGGCGAATCAGCGCCTTCCAGTTCATCTGAGACGAACGGTTCGACGCCGGTTGCGACGATTACGCTGTCGAACCCCAGCTCTCTCAGCTCATCCGCACCAACAGAAGCGTTCTTCCGAACCGTCACGCCGAGACGTTGCAGGCCGACTTCGTAATAGCGGATCGTCTCGAGGAACTTCTCCTTGCCGGGAATGTTCGCCGCGAGGCGGAACTGGCCGCCAAGCTGATCCGACGCCTCGAACAGCGTCACGCGATGGCCGCGCTCCGCCGCCGTCTTAGCCGCCTGCAGGCCCGCGACGCCGCCGCCAACGACGGCAACGCGAAGCGGCCGCACGGCCATATAGAACGGTTCGGCCTCCCGCCCTGCGCGCGGATTAACCATGCACCCGACCGGCTTAGGCGGATGGCTCATCGAATGGTCCAGGCACGACTGGTTGCAGGAGACGCATACGTTCAAGCCGTCGCGGTCGCCGGCGGCGATCTTGTTCGCGAACGCCGAATCCGCCAGCCATGGACGCGCAGGAGCGATGAAGTCCATGTCGCCGCGCAAGAGCAGCGGCTCGGCGGCCTCCGGCGTATGAATCCGGTTCGCGCCGATGACCGGAATGCTGACGGCGCTGCGAACCGCGGCGACGATGTGGGCGAACGCCCCGGATGGCACGATCGCGCCGATCGTCGGCAGACTGGACTCATGCCAGCCGACCCCAACGTTCAGCGCGTCAACGCCTTGCCCCTCCAGCCTGCGGGCGAATTCCAGCGTCTCTTCCGGCGTCGTGCTTCCTTCCATGCAATCGTCTCCCGACATCCTGTAGATGATCGGGAAGCCGCGGCCGACCCGCCGGCGGATCCCTTCGACAACCTCCAGGCAGAGCCGGGACCGCTTGTCGAAGTCGCCGCCGTATTCATCCTCTCGCCGATTCGTCAGCGGCGAGACAAATTCGTTCAGCAGATAGCCTTCGGAGCCCATAATCTCAATGCCGGCGAAGCCTGCTTCCTGGGCGAAAGCCGCCCCGTCCGCGAACGCTTCCTTAAGCCGTGCAATATCTTCGCCCGACATCGCCTCCGGCGTCTCCCTCGTCAGCCTAGAGGCGATCGCGCTCGGCGCCTTCGGCACATACCCGGTGTCTGCCTGCCGCGAATAACGCCCGCAGTGGGTAAGCTGAAGCGCCATTCGTCCTCCCGCTTCCCTTATTGCGCCGGCCAGCTCCCTTAACTGCTGCCGATGCTCAGGCTCCGTCAGGCAGAACATGCCATGTCCGCTGCCTTCCGGAAGGACGGCGACGTTGCCTGTTATGATAAGCGCCGCTCCTCCGCGAACTCTCTCGAGATAGAAGGCGATCAACTGCTCCAGCGTCTCCCGCCGGCCTTCAATGCCCAGATGCATCGCGCCCATCAGAATGCGATGCTTCAGCTCCAGCGTTCCGATCCGTCCCGGTCTGAGCAATACGCTTGAACGCATCGGACTCACTCTCCCGCCAGGATGTGCTTAGCGATTACCGCCTTCTGGATCTCAGCCGTGCCTTCTTCGAATTTCTGCGCGCGCGCGTCGCGATAGATTCGTTCGATCTCATAGCCCTTGAAATAACCGATGCCGCCCCAGATCTGCTGCGCTCTATCCGTAACCCGCTGCAGCATCTCTAACGCGTATAGCTTCGCCATCGAAGCCGGCGGCGGCGTAAGCGTCCCCTCATCCTTCAACCGGCCCGCATACATGACGAGCTGACGGGCCGCTTCGATGTCGGTCGCCATCTCGGCAATCCACGTCTGCACGACTTGGCGCTGGCTGAGCGTCTTGCCGAACGTAACGCGCTCGCGGCTCCGCTCGACAGCCAGATCGAACGCTCGCTGAGCCAAGCCGACGCAAGTCATGCCGACGCAGACGCGGCTCGGATCGAGGAAGCCGTTCAACGCGCTAAGCAGCCCTTGTCCCACTTCACCCAGCAGATGGTCCTTCGGCACGCGCGCATTCCTAAGCACGATGTGGGCGTGTCCCGTCCCCGTCAACCCCAGCGTCGGCGGCATGACGTTGATCTCGACGCCTTCCGCCAGACGCGGCACCAGCAGCGCCAGAGTTCCTTCGTAGCCGCGAGTTCCTTCCATTCTCGCATACAGCATCAGATAGTCGGCCGTATCACCGAACGTAATGAGCCACTTCTCGCCGTTCAGAACATACGAATCGCCTTCCAGACGCGCGGACGTCTGAATGTCGGCGCCAGACCCGGCATTCGGCTCCGTCAGCGTGAACGCCGCCGTGATCTCGCCGCGCACGAGCGGCTTCACGAACCGTTCGCGCTGTTCCTCGGTTGCAAGCAGATCAATCGGCCGCCAGACGCCGTTGAGGACGTGAACGACCATTCGGATCGAGCCGTGAGATTGAGAGAATAGCTCGAGCAGCTGCAAGTATTGCGTGAAGCTGAGTCCGTACCCGCCGTATTCCTTCGGTGCGGCAAGGCGCAGATAGCCGCGCTCGCGCAGCTCCTCCCAGATGTCGGGTCCGCATTCGCCGGTCTCTTCGATTCGAACGGACAGCTCCCGCAGCCTGCCGTTCACATAAGCTCTTATTTCTTCTTGCAATTTAAGGAAGTCCGCTTCGTTCATATCCGATTCTCCTCTACCAAATGAGATATAGTATGCAAAAAGCGCACAGCGGCCGGGGCATATTGGCCCCGGCTTGTCCACCTTCACCCCCTGAGTATTCCTGCCATGCTGCAGCTCCTCGCGCATAGCTCCCTGACTGTTGCTCTCTTGTTGCCGCTCCACTTACTCTGCTCTCCTGCAGATCCCCGCGCTACTACGTCCCATGCCGTTCCGATTCCAGCTTGTCCGTGATCCAGTTGCGCAGCACGTACTTCTGAATCTTGCCTGTCGTCGTCCGCGGCATGTCCCCGATAACTTCCACTCGCTCCGGCCAATAAATCTTCGTGACG
The DNA here is from genome assembly GCF_014212015.1 of Cohnella lubricantis. Classification (GTDB taxonomy): domain Bacteria; phylum Bacillota; class Bacilli; order Paenibacillales; family Paenibacillaceae; genus Cohnella; species Cohnella lubricantis. The sequence continues at coordinate 14,812 of NZ_JACJVN010000094.1, read as the reverse complement.
CCCTGCGACTTCAAATAGGACGTCACATCTTCCAGCCCGATCGTCTGCTCCGGATTCATCAGCGTCACATAGGCGCAGATGCGTTCGCCCAGCCGCGGATCCGGCATCCCGATGACCGCGGCGTCCTTGATCGGCTCGAACTGGTAGAGCAGGTTCTCAAGTTCAGCGACCGGTATCTTCACGCCGCCGCGATTGATCACATCCTTGACCCGTCCGGTCAGCCGCACATTGCCGAATTCGTCGATAACCGCCAGATCTCCCGTGTTAAAAAAGCCATCGGCATCGACCGCCGCTTCATACCATTCCGGGTGATCCAAGTACGCAGTGAACATCGCCGGGGTCCGCACCTTGAATAGCCCTTCTCGACCCGGCGGCAGCGCGCGCCCGTCCTCGTCGGTCACCTTCATCTCCCGTCCAGCGATGACTTGCCCGTCCGAGTTCCAAGAGAAATCGCTGTACTCCCGCACCGAGCCGACGCTGATCATGCACGATTCCGTCGAACCCCAGCCGCCGGCCACCTTGCACGACAGCCGGTCCTTCGCTTCCTGCGCCAGCTTGCGCGGAACCGGAGCGCCGGTCGCGATGAAGATGCGCAGCCCCTTCGGGGGCTGCTCCTCGCGGGTCAGATCCGCCAGGAACGGCATGGCCGCCTGGACGAACGTCGCCCCATGCTCTTCGATGGCGACTCGGGCCGTTCCCGCATCCCAATGCCCTTGGCAGACTTGCTTGGCGCCAAGATACAGAGCAAGCGACATGCCATACAGGAAGCCAGTCTGGTGCGCCATCGGAGACGGGATCCAGATCGTATCCTCGGACGTCAGCCCGAGTCCGTGCGCATGCGCGGAGCATCCGTGCGCGAGCGTTCCGTGCGTATGGATAACCCCTTTGGGCTCGCCTGTCGTGCCCGAAGTGAACAGCAGCTGCGCCGCTTCACCGGCTCCCGGCCTGCGGCTCGCGATCCGATCCAGATCCGGCTCCTCGGACGCGAGGCCGCCGAGACAAGTCTTCGAATCATTCGGATCTCTCGCTTCGATCTCGATCAGCGCTTGGAGTCCCGGCAGCTCCGAGCGGATGCTCTCGATCAGCGGCCGGTAGCGATAGCCCCGGTGCTCCGCCGGAATGATGAGCACCTTGCTCTTGGATTTGTTCATGATGAAAGGAATCTCTCTCTCTCTCAACGCAGGCAGCATCGGGCAAGCCACGGCGCCGATCTTCCAGATGGCCAGCGTCAGTACTACGAACTCCCAGCCGTTCGGCAGCAGATAAGCGACATTCTCTCCCCTCTCGACGCCCAGCCGAATAAGCCCTTGCGCGGCGCGGTCCGCCAGCCTATTCAGCTCCCGGAAGCTCAAGACGGTCGTCTTAGGCGCGCTTAGATCGACGACCGCTGGCCTTCTCGGATTAGCCATGTCGAATCGGTTCAAGAACAGCATATCGCTCTCGGTCATATACGTGTTCGCCGTAATCATAAGCACCTAATCCCTTCTCTCAATATGTCTCTGCCAGTTGAGCCGCATCTTGGCCCAATCGAACGCCAAGCGCAGCCAAGTGGTCGAAAAATTCGGTATAGGAAATTTGATAAGCGTTCGGGAACGTCAGCTCACTGGCCTTATCGGAAGCTCGCAGCGCGGCTAGCGTGAACGCCATCTGAACGCGGTGGTCGTTGTAGGTCGATATGGAAGCGCCCGTCAGTCTATCAACGCCTTCGATATGGAGATCGTCGTCAATCTCTCGAATCCGCGCTCCCATCTTGTTCAACTGAAGCATAGCTTTGACACGGTTAGACTCTTTCATACGACCTGGCCCGATATTTCTAAGAATCGTGCTTCCTTGAGAGAGAGAGGCCAGCACGGACATAGCCGGAATCAAATCCGGAATATGCCGCATATCGATCTCCCGGCCGCCGATCGGACGGAAGTTCGAATGGCGGATGCGAACGCCGTCCAGCCGCACGTCGTACTCGAGCTTGACCCCGAAGTCCTCTATAATCTCTAAGACCTTGTTCTCCGGATGCGAGCCGAATCCGGCGATGCCTTGCAGCGTGACATCCGACGGATAGAGAGCGGAGAGCACCAGCGGGAATGCCGCCGAAGACAAATCCGGTTCGATGCTGATCTCCGCCGGCTTATATCGCTGTCCGGCGGGAACGCGCCAGCGGGTGCCGCTTGGGTCCTCCTCAACGAAGATGCCAAATTGCCGTTGCATCTCGATCGTCAGCTTGACATATGTAAGCTCGTTATGAGGCGGAAGCGCCTCAATGATCGTGTCCTTATCGGCGAAGGGCGCGAGAATGAGCAGGCCCGATATCCATTGGCTGAGCGTACCGGGAATTTGGACGTGGCCGCCCTTCGGTCTGCCGGGCTGAATCGCGACCGGCATCTTGTATTGGTTCGCGCTCCACTTGACGCCCATGGAACCTAGCGCTTCCAACAGCGGCCCGATCGGCCGTTCCCGAAGCGCCTTGTGGCCGTTATAGACGGGAGCGGCTCCCTCGGACAAGCTGCCCAGCCCGAGCATGAACTGCAGCGTGGAGCCGGAGCTTCCCACTCGGATACGGCCATTGCGGGGACGATAGCTTCCGCCCCTGACGATATAACCGTCCGGCGTCGGTCGAATGGAGATGCCAAAATCATGGAGCGAGTTGAGTGTGTCGCGGATGTGCAGGGCCCCTGATTTGCCATGGATAACCGTCTCTCCTTCGGCTAGCGATCCGAAGATCAGAGCCCGGTGGAGGTGGTACTTGGAAGGTGGAATTCGAATCGTTCCGCTTAGCGTTCCTTGATAAGGGTACACCGTCGATTTCGCCAACTGCCTCACTCCGCTTCTATCCATTTTTTTGAACCCGAATCCGATTCTAGTCTTCCGAATCTCTATTACTATCTTTATAGAACTGGCCGTCTTTTCATGAATCTTTTATTCTCATGCAGCGCCTCCTTCTAATGCCAGTTAACAAACCCATTTTAATCCAGTTATTAATCGATTATCAACTCGCTAAATAGTTAGCAATAAGTATTAAACAATGAAGATATTGTCGAATGCCTCTCAGACAACAACAAAGAGCAGCCTAGGCATCGTGTAGATGTCTAGCTGCTCTTCATGGTTTGAGTATATCATCGTTAATCAAAATATTGAAGAATGATCAGCCAAATTCTCCCTTCGCATACGAACCAATCGTGACCGGAAGCCGTCCCTTCGCCGGCAATCTTCCGGAGAGTACCCCTGCCAGCGCGCTCATCATAGCCGGCTTGTTCTCGTATGTGCACAGGTATACCGGCACGTCCGGGATCTCAAGCAAATCATAAGGCGTACGAGTCGCGACAAGGACGAGGCGTCTCCCATCCAACCGGGCTAGACACCGGATCAATTCAGCTTGACGGGTCGAGAATCCAGCATCATAAGAAGCGAAGACAATCGTATCCGCCTCCTCGGTTCGCTTGAGCGCGGCTTCGCAATCGCCGTCATCCGGATCCAGCCCGACGCGAACCTCCTCCACCTGGAAGCCTTCCTCACGGAGGGCGAAGCCCAGCGTCCGCTCCTGTTCGATCACCTCGACCACCTCGGTGCCCACTCTCGCTTCCGCCCACACGCTGAGCACGCGCGACCCGCGGTCCAGCGGCAGCGCTTCCGCCCCTCGCACGACCGTCACCGCCTGTTCGCTGATTCGCTTTGCCGTCTTCTCTGCCTGGATGCGGTTAGGTTGAACCGGCAATGCAGGGTCGAACAGGCCGCGGCGACGCTTCAGCTCCCATACCCGCGCCACGGCATCATCGATGCGCGACGCCGGAATCTCGCCGGCCAGCGCCGCCTCGTAGACGGCTTCGAGCGCGGCGATCTGGCGGTCCAAGCGATGGCTTACCAGCACGAGGTCGGCGCCGCCCTTCACCGCTTCGACCGCGCCGCGAGCAACGCCGATCGTCTCCGCGATCGCGTTCATCTCCAAGCAATCGGTAACGACAACGCCTTCGTAGCCAAGCTGGTCCCGCAGCAGGCCGGTCAGAATCCGCCGGGACAGCGTAGCGGGCACGCCGTCGGACTCATATGCCGGGAAGACGACATGCGCGGTCATGATCGCGTCCACGCCTGCTTCAATCGCGGCGCGGAACGGCAGCAGCTCCACCGCATCGAGCCGGTCCCGTCGATGCGGAACGACCGGCAGCTCCAGATGGGAGTCGCTGGCCGTATCGCCGTGCCCGGGGAAATGCTTCGCGACCGCGGCCACTCCGCTCTCCTGGTAGCCGCGGATCGCGGCGATTCCCAGCTTCGCGACATGTTGGGGATCCTCCCCATACGAGCGAACGCCGATGACCGGGTTGGCCGGATTGTTGTTCACATCGAGACACGGCGCGAAGTTCATGTTCACGCCGATCCCCCGCAGCTCCGCTCCCGACCAGAGCGCGGCTGCGTACGCCCAGTCGTCCTTGCCCGCGGCGCCGACAGCCATCGCGCCAGGCATGACCGTCACGCCTGCCTCCAAGCGCACCACCATGCCGCCTTCCTGATCGATGGAGATGAACAGCGGCGACGGGGCTTCGGCTTGAAGCGCCGCCGTCAGCCGCTTCACTTGAGAGGCATCGAGCAGGTTGCGCCGGAAGAAGACGATGCCGCCTAGCCCGTAATCGCGAATCAACTCCCGAATGCCTTCCGTCGGCTCATAGCCGGCGAATCCGCATACGAACAGCTGGCCAACCTTCTCCTTCAAGCTCATCTGCCGCCAAGACTGCTTCTCCATCGTCATGAACCATTCTCCTTCGCCGTCCAACCGGACAAGATCGGCTCTTGCGGCCGCTGATGGGCCCGCTCCCTGTATTCCGACGGAAGCATGCCCGTGTACTTGCTGAAGACACGGGTGAAGTATCTCCGCTCCCCGTAGCCGACCATCTGGCCGATGTGCGTCACGCTCTTGTCGCTTAGCGCGAGCATCGACTTGGCCATCTCCATCCTCTGCTTCGTCACGTATTCGACGAAGGTGTCGCCGAAATGCTGCTTGAAAAGCAAGCTAAAGTAGCTGCCGCTGATGCCCAAATAATCGGCCAGCATATCGATGCTCAGATCGGAGGACAAATTGCGTTCGATATAATCTTTGGCCGACAGCATCAGGACATCGCTCGTCTTCTTCTTCATCACGCTGGTGATGGATTGATCGACGAGCCTGTTGATCAGCGCCAGCGTCTCCCGAATGCCGGGACTGCGGTCGATCTGGCTCCAATAGTCCATCTCGTCCTGTCTGCCGATGACATCCATCGAACGCATCTCCCGGATCAAGTGGAGGCAGATGTAATGGAGGATCGGCTCCACCCGTTCAATCGAAGTCTCAGGCAGGCGGAGGAAGCTCTCATTCAAATCCTTAAGCGCCGTCTCGGTCTTCCGGCGGTCGCAGCGCTTCAGCCCGGTTACCATCTCCTCAATCCGGTCCCATAGCTTCTGCGTCTCTTCCTGCAGCCCCTTCGTCGAGCGCACCGGCACGAGGATGCCGCCATCCGAGCTTCTCTCCAGATGGAGCGATCGCTGCAGCTGCTTGTAGACGCGCGCGAGCCGCTCGAGCGGGACCGGCATCGCATGCAGCGCAACCCGGATGCCCAGCTTCAGGTAGCGTCCGACCGCCTGGCGAAGCTCGGCCGCCCAAGCGCGGCACTGCTCCAGCTCGAATACGTCCGGCGATTCCAGTTCGATCAATACGCACCACTCGCCGCTCCGCACCTGCAGCACCGAGTGAGGCACCTCGAACGATTGCAGATTCTCTTGAAGAACATTATGAATGGCGAAGTTCCACAGCTTCCGCTCCTTCTCGTTCCACAACCATTCCTTCCGTGAATATTCCTCGACATCGACCAACATCATGACGAAGTTCAGTTCATCCCCGCCAAGCCCGCGGTATGGAAGGAACGGCTTCGAGCTATTTCCGCCGACGTCGTTCAGCAGATCGTAGAGCACCTTCTCATAAGCGAGGTGGAACACCTGCCGCCATTCGCGCTGAATCGACTGCTGTTCCTCGCTCCGCTCGCGAATGCCGCTAGCTAGACGGCTGATCGTCTGAGCCAGCTCCTCGTAATCGATCGGCTTCAGCACATAATCCCGAACCTCGTAGCGAATGACGGAGCGGACATAGCTGAAGTCCTGGTAGCCGGTCATCATGATCACTTCGGTGTCTGAATCGAATTCTCGCAGCGCCTTCAAGAACTCGATGCCGTCCATTACCGGCATGCGGATATCGCACAGAATAAGGTGCGGGCGATGCTCTCTCGCCAGCTCCAGCGCGATCTCCCCGTTCTTCGCCGTCCCGATCACTTCAAGACCGAGCTCCTCCCACGGGACGACGATCTGCAGATTTTTGAGAATAGGGATCTCGTCATCTGCCAGCAGAACCTTCAGCTTCATTCGTTCTCCCTCCCGCAATCTTCGGTATGAGACACTTGATGACGGTTCCTTGGCCAGGAGAGCTGCACAGCAGCAGTCCGTATCCCGGCCCGTAGTGAATACGCAGACGATCGGCCACGTTCCCGACGCCCAGTCCGCGGCGTTCGCCCGTCTCGGGAGATTCCTCGTACATTCGTTCCAACGACGTCATGCCGCTTGCCGAGAAGTAGCTGAGCCGCTCCTGCGGAATGCCAATGCCGTTGTCCTCCACGAAGAAGGCGATATTGCCGCCCTCTTCCTTGGCGCTCACCTTGATCCTGCCTAAATAGTCAATGCCTTCGAAGCCGTGCTGAATGCTGTTCTCCACGAGCGGCTGCAGCGTCAGCTTCAGAATCTCGTAGCCTAGCAGCTCCTCGGGCACTTCGATCTCGAATTCGAACAAGTCCTCGAAGCGGAACTTCTGAATCTCCAGATAGCTTCGCAGATGCTCGAGCTCCTGATCGATCCGGATCACTTCCCGCTGCTGGATGCTGATTCGGAAAATGTTCGCCAGCCGCTGCACCATCTTGCTGACTTTGCGCCCTTCATTCTGCACCGCCAGAATGTTGATCGATTCCAGCGCATTGAACAGGAAGTGCGGCTTGATCTGCGCCTGCAACAGCATCATCTCGGCCTTGCGCTTGCGCAGCTGCTCCTTCGTCACATCGTTCAGCAGCTCCGATACCCGTTCGACCAGACTGTTGAAGCCCTTCGCCAGAATGACGGTCTCGTCGTTGCCGGCGATCGGCACCCTCACCGACAGGTCGCCTCGTTCAACCCTCCGCATCGCGCCGACAACCCGGACGATGAAGCCGATCATCCGCCGGACGAACATCAGGTTGAAGAAGAGCGCGCAAGCGAGCGAAGCCATCGTAATGCCGACCACCCAGCCGAGCACGGCCGTCTGGCCGCCGGACAAGTACTTCCAATCCGTGACGGTTACGAGCGTCCAATCCCCGACCCCAAGACGCTTAATGTCGCCAAGGTTGTGGACGCTGACCAAGCTCTTCTGCCCGAGAAACTTCATCTTGACGCTCTCGAAGTTCTGCGCTAGGTCCAGCTTGGCGTTCGGATCGGCGTTCAGATAGAAGTTCTGCCCTTCCAGAGAGGCGCCGCTGTCATACACGACGGTGCCTCCGCGCCCGACGATCAGATACCGGCGATTATCGCTCGCTCCGGTATTGTAGAATTCGAATGTTCGATCCAGCTCGTTCATCGAGAAGCGAATAACCAGAATGCCTTTGCTCTTGAGCGTATCAATGTCGAGCAGCACCCGAATCTGCGTGAACAGATTGTTGGGGCCCGTCAGCGCCATATCCTCGTTCGGCCCGATCCAGACCGGCGAACCGTTCTTCCGCAATACTTCCTGGTAGATCGGATCGTTCTTCAGCACATCGAATGAGAAAGGGGTATCCTTAATAAAATTCACATTAACCAACCCGCCGTTCTCCCGATAGAGCGAGACGGATTTGATGCCCGGATACGTCAGCAGCACGCGCTGGCTCAGCTTCTCGTTCTCGATCATCTCCTGGTAATACGGATCGTCGTCCCCGGCCGCGGTTGCCGCCAAGCCCTCGCCCCGGAACGACTGATCGACGCTCTCGACGCTGTCCTTGGTCGTCACCCAGAAGTCCGAGAAATAGTTCGCCTCCCGGATCATATTGTTGATGTTCCGCCCGATCGCGTTCATCGACAGCTCTAGCTGCTCGGTATATTTCTCTTGGGTGATATGCTGGAAGACAAGGTAGGATACGGTGCCAAGCACGAATAATGGCACGATGATAAACACCAAAAAAGCGGTAAACACGCGTCTTCCCAAGCTCATCGGCCTCTAGCCCACCCTCTCATCCGTCCAATCCACCTCATTATAGCAGGAAGACGCTTCCTACATATCCATTATAGTTAGGAGCCGGCAGCGGATTAAGAGAGCGATCGGCTAATGGGGGGATAAAAATCTACAGTCGAGGTGATTGGCAGTTGCTGGACTAGAGCCATCTGACGATTGGGAGAGGGAAGGCTCCTCCCGAGCGGTGCGACGGCGGAATGGGTTGGTGGGTTGACTACTTCGACTCCAGCAAGCGCTACGGTGCGCCCAAAATCACAGAACTGTTGAAGCAGGAAGGCAAATGCATCTCGGAGCGTCTCGTAGGAGAGATCATGAGTGAAAACGGCTGGCGATCCTGCGTGTCGAAGAAATTCCGCGTCTGCACTACGGACTCCAACCACCCCTTCGATATCGCGCCGAACACACTAAATCAGAAGTTTCATGTGCTGGAGCCGAACAGCGTATGGGTTACAGATATCACGTATGTGCCGTGTCGTGAAGGGCGGTTGTATTTGGCGAGCGTCATGGACCTGTACACGCGCAAGATCGCCGGCTGGCGGCTAGCCGATCGCATGACGACCGATTTGGTGCTGAATGCACTGGAGATGGCCTACACATCGCACAGGCCCGCTAAAGGGCTGTTACACCATTCCGATCGGGGATCACAGTATGCGTCCGAAGCGTACCGCCAGCGACTGGAGACGTATGGCATGAAGGCCAGCATGAGCCGCAAAGGAAACTGCTATGACAACGCTTGTATCGAGTCCTGGCACAGCCTGCTGAAGAAAGAATTCATTTACTGCACGAAATTCAAAACGAAGGCTCAGGCCCAGCAAAAGATGTTTGAGTACATCGAGCTCTTCTACAACCGAAAGAGAATTCACGGATCCTTGGGCTATGTTTCCCCTATCCGATTTGAGGAAAATTATTACAAGAACCTAAAGAGAATGGCTTAAAATTGTGTCCACTTTTTTGACAGAGGTCCATTTTGTGCCTTCGTAGAGCCGGCGCGCGAGCGTGTATTCGAACAAGGCACTTTTTGTGCCTTGGTGGCAGTGCCGCGGGCTTTTCGGGGTGAACAAGGCACTTTTTGTGCCTTGTATGAGGTAATGCGCGTTGTGCGTGTACGATCAAGGCACCTTTTGTGCCTTCGTAGAGCCGGCGCGCGAGCGTGTATTCGAACAAGGCACTTTTTGTGCCTTGGTGGCGGAGCCGCGCCGTTTCGGGGGTGAACAAGGCACTTTTTGTGCCTTGTATGAGGTAATGCGCGTTGTGCGTGTACGATCAAGGCACCTTTTGTGCCTTCGTAGAGCCGGCGCGCGAGCGTGTATTCGAACAAGGCACTTTTTGTGCCTTGGTGGCAGTGGCGCTCCCATCTCCGCTGCCATCTCAACAAAAGACTTTCCGATCATAACCGCAGCGCGGTCCGTTCGGAAAGTCTATTGTTGCCGGTGCGGCGGCTTCTCTCAATCTCCCAGCATCTGCTCCGCAGCCGCCTTCGCCATCTCGACGCAGTCGGGCAAGCCGACGCCGTCGAACGGCGCTCCGGTCGCGTATATACCCGGCAAGCGCTCGGCCAGCTCATGCCGGAGCGCGGCGATCCGGTCCGTATGGCCGACCGGATACTGCGGCATCGAGCGGCGCAAGCGCGTGATCTCGATGAACTCCGGCTCGGCCGTCAGCCCCATCAGTTCGCGCAGGTCTCGCTTCACCGCTGCCGTCAGCTCTTCGTCGGACAAGTCGAGCGCGGAAGCATCGGTGGAATGGCCGACATAGCAGCGGATGAGCCGCTTGCCCGCCGGCGCGGTGTTGCCCCATTTGGACGACGTCCACGTGCTCGCGGTGATCGCCCGGCCTTCGCCGTGCGGCACGAGGAAGCCCGAGCCGTCCAGCTTGTGGTCGAAGTCGCGCGCGTCGTAGGCGAGCACGATGTTGGCGACGGACGCATAGTCCATCGTCGTCAGCGCGCTGGCATCGACGTGCGGCGCGAGCAGCGAGCCGGTCGCGAACGCCGGCAGCGTGAGCAGCACGGCGTCCGCTTCGACCGCGCTGCCATCCGCCAGCTCGAGGCGATAGGCCGTGCCTGCACTCGCGGCCCCAACAGCCGGCGTATCGGCGCCAATCTCTGCAGTTGCCTTCCCGGCAGCCGCCTCCGCCCCTCCCGCGCCATCCGCCGGCTTGCGGATCGCGGTCACCTCCGCGTCGATCCGCAGCTCGCAGCCTTCGGCGCGCAGCCGCTCTTCGAGCGCTTCGATCAGCGTCGACAGCCCGCGGCGGAACGTCAGGAACGCCGTCGGCGGAATCTTCGCCCCGCCGACCGCCGCCGACCTTGCCTCAGCTGCCTTCGCGCCCGCGACAGGCGCCTTCTTCCGCGCCTCGATCATGCCGCGGATGACGCTGCCGTACTTGCGCTCCATCTCCGCGAATTGCGGGAACGTCGCCTTCAACCCCAGCTTGTACAAGTCGCCGGCATGAATGCCCGCGAGCAGCGGCTCTCCGATCCGCTCGACCATCTCGCGGCCCAGCCTCCGCTCCAAGAAGCCGCCGACCGACTCGTCGCCGTCGTCCGTCTTCGGCGGCAGACGCAGCTCGTCGAGCGCCCGCAGCTTGCCGAGCGGCGAGACGACGCTATTGCGCGCGAACGCGCCGAGATCGTTCGGGATGCCGAGATTCAGCCCCTTCGGCATCGGATGCAGCGCGCCGCCATAGGCGAGATACGTCTTCGTCGCTTGCGGATTCGTGCCGACAAGCTCATCCAGCAAGTCCAGCTCGCGGGCGAGCCGCAGCATCGGCAGCTTCCGTCCGAGGAACGAATCCGGTCCTCGCTCGATGACGAAGCCGTTCTTGCGCAGCGTATTCACCTTGCCGCCGAAGCGGTCCGACTTCTCGAGAACCGTCACTTCAATATTCCGGCCTTGCTCCTTCGCGATCCGCTTCAAATAAAAAGCGGCGCTCAGGCCGGTGATGCCGCCTCCGAGTACCGCCACCCGTCTGACATCCCGTCTCATTCACGCCACTCTCCCTTAGATAGTAAACCGTACAACTAGTCCGCCTAAACTCTGCGGCCGGCTCGTCAACCGGCTGACCCGGCACTGCCGCCGCGTTTAGAGCTTCAGCACAACGGCAGCCCCAAGAATCGTCTCCGCCATCGCCTTCATATACTGCGAATCGTTGTTCAGCATCTCGATCCGCTCCAGGCGCATGCCCCGCTCCGCGGCGAACTTGCGCGCTTCGATATCGAGGTCGTACAGCACCTCCAGGTGGTCCGATACGAAGCCGACCGGCGCCACGAACACGTTCTTCACGCCTTCGCGCGACAACGAGTCGATCGTCTCCAGAATGTCCGGCCCGAGCCACTTCTGGCCGGTCTGCCCCGCGCTCTGCCACGTGAACTGCCAGCGGCTGATGCCCGCTTGTTCTGCGACGGCGCGCGAAGTCTCGAGCAGCTGCTCCGGATACGGATCCTTCATCTCGACGATCTTCTCCGGCAGGCTATGCGCGCTGAACAACACGAGCACGTTCTCGCGATCCTCCCCGAAACGGTCAATCCCCGCCTTCACCCGCTTCGCCAGCGCGGAGATCAGCTCGGGATGCAGATGATAGCTCTCGATCGCCGCGAGGCGAATGCCATGCTTCTCGGCTTCTTCCTTCGCGCGCTTGACATAGCCGCCGACGCTCATCGACGAATATTGCGGCGTCAGCACGATCGAGACGGCTTCCTTGATGCCGTCAGCAGCCATCGCGGCTACGCCGTCTTCGATGAACGGAGCGGCGTGCTTCAGCCCTTGGTAGCACTTGTAGCGCCCTTCGCCCGCCAGTTCATCCAGCGTGCGCTGCAGCGCTTCGACCTGGCGGTTCGTATTCGCCCGCAGCGGGAACACGCCGCCGACGATCGAACGATAGCGGCTTGTGAGATCCTCCAGCTGCTCCGCCGTCGGAGGATGCCCCCTGCGGATATGCGTATAATAAGCCTCGATGCCTTCCATGTTCTCCGGCGTACCGTAGGACATGACCAGCACGCCGATTGGAGCGGACTCCTGACTCATGATGACACTCCCTCTCTTAGCCGCTGTTCCGAATAAGTATGAACGAATTCCGTCAGCTCCCGGAGTTTGTCCAGCGAAGCTTCAGGGAACAAGCCATGGCCCAGGTTGAAAATATACCCCGGCTCCCGCATGCCTTCGTCCAGTATGCGGCGAGCGTGTTCGCGAATGACCTCCATCGGGGCGGTCAGCACGTACGGGTCGAGATTGCCTTGGACGGCGAACCGCCCTTCCGTGCGGCGGCGTCCCTCGGCGATCGGCATCCGCCAGTCGAGACCGACGACATCGGCCTTAAGCTCTGTCAGATGCGGCAGCAGCTCGCCCGAGCTGACGCCGGGGAAGTAGATTTTCGGAATATCGACGCCTTCCAGCCGATCGAAGATCGATTGAACGTGCGGCAGCACGAACGCCTGGAAGTCGCGCGGCGCGAGCGCCCCTACCCAGCTGTCGAACAGCTGAACGGCTTGGGCACCGGCTGCCGCTTGCGCGCGCAAGTATTCAGCCGCCATCGCCGACAGCTTGCCCATCAGCCGATGCCAGACGTCCGGCTCGGTATACATGAGCGCCTTCGTCTTCATGTAGGACTTGGACGGGCGTCCCTCCACGATGTAGCTCGCCAGCGTGAACGGCGCGCCGCCGAACGTGATCAGCGGAACGTCCAGTTCGCGCCGAAGAATGCGGATTGTCTCCAGCACGTGCGGCAGGTCGCCTTCCACGTCGATCGGACGCAGCTTGTCGACATCCGCCGCCGTGCGCACAGGGTTATGAATGACAGGTCCGACATCCTTCACGATGTCGAAGTCGATGCCGATCGAAGCGACCGGATTCATAATATCCGAATACAGAATGGCGGCGTCCACGCCCAGCTTGCGCACGGGCATCATCGTGACTTCCGCGGCCAGCTCCGGCTGTTGACATATTTCGAGCAGCGAATATTTCTCTTTGATTCTCCGATACTCGGGGTCGTACCGTCCCGCTTGGCGCATGTACCAGACAGGCACGCGGTCTGTGTGCTCGCTTCGGCAAGCGCGCAAGAATCGGTCGTTCATGCAGATTATGCCCCTTCGCGACTTGGTTTGATAACACTATAAGAACCATTATGCCCCTTTTGGGATAGACTCACAAGCCGTTAGCTTCTGCGGACTATGACAATAGTTTGACAAACCTCGCGGTTGCCGGACGGCCTCTCTTCATATGATATACTGGTTATAAAATTAACTTAGCAGTAAGTATTCAACATAGATAATAGACGAGAAGGTGACCGGCTTGCAACGCTGGAAAGTGAATTTGGCTGTCCTATGGTTTGGCAACTTTATGGTGATGGCCGGCATGACGATGATCACGCCATTCCTGACTTTATATCTGCAGCAAGACCTCGGCGTCGAGGGCGAGCACGCGATCGGCGTTTGGGGCGGCCTTATTTTCGCAGCGAACTTCGTGACGTCGTTCTTCTTCCAGCCGTTCTGGGGCAAGATGTCGGACCGTTATGGCCGGAAAATGATGCTCTTGCGCTCCGGCTTCGGCATGGCCTTCGTCATTGTGCTCATGGGCTTCGCAACGGCGCCATGGCAGCTGCTGCTGCTGCGCATGGTGAACGGCATTATCTCCGGCTTCGTCCCCGCCGCCGTCGCGCTTATCTCATCCGCCGCTCCCCGGGAGAGAACCGGCTTCGCGATGGGCACGCTCCAATCGGGCGCGACCGCCGGCACGATTCTCGGCCCCCTGATCGGCGGCCTCATGGCAGACTCATTCGGCTTCCGGCCGATCTTCTACATCACCGGCTCACTGCTGTTCCTCGCTTCCGTACTCTCCTGGATCATGGTGAAGGAGACGTTCGACAAGGAAGCCGCCGCCCGCAAGCCGCAAGCCAGCATGCTTAGCGGCCTGCGCGATCTGGCCCGCATTCCCCAGCTGCCGGCGCTCTATTCGGTGACGTTCCTCATCCAATTCGCGATGCTGAGCCCGATGGCGCTCATTCCGCTGTTCGTGCAGGATCTGCACGGCACGACGGTTGACCTGGCGTTCTGGGCAGGACTTGTCGGGTCCGTGACCGGCTTCTCGAATATGTTCTCCGCGCCTCTGCTCGGGCGGCTGAGCGATAGGGTCGGATCGACGCGCGTCCTCATCTTCTCGCTGCTGGGCTCCGGCCTCATGTTCATTCCGCAGGCGTTCGTCACGAACGTGCCGCAGCTGCTCGTCTGCCGGTTCCTGCTCGGCTGCTTCGTCGGCGGGCTCATCCCGTCGGTCAATGCGCTCATTCGCCGCTATACGCCGGACGGACAGGAGAGCCGAGCGTTCGGCTTCAACAGCAGCTCGCTCGCACTTGGCAATATGATCGGACCGGTCGTTGGCGGCGCGTTGTCCGGCGTCATCGGCATCGAAGGGCTGTTCATCGTGTCCGCCTTCTTCATGCTCGTCAATTCGGTTTGGGCGTATCGGCTGCTTGTGAAGCCGCGGGGATCTAAAAGTACGATTTAATTTTAAAGGGGATATACCTCCTTCAGATTGCTGTTACCGCACCATCGCGAGTGCTAAGCCGTCGTACGACGGC
>NZ_JACJVN010000093.1 GCF_014212015.1 Cohnella lubricantis | reverse complement strand
TCGATTATTTCGAGTTTCTCTGCCCATTTCTACCGTCCGTAGCCGAGATACTCGATTTGATCGAGTATCTCCCCGGGAATCGCGCGAATGCAGCCAGTCGAGTGCAGCTTAACCCTTCGCCGGATCGGTCAGCGCGAACATGAGGACGCCTTCCGCTACGACGCGGTCGCCGACCTTGGCGGTTGCTTGTCCTTTGCCGATCGGCCCTTTCAGGCGGATGATCTCCACTTCGAGCGTGAGCGTATCACCCGGCGTCACTTGGCCTCTCCATCGGAATTCGTCCACGCCGGCGAACAAGCCGATCTTGCCGCGGTTCTCCTCTACGCCCAGGATAGCGGTTGCGCCGACCTGCGCCAGCGCTTCGAGAATGAGCACGCCTGGCATGACCGGGAACCCCGGGAAGTGCCCGATGAAGTGCGGCTCGTTCATCGTCACATTCTTGAGGCCGACGGCACGCTTGCCGGGCTCGAGCTCCAGAATGCGGTCGACCAGCAGGAACGGCGGCCGGTGGGGAATAATCTCTTGAATTTGCGTAATATCCAACATCGTATATAACTCCTCCTTATATGGACGTAATATGTACTAATCGCATAAGGTTAACGTTCAACGCCTATACTACAAGTATCCTTTTGCGAACTGCAGCGCAAAGGTTGATATAAGAGGGCTCGCCGCCGATCGCCACCGGTTCTCCCAAGGCGCGGCGGCGGGCTCTTTTAATCCTTCCGCCTTCCAACACACGTTGCCATATTAGCTTGCCCGGTTCAGACGGCGGAATTTCATCAGGTAGACGCCAGTCGTCACGAAGGAGAGCGCAATCGCGCACCACAGCGTCGGAACGCCGCCCCGCAAGTCCAGGAACAGCAGCAGAATGGCCAAATAATAGATGAATGTCGTCACCTTGCCGAAGACGTTGGCCGGAACCGTCCGCATCCCGCGAAAATGGAAAAAGGCTGAGCTCGCGATCATGCCGACCTCGCGGAATGCCATCACCGCGGCAGCCGCCCACGGAATCTCGCCTCCAATCACAAGCGCGGCCACGATGGACAGCATCATCAGCTTGTCCGCCAGCGGATCCAGCATGATGCCGGTCGTGGTAATCTGCCCGCTTCGGCGCGCAATGTAGCCGTCAAGCAAATCTGTAAGTCCCGCGAGCAGTACGACGAACAATGCGATAACAGGATGATCGTTGAAATACAGAACTAAGAACACGGGGATCATCACGAATCGGGACATGGTTAGTATATTAGGTATGTTCATTCCCGACGATCCCCTCCATTCGCAACATTATAATTCATCCGAATATCGCTCACCTCAACTAGCGTAAACGCACGCCGAACCGCAGTCAAGCTAACCCGACTTCAAAAAGAAAACCCTCCTCGAAAAACCGGAGAGCCTTCATTCCTGTTGTCTCATAATCGCATGGGCCGCCGACTAGCTATCGGCAAATACTAAATCGTACATATGCCGCCACGTATGCATGTCGAACACGTCGGCCAGCTCTCCCTTGCCTAGTACCACATAACCGATCGCCATCCCCAAGATCAGAGCGGCGACGCATAGGATAGGTATGATTAATATCTTGATGAATGTCCAAATTATCTGTCCAGTAAGGCGCCCGGCGGAGCGATTCTTCCGGACCGGCGGACGGGTGGAAGCCGTCACCATGCTCCCTCCTCTCGCTATTAGCCGCGCAGGTTGGTCGCCATTTGCATCATTTGATCTGCAGAAGACAACGCCCTGGAATTCAATTGATATGCCCTCTGCACGTTGATCAGATCGGATATCTCGCTCGTCAAGTCTACGTTGGATTGCTCCAGGTAGCCTTGCCGAATCGCCACGCCTCCGGCAGCGCCGGGGGCCGCGGCGATGGCCTGCACCACTTCATCCGCATTCACATTCTCCGGTACGGCGAACAGATTGTCGGCTGCCGCTTGCAGCAGCTCCGGCCTCGCGGCCTGCCCCAGCTTCAACGCGCCGAGCTCCACTTGATCCGTCCCGTCCGCGCTCTTCGCCGTCAGCGCACCGTCTGCCCCAATCGTCAATTGATAGCCGGCCGGCACTTCGACGAACGTATCCGTCCCGCCATCATCGGCAACGACGGGATAGCCCGTATTCGTCAGCAGAATGCTGTCGCCGCTAGCAAGCGGCGACAGCTGGAAGGCCCCTTGGCGCGTGAAGGCCCGCGCACTGTCAAGCGACATGCCGGTTCTGACTTCGAACAGCGCGTTGCCTTCGATCGCAACGTCCGTGCTGTTGCCCGTCTCCTTCAGCGGCCCCTGCGACATATCCAGCGTCTGCCCGGCGACGCGGGTTCCCCAGCCTAGCGTAAGCCCAAGCGGCGAACGCCTGCCCGGCTGTTCGAAATCCTTCGGCTGCGGCTGAACGCTCGTTAGAATGTCTTCGAAGACGGCCTTCTTGCCTTTGTAACCGTCCGTGTTAATGTTCGCGATATTATCCGCGAGAATATCTAGCTGCCGCTGCATGGCGCCCATCGATGCGGCTGCGCTGATCATGGAGTTATTCATGAGATGCCCTCCTAGATTTTCCCAACGTCGTTAACCGCTTTATCCAAGCTGCTATCATAGTATTGAATAACCTTCTGATTCGCCTCGTAAGCGCGTAAGGCCGACATCAGGTCGACCATTGATTGGGACGCGTCGACATTCGAGCGTTCCAGGAATCCCTGACGAATCTCGACTCCGTCACCTGCCTGCACCGGAACGATGCCGTCCGGTTCGCCGGCGTAACGGAACAAGCTATTGCCTTCAACGATCAGCTCGTTCGGGTTGTTCACCCGGGTCAGCATCAGCTGCGGGTCCCCGTCAAGCGGGAGCCCCGTATTCTGGTCAAGCAGCCGGCCGTCGGATGTGACCGTCACATCATCCCACGATCCTTGCACGACGATCGGCTGACCGTCTGCGCCAAGCACCGGCAAGCCGTCGGCGTTCACCAGCGTGCCGTCAGCCGCCGTCTGGAAGCTGCCGTTACGCGTATACCGCTGCTCCCCGTCCGGCGTCTGCACCGTGAAGAACGCCTGCGGCTGATACGTCACGTTCCCGTCCTCGTCCACAGACTTGCCGGATGCATCGAACGTAACGCCGTCTACCCGTATATCCGATGCGATCGCCATATCCTGCGAACGATCCGTCTCCATCATATCGCCTTGCGTCATTCCAAGCAAATTCTCCTCGGCGAAGACGCCGGTATTCAGCCTGCCGATCGGGCCTTGCGCAGCGTTCTCTCCTCCGATAGCGGACAGCAGCATCTCGGGAAAAGCGCGGTTCGCGGTATTGTTCACTTTGAACCCGGGGGTATTGAGGTTGGCAATGTTGTTCGTAACCGTATCGTGGCGGCGTTGCTGTGCGATCATCCCCGATGCGGCCGTATACAGTCCTCTTAACATGATGTTCCTCCTAACCCAGCTTGCGAGTCATCTTGTCCAAGTGATCCAGCATAATGCCCGTGCCCTTGACGACGCAGTGCATCGGATCTTCGGCGATAAGCACCGGAACCTTCAGTTCGTCCGCCAACAGGGCATCCAATCCGTCGAGCAGCGCGCCGCCGCCCGTCAGGATGACGCCGCGGTCGATAATATCCGCCGACAGCTCCGGCGGCGTGCGCTCCAGCACGCTCTTGCACGAGGAGACGATGGAAGACACCGGCTCCCACAGCGCTTCGCGCACTTCGTCGGAGTGAATCGTGATCGTCAGCGGGAGGCCGGATACCATATCCCGTCCGCGAATGTCCATCTCATCGCGGCGTCCGCTAGAGTAGACCGTACCGATCTTGATCTTAATGTCCTCGCTCGTGCGCTCGCCGATTAGCAGTTTGTACTTATTCTTTATGTACTTCATAATCGCGGAGTCGAACTTGTCCCCTGCGACTTTAAGAGAAGAGGCGGTTACGACGTCGCCCATGGACAAGACCGCGACATCTGTCGTACCTCCGCCAATATCGACAACCATATTCCCGCTAGGCTGGAAGATATCCATGCCTGCTCCAATCGCGGCCGCCTTCGGCTCTTCTTCCAAGAAGACTTCCTTGGCGCCGCTTCTCTCCGCCGCTTCGCGGATCGCCTTCTGCTCGACCGACGTGATGTTCGTCGGCGCGCAGATCAGAATGCGCGGACGGCTGTACCAAGCGCGGCCGCCGACACGGTCGATGAACGCCTTCAGCATCATATCCGTCACTTCGAAGTCGGCGATCACGCCATCCTTCAATGGCCGGATCGCCACGATGTTGCCCGGAGTCCGGCCAACCATTCTTCTGGCGTCCTCGCCGACAGCCAGCACTTTGCGCGTATCGCTCTCAATGGCGACGACAGAAGGCTCGTCAAGCACGACGCCTTTTCCCTTAACATGAATGGACACGTTAGCGGTGCCCAGATCGATTCCGATGTCTTTGCTGAACATGTTCCCAGAATCCCCCACGGCGCTTATTATCGTAATAGTACACTATTCGCCATCCAATGGGAAAATCCTTTTTTTGCTGGGTAATAATTACCACTCACGCTTTGCCCGCTGTCAGAACCTCCCGTTTTTTGACTGTCGTTTTCTTGTACTTGATCTTCGTCGCTTCCCCTCCTCTAAGGTGACGAATGGACTTATGGTATTCCAGAATGTGCTTCACCTGGTCAGCCAAATCCGGATTAATCTCCGGCAGCCTCTCGGTCAGGTCTTTATGCACCGTGCTCTTGGAGACGCCGAATTCCTTGGCGATCGTCCGAACCGTGTTGCGAGTCTCGACTATGCACCGGCCGATCTTGATGGTGCGTTCCTTGATGTAATCGTGCACGCTCCCGCCTCCCTGCTCGATTAGATTGGTACATTATATGAGGGGCGCGGTCACTTATTCTCTGTTCCCAAGCCTGACAAGCCCGGAAAGTCCAGTTCCGGCGCGCACTATGGGTCTAACGTCCAAGTAGTGCGGCTAATGGAGCATGCAAAAAGACGGCCAATACTTATTTTCAGCTAAGAGGCACCTCGCGCAACCCGCTCGAGCCCCAGCCGGCACGCGCGAAGAAGCCGCCCGCGGTCAGAAGACCGTGGACGGCTCTCGCTCAAGCTCCCATGTTACTCGGCTTGGATCAGCGTGTTCGGATCGACCGGCTGTCCGTTGTTGCGCACTTCGAAGTGGACATGGACGCCTTCGTCCTTCTCGACTTCGCTGCGGCCGGCCATCGCGATAACATCGCCTTGCTTCACTTCGTCGCCAACCTGGACTTTCAAATCTTCGAGGCTTTGATAGACTGTGACATAGCCGTCAGGAGATTGAATCTCGACTTCGTAGCCGTTGACCGGGTTCATGTCGGCTACCATAACCTTGCCGCTCAGCGCTGCGAGCACTTCGAACGACTTCGTGTTGTCGGTCTTGTTCGCGTAGTCGACGCCCATGTGCGCGGTGAACGAATTGTTCCACTCGACCATCGCGGCTTCCTTCTCTTCAGCAGAGCCGTTCGCGTTCCAGTAGTTCATCAGAACGCCCATGTCCTCAGAGTCTTTGAACGGGAGCCGAAGCGTCTCGCCACTGGCGGCAGCCGGAACGGATTCCGGGCTGCTCGCGCCTTCTTGGCCTGCAGGGGTCTCGACGGTCCCCGGGGCCGTCACCGCTTGGTCTTCCTTCTTGCCGCCCGCATCCGCATTCAGCCAGAGAATCGTTACGATGATTGCTGCGGCGGCCATGTACACTGCCGGGAATACCCAGCGTTTGGAGAAGAACCGCTTCATCCCCGACGGTTTGACGGGAGACGCGGCGCCCGGCTTGGGGGCTTCTTCAAGCTTGCGAGTGGTTTTGTTTTGATCACTCATTGTTTATCACCTCAGTAACCAAGTGTTACCAGGCGATAGACTTTTATACGTCGAGATTGCAAGATTGCCATTTTTATAGAACAAGACGATCTGCCAGCTTCGAAGCTTCCTCTACTTGAATGCCTGTATAGTAGTGTTGGACGATCTGTTCAGCCGTCTTGCCGCTCTTCGCCATCCCTTCCGCTCCCCACTGGCTCATGCCGACGCCGTGGCCGCTGCCGTACGTCGTGATGACGACATTGCGCCCCGTCGCCGTCAGCTCGAATGCGGCCGACTTCAAATCCAGCTTGTCTCGAACCTCAACGCCTGATAGCTTCTCGCTGCCTACCTGCAGCGTCTTCACCTGGTTGCCGGGCGTCCGATCCAAGACGCGGATCGTCTCGGCGCCGCTGCTGCGCGCCAGTATCGCCCCCGTGCTCACGCCCAGCTTCTTGCCGAATTCCTGCAGCGACATCTCAAGGGTATCGGACCAGCCGGATGCCTCTTCACGGTCCCAAGGACTGGCTACCGATCGCAGATAGGGAAGCTCATAGGGGAAGACATTCTCCGAATTCTCCGTATACCCATCGCTGGAAGAGAAGTAGAGCGCTTCGATCGGTTCCCCTTCATAGGTTAGTATCTTCCCTCTCGTATGCTGCGCCGCATCATCCGCCTTCGCCCAGCCCTTCGGATCCGAGGCCTTGAGCTCCGCCATCTCCGCCTGCGATCGATAGACTTGATGCGTCTGGGTATCCGTCACGTCGGCGCCATCTACGGGCACGCCGGAGCGGTCGTCGTTCAGCAGCCTTCGAATGATATACGTCCGCGCCGCCAGTGCCTGCGCCTCCAGTGCGGCCGGCTCGAAGTCAAGCGGCATCTCTGCCGCCACCACGCCTCGGACGTAGGTCTCGAGCGGGATTGTCTCTACCTTCTTCTCGTCCGATAGATAGATGCGAACGAGAAGCTTGTCCGTCGGCATGACAGCCGCTGCCTTCTGATCGGCCTGCAACGGCGCGTTCGCGCCGGCGGCGCTGCCGCTCGCCGCTCCGCCAATTGCGTCGCCCGGCTCGCCGCTTCGCGCCGACGCGGCCTGCGCATTGCCGATGGCGGCCCGCTTCGCCGCGTGCGCGCTATCCGCGCCAAGCGCGGCTGCGGCGGCCCCCCGTGCCGTTGGCGCCGCAGCCAGCTCGCGGCCGGGGCCATCCGCCTGTCCCCCGTGAATGATCAGCCAGGCCGCGGCCGCCATGGCCAAGCCCGCGCCGAAGCCGATCCAGTCCAGTCTTCGAATCCAACCCCCGTCGCGCCGCGTGTCTCTTCTGCCGCTCATCTGCCATCCCTCCGTCTCTAGTCTTACAATCTATGACTAATCACGGATCGCTAGAACTCGGGGAACCGAATGACACACATAGAAGGCAAACGTTCACCATTATGTATTAGAAACAATACACGTTATTGGATTTTCGGCGATTTGGAGCGATTATGTATTAAATATCATACATAATTGCCCCCCATTCTCCGGGGTCAGGCCGAATATGTACTATTATTAGCACACAATTCTCGGATGAAGCGATGCTCCGCACATTCTATACTATTTCTAATACACATTCCCGATGGGATCGAGCCAGCGCGCCATTCTATACGAGTATCGCCCCGCGTTCCGCAGCCGCATCCGCATTCCCGCCGCTTCCGCCACCGCTTGCCCGCCCGCCGCAACAGAAAAAAAAACGGCCCCATCCGCAGCCGCGAACGGGAACCGTCAATCTGGATATATAAAGAATGAAGACCTTTAAGCCAATGTCGGCTGCACCCGAACTCTCGCGCCTTCGGCCGCCGCGGAACGTTCTTCCTCGATGACCTCCATCAGCTTCGCCGGACGGCGGGACAGCTCTTCCGCTTCGGCCAGCACCTCTTCAGGCGAAGGCGCGCGGTAGACGTCCGCTCCCAGAGCGGCCAGCTTGCCGACGATGTCTACGTAGCCACGGTCGATATGGTGCACGCCATCCACTTCCGTGGCGCCATCTGCCACCAGCGCAGCGCAAATCAGCGCCGCTCCGGCGCGCAGATCGGTGGCGCATACCTGCGCGCCGGCCAGCTTGGCATTGCCGGCGACAATCGCCGTGCGGCCGTCGACCTTGATCTCGGCGCCCATCTTCGCGAATTCGTCTACGTGCATGAAGCGATTCTCGAACACCGTCTCCGTCACGATGCTCGTTCCTTCCGCCACGAGCAGCAGCGCCATCATCTGCGCCTGCATGTCGGTCGGGAAGCCCGGATAAGGAAGCGTCTTAACGTCAACCGCGCGCAGCGGCTTGTTCGCGATAACGCGAATGCCGTTCTCGTCGTGCTCGACGGTGACGCCCATCTCTTCCATCTTCGCGATGACCGGACCCAGATGGTCGCGAATCGCGCCTTCAATATATACATCGCCGCCAGAGATAGCCGCGGCAACCATGTAGGTGCCAGCCTCCACGCGGTCCGGAATGACAACATGCTCAATGCCGGTCAGCCGCTCGACGCCTTCGATGCGGATGACGCCAGTGCCGGCGCCGCGAACCTTGCCTCCCATGGCGTTCAGGAAGTTCGCTAAGTCCACGATCTCCGGCTCCTTCGCCGCATTCTCGATCGTGGTCGTGCCGACAGCGGTCGCGGCCGCCATCATGATGTTCTCCGTCGCGCCAACGCTGGCAACGTCTAAGTAAATTTTCGCTCCGCGCAATTTGCCGTTCACGCGCGCTTCGATGGCGCCTTGGCCGAAGCCGATCTCGGCGCCCATCGCTTCGAAGCCCTTCAAATGCTGATCGATCGGACGCGTGCCGATCGCACAGCCTCCCGGCAGCGAGATCCGAACTTTGCCCAAGCGCGCGAGCAGAGGTCCCATTACGAGGAAGGAGGCTCTCATCTTGCGGACCAACTCGTATGGAGCGTCATACGAAGTTAGACGACCGGCATTCAAGCGCACCGTTCCGTCGTCATGCTTCGCCCGAACCCCCAAAGCTGCGAGCACCTGAATAATGTTCGTCACATCGTCCAAAGCGGGTACATCATGGATGACGCTGACTCCCTCTTCCGCCAATAAGGATGCGGCAAGGATAGGCAGGACTGAATTTTTGGCGCCGTGTACGCGGACTGTCCCCTTCAAGGGACGGCCGCCGCGGACGATGATTTTGCTCATGGGTGGTTCCCTCCGCGGGTATATAATCATTCCGTAGCATTGGCGGGCTCGCCGCAGCCTAGAAAACCCAAACCCCATCATAGCATCGCTCGTACCATGGCACAAGCGGCAACATTTGACAGAATTCCCCGATTTTCTTCATGGTTCTACGCCTTACGCCGCTTCTACGCCATATTACCCATTGTTATCATTCAAGCTTGCGGTTATGCGCTAACCGCGGCGTTAATCCGAACCGAACAGCCATCTCAAGGAGGACGTCCAGTTCCAGTAATCCAGAACGAAGCTGGCTGCGCCATGACCGACGATAATCGCCAGGATCAGCTGCAACAGCCGGGCGCCGGGGCTCTGGGGATGCCGGAACACTTTATCCCACCGGACTTCCTTGAACAGCACCCACGCCACTGCGATTAAACCTAACGTCACGAACATCGAAAATAAACCATTCCAACCTGCCGAATAATAAATATCGTTCAATTGGCCTTGTCATCTCCCTACAGCAGCTGTGTCAGCATCACCGCCCATTCCGCCCGGCTAATCGGCTTGGCCGGGCGGAAGCTTCCATCCGCGTATCCGTTAATCCAGCCTTTGCTCGCTAAAGCCTCCAAGGATCCGGCAGCCGGATGGGCGGAAGGTACATCCGTGAACAGCTGCTTCGGCACGGCGGACAAGGACAGGCCGGCTGCCTTGGCGAATAGAATTGCCGCTTCGCCGCGGGTGATCTGCCGATTGGGCTCCAGCCTCGGCCCGGCATATCCCGACAGCCACTTCGCCTCATCAGCCTCTAAGATAGAGTTGTACGCCCAAGAGCTCTGTGAAATGTCCGAAAATCGCAAACCGCCGCCCGCGCTCCCGGGGCGGAACGCCCGAACCGCCATGACGATCGCCTCCGCACGGGTTAGCGGACGATTCGGCCGGAAGGAGCCGTCTGTATATCCCGTCATCCACCCCTCATCGGCCGCGGCGCGAATCTGTTCTGCCGCCCAATGGCCGGCAATATCGTTGAATCCCGGGTCCGCCTCTTCCTGTTGGACGATCAGCTCGTAATACGAGTCGCGGAACGCGGCATCCGCCGTCACGGCTATATAATACGTGCCAGGCGCCGTCCCAAGCTTGACGTCGATCGGCTCGCCCTTGTCCGCGCTGCTCCAGGAGCGGAGCAGAACCAGACTCTGATCGTACAGCTTAAGCGTGCCGCTGACCGAAGCCGGCAGACTGCTTAGACGGAAGCGAATTCGCTTCGTCCCGTCCGTCTGGAACCGGAACCAATCGGCATCCTTCGCCCGATCGATCAATCCGCTTCGGATCTCAGGCTGATCGATCGTCAGCGGCGTAGCCGTCAGCGGACCGTCGTTCGGCTCCTGAAGATCTTCGTATGGGGTAATATATTCCAGTTGTGCCGTATACGTCCCGATGACGGCTTCCGGATTCGACGAGACCGCGTTGCGAATCCGAATATAGTATTTGCCAGCCTCGGCCTCCGGAATCACGATCTCTTCGCCCTTGCCGTCTGCGTTGACGTCCATCTCCTCGCCCGTCTCGCCCGCTCGCTGCAGCAGAACGGCCGGATCGATCCGGGTCGTGTCGGTATCCACGCGAATCCGCAGCTTGCCGGTTCGCGGAAGATCAACAGCGACCCAATCCTCATCGCCTTGAAGGTTGAACGATCCCGTCCACTTCTGGCTTCGAGGCTCAAGCGTGTGAGCGGTCAGCGCGCTCTGGTTCGGCTCCATCGCATCGGGCGCCATGGCGAAGGCTGATTCCAGCCGGTAATCGGCGGGGCTGCCGGCGTCTCCCCATTGTCCCTTAGCCGTCCTTAGATAGTACTGCCCCTTCTTCACTTCCCACCGGACCGCAGAAGCTTCCGTCAGCATAGTGGAGGCTAGAGCTTGAGACGCTGCCATCGGGAAAAGCTGGAGGTTCGGCGCCCCGGAGACGTAGGCCGGATCATGGATCCTCCAAGCCACGCTCAGCTCGCCGTCATAGGGCACATCGACGATGTAGCCGTCGACATCCGCCGAAGACGACCATGAGGCGAACAGCTCGGCTCCGAGCGGGAAGGCTCCGGCGGAGAGCCGATTCTCATTGGGCTCCCGCCAATCCGCAGCCGCTTCCGCCTTGACGGCCAGGTCCGCCCTCACCCGCCCGTAGCCGGTGTAGCGATCCCAGCCCTTCAAGGCGGTCTCCTCAGCTGTCCGGCGAATCGTCTCCCGCAGCTGGGCTACCGGCCAGTCCGGATGCCGAGCCCGCAGCAACGCTGCCGCTCCGGCCGCCTGCGGCGCGCTCATGGAAGAGCCCTCCATTATCGTCGAACCGCCGCCGAGCAGGAGCGTCTCCACTCGCCAAGGAGCGGCGGCGTCCACCTCCGGCCCGGACGTCGAACGGTTCTGCGCGTTGCTGCCGTCCGAGCCGGCGATCGCGAGCACCGTCGGGTAAGCCGCCGGGTACTGCACGGCCGCCCTCGCTCCGAATTCCGCACCGTCATTGCCGGAGGCGGCGACGAGCAGCACGCCCTTGCTCTCGGCCAGCGCCGCGACGCTGCGCATCTCGGGCGTATCCCGGCGCAGGCCAAGCGAGAGCACGACGATGTTCGCGCCGTGCTCGACCGCGTAGCGGATGCCGGCGGCGAGATTCGCCTCGTCGCCTTCCCCGTTGCGGTCGAGCGCCTTGACCGGCATGATCTTCATCTCCCAGTCCGCGCCGCCCGGCGTCTGCTTCGATGCGTCCGCGATCTCGGCGATGATGCCGGCGACAGCCGTTCCGTGGCCGTTGTCATCCTGCGGCGGCTTGCTCGCGTCCAGCAGATTGACTCCGTCGGTCAGATACGGGATTAAGCCGGGGTGCTTCAGATCGACTCCCGTGTCCACGACGGCGATCGTGCCGGTTACGTTAGCGCCGTAGCCATCCAGCAGCTTCCACGCCTCCGGAACGCCGATAGCGCCGAGGAAGTCCGGCTGCATCGCTTGAGCTAAAGACTGCACGGCCGCAGCCGAGCGAACCTCAGCGGTTCGGCTGCCCAGGACGGATACGGCGGCCGGACCAGCTCTGGGCATCTCGCCCGCAATAGCCGTCTTCCCAGCTGGGGACATCCCTCCCGCTGCGCTCGCCAATACCCCGAGCGCTATGGCCAGAGAGCATCCCGCGCCTGCCAACATTCGCAGCATTGCCCCGATCTTCATGGCCGATCACAACCTTTTCCCCATCCCATGGCTATTCACCATATATACACGGGCAGATCCGATACGTCTCGGACCTGACTGCACCTATACTTTCCCTATTATATTTCTCGTTTCGACACCCGCTTCCCTTCTCGTTTCGAAAAAACGGTACTTTTGTCGCAAACGGGACTATAAATGACGAAATCATAGCCGGGAGGTTTGCCATATACATTCGAAGCAGCTGCATCATCGCAGACAACAAGGAGAGGAGCAGAGTTGATCTCTGTTCCTCTCCTGCGAACGCGTGCCCCTCTACAAAACTACCGCATGCTACCGCGCGACGAAGTCCACGGCTAGCGAATATACGCCTCCTACCCAGTCGAGCACCGGCTTCGGCGCGAGGCCGAGGGCGACCGTGGCGGCTGCGCTCAGCCAAATGACGATACCTGCGGGAACCGGAACGGCGACCTTGCCGTCGGTGTCGCCCGTGCGCATATACATCTGCCGGATGAACGAGAAGTAGACGTAATAGGAGACGACGGTGGTCGCCAGCAGAATCGCCGCGAGCCAGTAGGCCTTCGTCTGCACCGAGGCGAACAGAATGAACAGCTTCCCGAAGAAGCCGCCGGTGATCGGCAGGCCCGCGAGCGAGCAGAGCAGCGCCGTCATCGCGACGGCCGTCCACGGCGCGCGGTGGTACAAGCCGGCGAACGCGGACAGCTTGTCGCTGCCGGCATCGCGCAGGATCACCGTCAGCACCGCGAAGGCGCCGACGTTCATGAAGACGTAGGCGATGAAGTAATAGAGGAATTCCGAGAACAACGAGGCATGCAGATCCGTCACGTCAAGCGCGAGCGGCACGAGCAGGACGCCCGCATTCGCCACGCCGGACAGCGCCAGCAGCCGCTTCGCGCTCTGCTGCTTCAGCGCTCCGGCGATGCCGACGATCATGGCGGCCGCCGCCAGGACGGCCAGCGCGAGGAACACGTCGCCGCGCAGCCGCGAGTCGTCCGTCTGGAAGTACGCCGTGTTCAGGAACAGGCGGTACGCCATCGCGAACACCGCTCCCTTCGCCACCACGGCCAGGAAGGAAGTGACGGGCGTCGGGGCGCCCTGATAGACGTCCGGCGCCCACGCGTGGAACGGCGCCAGCGCCAGCTTCAGAGCGAAGCCGACGATTAGAAGGAAGAAGGCGGCATAGATGAGGGCGCGGCTATCCGCTGCCGCTCCCCCGAGCGCGCCTCGGATCGCCCCGAGATTCGTCGAGCCGGTCAGCCCGTACAGGAACGACATGCCGTACAGGATGAAGGCCGATGCCGTGCCGCCCGTCACCACATACTTGAACGCCGCTTCGCCGGACACGCCGGTTCGCTTGCGGACGCCCACGAGAATATAAGACGTAATGCCAAGCAGTTCCATGCCGAGGAACAGCGTGATCAGATCGGCGGAGGACGCCATCACCATCGCGCCGACGACTGCCGGCAGGAACAAATAGTAGAATTCGCCTTTGATCGGCACATCCTCCCGCTTCACCGTTCCAAGCGAAGCGAGCACGAGGAGCGCCGATGCTCCGAGGAAGATCAGCTTGAGCAGGTTGCCGAAGTCGTCGATTCGGTAGCTGCCTCCGAGCAGGCTATGGTACGTCTGCTCCCCCGCGCCGGCCGCCGACCGCAGATCGTGAATGTGCCAGCCGACGAACACCCCCGCTGCGACAAGCCCTGCGAGCGCCCCCCAGCCGATCCAATCCCGGTTCGTTCGGCGGGGAAGCGCTAAATCCAGCGCCGCCAGCACTAGGGTGGCGACGACCAGGGCAAGCTCGGGGGCCATGTACCACGTATCGCTCCACGTCAACGTATTCGTCTGGATCATGTTCAGCCCCCCACCCCTGTCTGAAGTTCCCTAAGCAGACCGTCGAACCCATGCTGCATCAGATCGGTCAGCAAGGAGGGATATATGCCGAGCAGCACGATGAACGCCGTCAGGACAACCATGGGCAGCGTCTCGATGAACCGCGCCTCCTTCAAGCCGGCGAGCTTCTCGGGCAGCGGCCCGTACGTCATCGCCAGGACGCTCCTCAGCATGTAGACCGCAGCCAGCAGGACGCCGATCGTCCCGATCGCCGTCAATGCCTTCATCGTGCTGAACAGGCCGAGGAAGGATAAGAATTCGCCGATGAAGCCCGACAGGCCAGGCAAGCCAAGCGAGGCCAGCCCCGCTGTGAGCAGGATGCCGGCCGTGAACGGCACCGCGCGCGCCAGTCCGCCCAGCTCGTCGATCCGCGTCGTGCCGGTGCGCTCGTGCAGACTGCCCACGATCAGGAACAACAGCGCGGAGATGAGCCCGTGCGACACCGCCTGATAGACGGCGCCCTCGAAGCCCGTCTCGTTCAGCGAGGCGATGCCGAGCAGCACGATGCCCATATGGCTGATGCTGGAGTAAGCAAGCACCAGCTTGAATTCCTTCTGCGCGCAGGCGAGAACCGCTCCGTACAGAATGTTGATGACGCCGAGCACAGCCAGCACCGCGGACCACGAATGCAGCTGCGCCGGCAGCAGGAAGGCGGCGAATCGAATCAAGCCGTAGACGCCCATCTTCAGCAGGATGCCGGAGTGGATCATGACGACCGGAGGCGGCGCTTCCGCATGCACCTTGAGCATCCACGTATGGAACGGGAAGATCGGAAGCTTGATGCCGAAGGCGACGAGCAGCAGAATGAAGGCTGCCCATTGCAGGTTGTCAGACAGAAGCCATGCGCCCGCTTGATGCGCCGCCGCATTCGGATCCGCGAGGTTGGCGAGCATCGTGTCGTAGCTGCCGCTGAACGTCAGCTCGATTCCCCCGTCCGTCTGAACGCTGGCGAAGCCGAGCGTCGCGATCAGGATCAAGAACGCCAGCAGCATAACCGCAGAGCCGAGCCCGTTGTAGACGAGGAACCGGTTCGCCGCTTTCTCGCGCCCGTAGTAGCCCCAGATGCCGATCAGGAAGAACATCGGAATAAGCGTCAGCTCGAAGAAGATGAAGAACCAGATGACATCGCGCGCGAGGAAGACACCGTACATGCCTGTTTGCAGCAGCAGGAACAGCGAGAAGTATGTTTTCTGACGCTTGAAGATGTGGACGGACGCCAGCGACGCCATCGAGGCGACGATGCCCGTCAGCAGGACGAGCGGCATCGAGATGCCGTCGACGCCAAGGCTGTAATCGAACGCCAGACGATAGGACGTTACACTCGTATCCTGCATCACTTCCGTGTTCAGCGGTACGGACAGCCAGGAGCCATGCTCCGCGAATTCGCCCCCTCCCGCGAGAGGCAGATAGGAAGCGTACAGCCCGAAGGCCAAGACCATCGAGACGAAGGTGAAACTAATGCCCGCCCAGCGGATCGCCCCTCCGCTTCGGCCCGGCAGGAGCAGTACGACCAGCGAGCCGAGCAGCGGCAGCCAGATGATGAGCGACAGCACAGGTACATTTGCGAACATCACCAGAACCTCCTTCCGGCGATGGCCAGCACGAGAATCACGGCCGCCAGGATGGCAGCGAGGCCGTACGTCTGAATCTGCCCGTTCTGAAGCTTCGTGTTCAGCCGCCCCAGCGCCCGAACCGAATAGCCCGTCAGCCGGACCGCCCCATCCACGACCGCCTCATCGAAGACGGCGAGCGCCCGGCCCAGACCTCTCAGCCCGCCGGCGAATACCAGTTGGTACAATTCATCGATATAATATTTGCGCTCCAGCAGCCGGGACAGCCACGGCAGACGGGAGGAGACGGCGTCAGGACGCAGCGTCCCTCTAACGAAGGCGAGCCAGCCCAGGTAGAGTCCGAGCAGCGATGCCGCGATCGAAGCGACCAGCACGAGGCCGCTGGCTCCGTGGCTGGAAGCCTCTCCGGTCAGCCACTCCCCGAGCCAGTCCTTGAACGGCGTCTGCACGAAGCCGGAGACGACGGCGAGCGCCGCCAGTACGATCATTGGAATCGTCATGACCGCAGGCGATTCCTTCGCGTGCGCAGCCTGCTCGGCATTCCCGCGCGGCTTGCCGGCGAACGCGAGGAAGAACAGCCTCGCCATGTACAGCGCAGTGAAGAAGGCGGTCACGACGCCGACGATGAACAGCCAAGGATGGTCCCCTTCGAGCGCGGCCGTCAGAATGGCTTCCTTGGACCAGAAGCCGGAGAAGGGCGGAATACCCGACAGCGCGAGCGCGCCGATGCCGAACGTCCAGGCCGTCACCTTCATCCGGCGGCCGAGGCCGCCCATCTCGCGAATGTCCTGCGTATGGATCGCATGGATGACGCTGCCCGCTCCGAGGAATAGCAGCGCTTTGAAGAACGCGTGCGTGAACAGGTGGAACATCGCCGCGGACACCGATCCGACCCCTAGCGCCAGCATCATGTAGCCGAGCTGACTAACCGTCGAATAAGCGAGAATCCGCTTGATGTCGTTCTGCGCAAGGCCGATCGTCGCGGCGAAGATCGCCGTGAACGCGCCGATCACGGCTACGACCGTCATCGCGGCGGACGAAGCTTCGAAGATATCGAATGTCCGCACGACGAGGAACACGCCGGCCGCGACCATCGTCGCCGCATGGATGAGGGCGCTGATCGGCGTTGGTCCCTCCATCGCGTCGGGAAGCCAGACGTGCAGCGGGAACTGGCCGGACTTGCCGACGGCGCCGACGAAGATCAGCAGCGCGATCAGCGTCGTGATCGACATGGATACGATGCCGCTCTGCGTATCGAATACATTGTGAATGCTGGCGAAGTCGAGCGCGTGTCCCGGCATGTACCAGAACAACAGCAGAATCGCGATCAGCAGCCCGAGATCCCCGACCCGGGTAACGATGAATGCCTTCTTGGCGGCGGCCCTCGCCTCCGGCTTCTGATACCAGAATCCGATGAGCAGGAACGAACAGACGCCGACGAGCTCCCAGCATATGTACAGGATGGCCAGATTGTCTGCGAGCACGAGCCCTAGCATGGAAGCGGTGAACAACGCCACATAAGCGTAGAAAACAGAGATTCGTCCATCCCCCGCCATGTAGCCGAAGGAATAAAGATTAACTAGCAGAGCGACCAATGTGACGACAACCAGCATGAGCGAGGTGAGGTTCGTCACTTCATAGCCCGCGGAGATGTTGACGGCGCCGGTCCGCAGCCAGTCAATGCCGCCGACGTAATCCTCGGCATTCTGGCCGATGCGCTCAATGGCAATGATCAGCGAGAGGATGAAGGAAGCCAGCGAAGCGATCGTCGCGATCACCGCGCCAGCCCGGCTTAAGCTTCGGCCGAGCGCGGTCAGAATCGCGAATGCCGCGACCGGGAATGCCGGCACGAGCCATGCGTACTGCGAGAAGACGGATGACACCAGCGTCACCTCCCGAGCTCATCGTATTCGTCCACGTTCACCGTCGCCTTGCGGCGGTACAGGGCGATCAGGACGGCAATGCCGACCGCCGCTTCCGCGGCGGCAACCGTCATCGAGAACAGCGAGAAGATCTGTCCGGCGAGCGACGGCTGCGCCCCATACTTCGAGAAGGCGACCAGGTTCAGGTTAACGGCATTGAGCATTAATTCGATCGATAACAGTACGATAATGGCATTGCGCTTGGTCAGGACGCCGAACAGGCCGACACAGAAGAGAACGGCCGCCAGCGTCAGGTACGAGCCCAGCATGCTCATGGCTGCTCTTCCTCCCTCTTGGCCAGCGCGACCGCTCCGATGAAGGCGACCGTCAGGAGCACCGACACGAGCTCGAACGGGATGGCGTAGGCGGAATAGAGCAGCATGCCGATGGATGCCACGTTATCTTCCGGAAGCGCGGCTTCCGGAGCCGGGAAGCTTGCGCTGCGAATCGCATAGAACAGAATGCCGAAGAGGCAGAGACAGCCGATGGCAGCCAGCGTCTCGAGCAGCGGCCGGCCGGGCTCCCGCCCCTCGCTCTGGTGCTTCGTCATCATGATGCCGAAGATCATCAGGATCGTCACGGCGCCGACGTACAGCAGCACTTGAACGAATGCGACGAATTCCGCTTGGAGCAGGATATACAATCCCGCGAGCGAGACGAAGGTGAACGCCAGGGAGAGAGCGGTATGCACCACTTTGGTGAAATTAATGGCCAGCACAGCGCCCGCGATCGCGCAGACGGCGAGCAGGAAGAAAGCGAAGAATTCGCCTGTGAAGTCAATGTTCCAGTCCACGGCTTATTTCGCGCCCCCTCTCTGCGGAGCGCCGATGTTGTTGTTATCCTGGCGGATATTCTGATTGTTGCCGTACAGCCAGTCGCGGTCCTTGAACAAGTCGTCGCGGCTGTAGGTGGCCAGCTCGAAGTTGTTCGTCATGACGATCGCTTCCGTCGGACACACCTCCGTGCAGAGGTCGCACAGAATGCAGATCTCGAAGTTGATGTCGAACGTGTCGATGACCTTGCCCTTCTTCGCCGGATCCGGATTGGGCTTGCCGGTCAGCGTGATGCATTCGGTCGGGCAGATGCGCGCGCATTGGTTGCAGACGATGCATAAGTCCGGCTCGAAGTATTGGATGCCGCGGAACCGGTCCGGCATCCGGATCGGAACGTCGGGATACTTGTACGTGACCTTCTTCGTCCTCATCGTCTTCAGCGTCACGCCGAGCCCCTTGAGGATTCCCGCCCCTTTGAACCTTGCGATTGTTGGCGGTCTTGTCGTTCTCGTCATCCTGGTCAGCCTCCTTCCCCGTTAGCCTTCATCGATTGTCACCATCGATGTCCTCCAGCGAATAACCTCGTGTGATTAGCCTCCATTGACTAGCGTCGCCCCTTAACCGAACCATTCGATGCCGAGCGCCGTCAGGAAGATGTTCGCGATCGCGATCGGCAGCAGCACCTTCCAAGCGAGCCCCATTAGCTGATCGACCCGCAGCCGAGGCAGCGTCGCGCGAATCCAGAATAGGAAGAACACGATACAGGCGAATTTGAGCGCGAACCAGATCAGCCCCGGTATGAAGTCCAGCTGTGGCAGAGGCGGGTTCCAGCCTCCGAGGAACAGAATCGTTCCGAGGCAGGCGATCGCGTACATGTAGACGTACTCCGACAGCATGAAGAAGGCGAAGCGGAAGCCGCTGTACTCGACATGGTAGCCCGCGACCAGCTCCGACTCCGCTTCGGGCAGGTCGAACGGCGTGCGGTTCAGCTCGGACACCGCCGCGATGACGAAGACGGCGAAGCCGAGAATCTGCGGAATGAAGTTCCAATGCCAGAAGTAGCCTTCCTGACCGATGACAATATCGCGTAGATTCAAGCTTCCCGTCATCATCGCCACGCCGACGACGGACATGACGAGCGGCACCTCGTAGCTGATCATCTGCGCCGCCGAGCGCATGCCTCCCAGCAGCGCGTATTTGTTGTTCGAAGCCCATCCGGCGACCACGATGGCGATCGTCGTCACGCCGGAGAGCGCAATATAGTAGAGGAAGCCGACGTTCAGATCGGCGAACTGGAGATTCAATCCATAAGGGATAATGGCGAGCACGAGAAAAGAAGGCACGAACGCCAGCACGGGCGCGAGGATGAACAGGACGCGGTCGGCGCGGGCCGGAATGGTGTCTTCCTTCATTAGCAGCTTAGCGACATCGGCCGCCGTCTGCAGAAGGCCAAGCGGCCCGGTACGGTTCGGCCCTTGCCGGAACTGCATCCAGCCGATCACCTTGCGCTCGAAGTAGATCGCGTAGGTGACGAAGAAGATGACGACGGCCAGCACGGCGATGGCGCCGAGCAGATAGATGCCGGCATGCCCCCAGGTGACGGGAGAATTCCAATAATGCTGCATCAGCAGTCCACCTCCCCGAGCACGATGTCGATGCCGCCGAGAATCGTCACCAGGTTGGTCATGCTCTCGCCAACGAGCAGCTTGGGCAGAATCTGCAGGTTCACGAAGGATGGCCTGCGGAACTTGAGCCGGTAAGGCTCCGCCTTGCCCTTGGAGACGATGTAGCACCCGATCTCGCCTCGCGGCGATTCGATTCGCACGTAGATCTCGCCGGCAGGCGGACGGATGACGCGAGGCACCTTGCCCATCGTCTCGCCGCCTTCGGGGAACTGCTCGAGCGCTTGCTCCAGAATGCGCAGGCTCTGGCGGATCTCTTCGACGCGGATCAGGTAGCGGTCGTAGCAATCGCCATTGCGGCCGACGGGAACGTCGAATTCGAAGCGGTCGTACAGGCTGTACGGCTCATTCTTGCGCAGATCCCACTTGACGCCGGTCGACCGCAGGTTCGCGCCGGACAACCCGTACGCGATCGCCGTCTTGGCGTCGTAAGCGCCGACGCCCTTGATCCGGGAGAGGAAGATCTCATTGCCGCTCACCAGCGCATCATATTCTTCGAGCTGGCCGTACAGGTATCGGACGAGCTCTTTGACCTTGTCGATCCAGCCGTCGGGGGCGTCCCACTTGACCCCGCCGACGCGCATGTAGTTATAGGTCAGCCGCGCGCCGCACAGCTCGTTGAACAGATCGAGGATACGCTCGCGGTCGTTGAAGGCATAGAGGAATGGGCTCAGCGCGCCGATGTCGAGCAGGTACGTCCCCCACCAGACGAGATGGCTGGCGACCCGCTGCAGCTCCATGACAATTAGCCGGAGGAACTCCGCCCGCTCCGGCACTTCGAGGCCCATCAGCTTCTCAACGGCATGAACGAGCACATAATTATTGGTCATAGCGGACACGTAGTCCATTCGGTCGGTATAGGGAATGATCTGGGTGAAATTCAAGTTCTCGGCCAGCTTCTCGGTGCCGCGGTGCAGATAGCCCATGACCGGCGTCGCTTCGGTGATGATCTCCCCGTCCAGCTTGACGACGATGCGGAAGACGCCATGGGTGCTCGGATGCTGTGGACCGACGTTGAGCAGCAATTCTTCGGTTCGAATCATGTTCGGGCTACACCTCCGGGTCGAGCGGAACATAATCTTTGCGAAGCGGGTGGCCGACCCAGTCGTCGGGCATCATGATGCGGCGCAGGTCGGGATGGCCGGGAAAATCAATGCCGAGCAGATCGTAAATCTCCCGCTCGGGCCAGTTCGCCGCCGGCCAGATCGGCGTCGCCGAAGGAACGGAGGGCGATTCGCGGTCGGCGCGAATCTTCACCGCGTAGACGTGCCCGCTGTCCAGGCTGAGCAGGTGATAGACAACCTCCATATGCGTCTCGTGGTCGACCCCGGACACATTGCGAAGGTAATTGATGCTCAGTTCGGGGTGACGGCGGAACAGCTCCGCACTCGCGCGCCATCGGTCGCTTCGGATGACGAGCGTCGGCAGATGGTCATTCGGCTCGTTGATGGACGCCTCGAGAACGGCGTCCTCGGCGACGTGCTCACGCAGCAGCTGCACAGCGCGGTCGAGCCGCGGCTGGTTAGGCGACGGCGGTGGAGGCGGCTGCGGTTCGGCAGCCGCTGCGCCGTCAGCCGCAGAGGCCGCCGCCCGCGGCGGCCTGCCG
>NZ_JACJVN010000092.1 GCF_014212015.1 Cohnella lubricantis | reverse complement strand
AATCGGATAGGAGGCTACCCATTAGTTGAGTAGCCGACCTTCCACACCACCGTACGTACCGTTCGGTATACGGCGGTTCCTTAGTTCACGCAGTGACTTGTCGATAATAATCTGAGAAGAAGAGGAAACCTAGTCCTTTGAGGGTATTGTTGCCGAGGGATTTCGAAAGGATGGGGCTGTTGGAGATTCTCCAGTAGCCCTTTCTCGTGTTTGCGTATTCCCATGCCTTCTGCTTGTGGATTCCGAGTGTCTGTAGCTTTTTGAATTTCGTCTTTACCCGTTTCCATTGCTTCCAGTAGACCATGCGAATGCGTCTTCTCATCCATTCATCCGTCACTTTAAGCTGACTTTTCATATCCGCAATCTTGAAGTAGTTGACCCACCCCATGATGTAGCGTCTAAGTTTTACTGCCCGCTCTTCATTTCCCATCCCATTGCTTCGCCCTGTCAATTCCTTCACTTTGGCCTGCATCTTCATAACGGATTTCGGGTGGATACGCACTCGCGTCTCACCATTCCGCTCATAGAAGGAGAACCCCAGGAATTTGACCTTCTTCGCTTCGTCTACAACCGTCTTTTCCCGGTTTACTTTGAGGAACAGCTTCTTCTCAATGAAGGGAAGAATGTTCTCCAGCGTTCGTTCCGCACTCCTCCTACTCCTGCAGAAGATGAGCAGGTCGTCAGCGTAACGCACGAAGCGATGCCCGCGGCTCTCCAGTTCCTTATCCAGTTCGTTCAGCATGAT
Source organism: Cohnella lubricantis (assembly GCF_014212015.1). GTDB lineage: Bacteria > Bacillota > Bacilli > Paenibacillales > Paenibacillaceae > Cohnella > Cohnella lubricantis. Next base: position 1,160 of record NZ_JACJVN010000092.1, on the reverse strand, counting down.
GTTGCTGAGGATTGGACTCAGGTTTCCTCCCTGCGGCACGCCGATTTCCGTGTCCTCGAAGCGGTGCTTCACGACCACGCCGGCTTTCAGGTACTTATGAATGAGTGAGATGACCCGCCCGTCTTTAATGGTTCGGGATAGTACTTCCACCAACTTGCTTTGGTTCACGGTGTCAAAGTATTTCTCCAAATCCATATCAACCACATATTTATACCCTTCCGCGATGTTGGTCTGGCTTCTCCGGATGGCGCCATGTGCGCTTCGCTTTGGCCGGAATCCGAAACTGTTCTCCGAGAACTGCTTCTCGTAGATCGGCGTAAGGACTTGGGCGATAGCTTGCTGGATGACTCGGTCCACCACTGTTGGGATGCCCAGGTTCCTCTTCTTTCCGTTCTCTTTGGGTATCTCTACCCTTCGAACGGGATTCGGACGGTACGTTCCGTCCAGAATGGATTGCTTGATGGTTTCTCCGTTCTCTTTGAGATATTGTAGAAGTTCATCTACTCCCATCCCATCGATTCCGTGAGAGCCTTTGTTCGCTTTGACCCGCTTGAACGCTTCGTTCATGTTGTCTCTGCTCACGATTTTCTCTAGCAAACCATCCCTCGACTCGGTTGCGTTGGTGTTGTCGGTTTCAGGTATCCTCGCAGGATTGTACGCTCCCGCATATTCTCCATGTTCTGCATGTACGTTCTGCGTCGAGCCTTCTCTTCGAAGTTGGCTGCACTTGACTCCTGCTCTGGTACCTTTCATTGACCTACACCTCCTAAGGTTCAGCCCTTCCTCCGGGTTGTCGACGACCCGAAGTACTATGGCGTCTGCTGACTTCTCATGATAAATCTTGTTTCAACCGTGATTCGAATTCCATCTCCTCACGTCCATGAGACCTCCCACGGTAAGACGATTCACTTTCCTTCCATGTACCCGCATCATTTACACTGAAATGTCTGTGTAGTGTATTGGACTTTGCCTTGTCTTGCAGGCTCATCCCATTCCATATGCCTGATGATGTTCGTGTTCCTCGGGCCGGAAGTTTGCCTCCAGCTTCCTTCAAATTCCACCTCGCGATGGACACCCTTGCTCTTGGCTAGTGGTTGGCCACTACCAGCCCCCACAGCGGACTTTCACCGCCTAGTTAATCGCCATGCGTGGCGCACAAG
>NZ_JACJVN010000091.1 GCF_014212015.1 Cohnella lubricantis | reverse complement strand
CTGCAAGCACGCGCGCCAAGACCAGCGGCGCGTCCGAGCGCACGACGGCGCCGCGCGCGAGATCCGCGGCATCCGCGAACGCGGATGCCGCCCCGGCGGCGCCCGCGCCGGAACCGGCTGAGGGCGCGCCGGCCAAAGCGCCCGCCAAGCGCACGACGACTCGCCGCGTGTCGAAGAACGACGAGCCGCAGGCTTAACGCGCGTCCTTGGCAATAGAAAGGGGCTTTGAACGATGCATCTCGTTTATGCAGATAAGAACAACAATGTTTTCGACCATCCGGATCTCTTGGCCGTCGCGCGAAGCGGCAACGATCTCGTCGAACTGCTCGAAGAAGATCTCATTCCGCTGCCGCCCGGCGCCGCGCTGGTTGGATTGCCATATACCCGCGCCGTCGGCATGGACCCTGACTCGGGCCGCATGGTGCCGCTTCCCGGCGATTATTACGCCGTCGGCGCGCTCCTGCCGCAAGGCTATACGCGCTTCTACGTGCCCGGCTACACGAAGACCGACAAGACGCAGATGCTGCCCTTGTTCGGCTATACCGCCGTTGTCTGGAAGGACGACGGCTTCTACGTCGCCGCTTGCCAGAGCGACGACGCAGAGCGCTGGAACCCGGACAATTGCGACCGCGGCGAAGTGAAGCGCGGCGTCGATCGATTGGTGGAGAAGTACCCGGAGAACCGTCTGTACCAGCATCTGTCCAATTGCGCGCTCGGCTATGAGTGCCTGACCTCTTCGAACACCTTCCTGCAGCGCTGGGAAGGCGGCGTGCCGGCTCGTTCGCCTGCAACGCGGGCTGCTTCGGCTGCATCTCCGAGCAGCCGGACGACAGCGGCTTCGTCTCCCCGCAGACGCGGCTGCAGTTCAAGCCAACGGCGGACGAAGTGGTTGAGATTATGCTGGAGCACCTCCGCGAGCCCGATTCGATCATCAGCTTCGGCCAGGGCTGCGAGGGCGAGCCTTCAACCCAAGCCAAGACGATCATCGAAGCGATCAAGCGCGTGCGCGAGCAGACGCAGATGGGCTACATCAATATCAACACGAACGCGGGCTTGACGGATCATATCCGCGGCATCGTCGACGCCGGCCTTGATCTGATGCGCGTCAGCACGATCAGCGCGCTGGACGATCACTACAACGCTTATTACCGTCCGCGCGGCTATACGCTCGCCAATGTCGAGAAGTCGCTCAAGTACGCGACGGACAAGGGCGTGTATACGTCGATCAACTACCTCGTGTTCCCAGGCGTGACCGACCGCGAAGAAGAGATCGAAGCGATGATCGGCTTCGCGAAGCGCACGGGGCTGAAGCTCATTCAGATGCGCAACCTGAACATCGATCCGGACGCGTACCTGTCGCTCATCCCGCCCGCGCAAGGCGAGGTTTACGGCATGAAGACGCTGCTGGACATTTTCCGCGAGGAGCTGCCGGACGTCGTCATCGGCTCGTTCACCCACGTGCCGCCGCGAACGCAGAAGGCGTAGATCTTATACTCGTCTAAACCGTGTAACTCAGCCAGAGGAGCCGCCGATACCCGTATTACACGCCCAACCCGAGCAACTCCTCTCGCCCCTCCGGATGCACCATTTTTCCGGTTGTTAATTCGGCGCTTAGCGTGATATAATCCATTCATGTGTCTAATACTCTGGATCCGCATGCGATTCAGGGCAGAAAGAGGTGAACGCGTTGAAACAGTCCATCCACCCACAGTATCATGTGACGACGGCGACTTGTGCTTGCGGCAACACGTTCGAAACGGGTTCGGTTCGTCCGAACATCCGCGTCGAAATTTGCTCCGCTTGCCATCCGTTCTTCACGGGCAAACAGAAGTTCCTGGATGCCGGCGGACGTGTTGATAAGTTCAAGAAGAAATACGGCCTGTAAGATTTGGCGGTATAGAAATAAGCCTCCCTTTGCATCCTACCGGATAAAGGGAGGTTTTTTTCATGCACGCTAACAACATAAGGGTGCTGCTTACGTCATTGGCGCTGACTTTGGCCATCTCCGGCGCAATAGCTGGCTGCGGCAATCAGCAGCAGTCTAGCAGCATCAAATCGCAAAGCTACGCGAACGACGGCTATCTCGGCCAGACGAACGCCAATCCCCACATCCCCGGACGGCATATGGCGCTCAGCTACAAGAACGACGGGGTGCTGATGGCGGATGCGATCAAGAACGTGCGCGGCGTCCGCAGCAGCGCGGTCACCTTTAATGGGGCCCAGGCCTATATCCGGATCAAGCTGGACCCAGGCCTTAGCGCGCAGGATACATCGAGGGTTGAGAAGGAAGCCGCGTCGGTGCTGCGATTTAATTTTCCCCGTTACACGGTTCATGTGACTTCCTATAAATAACAGCTAAATAACAGCTGGGCCCGGCAGGCGATCGGCGGTTGAACTTCACTCCGTTAGGGAAACGTTCCCTTCGGTTGCGCTTGCGTCCCGAATTCGTTATACTAAGTCATGCCGTGCTAGACGGGGAGGTAGCGGTGCCCTGTAACTCGCAATCCGCTATAGCGAGGTTGAATTCCTGTCTGAGGTCTTGCCACGCAGGTTCCGGCATGTTTGGTCTCGTGTTGATAGCAGGGTCCTTCGCAAGGGACGCCCATGAACCCGGTCAGGTCCGGAAGGAAGCAGCCGTAAGTGGTCACGTTCTTGTGTTGAAGGGCAGCCTTGCAGGAGCGAGCCGGCATGTCCGGCTGGATGGCAATGATCAGGGACAGGTGCACGGTCCTAATGATGGATATTCCTTACTGAATAGAAGACGTTCATAACACGCTAGATTGAAGACATCTCGGCACAGACACCCCGTGCGCGAGGTGTTTTTTTATATCCATCGGATTGGGACGGGCAGACCGGAGGGTGATGTGTCCATATGGATCATTCGAACAACCGGGTAGTCGACAGAGAGCATTTCCTCAGACGTTTCTTGGATCATGTCATCGGCGACGAGAGCTTTGGGCTGCTGCTGCTGGACCGACGCTTTCGGATCGTGGAGGTAAGCTCCATGGTCTGCGCTGCGTTCGGGAGAGAACGGAGCCAGCTGTTGGGCCGAGAGGCGGGCGGGCTGTTCCGGCGTCTGCCGGATCCGCTGCCGGTCGACCGGTCGCTGCTTCGCGGCGGTTCATTCCGCAATCGCAGCTACACTTGCCGGATCGGCGAGCGCAAGCGCGAGTGGGTGCTCGACGGCGATCTGCTCCGGGATGAGGGGAAGGCCATCGGGGCCTATGTCATTTTCCGAGACGTCACGCACTTGCATGAGCTTGAAGAACAGATTCGAAGATCCGACCGGTTGAAAATGATTGGGGAAGTCGCGGCCGGAACGGCCCACGAGATTCGCAACCCGCTGACGGCGATCAAGGGCTTCATCCAGCTGCTGCAGCGGCCGCTCGCCGAACGGGAGATGAGCCGCGAGCTGGATTACGTCGAGATCGTGCTAACGGAGCTCGAGCGGGTGAATTCGCTGGTAGGCGAATTTCTCCTTCTAAGCAAGCCGAAGAAGGTGGAGCTGCAGCCGATCCGGATCGGGAAGCTGTTCGAAGAGATGCTCCCGATGCTTCGCAATGAAGCGGTTATGCACGGCGTATCGCTGCATTACGAAGTTAAGCCTGATTTGCCGCCCGTCTATGCGGATAAGGAGATGCTGAAGCAGGTCTTTCTGAATCTGGGGAAGAATGCGATCGAAGCGATGGACAAAGGGGGATCATTGATTATACGCGAGAGGCGAAGCCCGTCGGCCTCAGGAGGGGTGACGGTCGACATATGCGATACGGGCCCCGGCATTCCGGAGGATCGTCTGGACCGAATATTCGACCCGTTCTTCACGACCAAGGAGCATGGGACCGGCCTGGGCTTGTCGATCTGCCAACGGATTATTCACGAGCTGGGCGGAAGCATCAGCGTGAGGAGCGGGGCTGGGGGCACGATTTTCTCGGTGGCGATTCCGGCCGCCTCCGTTCCGGGGCAAGAGCTTGTATCCGGCGGTGGAGCGCTTCCGTCCGATGATGTATAATGGAGGGAAAGCCTACAATCCGACGGGAGCGACTTCGAATGGCCCATATCGCTTTATACCGGGCCTTGCGCCCGCAGACGTTCCGCGACATGGTCGGCCAGCCGCACATCGTACAGACGCTGCAGAATGCGATCCGCGAGGATCGTCTGTCCCACGCTTATTTGTTCAGCGGTCCTAGAGGGACGGGGAAGACGAGCACGGCTCGGCTGCTGGCCAAGGCGATCAACTGCGAGCGGGGACCGACGCCGGAGCCTTGCAATGAATGCGAATCATGCAAGCGGATTACCGCGGGTTCGGTGATGGACGTCGTCGAGATCGACGCCGCCTCCAACCGAGGGGTAGAAGAGATCCGCGATATACGGGATAAAGTCAAGTACGCGCCGACGGAAGTCCGGCGCAAAGTGTACATCATCGACGAAGTGCATATGCTGACGACGGAAGCGTTCAACGCATTGCTCAAGACGCTGGAGGAACCGCCGGCGCACGTTATGTTCATGCTCGCGACGACGGAGCCCCATCGGCTTCCGCCGACCATTATCTCCCGCTGCCAGCGCTTCGAGTTCAGACGGGTGTCGCTAGAAGAGCAGGCCGAATGGCTGCAGGACATCTGCCGGAAGGAAGGCATTCGGGCCGAGGACGAGGCGCTGGTGTATATCTCGCGTCTGTCCGACGGCGGGATGCGGGATGCGCTCAGCTTGCTCGATCAGATCTCCTCGTTCACCGGCGGCCAAGTGACGCTTCACGACGCCGTCGAAGCGACGGGCGGCTTGCCGTCTGAGCAATTCGGCCGTCTCGCCGCCGCCGTGAGAGATTCCGATGCCGCGGCCGTGCTGCGCGAAGTCGACGAGATGATGCGCGCGGGCAAGAGCGCGGACAAGTGCCTGGAGCAGCTGATGCATTATTTCCGGGATTTGCTGCTTGCCCAGCTGGCGCCGCAAGCGGCCGCCTCGGCCGGACGGGTCGCCGCCCCCGGCGAGCTTCGCGCCATGGCGGAAGGCTTCCCGCGCGAGCGGCTGTTCTCGATCATCGATGTGCTGAACCGCTATCAAGCGGAGATGAAGTACGCGGCTCATCCGCAGACGATGTTCGAGATCGCGCTGCTCAAGCTCTGCGCCTCCGACGCTGACGCTGCGTCCGCAGACGGCGCTGCGCAAGCCGCGTCAGCTCCGCCGCGCGCATCCGCCGCGGCGGGAGGGGCCGACCTGCAGCGCTTGCAGCAGCAGGTCGCCCACCTCGAGCGCAGGCTCGAGGAGCTGCAGCGCGGCGGCGGCATCGCGTCCGCCTCGGCGCAAGCCGGCGGCGGAGCCGCAGGCGGGCTGTCCGCCCGCGGGCGGGGCTCCGCCCCGGGAGCCGCTCCCGCGAAGAGCCTCCGCTCTCGCGTGAAGCTTGACCCGTTCCTCGCGGCCCGAGGGGCGCCGAACTCGCTGCAGGCGCTGTCCAAGTGGCCGCAGGTGCTGCAGCGCGTGAAGGAGGAACGGGTGACGGTGCATGCCTGGCTCGTCGACGGCGAGCCGGTCTCCTACGCGGACGACACCGTTCTCGTCGCCTTCCGCAATACGATCCACCGGGAGACGACGGAGAAGCCTGCGAACAAGCAAGTGATCGAAGGCGTGTTATCCGCGCTGCTGGGACACCCGACGCAGTTGGCAACCGTCACTCAGAAGGAGTGGCAGGATGCCTTGGCTGCAGGCGGAGGGGCGCTGAGGGAAGAGGCTGCCGCCGAAGAGCTTCGGCTCGTTCCCGAGGATGGCGGCGAACCGGCTGGCGAACCGCTGGTGGATGAGGCGGTCCGCTTGTTCGGAGAAGAGCTTGTCGTTATCAAGGATGAATAAGCTAGATTTAAGACGACTTGAGGAGGCGTATGATAATGAACAACATGAACCAAATGATGAAGCAAGTGAAGAAGATGCAGGAGCAGATGCTGAAGGCCCAAGAAGAGCTCGGCTCCAAGACGATTGAAGGCTCCGCCGGCGGCGGCGTCGTGACCGTACAAGTGAACGGGCACAAGAAAGTGCTCAGCATCAACATCAAGCCGGAAGCGGTTGATCCGGAAGACGTTGAGATGCTGCAGGATCTGGTTCTGACCGCTGTGAACGACGCGCTGACCAAAGCCGACGAGCTGGCTAACAATGACATGGGCAAATTTACCGGAGGCATGAAGATCCCCGGCCTGTTCTGATCAAGCGACATCGGACGCTGCGGCGGCGGTACGCCGTTCGTCGCGGCGGCTGAATAGAGGAGTATGAGAAGCTTTGTTCTACCCCGAACCGATTGCCAAATTAATTGACTCATTCTCCCGCCTTCCGGGCATAGGTCCCAAGACAGCTGCCCGGTTGGCGTTTTATGTTTTACGGATGAAGGAAGAAGACACGATTGATTTCGCTAAGGCGCTCGTCAACGTGAAGCGGCAGCTGACCTATTGCTCTGTATGCTGCAATATTACCGATACCGATCCTTGCAGGATCTGTTCCGATAAGACGCGCGACCAATCGGTCATCTGTGTCGTTCAAGAGCCGAAGGATCTGGTCGCCATGGAGCGTACGCGGGAATTCAGCGGCCTCTATCACGTGCTGCACGGCGCAATCTCGCCGATGGATGGGATCGGGCCGGACGATATCCGCATTGCGGAGCTGCTTCGCCGGCTAAGCGATGAGAAGGTGCAGGAGATGATTCTTGCCACCAATCCGAACATCGAAGGCGAAGCGACGGCGATGTACTTGTCCCGCCTCGTGAAGCCGTTCGGCATCAAGGTGACCCGTATTGCACACGGACTGCCAGTCGGCGGCGACTTGGAGTATGCCGATGAAGTGACCTTGTCCAAAGCGCTGGAAGGCCGCCGCGAACTCTACTAACGTTTTACCTGCCCTAATCATTTCGGATATCAAACGCCCTTCGGGGCGTTTTTATTTTGGATGATGCCTGGCTCCCGGCCTGGACTTCTAATTGAAGAATCGCAGACATATGCATGGTATAGGGTTGTCTGCATGTCCATCATGTCCGAGGAGGGGGTTGCCGTGCCGCTTATAGGCAGGCGGAAGACCAAGGCGGTCTTGAATGTGGAGAAAATGCGCATCGTACAGGAGATCCGGGATACGGAGCGGGAGTGCGCGGCGGCGCGCAGCCGGTTCGAGGAGGCGGTGGAGACTGAGCAAGTCGATTATGCCATCTACTCGCTTGAAGCGGCGGAGAAGAAGCTGGACATCCTATTGCGCAAGGCCAAGCTGATGTGGAGCAAGCTTGATCACGACGAAGAAGAAGATTGGAGGATATTCATGTGAGATCGATATGGCTAATCGTATTCATCGTCTCGTCATGTACGCTTCTCTATTTGATGGCGCGCCGGAAGCTTCCTCGCGGATTCTTCTCCAGATTCGGCACTCATCTGGTGCTGTCCGCGTTGGCCATCTATGCGCTTAACTTCTCCGGCTGGATAACGGGATGGTACGTGCCGCTGAATCCGGGGACGATCGGTACGGTTGCCGTTCTGGGGCTTCCTGGCGTCGGATTGGTGCTTGGGCTGCAGCATTTGATCCTGACTTAAATTTCAAATCCGATTTTGTGCGGGAAACGGTTGACTGAGGCCTTGCGGATATGGTACATTAACTCTCGCGCCAAAACGGCGCTGATGAATCGCAAGCGAATGGCTGACGAGTTGGAATAAATTACTTGTTGCAATGAACTGGCCGATTGTGATACATTATAAAGGTCGCTGTTACGACAACGACGAGTTAGAGAAGCAAAGAACTTGTTCCTTGAAAACTGAACATCGAGCGTAATCGATTCGATCATGGATCGGATCAACGGACCCTGTCGAACTTG
>NZ_JACJVN010000090.1 GCF_014212015.1 Cohnella lubricantis | reverse complement strand
TGTTTATCGCATAATAGAAATGCCTACTATTGCAGCGTAAAAATGCCGAACTAAGATGCAAAAAAAGAGACACTTGTCAGCATCCCTCTATCATCCTATCGTTATGTTTGTCGACAACGTAGCGAGAGGAGAAAGAAAGGATGTTGAAAATGCCTCAACAACAATATATCAAGTTTTTACGCGAAATAGAAGGCTGTTCGGTAAATGAAATTGCACAACGCGTCGGGATCCACTGGCGAACTGCAAAAAAATATGCCGATCAAACCGATTGGAATGCGGCTGTGACCAAACGGAAAAGCAGAAGTCCCGTAATGGGTCCATTTATAGAGATCGTCGATACGTGGTTGGAGGAAGATCGCTTGCTCCCACGAAAGCAACGTCATACAGGTATTCGCATTTTTCAACGGTTGCGAGACGAACATCAATTTACAGGCGGACAACGTACGGTGCTAGCCTATGTGCAGAAGCGAAAGAGTGAATTGGAACTAGAACGTGCCAAAACGTATGAACGACTGGAACATCCGCCGGGTGAGGCTCAAGTGGACTTTACTACCATTGAGGTGAGCCAAGAACACCGAATGCTCACATACAAGCTGCTGGTGATGTCCTTTCCGCATAGCAATGCCGCTTTCGTCTATCCGACACCGGCGGAAAATCAGGAATGTTTCCTAGAAGCGATGAAGCAATGCTTTGAACAGATGGGCGGTGTTCCTCAGCGTATCTGGTTCGACAATCTCTCAGCTGCCGTCGTACATATTGAGAAGCAAGGCGAACGGCAATTAACAGAAGGCTTTCAGCGATTCTGCGCTCACTACCGGTTCGAAGCTGTATTCTGCAATCCGTACAGCGGTCATGAAAAAGGTCATGTGGAGAATAAATGTGGCTACTCTAAGCGGAATTGGGCCGTCCCCATTCCCATCTATGAAAGCCATGAGCAGCTTGCCGCGTATTTCGAAGAGCAGGCAATGCAAGACCGCGAACGTCAGCATTATGCTCAAAACCGCCGAATCGCCGATCTATGGGAGGATGACCGCCGTAAGCTTCTTACATTGCCGGAACATGGATTTGAGGCCTTTCGCTTGGCAGCTGCAGTGGTCAACAAGTACGGAGAGATTCGGATTGAAGATACGACGATTCCGTTACTGGGTATGGCTGCGCCAGGTAGCGAGGTACTGATCCAGACGTATTGGGATCGCCTGGTCATTCTGAACGGCCACCACCAGAAGATTCGGGAGGTGCCTAGACCTTACACCGGGCGAACTGTGGATGTTCCGTGGTCGAAAGTGTTTACCGGATGGCTGAGAAAACCGCGCAGCGTTACACACTCACAATTCCTCCGCATGTTGCCGGAAACCTTGCAAGCGTATGTGACGGTGAAAGATCTGACTGAGCGAAAAGAACACCTTCAGGCGCTGTCGCACTGGAGCGATGTGTACACCATCGAACAGATCCAAGAAGCGATCGCTTTGTTAGGCCAGAATACGGCGGTCGACCGTATCACGGCCGTCCTTGGCATGAAACATGGAAACCGAGACTTGCCGGTTACGTGGGAGGAGACGCTGTCACCACCGGGGACTCGTTCAGATGGCTCTCTCGAACGTTACGACCAACTGGTGGGGGTGGGCTAAGATGGCTATAGAACTGGCGGATTTGTGCCGGCAGCTACGATTAGCGCATGTCATGGATTATGTATCGCTTCAACAGAGCGAAGAGATTCAAAGTATTGTGGAACAAATTCTTTGTGCGGAACTGGATGGTCGCCGCCGTGCCAAGTTAGGGAAACTCGTCCAGCAGGCTGGGTTTCCGCATATTAAGACCTTTGAAGGGTATGTGTATGACCACATCTCTTTTCCAAACGGCAGCAGTCCAGAGAAAATCCAGGGATTGGAATGGTTGGAACGCAAGGAGAATTTGCTCCTAATGGGTGCCGTAGGCACGGGAAAGACGCATATGGCAACGGCATTGGGTGTGGAGGCTTGTCGCCGAGGCAAGGCGGTGCAGTTTTACCGAGCCTCCGATCTGGTCGCCGTGCTTCAGGAGAAATTTGCGGCGGGTACGCTCAGCCGATTTCGAGAGAAGTTGAGAAAGGTTGATTTGCTCATCCTCGACGAGGTTGGTTACGTCCCGTTCAGCCAAACCGGGTCTGAGCTATTATTTAACGTGATTGCGGATTGCTATGAGCAACAGAGTGTGATCGTTACATCCAACTTGGAGTTTGGTCAATGGACGTCGATATTCGGCGATACCAAGCTAACATCAGCACTTGTCGATCGTCTGGTGCACCATGCTCATATTCTCTCCTTCACAGGCGAGAGTTTCCGCTTCAAACAAGCAATGGAACGAATTCCTATGTAACTTCGATGCTGGCAAGTGGGTTTGGTACTTTTGGCTGCAAACCTAAGCATTTTCTACTTGCAAAACACA
>NZ_JACJVN010000089.1 GCF_014212015.1 Cohnella lubricantis | reverse complement strand
TTTTCTACTTGCAAAACACAAGCGTGGAGGGCGAAGGACGGCGCACGGTCCTCCAGCCAGGCATACGGTGTCGCGTCGATCTGCCACAGCATGCCGGCTTGGGGTTTGCGCTCACGCGGCTGATGAGCCTTTCTGCGCCGCCGCTGCTTGGCTTGCTTGATCCCCTTGGACAATAGGATGCGCCTCACGCTGGAATGGCTCAGCTTTAGCGATTCGTGCTCCTCCAAAAGCTCCGCAAAGTGGCAGTTGTTGCTGCCGTGGTATTTCGCAAGGTATAACGCCGCTGCCTGTTCCTTCACCTCATCCGTTAATGCGTGTTTCGGCTTTCTACCCCGATTACGATGGGCTATCGCCTGCGCTCCTCCTTCTGTTTGATATTTCTTCTTTAGCCGAATCAACTTGCCGTACGCTCAGCCCGAGTGCCGCTGCTCCTTCCGCGTTCGTCATGTGTCCTTCGAGGATCTTCTCCACCACAAGTACCTTCTTTAGTTCTGCCCTGGTCAATGTCAATGTCTCCTGTCCCATAGTGACATTATCTCAGAACAGTTACAGGGTGACATTATCACAGAACAACAACATATTAACTGGCTGGCTTGACATTACAAATTCCAAGCGATATGATTTGTAGAAATAAAAGCTTTAATCAAGGACATGAATCCTTAACAAGTACCGTTCAGAGAAAGAGGACTTGGCTGAAATCCTCTTCGGCAACCTAAGGATTTACCACCTTGTAGCTGCGATATTGAAATCCGGGGTTTATCCCTGAGAGTAAACTTCGCCGGGTATTCCCGTTATAGAGATGAAATGAGGATTCACATCTTTGTGAATCAAATTAGGGTGGAACCACGAGCGTACTCGTCCCTTTCGGGATAAGTGCGCTTTTTGATTTTGGCTGTTTTCGTAATAATTGTTGCTAATTTGTTAAATGAGGTAAAATAGAGTGATTGTTATTCACTGAACCAATAGGCAGTTTAGTTTAACTCTTTATGAGAGGGGGATGACCATGCCTTGTGTACATGAATTCGGTATACTTGATGAATTCAACAAACAAAAAGAATACATTGATTACGAACCACAGAAATATAACTGTATTTCTGTCGATGATGATATTATTAATAGCTTAAATCCGAATTTATCTATCATGAAAACCTATTTTCATTCATTCACCCGTCCCGAATATGGTTTAGCCTATTGGGGCATCACGATTATTCCACCTGAATCATTATCAGTGTTTTATGATATAGTCACATCTTCAAAGCACTTTAAAAAGTCTTCTGAACTGCATGAACTGGCTTCGAAAATTATTAGGGCAAAAGAAGAAAGCAAATACATGATACATTATGGAATTTAAAAGAACGCCATAGTTTGATTCTTCAACGACGGGGAACGATAGTTGAGGTACTACCACCTTTTTATACACTTGTTCTCAACTTTTTAACGGTCGTAAAGTTCGCTCGTTTGCAGGTATCCAACAGGAGTTTCTTTTGTCTGTCGGTAAACTCCAGTTTCTTATGCAACTCTAGGAATCGGAACCAAAACATATAGTTATCGATGTATTTGGTTGCTACTCCTTGAAATCGATCCATCCACTGTTTCAGGCGTGAGTGGAATGAATTTACGTGTTGGATATGGTATATCGACTTCGACACATGAGTTCCACGCGGCAGTATTTCGTGCGTCAAGCCTTTCATTTTGGCAAACTTCTTATAGTTCGTCGCACTGTCCGTGCAAAGCAAAGAAGAAGGTGCAATATACCCTCCGATTACTTTGTCAATCTCTTCGGCTTTAATACGACCGCGACCTCCCATCTGACAAATGATATTATCATTTCGGTCGTAAGCTACAACAATGCTGACCTGTTCCTTGGAGATGCCACGCTTACGCTTCTCCTTTTTTTCGTCTTCTACTTTGCGACCGCGTTTACGGGCATCACGGTGAGGAATCCCGCCTTTGCGACCTTTCTCCGACTCCAGAAAGTGCGTTTCATCGCTTTCGATGATTCCATTAAGCTGACAATTTCCAAGCGAACGGAGTGCATTAAGAATTTTGTGTCTCCAGTAAAATGCTGTTGATATGTGAATATCGACCCGCTCTACAATTTTAGGAAGGGTGTATCCTTCAATCATCAATTCGAAGTATTTGATCCACAGATTGGGTTTATGGGTTCCCGCCATCGGCGTACCCGTCATGTCATTGAAACTTTTACCGCAATCCTTGCATAAATATCGTTGGCGACCGCGATACTTACCATTCCGTTTTACACTTAAGCTGCCGCAATGCAGACATGCCAATCCACCCGAGAACTTTGCTTCTCGAATATCACCAAGCAACCCCTCAACTTTAGGTGCAGGGAATAACGTTTCTTTAATTGCTTCAAATAAGCTGTGTTGTTCCTTCGATGGCAAATCGGTGAAATTTTCGTATATATTGAGCCAATTCATGATTCAAATGCCTCCTGGGGAAAATATGAGCTTTATTATAAGGTTTTCCCATCAAGAGCAACAATATAAGCGAAAACAGCGTTGATTTTTTGAAATTGAAAAAAAAGCTATAACCAAGGACATGAATTCTTAATGAATGCCGCCCAGAGAGAGAGGACATGGGCTGAAATCCTCTTCGGCAATCCTAAGGATTTACCACCTTGCAGCTGCGATTTTGAAATCTGGGTTTGTGCCCAGAGTGTAAATTTCGCCGGGTATTCCCGTTACAGAAATGAAGGAGGGTTCGTATCTTTACGAATCAAATTAGGGTGGAACCACGAGCGCACTCGTCCCTTGCGGATAAGTGCGCTTTTTGCGTTCAAATAAGATCATTCATGAACGGAGGAGTTCTCATTGAAAATTAATGTAACACTACCCAATGGAATTGTCCGGGAATACGAACGAGGCACTACGGTTGAACAGGTAGCAGAGTCTATAAGTACAAGTTTGGTGAAAAATGCTGTGGCAGGAAAAATCAATGGCAAACCGGTCGATTTAAACAGGCCTATTGAGGAGGACTGTCAGGTTGAAATTATTACTCTCGACAGTAAATCTGGTTTGGAAATCTACAGGCACAGTACTGCGCATTTGATGGCGCAGGCACTGAAACGCCTATACGGAAATAAAGCAGTCAAGCTCGGTATAGGGCCAGTTATAGAAGATGGTTTTTACTATGATATCGATCTCGAAAAGCCATTATCTTTCGAAGATCTTGCCTCCATCGAGAAGGAAATGGTGAAAATTGTGCATCAGGATCTCCCGATCACTCGGCAAGTAGTAAGTAGGGAAAAAGCACAAAAGCTTTTCCGGGAAATTGAAGATCCGCTAAAGCTAGAGCTGATTCACGATCTACCTGAGGATGCGATCATCACCATTTACCATCAGGGCGAGTTTTTCGACCTTTGCCGCGGACCCCACCTGCCCTCCACCGGCCGTATCAAAGCGTTCAAATTAATGAGTGTGGCTGGTGCCTATTGGCGAGGGGACTCAAATAATAAGATGTTGCAGCGCATATACGGGACGGCATTTCCCAAAAAGTCTCAATTGGATGAACATTTACAAATGCTCGAAGAAGCCAAGAAACGCGATCATCGGAAGCTAGGGAGAGAACTCGGATTGTTCATGTTTTCCGAAGAAGCACCTGGGATGCCATTCTACTTGCCAAAGGGAATGGTCATTCGGACAGAACTTGAAAATTTCTCTCGTGAAGAGCAGAAAAAGCAGGATTACGAAGAAGTTCGTACACCGTTTATGATGAACCAGAGGCTGTGGGAGCAATCGGGTCACTGGGATCATTATCATGAGAATATGTACTTTACTGAGGTTGACGAAACAAAATTTGCATTGAAACCAATGAACTGTCCTGGACACATGCTTATTTTCAAAAACAGCCTGCATTCCTATCGTGAACTTCCGATCCGGATCTCAGAATTCGGACAAGTACACCGTCATGAGTTTTCGGGTGCATTAAACGGGATGATGCGTGTGCGTACATTTTGCCAGGATGATGCACATATCTTCGTGAGACCCGACCAGATCGAAGATGAAATCGATCGTGTTATCAATTTGATCGACCGTATATATCATGTGTTTGGTTTTGAATACAAAATGGAACTGTCTACTCGTCCTGAAAAATCGATGTGTTACTGCTAACGCATAA
>NZ_JACJVN010000088.1 GCF_014212015.1 Cohnella lubricantis | reverse complement strand
TTAATTTATTGAGGGAGGTGAGACTGTCGAATGAAGCTGGTCATTCAAGAGAGCGGTCAACTGGTGGGTTACCGGATTGCTGAGGCGTATTCATTCCTTCGGCGATTCAGAGGGCTCATGCTGACGAACGCGCTGTCGGAAGGACACGGCTTGCATATTCGACCGTGCCGAGCAGTCCATTCTTTCTTCATGAAGTATTCGATTGACGTGCTCCATCTGGATCCTGCCGGCCGCATCGTCGGCATGGAGAAGCAGCTTAAGCCAGGCAATCTGGGGACGACCTTCCGGGGAACGCACTCCATCGTGGAGCTTCCCGCCGGAACGCTTGAGCAAGCGGAAGTGCAAATCGGACAGACGGCAATGTTCGTCAATGATGAGAGACATCCAACCAATTAGAGGAGGAATTTAGAATGATGAACAAATTGATGGGCTTGGTTAAGGAAGAGCAAGGACAAGGCATGACGGAATACGGTCTGGTACTCGGCCTGATCGCAGTAGCGGTCGTAGGCGCACTGGTCGCGCTGCGCGGCCATATTATCGACCTGTTCGACAACGCCGAAGATACGGTCGGCCAGGGCGTCGCTGACATGTCTGCTTCCACTACTACGCCGTAACGGCCCGAAGGCGATTGCGGATGCAAGGAAGGCCGTACGTTGGCGGATCAACGTATGGCCTTCTTTGTCTGCCGAGCCTGTCGGAAGGGGAGGACCGTTATGTGGGTAGATCCGTGGATTGATCTGCTATTGCTGCTTGTGCTGGCCGTATGCGTCTTAACCGACCTGCGAAGCAGGAGGATATACAACGCCGTCGTTCTCCCATCGCTCGTACTCGCGTTCGTCATTCATACCATGACCGCTGGGCGGGCTGGACTGACCGAATCGCTGCTCGGCTTCGCGGCGGGCTTAGGCATTCTGCTCATTCCGTATCTGATGGGCGGCATGGGCGCTGGGGACGTGAAGCTGCTCGCGCTGGTCGGAGCGCTCAAGGGGGTGTCGTTCGTCTTGGCCGCATCCGTCTATATGGCGATATTCGGCGGGGCGATCGCGCTCGCGATCGTGCTCTTCAAGGGCGGACTTCGGAATCGGATTCGGTTCGTCGGCTATGCATTCACTTGTCTGCGATTCCGGATGCTGCCGAGATGGGAAGACGGAACTTGGACATCCGGGTCATACCCGTACGGCGTCGCCATCGCCGGCGGAGCCTTGATCTGTATGTGGTTGGAAGGATGGGGACCGGGATGATCAAAGAACAGAAGGGGCAATCGCTAGTTGAATTCGCGCTGGTTCTCCCGCTGCTGCTGCTGCTCATATGCGGCATCGTGGACGCCGGGAGGCTCCTGTTTGCCTATGCCAGCCTGAATATGACCGTGCAGGAGTCCGTCCGGTTAGGCGGGCTGGGGAAGGGGGATTCAGCAATCGTGTCCTATGCGAAAAGTCATGTGCGAGTCGGGGACGCCTCCGATCTGCAGGTGAAGATCACGCCGACGGAATCGGCCCGGAAGTCCGGGCAGGACGTCTCCGTTACGTTGACTTATTCCCTTCCCTTGATCATGCCGCTGATCTCGGAGATCATGCCGACCCCGGTCCTTTCAGCGAGCTCGACCATCCGGGTGGAGTAGAGGGGGAAATCGCATGGTGATTCGGCTATGCCGGAAGCTGATTCGAGAGCAGCAAGGGAGCACGGTCGTCTTCGCGGGCTTAACGCTGCTGCTGCTGTTGACCGTTGCCGGGCTTGTCGTGGATGGCGGCACGATGTATGCGGCCAAGAGCCATCTGCAGAAGACGGCCAATGCGGCAGCGCTGTCAGGCGCTCAGGAGCTGACGGGAGAGCAGTCGGACGTCGAAGCGATCGTGGACGATATTCTGGCGCAGCACAATGAGGAGTCGAGCTTGGTCGGCACGAAGATCGACATGAAGTCGCAAATACGCGTCCAGCTGCAGAAGAAGGTGACGCTCGGCTTCAGCCGCTTGTTCGGCAAAGAGAGCGCCACGGTGACAGCGGAGGCTGCGGCTCAAATTCTGCCGATGTCCGTCGCAGCCGGAGCGGCGCCGTTCGGCATCGATGAGTCGATCCCGTTGGAATACAACAGGCCGTATAAGCTGAAGGTGGACAGCTCCGGCGTTGAAGCGGGCTACTTTGGCATTCTGGCGCTGGGCGGGCCAGGCGCCGCGACTTACGAGAGCAACTTGAAGTACGGGTACCAAAGCGAGATTAAAGTAGGCGACATTATCGATACGCAGACCGGCAACATTGCGGGCAAGACGCGGGAGGGCGTTCGGTATCGAATCGACTCCGACCCTTACCCGCCGGGCGATTATACCCATCGGGATTCTCCGCGCGTCATTCTGATACCCGTCTACAAGCCGTACAACCAGAGGTCCAATCAGTTGAAGCAAATTGAAGTTACCGGCTTTGCTTATTTCTATATCATGGAGCCCATGTCGAGCAAGGACACCTCGATAACCGGCATGTTCATCGAGAGAACCGGCACCGGCTATGCCAATCCGGGAACGGTTGAGAAGGGCGCATTCGCAATCAAGCTGGTCGAGTAGTTCGACACTATCTGCCTAAAGCGGGGGACATGGATGAGATCGAAAATCATATTGATCGCAGCGCTGCTGATGGGCATCGTGACGACGGTGCTGTTCTTCAATTATATGAAGCAGTATAAGGAAGCGCCGGCGCTGAAGGACGAGAACTATGTCAGCGTCCTGGCAGCCAAACAGGACATAAGCGAGAATACGAAGATTACATCCGGCATGCTCGAGGTGATCTCAGTGCCGGAGAGCGCCGTGCATGCGCAAGCATTGAAGACGCCGCCAGAAGCGGAAGGGAAGATCGCGGCGGCCTCCATGGCCGCCGGCGAGATTCTGCTAGCTAACCATCTGAAGGATCAGAAGGAGGAAGCTCAATTCGTCTCCAAGAAGGTGCGAGATGGATACCGGGCCGTGTCCGTCGGGGTTAACATTGTGCAATCCGTCTCCAATTTGATCGAGCCGGGCGACTACGTTGATGTCGTTCGCTCCGAGTATGACAAGACGGACACTGGAAAGTTTGAGTCCGAAATTCTATTGGAGAATGTCCCTGTGCTCGCCATTGGAAGAAGGATGGTGGAGGCCGAGTCAGACACGCCTTACGTGGAATACGCGCAAGTCACGCTAGAGCTGACGCCGACAGACGGAGTCAAAGTAATTAACTCCGATGAAGATGACGACGTGAAGCTCAGCCTAATGCTGCATAGCCGAATCGACCAGGGGCAGAAGCAGAAGTCGTCTCAATAGCAAGATCGGGACTAAGGAATCGGTACGGGAGGATACGGCTATGAACCATGCGGATACGATGAACGACGAAGGGCAGACGGGCGGCGGGAAGCGGGGCGAGATGATCGTTGTCTGCGGCGCCAAGGGCGGCATCGGCAAGACGGCCATGGCTGTCAATCTCGCCGTCGCATTGACGAAGAAGAACATACATATTGGCCTGCTGGACGGCGATCTCCAGTTCGGCGACGTGGCGCTGGCGCTTGACCTGCACCCGACCTTCACCATCAAGGATGTCGCCCCGGACATCGAGACGATGGACCGTTATGCGCTGGCCGGATTCCTCATTCATCATAGCAGCGGGGTCAAGGCGCTCGCCGCGCCGGATCGGCCGGAGTTCGCCGACCTAATCAAGCCCAGCGTCATCGAGCGCGTCTGCGATTTGATGCTGGCCCAGCTGGATTACCTCATCGTCGATACCGGCGCAGGACTGCCGGAGTCGACGCTGCAATTCATCGAGAAGGCAGACCAGATCTTCGTCGTGACGACGCTCGAGATGACGGCGATCAAGAACACCAAGCTGATGCTGGACACGCTCGAGCTGCTCGGCTACCGGGACAAGACGCAGCTGGTCGTCAACCGGGCGACGATGGAGAGCGTTATCAAAGCGCCGGACGTGCCGGAGATTCTCGGGTTCGAGTCGGCCATGTACATCCCGAACGAGCCTCAATTGGTGGCCCAATCGCTGAACGTCGGCATTCCGTTCGTCTCGAACCAGGCGAAGTCCGAGGTAGCCAAAGCGATATTCAAGATGGCGGAGCAGCTTATCTCGAGGCGCGAGATCTCGGTATTCAAGCCGAGGCATGGCTCGTTCCTGCAGCAGCTGTTCCATAAAACGTCGAAGAGCACGACTTAGATTGGCAGAGGAGGTCTCCCATGAGTCTTCTGGACAAGGTTCAAGCGAGAACTGTGCAGGCCGATACCGAGGCCGATACCGTAGGCGCCCAATCGGCCAGCGGCGCTGGCGTGCAGCAACCGAAGGCGCCGAAGAAGGATCTGCTCGCGACCTTCAGGCAGATCCGCGGCACCGACCCGCGCCCCAAGGAGTCGCCTGCGCAGATCACGAAGCATCAGGAGCTTAAGAACAGGCTGCACAAGCAGATTCTGAACGACATGAAGGATGACAACGTCGAGGACATCGTCCCGAAGATCGACGCCATGGCGATTCAGATCATCACCGAGGATGAATCGTTCCGCGGCATGGTGGATCGCAAGAAGGTCGTGGAAGAGCTGATCCACGACTTGACGGGCTTCGGCCCGATTAATCCGCTGTTGCTCGATCCGGAGATCAGCGAGGTGATGGTCAACGGGCCGAACCAGGTCTACGTGGAGCGGGGAGGGAAGCTCGAGCTGTCCTATGTGCACTTCCGCGACGACGAGCATGTCATGAACATCATCGAGAAGATCGTCTCGCCGATCGGCCGCCGCGTCGACGAGAGCAGCCCGATGGTTGACGCCCGGCTGCCCGACGGTTCACGGGTGAACGTCATTATTCCGCCGCTCGCTCTGAAGGGGCCGACGATCACGATCCGGAAGTTCTCCAAGGAGCCGTTCACGATCGATAACCTGATCGACTTCGGCACGGTCACCCGCGATATGGCGATCTTCCTGGAGGCGTGCGTGAAGGCGAAGCTGAACATCTTCGTGAGCGGCGGCACGGGCTCCGGCAAGACGACGACGCTGAACGTGCTCTCCTCGTTCATTCCGCAAGACGAGCGCATCGTCACGATCGAGGATGCGGCGGAGCTTCAGCTGAAGCAGGATCACGTTGTATCGCTGGAGTCCCGCCCGCCGAATATCGAGGGCAAGGGAGCCATCACCATTCGCGATCTCGTCCGCAACTCGCTGCGGATGCGCCCGGAGCGCATCGTCATCGGCGAGGTCCGCGGCGGCGAGGCGCTCGATATGCTGCAGGCGATGAACACGGGCCACGACGGCTCGCTGGCGACCGGCCACTCCAACAGCCCGCGCGATATGATCTCGCGTCTGGAGACGATGGTGCTGATGGCCGGAATCGACCTTCCCGTCAAGGCCATTCGCGAGCAGATCGCCGGAGCGGTGGACGTCATCATCCAGCAATCCCGTCTGAAGGACGGATCGCGGAGGATTACGAACATCACCGAAGTCCAAGGGATGGAGGGCGATGTGATCGTTCTGCAGGATATTTTCGAATATCGGCAGACCGGTGTTGACGAACGCGGCCGAATCGTCGGCAAGCTGAGCCCGACTGGCGTGCGGCCTAAATTCTACGAGCGGTTGGAGACTTCGGGCATTCATATTCCGGCGACCGTATTCATCGAAGAGGGGTGAGGCCATGATCGTCATTCTCGTGGCCCTGTTCGCGATGAGCAGCTTCCTGCTGTTCTCCGCGTTGCTGCAGATGCTGTTCTTGTCCAACAAGCGGATGGAGAAGCGGTTAAACCGCTATTTGGATCTGAATGACAAGAAGCAGCTTAGCCGCAAGAAGTTCAATCTGCTCGTTCGCATGCAGCTATACAAGCGAACGGTGCGCGAGCGGGTGCTGACCAAGCAGAGAAGCTCGCGTCTGGATGCGATGCTGCGTCTATCCGGCGTTCCGCTGAAGCCGGAGGAATACGTACTCTTCCAATGGATGAGCACGGCACTGTGCGCGGGCATCTTCTATCTGCTGTTCAATCAACCGCTGATGCTGGGCGTCGGCGCGGTCATCGGCTTCCTGCTGCCCCGTTGGTGGATTGGCAAGAAGCGCAAGGCGAGAATCAAGGCGTTCAATGACGGGCTGCTGGACATGCTGACGACGGTGATCAGCTCGCTGCGAGCCGGCTTCAGCTTCGCGCAGGCGTTGAAGACTGTCGTTGACGAATCGGACGGCCCGGTGCAAGAGGAAGCGGAGACGGTGTTAAAAGAGATGCAGTACGGCACCACGATGGAAGACGCCCTGACGGAATGGAAGGAGCGGATGCCGAGCGAGGATCTGGACCTCATGATTCAGGCGATCCTGATCCAGCGCCAGATCGGCGGCAATCTGGCCGTCATCCTCGAGACGATCGTGCAGACGATCCGCGATCGCGGCCGCATACAGCGCCAAGTCACCACTCTGACGGCCCAAGGCAAGCTGTCGGGAATCGTAATCGGGCTGCTGCCGTTCGTGCTGGCGTTCCTCCTGTACTTGATCTCGCCGGACTACATCGGCACGCTGTTCCAGAACAAGATCGGTATCGGCCTGGTCGCCGGCGGCTTGGTGTCCGGCATCATCGGCTTCATCCTGATCCGCAAAATCACGACGATTGAGGTGTGAGCGCAATGTTGTATGCAGCCTTCTGTCTGACGGTCACACTCGCAATCTATTCGCTCTTCGTCGTTCGGGAAGAACGGAGCCAGAAGCTGAAGCGGCGGCTCGCCCTCGTGACGGGCGCTGCGATTGAGGCGGCTCCGCAGCCTGCAGAGAAGTCTTCCGCAGGACGGGAAGGCACGCTGCTCAGGCGCTTGGCGCTGCCGCTATGGAGGGAATTCCGCCGAGGCTTCGGCCGAATTATGGAGGAACGCAAGGTCGCGAAGCTGGAGCTTAAGCTGCTGCAGGCCGGACGGCCGTTCGGCATGTCGCCGGTTGATTACCGAATCGTTCAGCTCTGTCTCGTTATCGCTCTGCCCGGCTTGTGCGTCTTCTACGGCTATACGCTTGGCATGGGCTTCGGCGAGAAGTTCCTGATGGCGCTGCTCGGCATCGTCATCGCAATCGTCCTGCCCGGCTATTATCTGCGCCTGAAGACGAACGCCCGGTCCAGGCTCGCGCTGCGGGAGCTGCCCGATGTGCTCGACCTGCTGACCGTCAGCTTGGAAGCGGGACTTGGCTTCGACGCCGCGCTGAACAAGCTGGTGGGCAAGAAGCATGGCGCGCTCGCCGATGAGTTCCGCCGCTGCCTCGAGGAGATCCGCCTCGGCAAGACGAGGCGAGAGGCGCTCTCCGGGGTTCGCGACCGGCTGGTGCTGGACGAGCTTCGCGTGCTGATCAACAGTATCCTGCAGGCTGAGAAGCTGGGCGTGGGCATGGTGCAGGTGCTTCGCGTCCAGTCGCAGGAGGTGCGCGATCAGCGCAAGCAGCGAGCGGAGGAAGCGGCGATGAAGGCGCCGATCAAGATGCTGTTCCCGCTCGTGCTGTTCATTTTCCCCAGTCTATTCATCGTTCTATTGGGCCCTGCCGCCATCGAGGTGATCACGGAGTTCTCGAAGTAGAACGATCAATCTATTGTGCTTAATCAAAGGAGAGGGCTTAATGCGTATCGGCGAGCTTCTGGTCATGAACGGCCTGATTACGGACGAGCAGCTCGAGCAAGCTCTGGAGGAGCAGCGGAACCATCCTGCCAAGCTCGGGGAGATTCTGGTCGGCCAACAATTCATTACGGAACGCCAGCTTGCGGAAGCGTTGGAATTCCAGCTCGGCGTGCCGGTCGCGAACATGTCGGAGGCGGCCTTCGATTCGGCTGCCGTTCAACTCATTCCGGAGTCGCTCGCGCGCAAGCATCGCGTTCTTCCCATCGGCCGGGACGGCAGCAAGCTGCGCGTCGCCATGCTGGATCCGCTCGACCACGAAGCCGTCAAACAGATTCAGATGGCATCCGGCCTTCACGTATTGCCGATGATCGCCATTCGCACGGAGATGGATGAGGCGATCGTTCGGTATTATGGATCGGATGAATCAGCCGAAGAGCTGACTCGGATTCTGCAAGCCGGCATCGAGAGCAAGGCGGAGGGCATCCATCTAGAAGCGGCGGAGTCCGGGTTGTACGTCCGCTTGCGAGTTGGCGATGCGCTTCAGGATCACGGCAGGGCGGCGAAGCTGCTGCAGCCGGCGTTGGTCGGCCGCATCAAGCGGTTAGCCGGTCTGGCCGCAGAGGGCACGGACAAGCCGTCTCCGCAGACCGGCCGCTTCCAGACCGATGTGGACCATAAGCCGGTGGAGATTCGCGTCTCCACGCTGCCGACGATGCACGGAGAGGATCTGTATCTGCTGTTGGCGGACCCCTACTCGCCGCTGCTGAAGCTGTCCGAGCTGGATATCGGCGAGAGCAATCTGCAAGAGATCGAGAAGGCGCTGAACGAGCCCGGCGGGCTGCTGATCGTATCGGGACCGCGGGCGGCAGGCCGAACGTCGACCGCTTACTCCTTGATGGAGCATAATCGGGCGGACGACCGGAAGACGGTCAGCGTGGAGGATCCAATCACGCGCGTGATGCCCGGCTTCACGCAGGTGGAAGTCCATGAGCAGACGGGCTTCACGATGGCCCGGGCGCTTCGCGCCGCGCTGCGCCACAAGCCTGATCTGGTCATGGTCGACGGCTTGCCGGACGGCGACACCGTCGAGACAGCGCTGCTGGCATCCCGGTACGGCGGTCCGAAGATCATCGGCACGATGACCGCCCGGAGCGCCATCGATACGCTGAGGCGGCTGCTGGCGATGGAGCGCGACGCGGATCTGCTCGCTTCCTCGATTGCCTGCATCGTCGCGCAGCGGCTCGTGCGGCGGGTGTGCCGGCAGTGCGTGCAGACCGTGCCCGCGACCGATGAGGAGATCCGACGATTCCAAGAGGCGGGGCTGCTGTCGCCGGAGGATCTGAAGAATGCGGCCAAAGGGACGATCGGCAACTTCCGGTTGTTCGTCTACACGCACATCAGCGGCAAGCCGGCTGTCGCCCGAGGCGCGGGCTGCAGAGCCTGCGGCCATACCGGGTACCGGGATCGCATCGCCGTACAGGAGGTGCTGACGATAGACGATACGCTTCGCAAGCTCATCGCCGAACGGAGGCCGATAGCCGAGATCGAGAAGCATGCGCAGGCCCAAGGCCACAAGAGCTTGCTGCACGACGGGCTGGCCAAAGCGCGGGAAGGGCTAACCACCGTGGAAGAAGTATTGCAGGCAACAACCTAACAGGAGAGGGCGGGAGAGAGGATGGCTTACAAGTTCCTGATCGTAGACGACACGAGCTTCATGCGGAAAATGGCGGCGGACAGCCTGCGCAAATTCGGCTACGAGGTAGCTGGGGAAGCTTCGAACGGCAAGGAAGCCGTCAAGCTATATGAGGAGCTTCGGCCGGACGTCGTCCTGATGGATCTGACGATGCCCGAGATGACCGGCAGCGAAGCGATCAAGGCAATTCTGAAGATTAATCCGGAAGCCGTCGTGCTGATCTGCTCGGGGAGCAACCAGAAGGAGGCGATCCTCGAAGCGATGGAGGCCGGGGCGAAAGGGTACCTGCTCAAGCCCTTCAACGATAGCCGCCTGCAAGAGATTATCCGCAAATATGCGGAGCCGTTCCTGACGCCGCCAGGAGGGGCGCAAGAGCAATTGCAGGTTGGACAGCAGCAGGGTGAGCAGCAGACGGAGATGCAGGCTGCGCCGGAGAAGGCAGACGGTTCCGCGGCTGCCCGCGCCGGCAAGCGCGCAGAAGAGCAGGAGGCCGCGCTGAAGAAGCGAGACGCAGCGGCGGAAGCGCCTGAAGCAGCGGTGTCGGCAGCCAAGGCATCGGCAGAGTCAGCGGCAGCTTCGGCAGCCGCGCATCCTCTGGCCCCGAGGACCGCAAGTCTTGACCGCGGCCGAGATAGCGGCGGCAGATTGAAGAGCTTCACCAGCAGCATCATGTGCCAGTGGCAGGAGGAGCAGGGCGGGGAGACGGTAGACTATTACGCCGTCTGCACCGAGAGCGAGAACAAGCTGCTCATCGAGCGAAGAGACGCCGGCGAAGACAAGCAGACGCTGCTCCCGCTGACGATCGACGGCTTCCGCGAGCTGGCCGGCTGGCTGGAGAGCCAACTGGGCTCCCGGCCTTAGACGCCGCGCAATCCCCGCGTTGCAGCTTCATGCCATAACGGAACGCCGTTCCGTAAACTTCGCGGAGATTGTACTACAGCTCGTCAATCTGGAACCCGGGCCCTTCATGGACCCGGGTTTCACTATTGGGCGGCGGCCTCGCGCCTCAGCAAAAGATACCATCCCTCGCAAGCAACATAAGCCCCCTGCTTGGTTCGCGGAATCCCAACGTTATGTTAGAATAAGAAGGATAATAGATTGCTTCCCCCATAAGGAGGCTTCACGATATGCCAGGCAAAATTCTAGTGGTCGACGACGAGCGGCCCATCGCGGATATTCTGAAGTTCAATCTGGAGAAGGAAGGCTACGAGGTCGTCTGCGCGTTCGACGGCGAGACGGCGGTGCGCCTCGCGTTCGAGCTGGATCCGGATCTCATCCTGCTCGATCTGATGCTGCCCGGTAAGGACGGGATGGACGTCTGCCGCGAAGTGCGGGCCAAGCTGTCCACGCCGATCATCATGCTGACGGCGAAGGACACCGAACTGGACAAGGTGCTCGGCCTGGAGCTCGGCGCGGACGATTACGTCACGAAGCCGTTCGGGACGCGGGAGCTGCTCGCGCGCGTGAAGGCGCATCTGCGCCGCCAGCGCAAGCTGGAGACCGTGCGGACGGAGGAAGAGGCAGGCGAGTCCGAGCGGCAGGGGCTGCGGCTGTTCAATCTGTTCATCGACACGGATATGTACGTCGTGTACAAGAACGGCCAGCCGCTCGACCTGACGCATCGCGAGTTCGAGCTTGTCCATTATCTGGCCCGCAACTGCGGCAAGGTGATGACGCGCGAGCATCTGCTTCAGGCGGTGTGGGGCTTCGAATACTTCGGCGACGTACGCACGGTTGACGTGACCATTCGCCGGCTGCGCGAGAAGCTCGAGGACGACCCGAGCAAGCCGGAGATTATTCTGACCCGCCGCGGATTGGGCTATCTGATGCGCAATCCGAAGATGGCGACAGGCGGCTTCGGCGGATGAAGCCGTTCTATCCGCTGCGCACCATTCAAGCGAAGCTCGTCGTGATGGTGCTGCTGCTGATTCTGATCGCCCTGCAGCTGATCGGGGTATACTTCATCAGCACGATGAAGAGCTCGCTCATCAATAACTTCACGGATACCTTGAACAAGCAGGCGCAGCTGCTATCGTCGCTCGTCGGCTCGACCTTGGCGGAGCAGGACAAGTCGGGGACTGAGCAGGAGGGGGGCAACTCGGATCTGGTCATCCAGTTGGTTCGCAACTTGGTGAATGTCAGCGGAGCCGAGACGCAGGCGATCGACGCGAGCGGAAGAGTGCTGGCGGCTTCGAGTGAAGAGCATCAGTCCTTCGTCGGGCGGAAGAACACGTCGCTGCTCGTCAGCCGCGCGCTTCAGGGCATCAGCGACAACAGCGAAGAGATCATCGACACCGACAACGTTCGCAAGAAAGTGATCGTCAAGCCCGCTATGGACGGCGGGAGGATCTACGGCGCGGTCTATATCGTCGCTTCGATGGAGGATCTATACGATACGATGGAGCGGGTCAACCGCATCTTCGTCACCGGCATGCTGCTGGCCCTAGGCCTCACGGCGCTGCTCGGCATTCTGATCGCGGGCACGATCACGCAGCCGATCAAGGCGCTGACGCGGCAAGTGACCGCGGTTGCCGAAGGCCGCTTCGAGGAGCGCGTGCCGGTCTTGGGCAACGATGAGATCGGCCATCTCAGCACGGCCTTCAACGAGATGACCGAACGGCTGAGCGAAGCGCTGTCGATCAATGAGGAAGAGAAGGAGAAGCTCAGCTCGATTCTCTCCAACATGAGCGACGGCGTCCTTGCGACGGACGAGATCGGGCGCGTCATCGTCGCGAACCGGCGGGCCAATGCGATGCTCGGCATAGCTGAGATCGAGGGCAAGACGGTATCCGAATGTCTGGACATCGACAAGATGCTGATCGCCGAGACGCTGCGCGGCACGGAGTCGACGATGCTCATTCAGCGGCCGCCGACGCAGGGCGACGAGCACCTGGTGTTCCGCGTCACGCTGACGCCGATTCGGCGGCGGGACAAGGGCGTCGTCGGCGCGATCGCCGTGCTGCACGACGTGACGGAGTCGGAGAAGCTGGAGCAGTCCCGGCGCGAGTTCGTCGCGAACGTGTCTCACGAGCTGCGGACGCCGCTCACGACGATCAAGAGCTACGCCGAGGCGCTGGATGACGGCGCGCTCAGCGAGCCGCCGCTGGCCGAGCGCTTCGTCGGCGTCATTCGCAGCGAGACCGAGCGGATGATCCGGCTCGTGACGGATCTGCTTCATCTATCGCGCTTCGATTCGCGCCAATCGCAGCTTCGCCGGCAGATGACCGACGTCTCCGAGATGATCGAGGACGTCGTCGACCGCTTCTCGCTGCAGCTAAGGCAGAAGGCGATCACGGCCAAGGTGCAGGTCGATCCCGGATTGCAGAAGGCTTGGCTGGATCGCGACGGCATCGACCAGGTGCTTGACAACGTCGTGTCCAACGCCATTAAGTATACGCTGGACGGCGGCTCGATCGATCTGTCCGCGAAGTGGGATGAGAGCGGCCAGCTGTCCATCGCCGTTAAGGATACCGGCATCGGCATCCCGAGGAAGGACTTGGACCGCATCTTCGAACGGTTCTACCGCGTCGACAAAGCTCGCTCGCGCAGCATGGGCGGCACGGGACTCGGGCTGTCGATTGCCCGGGAGATCGTTCGCGCCCACGGCGGCCATATTGCGCTCGATTCGGAGCCTGGCCATGGCACGATCGTAACGATTACGCTTCCGGCCACGCAGGAAGGAAGTGAGCTCGCATGATGGAGAGAGCGAAGTCGTTGCTGCTGTTCCTGCTCGTGGCCGCCAGCTTGGTGCAGAGCTACTTCCTGGCGTACAACATGCCGAATATGGAGGCGAAGGAGAAGACGGAGCTGGACTACGTGGCGGCCGATCCGCTCGGGCCGGAGGAGCAGGTTGAGAATCTGCTGTTCCCCGAAGAGCTGGTCGTACACATGGGCGGGAACAAACATACCGTTTTCTACCCGAACGATAACTTCTACAACCTGGTGCTCGACAAGCTGAGCATGCGGGAATTCAAAGGGTTCCAGCAGGATACGATCGCTGCCGTCGATTGGGATGAGGTGCGCCAGAACGATCTCGGCATCGAGGTGCGCTTCGGCCGCGCCGTGCCGTTCGAGCTGCTCCAGAAGGTGTTCAAGATCGATTCGAACTTCCTGTTCTCGGCCGATTCGATCAGCCGGATCTGGATCTTCGCGCGTCAGGATCGGGAGGAAGTTCGCACGTTCTTCTTCAGCGCCGACGGCCGCAATGTGTATGAGGCGCTGCGCGCCGACCTGACAGTGCAGGACGTGCAGCAGTGCGTAGGATTCGGCCAATATTGGATTCCGTTCTCTTATTGGAACGGCGGCGTCTATGTGCCGGACGAGGAGAAGAGCGTGGACAGCCTCGAAGTCTCCTTCAGCCAGTACACGCCGGACCAGATGCAGCGCAACCTGTTCAACGATCCTGGCACCACGCAGATGATCCAGGACCGCGAGGACGGCACCCGGATCTATACGGATACGAAGCGGGCGCTCAAGATCGAGCAGGAGCCCGGCTGGCTGTCCTATACCGACCCGGTCGCTCCGACCGACAGCCAGAACGACCTGAGCGACAACATTGCGTCGGCGGTGCAGTTCGTCAATGAGCACGGCGGCTGGAACGGCAGGCACCGGCTCGTGCAGAGCGAGACCGAGGCCGGCGGCAATGTGATCCGGTTCCAGCAATATTTCAAGGATCTGCCGATTCTATCAAGCGGCTCCTTCCGGTTCGGGTACATGCAGCTTGCGATTCAGCAGGGCACCGTCGCTTCCTATGAGCGCTCGATGATCGTCTTGGACGAGATGCGTTCCCGTGTAACGGCCAAGACTTCATTGCCGGGAGGCGAGGTGCTGCGTACCCGGCTCCTCCAAGCGGCAGGCGGGGATGTGGTCGAAGCGATCTACCCGGCGTACATGCCGACGCCCGGGGAGGACGTCATGCGCCTGAAGCCGGTCTGGGCGATCCGGCTCTTGAACGGCGAGGTGCGCATGATCGGGTAATGCTGTGGAGGCAAGAGCTAGATTTGCGACAATAGAAGTTCATTCTGCGGGGCAGGAGGGAGAACGATGGACTGGAGCCGGGCCAAGAGCGTGTTGATCATAGCCTTCCTGGTGCTGAACATAGTGCTGGGCTACCAGCTGTGGACGGAGCTGCCCGAACGGACAGACGCGTCCATCGACTGGACGTCGCTCCCTCCGGAGACCCAGCTGAACATGACGAACAAAGGCATTCGCCTGGATGCGGAGATTCCGACGGAGACGCCGGCGATGCGGGATCTAACGTATCGCTTCGAGGAGACGCCGGGAAGCCGCGCGAACGAGCCGGTGACGCTTGATCCGCAGCCGGATACGAGGATCGTCTTCTCGACAGAGGAGCTTCAGGAGGCGCTGTCCGGCGTCATTCCGGACTTGGACCAGTACCGCTTCGACAACTTCGGCGGCAATGAGAAGATGTTCGTGTTCAACCGGACGGTGGACGGCTGGCCGATCTTCGACGTGAAGCTGGAGCTGTATTACAAGAATCAGAAAATCACCTCTTACCGCCTGGTTCCGATCGACATTCTCCCTTCGGACGAGGCGAAGCCCGCGCAGAAGGTGCTGCCGGCGACGAAGGCGGTGGCGAATCTGATCGACCGCAACTACTTGCCGGCCGGCGCGGTCATTAAGGAGATCCAGCTCGGCTATCACGGCCAGATTCTCGATTCGGAGACGCAGGTGTCGGCGCCTTCGTGGAGGGTTCTGCTCGAAGACGGCGAAGTGTTCTATGTACTGGCCATTAGCGGCGAGGCGGTCACGGATCAAGAGGACAATGGGGAGCAAGGGGAAGCGAGAGGTTAACATCATGGGGATGCAATTCACGGTACTCGCCAGCGGCTCGACCGGCAACGCGACGATCGTGTCTTCGGACGCGGCCACCGTTCTCGTAGACGCCGGGCTTAGCGCGAGGAAGATAGAAGAGTTAATGAAGGAACGCGACCTGTCCGGACGCGATCTGGATGCGATCTTCGTGACGCACGAGCATTCGGATCATATTAAGGGATTAGGGGCGCTGGCTCGAAAATATGAACTGCCCGTCTATGCGAACGAGAAGACGTGGGCGGCGATGCAGAAGCATATCGGCGAGCTGGCCGATGAGAAGCGGCGGATCATGCCGGCGGACAGCGTCATGGAGCTGTTCGACCTGCGGATCGAATCGTATGCGATCTCGCATGACGCGGCGGAGCCGGTCGGCTACTGCTTCGAATCCGGCGGGGCGAAGCTCGGGCTCGCGACCGACCTCGGCTATGTGAGCGACAAGGTCATGAGGCAGTTGCTGCGGTCGGACGTGCTGGTGCTCGAGGCGAACCACGACGTGGACATGCTGCGCATGGGCCGATATCCGTGGAACATCAAGCGGCGGATTCTCGGCGATGAGGGCCACCTGTCCAACGAAGCGGCCGGCGAAGCGCTCTGCCGGCTGCTGGATGGCGGCACGCGGCGGGTCTACTTGGCACATCTAAGCCAAGAGCATAATCTGATGGATCTGGCCAAGCTGACGGTGAATACCGTATTAGAAGACAACGGAATGTTCTATCACAAGCACGAATTCGCCTTGCGCGAGACTTATTACGACCGTCCGACCGCTTGGGACTTGGTCAAATCTTAAATTATAGCTCGAGCGTGCTGTCGATCTCGGCTTCGAGCTCGGACGCCTTCAGGCGAATCTCGTCCGGCGTCACGACACCCTTTTCCACCAACAATTCAATTAGAGTGCTTAGCGCGAGCAACTGGCGGTAGTTGTCTTCCTTCAGGTCGGAGATGCGCGCGGCCAGATCAAGGAACGGACTTCCGGCCATTGTCGTCTTCATGGGCAGTCTTCCTTTCATTACATATCGAAGGATTGGCGTATTCGCTTGCTTCGGTGTGGCAATTCTATTAGTATTTTAGTCAAAACCTACGAATCTATTCGGATTTATTGTGATCGATTTTATAGAATGGCAGGAAGACAGCGGAGCCGCTAGCCTGGGGGAAAAGGGAAGGTGTTAGTCATGAGCTTTTGGGACGACGATTTTTATTCCACGCGGGTGAAGCGAAGAACTCGCAAGGAATCAAGCTTCGGGCAAGGTTCATCTTACGGTCGGAGCTTCCGTTCAGGGTCCGGCTTCCGCGTTGCGCTTGTCTCGTCGCTCGTCAGCTCGCTGCTGGTCGCGACCGTCTTCACCTTCGCCATCGATCGTCCGTCCCATTCGGCCAGCCATCCGGTGACGGCGAACGGCCTCACGGTAACCTCGCAGCCGATGGTTGCTGCCGCCGCGAAGATTCGTCCGACGGTCGTCAGCATCATTAACCGGCCGGGAGAGCCGACGGATGCGGAGCGGGATTCGCTGCCGATGGACGGCGTTGAGAATTCGAGCCTCGGTTCGGGCGTCATCTTCGAGAAGAAGGGCGGCAAGGCGCATATCATCACGAATGCGCACGTCGTGGAAGGCTCAGGCAGCCTGGAGATCGTCATGGTCAACGGCACGACGAAGGACGCGAAGGTGCTCGGCATGGATACGATCACCGATCTTGCGGTGCTCGAGGTCGACGCGAAGGACATCGACGCGGTCGCCAAGGTCGGGAAGTCGGCCGATCTGCAGGAGGGCGAGACGGTCATTGCCCTGGGCAATCCGCTCGGCCTGAGCGACTCGCTGACGGACGGCATCGTCTCCAACCTGCGCCGGATTATTCCGGTGTCGCTTAGCCAGGACGGCACCTACGATTGGGAAGAGGAAGTCATTCAGATCTCCGCGCCGATCAACCCGGGCAATAGCGGCGGCGGCTTGTTCAACCTGAACGGCGAGGTCGTCGGCATCAACAGCATGAAGATCGCGGATCTTGGGGTCGAAGGGATCGGATTCGCCATTCCGATCGACGACGCGATGCCGGTCGTCAAGCAATTGCTGGAGGAAGGCAAGGTGCCGCGTCCCTATCTGGGCGTCTACGCGATTGACCTGAAGTCGTATCTGGATACGCAGAAGGCGATGGATATGCCGTCGCTGCCGAGCTTGCCGGACGGCGAGGAGTTCGGCCAGGGCAGTCAAGGCGAAGACGGCGAATCGGAAGACGGCGTGCCGTCGCCGGTCGTGCCGGATGGCGTCGAGAATGGCGTCCTCGTGCTGGAAGCGGTCGGACCGGCTAAGGAAGCGGGCCTGAAGCTGAACGACATTATCGTTGGGCTGGACGACAAGCCGGTGAACAGCATGATGGATCTGCGCAAATACTTGTATAATTCGAAGAAGATCGGGGACACACTGTCGGTAACCTATTACCGCGACGGGAAGAAGCAGGAGCTCAGCGTGAAGCTGGCCGAGAATAGCGACGACAACGAGTAGGAAGGAAATACGGGATGTATTGCGTTTGCAGGGAGCATGTAGAGCTAGCCATCGACAAATTCGTCGACGAGTACGAGGACGCGCCCGACCTGGTCACCTTGGCCGAGACGACGTTCAGCGATTGGGATCCGCCGAAGCGCTGTGAATGGTGCGAAGGCACGGCTGAGATATTGGTCGTCTGAAGCGAACCCGCAATTCCCGTCTCGGGATATTGCGGGTTTTTGAATTGGCGCGTGCAGGTCCAGCTGTTAAAGAGTTGTAAAATTCTAAGAAAACGGATTGACAGCATTTAGCTGCGATGGTAAAGTTGCAAATAGATTTTCCCAACAACGAAAGGAGGATTACGTCAGATGCGTACCTTAATGATTGTTCCTATGTTTGATGATCGTAACGACCGCTTGTCTGGACGTAATCCATTAGCGCCGAATTAACCTGACTTCATGACACCAGGCGCATGGTTACGTCACCGTAATCGTGCGCCTTTTATACACCGCTCGAAGGGAACATACGTTCTATTCCTGCGGGAAGGGGGCGTATCGCTTACGGGCGGTACGCTCTTTGTTATTAAGCGCAACGTTTAAGGTCTTGTCGGGGTCCCCAAGTCGGGGCTCGGGAAAGGTGTGAGGAACGGACAATGTTCACGGTACTAGGCAAGTTAAGATGGTTCTTCAAGATGAATTGGAAACGCTATGCGGTTGCGGTCTTCCTGCTTGCGCTCGTCGGCGTGCTCGACGTGATCCCGCCGCGGCTCATCGGCACGCTCATCGACGGCATCCATGAAGGCACGCTGTCGAGCGGGAAGTTCTTCGAATCGATCTGGCTGTGGATCGGCTTGACGGTCGTCGGCTACGGCCTGACGATCGTCTGGATGTATCAGCTGTTCGGCGGGGCGTTCGTGTTGGAGCGGCTGATGTGGAAGCGGCTCATGAGACATTTTCTACGAATGACGCCGACCTTCTTCGAGCGGAACCGGACGGGCGACCTGATGGCGCGTTCGACGAACGATCTGTGGGCGATCTCGAATACGGCGGGCTTCGGCATTCTGACGCTCGTCGACTCGACGCTGTTCATGCTGACGATTCTGTTCATGATGGTGGTGCTCATCAGCTGGAAGCTGACGCTGGCGGCGCTGCTGCCGCTGCCGATCATGGCGCTGCTCATGATGACGTTCGGCAAGAAGATTCACGAGCGCTT
This sequence comes from Cohnella lubricantis, assembly GCF_014212015.1. Taxonomy (GTDB): domain Bacteria; phylum Bacillota; class Bacilli; order Paenibacillales; family Paenibacillaceae; genus Cohnella; species Cohnella lubricantis. Next base: position 5,050 of record NZ_JACJVN010000088.1, on the reverse strand, counting down.
CATGAGCGCGCAGGACGCGTTCGGCGAACTGAACGACCAAGTGCTCGAATCGGTATCGGGCGTTCGCGTCGTCCGCGCTTATGTGCAGGAGGAAGCGGATCGCGACCGGTTCCATGCGAAGACGAACGAGGTATTGAACAAGAACATCGCCGTCGCCAAGGTCGACGCGCTGTTCGAGCCGACGAACAAGGTGCTCGTGAACTTGAGCTACCTGATCGGCCTCTGCTACGGGGGCTATCTGGTCTTCCGCGGCGAGATTACGCTCGGCGAGCTCGTCTCGTTTAACGTGTTCCTCGGCATGCTCATCTGGCCGATGTTCGCGATCGGCGAGCTGATCAATCTGATGCAGCGGGGCAACGCGTCGCTCGACCGCGTCACGGAGACGCTCGGCTACAAGCCGGACGTGGAGGACGGCGATAAGCTGACGCCGGTCGAAGAGCCGGAGAGCATCGAGTTCCGGAACGTGACGTTCCGCTATCCGAGCTCGACGATCGACAATCTGGTTGATATCTCGTTCAAGCTGCGGAGCGGACAGACGCTCGGCATCGTCGGCCGGACCGGCAGCGGCAAGACGACGCTGCTGAAGCAGCTGCTGCGCGAGTATCCGCTCGGCAAGGGCGAGATCCTCATATCGGGCGTATCGCTCGCCGAAGTGGAGATCGACCGCATGCTGAGCTGGGTCGGCTACGTGCCGCAGCAGCCGATCCTGTTCTCGCGGACGATTCGCGAGAACATCCTGTTCGGACGCCAGGATGCGTCCGAAGAAGAGATGCAGCGCGCGCTGGCGAGGGCTTCGTTCGCGAAGGACATCGCGTTCCTGCCGGAAGGCCTGGAGACGCTGGTCGGCGAGAAGGGCGTGGCGCTGTCCGGCGGCCAGAAGCAGCGGGTCAGCATCGCTCGGGCGCTGATCGCCGATCCGGAGATTCTGATGCTCGACGACGCGCTGTCGGCGGTCGACGCGAAGACGGAAGCCGAGATTATCGACGGCATCCGCACGGAACGCGCGGGCAAGACGACGCTGATCACGACGCATCGGCTGTCGGCCGTTCAGCACGCGGATTGGATTCTCGTGCTGGATGAAGGCCGCGTGATTGAAGAGGGCACGCATGAGCAATTGCTGGCCATCGGCGGCTGGTACAAGGAGCAGTTCGACCGGCAGCAGCTGGAGCAGATGGTCGAGGCTTCGTAAGCTGAGCAACCGGGAGGGAGACTCGGAGCAGCCGAAGGGCGACTCGGGTACTCGGCAGGCGCTTGACGGCTGGACTGCGATAGCTAAATCTTCATGCATTCGGATAAAAGAGAGAAGGTGCTCACCCACATGGGAACGACGGGCAAGAGGCTGTTCCAATATGCAATGATCTACAAGAAGCCGATCATTCTGGCGCTGCTGCTGCTTGCGTTAGCGGTATGCGTGGAACTGGTCGGGCCGTTCATCGCGAAGCGGATGATCGACCAGAACATTCTCGGCATCGAGAAGGTCTGGTACGAGACACAGAACGCGGACAGCAAGACGGCGGAATATAACGGCAAGACTTACAAACGCGAGGACCACATCAGCGCCGGCGAGAGTACGGGACAGCCCGCGCGAGTTCTGCAAGCCGGCCGCGGCTATTATTGGCTGGAAGGCTCGGAAGCGGCGAACGTGCCGGACGGCTCCCGCACGGTGTCGGGAAGTACGATGACCGTAACGGAGCAGAACGGCCAGACGCACCCATATGAGGTCGTACAGCTTAGCCGTCAGGAAGTGTTCCGCTTCTACAAGCCGGAGATTCCCGGCCTGCTGACGCTGGCTGCCGCCTACTTCGGGCTGCTGCTGCTGTCTGCGGTGTTCACTTACTTCCAGAGGCTGCTGCTGCAGACGTCGGCCAACCGCATCGTGCAGCGCATGCGGGAGGACGTGTTCGCGCATACGCAGCGTCTGCCGGTGCAGTACTTCGACAATCTGCCGGCGGGCAAAGTCGTCTCACGGATCACGAACGATACGGAGGCGGTGCGCGAGCTGTTCGTCGCGGTGCTGGCGAACTTCTTCTCCGGCATCATCTATATGGCTGCAATTCTGGGCGCGCTGTTCCTGCTCAGCCCGAAGCTGGCGCTATTCGCGGTTCCGCTCATCCCGATTCTAATTGTCTGGATCATCGTATACCGCCGCTTCGCGGGCCGTTACAACGATGTCATCCGCACGAAGGTCAGCGACATTAACGCGATGATCAACGAATCCATCAACGGGATGCCGATCATTCAGGCGTTCCGCCGGCAGAAGCAGACGATGGAGGAGTTCGACGAGCACAACGAAGAGCTGTACACGTACCAGAACAAGATGCTCAGCTTGAACTCGATCACGTCCCACAACCTGGTGAACGTGGTCCGGAACATAATTTTTATCGCGGTCATCTGGCTGTTCTGGGGGGATTGGCTCGGTACGGTCGTAACCGTCGGCGTGCTGTATGCGTTCGTCGATTACATGAACCGGATGTTCCAGCCGATCGTCGGTATCGTCAATCAGCTGTCGAATCTGGAGACGGCGCGCGTGTCGGCGGAGCGGGTGTTCAAGCTGCTCGACGAGCCGGGCATCGACGTGGCGACGGGCAAGCTGGACCGCTACAAGGGCGACGTGTCGTTCCGCAACGTCACGTTCGCCTACAAGAACGACGACTATGTGCTCAAAAATATAACGTTCGAAGCCCGCCAAGGGGAGACGGTCGCGCTGGTCGGCCATACGGGCTCGGGCAAGAGCTCCATCTTGAACCTCCTGTTCCGCTTCTATGACGTGGAGCAGGGCACGATTACGATCGACGGCACGGACGTGCGCGACGTTCCGAAGCAGCTGCTGCGCCAGCATATGGGCATCGTGCTGCAGGATCCGTTCCTGTTCACGGGAACGATCGCTTCCAACGTCAGTCTCGACAATCCGGCGATCAGCCGCGATCAGGTCGAGAAGGCGCTGCGAGACGTCGGCGCGTACGACATGTTCGCGAGCCTGCCCGGCGGCATCGACGAGCCGGTCATCGAGAAGGGCGCGACGCTGTCGGCCGGTCAGCGGCAGCTGATCTCGTTCGCGCGGGCGCTCGCTTATGATCCGGCGATTCTGATCCTGGATGAGGCGACGGCGAGCATCGATACGGAGACTGAGGCGATCATCCAGGCGGCGCTCGACGTGCTGAAGAAGGGGCGCACGACGTTCGTCATCGCGCACCGGCTGTCGACGATTCGGGCGGCGGACCAGATTCTCGTGCTCGACCACGGCGAGATCGTCGAGCGCGGCAACCATGAGACGCTGATGGAGCTGAAGGGCAAGTATTATGCGATGTATCAGCTGCAGCAGGGCGGCGCTGGAGCGGACGCTTCGGTGCTGACGGCGTAGGGGTTCTGCATGAGATTAGTCCCCTCCCCGAGGGGGCTAATTGCATTTATGCAGTTATAATGGCGCAGACCGGCCGTTGGGCGCGCACTAGTTGTACGGCGTACACTTAGATTGGTTGGGATGGCTCGATATGGCGGGAGTCGCAGAAACTAACTGCTTATTTGCAATAAGAAGGCGATGAGATTCTTCATGGCGGGAACTAAATGTACTTCTGCAACAAACGTCTTGGGGGAGAAGTTCCAATGGGCCGGAGGAGGTTGCTAATGGAGACAACCGGCCAGGGGAAGCTACTGGTGGAGCAGAACTGGTGGAGTGAAATTGGCGAAGTAAAGTGTGCGTGAAGGCGGCTAGGGGAGGCGAGGTCGGCGGGGAAGGCGCTTTAGGAGTAAGTTAGCGGCGGAGCTGCATTATCGAGATATCGTTAGTTGGGGTTCGAAAAAGGACATTCATGCGGCGTTATGGTACGATAGGTGGGATTAGGCCATAATGGATAATAAGTGTGAATAAACGAACGAGGTGCACAAGTGGCAGGGTTTGATACATTGGGAATATCGGCAGAGCGCACAGCGCTGCTGACCGCTCAAGGGATAAAGGATCCGACTCCGGTTCAGGAGAAGGCGATTCCGCTCGTCCTGCAAGGGAAAGACGTCATCGGGCAGGCGCAGACGGGAACGGGCAAGACGCTCGCGTTCGTGCTGCCGATGCTGGAGAAGATGAATGTCAAATCGGACAAGCTCCAAGGCTTGATCGTCACGCCGACACGCGAGTTGGCGCTGCAGATCACGGCGGAAGTGAAGCGGTTCATCGGCAAGGACGAGAACATTCGCGTGCTCGCCGTCTACGGCGGGCAAGACGTGGAAGCGCAGCTCGCCAAGCTGAAGGGCAACATGCATCTGATCGTGGCGACGCCGGGCCGTCTGCTCGATCACCTGCGCCGCGAGACGTTGCAGCTATATAGCGTGCAGACGCTCGTATTGGATGAGGCGGACCAGATGCTGCAGATGGGCTTCCTCGGCGAGGTCGAGGAGATTCTGCGCAACACGCCGAGCCATCGGCAGACGCTGCTGTTCTCCGCGACGATGCCGGGCGCGATCCGCGAGCTGGCGTCCCGCATTCTGCGCAAGCCGGAGGAAGTGACGGTGCGCGGGCAGCAGGTAACGGTGAAGGAGATCCGCCAGCTGATCATCGAGACGACGGACCGCGCCAAGCAGGACGCGCTGAAGCAGATGATTGAAGAGACGCAGCCTTATCTCGGCATGATTTTCTGTCGGACGAAGCGGCGGGCGAGCACGCTGAACGAAGCGCTGCAGGAGGCCGGCTATTCGTGCGACGAGCTGCACGGCGACTTGTCGCAGGCGAAGCGGGAGCAGGTCATGAAGCGGTTCCGCGAAGCGAAGCTGCAGCTGCTCGTGGCGACGGATATCGCCGCGCGCGGACTGGACGTGGAAGGGGTGACCCACGTCTACAACTATGACATCCCGCACGATGTGGAGAGCTACATCCACCGCATCGGGCGGACGGGCCGCGCCGGCGAGCAGGGCATGGCCGTCACGTTCGCGGCGCCGAAGGATCGGCCGGAGCTCGCGAAGATCGAGAGCGGCATCGGCATGGCAATCGAGCGCCGCACGTTCGGCTCTTCGCCGCTGCGCGGTGGCGAAGGGGATGCTGGGCCTGCGCGCGGACAAGGCG
>NZ_JACJVN010000009.1 GCF_014212015.1 Cohnella lubricantis | reverse complement strand
TCACCCGTCCGCCGCTAACCCCATCGGGAGCAAGCTCCCGATGAGATCCGCTCGACTTGCATGTATTAGGCACGCCGCCAGCGTTCGTCCTGAGCCAGGATCAAACTCTCCATAAAGGTAAATCCTCCGGCGCTCCAAAGGAACGCGCATCGGAAGCATCTACTTTGAGAGAGCCAAATGGCTCATTCGTTGTTAAATCGTTGTCCGTCTCCCAAGAACCGAAGCTCAAGTTCGACAGGGTCCGTTGATCCGATCCATGATCGAATCGATTACGCTCGATGTTCAGTTTTCAAGGAACAAGTTTGTTGCTTCTTGCGTCCGCCTCGTTGCCGAAGCAGGAATCTTATCTTACCGCATCCGACATGATGCTGCAACCCTCAATGTTTTCCAATTCGATCTGATCAACACATTCGGTCTTGCGTTGTCGCATCGTGCCTTCAGTGGCGCGAGAAATAATGTATCACGAATCCAAGAGGCATTGCAACAGGTATTTTATTCCTGCTCGTCAACCGACGAACCGGACGAATTCCGGATTCCGGACCGTTCCGCTGCTCGTCCGGGACAAGAATCGGATCTTTGCTTCAATAATCGGCTTCACGTATACGTAATCACGGTCCTCGCCAGTCAGAATCGCCTGGGCCGTGCCTTGAAAAGCCTGCCTGTGCGGCCCGGGCACGCCCGCCTCTACGATGCCGATCCGCTGCCCTTCCCGCTCCAGCAGCCAGCCGAAGCCATGCTTCCGATAGCCTGCGATGCGCACTTGCGCGTACCGGTACTTATGGACCGTCAACCAATTCTCGCTGCGTCCGCCCGCGTAGATACTATCGAGCCGCTTGGCTATGATCCCGTCCACGCCTTCGCTCCTGATCGCTTCATATAAACGTTTCCCTTCCGCATCAAGCGCGAACATCCGATGATAGGAGCGATTGTCATCCATCGCCTTCTCCAACAGCTGCTTGCGTTGCTTAAGCGGCAGACCGCGCAAGTCCTTCCCGTTCCATTCGAGAATGTCGAACGCGAAGTAATGAACCGGGCTGTGGACCGACGCGATGCGAATGTCCATGCTCTTCCTCATTCGCATCCGCTCTCGCAGCGCTTCGGACGAGAAGGAGCCGGCCGACTCGTCGAAGAACGCCGCTACGCCGTCGAGCAAGACGTCCGCCGCGCCGACGACAGGCACGCGCCACAGCTCCGGGTACTGCATCGTCACATCGATTCCGCTTCGGCTGCACAACTGCGCGATCCCATTTTTGACCCGTATCATCAGTCTATGGCCATCGATCTTGGGCTCAAATATGTATCTCTCGTCATTGAACGGCTTCTCGCGAAGCTCAGGCATCATCGGAATAAGCTGCACAATATCGACATCCTTCCGTATATCTCAATTGATATACACGATTGTAACATCGACGATGGCTCGCATGACCCGGTAATGTTTGCATAAAAGAACTTGCGCCGCCGCATATTACTGGTAAATACCGGAGGTGAACAAAGATGGCCAACAATCGGAATCAGCAGCTAGTCGTGCAGAACGCGCGCGCGGCGCTGGAGCAGATGAAGTTCGAGATCGCCCAAGAGCTGGGCATTCAGCTGCCGCAAGACGGCTACTATGGCAACATGCTGACGAGAGACGCCGGCCGCATCGGGGGCGGAATTACCCGCCGTCTCGTTCAGATGGCCGAGCAACAGCTTGCTGGACGGTATTAGACCGAACCCGCTCCAGTCCTCGCCCCCCCCTGCGATCCACGCCAAAACACTCCCCCATCTGACCGCTGCGGGGAGTCTTTGATTTGGATCAAAAATAGGGTTACCTTCCGCCTTATTTTGTGACATAATGTATCATATGATCTCGTAGCTAAGGTCGTGATACTTAATGGAACTGGCATCATTACGCACATCTCTTCTATCAAAGCTTAGGAAAAGACGCTGGCTCTGGATTACGCTCGGCGCCATCCTTCTACTCCTCGTTATCGTCTTGTTCGTCCTCATGCGAATGACAGCGTTCCATCATGTCCGGATTGACCAATCCAACGAAGCGCTTGGCATTCAGCCGGTACCTGCAGCGACGATGCCGGCCGATTCTTCCGGCGGCGTGCCGGATGCTTCCGCGGCTCCGGACAAGCTCGCCTTCCCGAATGCGACAGCTGAAGATATTCCTTCCGGCGACCAAATTCGGAACATCGCCTTGTTCGGATTGGACCGCCGAAGCACCAAGGGCAGTGCCCGCTCCGACGTGATGATGATCCTTACGATCGATTACGCCCGCGAGAAGATCAAGCTGACCTCGCTTATGAGGGATCTGTACGTCCCGATCGAAGGACACGGGCACGCCAAGCTGAACGCCGCTTACGCTTATGGCGGCGCGCCTCTTGCGATTAAGACGATCAACCAGAATTTTGGCACGGATATTCGGGATTACGTGACGGTGGATTTCTTCACGATGGAGAAAATCATTAATGCGGTGGGAGGCGTCGATATTAACGTCAAGCCGAACGAGGTCGACACGCTGAACATGTATATGGGCGATACTTCTCGCATTGAGAATAAGAAGGCACCCCTCGTGGAGCAGGGAGGCTTGCAGACGCTTAACGGCATGCAGGCCGTCGCCTACGCTCGCATCCGTTACGTCGGGAACGCCGACTTCGAACGGACCGAGCGCCAGCGCACCGTGCTGCAAGCGATGGTCGACAGGGTGAAGGAGGAAGGCGTCGCATCGATCCCGGAGCTGCTCATCAAGACAGCGCCTTACGTGGAGACGACCCTCACTCGGTCCGACATGCTGTCGATGGCGTATCGCTACTTCAAGTCGGACAAGATGACGATCGAGAAGAACCGTTACCCTCGGGACGGGACCTGGCAAGCGGCGACGACCGCGGACGGCCAGTGGATTCTCGATACGGATCTGGAGCAGATCAAGCAGCAGATTCAGGACTACATTTTCCGAGATACGCAAGATCCGTTGTAGTTGTGACAATGTGCCCTTACCCCCGAGGCGTCACCGCGCTTGCCAACTCCGTCTCAAGCTCCGACGCATACGCCCGCCGAGTTGCGTCGCTCCAGCCGAGCAACTCGGCCATGAGCGCAACGACTTGACCGCCGTACTGGCGAACATGGTCGATACGGAACAGCAGCGCGCCTGTTCGACGTATGAGCACATCGACGGGCTTCAGCGCCATCTCCTCCTGCACCGCATATACAGCTGCCGCGTATAGATCAAGCGGCAGTCCATGCCGTTCTGCCGCCGCGCGATGCTTCGCGTCCGCCGCGATCGCGAACAGCCGGCTCACGTTGGAGCCATACGTCTGCGCCAGACGCTTGCCTTGCTCCTCCGTCAGACCGCACCGCACGGCTTCCGCCGCTTGTCGATCGACGAACGCCGGGAAGGCATCGGGCCCGCCAACGTCGCCGCCGGAGATCGGAAGCATCTTCGTTCGGCAGGCTGGGAACGCGCGCCCTCCGGACTCCCGCAGCTTCCGCGCGGCCAGATCGACAACCGTCTCCGCCATCTTCCGATAGCCGGTCAGCTTGCCGCCCGCGATCGTCACCAAGCCGGACGGCGACTGCCAGACCTCGTCCTTGCGAGAGATCTCCGACGGATTCTTGCCTTCCTCGTAGATGAGCGGCCGAACGCCCGCCCAGCTCGATTCCACGTCCGCCGCGCCGAGCTTAACCTCCGGGAACATATCGTTCACGGCCGCGAGCAGATAGCCGCGTTCCTCCTCCGTCATCGCCGGAGCTGCCGGATCGCCTTCGTAGAACGTGTCGGTCGTACCGACGTACGTCTTGCCGGCGCGCGGAATGGCGAAGATCATCCGCTTATCCGGCGTGTCGAAGTAGATCGCCTGCCGCAGCGGGAATCGTTCCCCGTCGAAGACCAGATGGATTCCCTTCGTTAATCGGAGCTGCTTCCCTTGCCTCGAACCGTCCATCTCCCGGAGGCGGTCGACCCATGGTCCTGCGGCGTTGATGACGACCGCGGCCCTCACTTCCGTCGTCTCGCCCGTCAGCGCATCCCGGACTGCAGCGCCGATGATGCGACCGCCTTCATACAGGAACCGCTCGGCCGCCACGTAGTTCAGTGCCGCCGCACCTTCCTCCGCCGCCCGCTTCATGACCTCCAGCGTCAGGCGAGCATCGTCTGTCCGATACTCGACATAATAGCCGGCGCCCAACAAGCCGTCCTGCCTCAGCAGCGGCTCGCGCCGGAGCGTCTCCTGCGCTCCAAGCATGCGCCTCCGCTCCCCTCGCTTCACGGCTGCGAGGAAGTCGTACACCATCAGGCCGATCGACGTCGACAATTTGCCGAACGTCCCGCCCTTGTGAATGGGCAGCACCATCATCTCCGGCGTCGTCACATGCGGGCCGTTGCCGTATACGATGGCGCGTTCGCGTCCAACCTCGGCGACCAGCCCGATCTCGAATTGCTTCAAGTAGCGCAGCCCTCCGTGCACGAGCTTCGTCGATCGGCTCGAGGTGCCTGCCGCGAAGTCCTGCATCTCGACGAGCGCCGTCTTCATTCCCCGGCTGGCCGCGTCCAGCGCGATGCCGGCGCCCGTAATGCCGCCGCCGATGACGAACAGGTCAAACGTATCGGAGTCAAGCCGCTTCCATGCCTCGCGGCGGCTCTCCGGAATCTTAGTTACGTTCATGCGCTTATCCCCTTTGCTCCGTACAGCGTATGCTGTCTTCCCGCTCTCGACAGCAGAAAAGACCGCACGAACCAGGCGGCATCCGGCATGCCGGACCCTCCTGCTCATGCGGTCTCTCAAACTCTCAACCAGCGGATTCTATTCACTTAACCTGATCTTACCATGAACGGCCTCGTTTGAGAACCGCTATATGCGCCTTTATTTGAAGGCCATCGCCGCGCGGACGGCCCGCTGCCAACCGGCATACAGCGACTCCCTGCGGCTCTCCTCCATCGCCGGTGCGAACGACCGCTCCATATGCCATTGCGCCGCGATCTCGTCGCAGCTGCTCCAGTATCCGACAGCGAGACCCGCCAAGTACGCCGCTCCTAGCGCAGTCGTCTCCTTAATCGCCGGCCGCTCAACAGGCACGCCGAGCACATCGCTCTGGAACTGCATGAGGAAGTCATTGCTCACCGCGCCGCCGTCAACTCGCAGCCCCTGCAGCTTAATGCCCGAATCAGCCTCCATCGCCGCCAGCACGTCGCGCGTCTGGTAAGCGAGCGACTCCAGCGTCGCCCGTACGAAGTGCTCTTTGCTCGTTCCGCGCGTCAGCCCGAAGACCGCGCCCCGAACTTCGCTGTCCCAATACGGCGTGCCGAGGCCGACGAAGGCCGGCACGACATAGACGCCTTCGGTCGAATCGACCCGCGTCGCGTATGATTCGCTGTCCTGGGCGCTCTTCAGCATACGGAGGCCGTCCCGAAGCCACTGGATCGCCGAACCGGCGACGAAGATACTGCCCTCCAGCGCATACTCGATCTTGCCGCCGAGCCCCCAAGCGATCGTCGTAAGCAGGCCGCTCGCGGAGGCGACCGCCTTGTCGCCGGTGTTCATCAGCATGAAGCAACCCGTTCCGTACGTATTCTTCGCCATCCCCTTGCGGTAACACGCCTGACCGAACAACGCTGCTTGCTGGTCGCCCGCGATGCCGGCAATTGGAATGCGGCTGCCGAAGAAGTGAGCTTCATCCGTATAGCCGTACACCTCGGAAGACGGCCGTACCTCAGGCAGCATGCTTCTCGGAACGGTAAGCTTCGCGAGCAGCTCGTCGTCCCAATCCAGCTCATGAATGTTGAACATAAGCGTGCGCGACGCATTGGAGTAGTCGGTCACGTACGCCTTGCGGTTCGTCAGCCGCCAGACGATCCACGTGTCGATCGTCCCGAACATCAGCTCGCCGCGATCGGCCTTCTCCCGCGCGCCAGGCACGTTGTCGAGAATCCACTTCACCTTCGTCCCCGAGAAGTAAGCGTCTATCAGAAGTCCCGTCTTGTCACGGAACAGCGATTCGAGGCCTGCGGCCTTAAGCTCTTCGCAGATGCCGGCCGATTGCCGGGACTGCCAGACGACAGCGTTGCAGATCGGCGCTCCCGTCTCCCGATCCCAGACGACGGCCGTCTCCCGCTGATTCGTGATGCCGATGCCTGCGACCTGCTCCGCCTTCACGCCAGCTTCCGACAGGCAAGTGGCGATAACCGCCAGGATGGATGCCCATATCTCATTCGCGTTATGCTCCACCCAGCCCGGCTGGGGAAAATATTGATGGAACTCCTGCTGAGCCTTGTGCACAACAGCTCCCCGCCGATTGAACAGCATCGCCCGCGAGCTCGTCGTGCCTTGATCGAGCGCCAATATGTACGTCTCCATTCCTCCGCTCCTCTCCTGATACAGGTGCCTGCTAAGGCCGCCAGTTCCAAAGCGCCGGCGTGCTCGTCGACACGGCCGTTGCGCCCGATTCGAACAACGCGGCCAGCTCTTCCTCCCGGTGTACGAAGCCGCCAACGATAATGTCATGGCCGGTCTCGCGCTTCACGGCGTCGACCATCGGATGGGCGAAGCTGGGCATCAGCTCGATATAATCGGGCTTCGTCTGCGCCGCCGTCTGCACGATCGTCTTCACCGATCGCGAGTCGATCAGGAAGCCTCGTTGAATAGCCGTGAGCCCATGCTTCTTCGCATGGAGCAACGACGACGAGCGCGTGCTGATGACGCCGTCGATCCGGATGATCCTCGCCAGATAGTGAATGGAGGCTTCATCTTCCTTGATACCCTTGACCATGTCGAGGTGCAGGAACAGCTTCTTCCCCGCCCGGCGGGCCTCGTCCGCGATCGCCTGCAGCTGGATCAGCTCGCCTTCGAGCAGGAACAGTGTCTCCTGTGGCGATGCGAGCGCCAGCTCCAATTCCTTGTAGCCCCGGATGGCCGGTATGACCGAGTTCGGCTTCATCTCTCTCACCTCGGTTAATCATGCAGTTATGAATGCGCTTTAACCCATTATAGGGAATGCCGTGCGGGATGGGAACAGAAGATTCGGCAGAACGATCTGGGGGCAAAGCTGTACGAAGCGCCTCGACAAACGTCCACATGTCGTGTTCGGCTGCCGAGGCGCTTCCTCATTGCTTTCCATTAGGCCAATCTGGAAAATTACTGTCAATTCATCCTTATATGCGCAGCAGCCCGGACTTCCGAACCACGTCTACGAGAAAGCTGGAATTGAGCCCGGTCGAGTGGCTGACGTCGACAAGCACCGGCAGATGCGTCTCCCGCTTCAGAATCGGCACCGCCGAGATGTCATGCGTGTTGCGCGCACGAGCAGTGCCGACTGGCCGCTGCGAATGGACTAGCTCGCTTGCCAGCGCGCCAAGTGTCAGGCAGGCACAACATCCAACACGGCGGCGTTGATGCCGTTGAGGAATGCTTGTGCGCTTGCCTTAATGATGTCGGTGTCCATCGCACGGCCGGAATACGTCTTGCCTTCGTATTCGAGACGGATGTTCACCCGGCCAATCGCTTCCTTGCCGCGAGACAGACTGTTGATCTTGTAATCCTTCAACGTCACGTCCAGCCCGACCAGCGACTTGATGACACTGTACAGCGCGTCGATCGGGCCGTCGCCGACCGCGCTGTCCGTCAGCGTCTGCGAGCCTCGCTTCAACTGCACGGTCGCCGTCGGCAGCTTGTCGTTGCTAACGACCTGGAACGATTCAAGCTCATACAGCTCCTTGCCGCTCATCGACACCGTTCGATGATTCGTCACCAGATAGAAAACATCATGGTCATAAACTTCCTTCTTGGCGTCAGCCAGCGCGAGGAACTGCCGGAACAGCTGCTCGAACGCTTCACCGTCACCCGCTTCGAAGCCCATCTTCTCCACCGCGTTGCGGAAGGCATGGCGGCCGGACCGGGCGGTCAGAATCAGCTCCATGCTCTCTGCGCCGACCTCTTGCGGCGACATGATCTCATACACGTTCTTGTCTTTAAGCAATCCGTCTTGATGAATTCCGGAGGAATGCGCGAATGCATTCTCGCCGGTGATCGCCTTGTTCACCTGCACATCCAGCCCTGTCAGCAGGCTGACCAGCCGCGATGCGCGGTGCAGCTCCTCCGTGCGGATACCCGTCGAGCAGCCGAAGTGGTTCTCCCGCACCTTAAGCGCCATGACGACTTCTTCGAGCGACGCATTGCCCGCCCGTTCCCCCAAGCCGTTGATCGTAACCTCCACCTTCTCGGCTCCGTTCTTCACAGCGCTCAGCGTGTTCGCTGTCGCCAAGCCGAGGTCGTTGTGGCAGTGTACGCTCAGCACGACCTTGTCGTTCAAGTTCTTCAGCCGCTCGTTGATGCGGCGAATAAGGTCGCCGAACTCCTCCGGCACCGCGTATCCTACCGTATCCGGCACGTTGATCATCGTCGCCCCGGCTTTGACAACCGCCTCAATCGTCGCCCACAGGTATTCGAAGTCGGAGCGCGACGCGTCTTCGGTCGAATACTGCACGTTCGGCAGCAGCGTCTTGGCATATTGGACCGCGTCCACCCCCATCTGCAGGACCGCGTCCTTGGAGCGGTTGAACTTCTTCTCAACATGGATGTTAGACGTGCCAAGCACGATATGGATAAGCGGGTTCTGCGCAATCTTGACGCTCTCGTACACAGCGTCGATGTCACTCTTCACCGCGCGGGCGAGCGCGGTGACCGAGACGGTGTCCCCGACAGTTCTCGCAATCTGCTGCACCGCTTCGAAGTCTCCGGCGGATGACGCCGGGAAGCCGGCTTCGATAATATCGACGTTAAGGCGCTTCAACTGCTGAGCAACCTCCAGCTTCTGCTGAACGTTCAATTTGGCCCCCGGCACCTGCTCTCCGTCACGAAGTGTCGTATCGAACACGATAATGTTGCGGCTCATGATTAGCCCTCCTCAAGGGAATTGTTATCGAATCTATATGTGAAGCGGAGCTGGCTAAACCCGGAATTTAACAAGCTCACGCAGTCATTCGGCAAGACGCAAAAAACCTCGTCTCTGTATAGAGACGAGGTTGAACTCGCGGTACCACTCTAATTCATTTCCTAGGAAATGATCTCCTTCGATGGCCATCACCATCTATCCCTGTAACGGTGGAATTCCGTCGAACCCTACATTGTCGGGCCGCTGTTCATAGACGAGTTCGAGGTGACTGGCACTGCCGTTTCGCACCGACCAACGGCTCTCTGATAGGTCATGTCACTTCTACTATTTCTAATCACTACATTTGGTTATGAAGTTATTGGTTATTATAGGCATGCCTCCGACGAAAGTCAACCGTCTTTTCGCCTATGCGATATTCTACATCTCAAATACAATTTTACCAAATTGGTTGCCATTTTCCATTTCCTTAAAACCCTCATGAAAATGATCTAGGGGGAGGCGCCGGGAGATGATCGGGACTAACTTGGACTGTTCAACATATCGAAGCATCTCTATAAATTCGCTGTAGGTATGCATGGCAGATCCGATGATTTGCAATTGCTTCCCCATAACGGCATCGATATCGAATTGGGGTATAGCATTCCCTAAATACGAAAATTGAACAATCCTGCCCCCTTTCTTGGCATAACGAATGCTTGATTCAATGGAAGCGGCGCTGCTCGATACAATGACGTCGTAACCTTTCTCGGACAAGGACATGGGGTCTTGTGCCGCGGACTTATAATTAAATCCGTCGAGAGCCCCGAGAATAACGGCCCTTCGAATTTTGTCGTCGGAACCTGAACTAACAAAGACTTTGGCGCCGATTGCCGAAGCAATCTGCAGGCAATATAACGCTACCCCTCCCCCTATACCCTGAATGAGCATAGATTCACCCGGCTTAAGCTTGGCCTTCGTTATCAAGGCCCTCCAAGCCGTACCAAGGGCTAACGGCAGGGCCGCTGCTTCGGCATAGGATAGATGAATTGGCTTTGGAGCTGCGTTAACAGATGGAACCTTGACATAATCGGCGAATGTCCCGGGCCATTTTACTCCCCCGAGAACGCTGCCGGCATCACACAGCGAATGTTCTCCCCGCAGACAATACTCGCATTCCATGCAGGAGATCTGCGAATTGATGATCACTTGGTCGCCTTTTGTCCAGTTTTTTACGCTTTTGCCTACTTCGATGATCTCCCCTGCTCCGTCAGATCCATATATAAACTCTTTTTTATTGTTGGGGTTGGTAATATGCAGATCACGGTGGTTTAGTGCGGCTGCTCTTACTTTGATCAGGACTTCATGTTCACCGATGCTTGGCACGTTGACTTCTCTTAGTTCCGGTTCAACTGATATGGGGTTATACATGATTGCTCTCAACGTGATCACTCCTGGTCGATATAAATATTCTGCGCGATATCATTGTCCGTCTTCGGGGGCTTCGGACGCCTTCTGATAAGAACGATCCCTGCCGCGATCGCCGAGAACACCCAAATAAAATAGGGCTCCTTGAAGGTGGTCTCTATTGCAACAAGCAAATACAATCCAAGGGAGCAGCCGGCAATGATTAATAGGGCAATTGCCCGCATCATGTTCCCCCCCTCCCTCTTACACGGCAATCACATGGGTCAACATAAGCGTCAATGCCACCGCATCCGCCAGCAAATGCGCAATGTACGAGATGTATAGGTTCTTCGTCTTGGAATAGATGATGCCGAACAGAACACTGTCGATGAACACGCTGAATAAATCCCAGAAGACAACGTCAGCGGGCCCATCGGAGTAATGCATGGCGGCAAATAAAAGGGAGACGATGACGATGGATGCTGCTTGCGGCATATATCGGGAGAACCGCTCCTGGAACAGCCCCCTGTACGCGATCTCTTCGCCTAGAGGCGCAATGAGAATCGTCAGGACAAGGGCGACGCTAAGATCGCTGCCGGTCGGCAGACGATCCTGAATGTGGGCGAGACTCTCTGGAGACACGTACTTAAACAGAAGCAACGACCCGAACTGGGTTCCCACGGCCACGAGCAGGATCCATCCCCAAGTGCGGCGGATGCCCGAGCCGATCTTCGTGAATAGGGCTCTCGGGGCCTGCTCGCGATCATTGCCTCTGCGCCGCAGATTCGCCAAGAAATACACGATCGGCACGATCGCCGCCAGCCCCTTCAAGGATGGAACGAGAAATACGGCGATCAACATGAATCCGATGATTGCAAGAACTTCTACTAAACGACGTCTGTCATGCACTGACATAATGATAGCCTCCTGTCATATGAAGCGAGATCAACTCCGCTTGCTGCCTTCATTCTGCCGGATTTGACCGCTTATCTGATAGTGAGGAACCTCCCCAACTTTCGTCACTTTGCCATAAGCAAAAAAGCGCCTTACGCCGAACCTGCGGCATAAGACGCTTTGTCCTTTGAATGATCTCATCATACTCCTCGAACCTGCTCTACCTTCTTAATCGCCTGCAATCGGTTCTCAACTTCCAGCTTCGAATAGATCGTCGACACATAATTCTTGACGGTGCCTTCTGAGTAATGCATCCTCTCGGCAATCTCACGATATTTCAGTCCTTCTGTCAAATAGTTTAATATTTCCAGCTCCCGAGCCGTCAGCCGGTTCATGCCAGCAACGTCTTCCCGAACGGACCCGTGCTGCTCTCCTTCGGATTGCGTTGCGGAGCGAACATCCTGGATCAGCAGCTTGGCGGTATCCAATGGAATGATGGTCCCTCCGGCAGCCACCAATCGGATGGCATCGGTCAATCGCTTCGGATGAACGCTCTTCATCAGATAACCTTCCGCACCATACTGAATAGCTAAGGAAGCGCTGTCGATGTCTTGGAACGTCGTGAGGATGATGATTCTCACCTCCGGCCAGCGCTGCTTGATGATTCGAGTCGCCTCCAGCCCGTTCAGAACCGGCATCTGGATATCCATCAGAACGACATCCGGAAGCACAGCCTTGCACAGCTCGATCGCTTCTTCCCCATTGGCGGCGACGCCGATCACTTCAAGCTGCCGATCCAAACCGAGCATAATCGAGATACTCTCCGCGACGAGCTCTTGATCCTCCGCCAACAGAATACGAATGTGCCGATTCGCGGATTGCTCCGCCTCGATCGGGATGCGGCAGTCCACGCGCAGTCCGCTGCCGACAGCGGGCACGATCTGCAGCTTGCCTTGCAACGCCTCGATTCTCTCTCTCATGGAACGAAGTCCGAATCCGTACTTCAGCTCCTTGGTTCCTCTCCCGTCATCCTCAACGGTGACGCCGAACTCCTCCGCGTCATATCGGACGAGCACTTGGATATTCCCGGCTTGCCCGTGCCGCACGGCATTGGTTAACGATTCCTGTACGCAGCGGAGAACGGCGATCCGCTGCTCCGCGGTTAGCGGATAAGGCTCATCGCCCTGAATGATGAGATCAATAGACACATTCGCGTTGGCAGAGAACGTCTCCGTCAGCTTCGCCAAAGCCTCCTCGAGCGGTTCCTCCGCCCGCGATGCATCCGACATATGAACATGATTCCTGACGTCCTCCAGCCCTTCCCGGGCCGTGAGCAATAGCGAATCCATACGCTTGCGGTCCGGCACTACTCCTGCAGCCGCCTCATGCTTCAGCAGTTCGATGCCGGCGATCATGGAGGTAAGCGCATGTCCCATCGTGTCGTGCAGCTCTCGGGCCATGCGGTTGCGCTCTTCCAGAACTGCCATGCGCTCTACCTGCTTCGCATAGAGCTCCAGCGCTTGGTTGCGCTCTCTAATCAGTTGAAGCTGCTGCTCGTTCTGCTGCAATAAGACCTTCATCTGTTCCCGATCGCTGAAGACAGCGCGGAACCGAACCCCGATTCTCGCCGCTCCCCACAGGACGACGGTCGCTTGAAGCACAAGAATGATCGGAATATTCGCCAGGGCGACGTCCACCTGCGGGAAGAAGACATCCTTCCAGAAGATGAATCCTAACGCGGTAATCGCAGCCGTTCCGATACCGGTAAACATAATGAGATAGCCGTTCAAATAAATCATGGATAACGCCAGGTTGATATACATGATTTGATAGATGATCGGATAATCGCGGAACAGCCATAATTGATACATCGAGAACAAGATCATTCCGCTGAGCACGGCGAACTTGAACAGCTTCTCAAATCGAGGGATAAGAACCAATAGAAAGCTAATGCCATAGAAAGCAAGATATACGGCAAGAAAGGACAGGTTCGTCGAATGAAGGAACGGCACGTTCACCGTCACGTTCAGCTCCGCCAGCAGCAGCAAAGGGAGCATAAGGAATAAGAACAGATGATTCTTCTGAGACTCAAGCTCCAAATGGGTAAAGCAAGTTCGTCGAATCCAAGAAATCATAGAGACAGCTCCCGCCCGATCATATGCATCACTATAATAGATTAATGGCGATCCAACGGATACGCAATTGGATCGCCATTATTTTTTTGGGGGGATGCTGTCGAACTGGCTAAGCCAAATTCCATTCCTCGTGAATCTTCGGCACATCCTCGATCAACTGCCTGGTGTAGTCGTGGGTCGGATTCAAGATGATCGACTCCGCCGGTCCCCGCTCCACGATGCGGCCTCGCTCCATAATGTACAGCGTGTCGCTGATGTAGTAGGCGAGCCCGACGTCGTGCGTGATGAAGATGATCGTCATGTTGTTCTCGTCCCGGAGCTTGAGCAGCATGTCTAGAATCGTCGAACGCGAACAGGCGTCGATCATCGAGGTCGGCTCGTCGGCGATGAGCACCTTCGGATGGAGCATGAAGATGCGGGCGATCATCAGCCGCTGCATCTGGCCGCCCGACAGCTCGAACGGGTACTTGTTCATCAGCTCCTCAAACTTGAGGTTGACGAACGAGCAAGCCTCCTTCATTCTCCGAAGGCGCTCCTCCTTGTTCAGCTTGAGGCCCTGCAGCTCGATGCAGTCGTCCAGCAGCCGAACCACCTTGTGGAACAGGTTAAACGACGAGAACGGGTCTTGGAAGATCGCCTGAATATCCTTCCAGTACCGCTTCCGCTGCGAATGCTTGCGCAATTGCCTGGGCAGGCCCTTGTACAGCACTTCGCCGGTCGTCTCCTTCAGCAGCCCCATCAGGATCTTCGCGAGCGTCGTCTTGCCGCTGCCGCTCTCGCCGACGATGGAGACAATCTCCCCTTCTCGGAAGGAGAAGTCAATGTCTTGAAGGGCAATCGTCTTGTTGTTCCCGAAGCCGAACACCTTCGTGATGCCGGAACCGCTCAGCAGCGGCGTCTCACTTGGCTTCATGCGAATACCACTCCTTCAGCACGTTCGATTCGTGGATGCAGCGGTACTTGCGGCCGCCGGACCACTTCTCGGGAATCTTGCCCTCCCGGCAAGCGTCCTCCGCGTACAAGCATCGATCGGCGAAGCGGCACCCTTCCGGCACCTGCTTCAAATTCGGCGGCGCGCCTGGAATCGCGGCCAGCTTCTGGCTCTTCATGCCTTCCTCCGGTACGATGATCGAGCCCATCAGCCGCTTCGTATAGGGATGAACCGAGTCGAAAATCATCTGCTTCGCCGTGCCGCGCTCCACGATCTCGCCCGCGTACATGACCATGATATCGTCCGACACATGGTAGAGCAGCGGCAGCTCGTGCGTAATGAAGATGAGCGACCGGATGAACTTCTTGCTCATCAGATCCTTCAGCAGCTTGATGACCGCCTTCTGGGAGGTGACGTCAAGCGCGGACGTCGGCTCGTCGGCGACGAGCACCTTCGGATTCAAGATGGTCGAGATGGCGATCACCGTCCGCTGCTTCATGCCGCCCGACAGCTCGTTCGGATACAGGTTCAGCACGTCCGGCGACAGGTTCAGCGTCTCGAACCGCTCCGCCGCCAGCTCCCGCACCTGCTTCCGGTTCAGCTCGGGGCGATGCTCCTTCATGATGTCTTCGATGAACCGGATAATCCGCAGCGTCGGATTGAGCGCGTTCATCGCCGCCTGGGGGATGTAGGCGATCTCGCGGCCCAGAATCTGCTTGCGAAGCTGCTCCTTGTTCAGCTTCATGACGTCGATGCCGCCGAGCACGATCGACCCGCTCTTGTAGTGCAGCGGCGGGAAGTAGAAGCCCATCAAGCTAAGCGCCAGCGTCGACTTGCCGCAGCCGGACTCGCCCGCGATGCCGAGCGCTTTGCCTTCCTCAAGCGTGAAGCTGACGCCGTCTACCGCGTACACGTTCTCCTTGTGACGGGTCCGATAGTACGTGTGCAGATCCTGCACCTCAAGAATGTCGCGCTGCGGAAGAGGCTCCGCATGGGCGTGAATATCGAGAATGGTTCTGCTCATCGGCTTCTAGCTCCTTATCTTCGGATTAAAAATCTCGTCCATCCCGGTGTTCATCAGATAGAGCGAGAAGGTGATAATCGCGATGGCGAACGCCGCCGGAACGAACGCCCACCAAGCGCCGGAGACGGGGGCTTCGAAGACGAGCGCCCAGTTCATGATGATGCCGAGCGAGATGGTGTTGTACGGGCCAAGGCCCAGCATCGAGATCGATGCTTCGGCGAGAATGCCGGAGGCGACTTGAAGAATGAAGGCCATGACGACATACGAAGCGATATAGGGCAGAATCTCCGAGATGATAATTCGCGGCGTGCTGTGTCCTGAGATCTTGGCGATGTTGACGTGATCCCGGTTGCGCAGCGAGGTCGTCTGAGCCCGCACCGCTCTGGCGGTCCACGGCCAGCTGGTGAAGCCGATGATGAGGGCGACGATCATCGAGCTGCGCGAATTGATGCTGACGGAGATGAGAATGAGGATGATGAACGACGGAATGACGATGAACATATTCGTGATCGCCGTCAGGATATTGTCAATGATCCCGCCGATGTAGCCTGACAGGAGGCCGAGCAGCAGGCCGATGGCTGTCGCGCAGATGCCGGCGATGAGGCCGACGACGAGCGATGTCCGAATGCCGTAGACCAGCTCCAGGAACAGATCGCGGCCGAAGTTGTCCGAGCCTAGCAGCAGGCCGTTGCCCGGCGGCTGGAAGGCCAGCGCCTCCATCGACAGCGGATCGTTCTTGTTGATCTCCGGGTAGATCAGCACCAGCGCCAATATTAGAAGCGTTACGATCGCGCCGATGAGGAACTTGGGCGATCGCAGCAAGATGCCGAAGGAATGGGCCATATCAGTTCTCCTCCATTTGCGCGGCCTTGATACGGGGATCCACGAATCCGTAAATGATGTCGATCGTGAAGTTCGCGAGCAGCACCGTCACGGCGATCAACAGCGTGCAGCCGGAGATGAGCGGATAGTCCAGTTGGCGGATGGCCGTGAACAGCCAGGTGCCGATGCCCGGGTAGCTGAAGACGATCTCGCAGATAAGCGAGCCGCCGACCATCGTGCCGATCGACAGCGCGAGGCCGGTAATCTGCGGCAGCATCGCGTTCTTGAACACGTACCTGGCGACGCGCGAATCGCGGACGCCGAGCAGCTTGCTGTACAGCACGTAATCGGCGTTCAGCTCGTAGATCGACATCTCCCGCATGCCGATCGCCTGGCCTCCAATCGTGACGAGCACGATGGACAAGAACGGCAGCGTATGGTGCCGAATGACGGACAGGATGAAGTCCAGGCTGAAATGCGGGATCATCTGGAAGTCATAGCCTCCAGAGATCGGAAACCACTTCAACGTAATCCCGAACAGATACAATAGAATAATGGCCAGCGTGAAGAACGGGATCGAATTAATGAACAGGGCCGTCGGGAACAAAATCTTATCGAAGGCTCCCTTGCGATACGCGGCGAGCGCGCCCAGCACATTGCCCAGAATCCAGCCGACGATAATCGCCGGCAGCTGCAGCGCTACCGTCCACGGCACGGCGGACGCCAGAATGCTGGACACCGGCCGCGGATACAGCCCGAACGAGGTGCCGAGATCGCCGGAGAGCAGATTTTTCAAATAAACGCCGAATTGCACAAGGATCGGCTTGTCGATGCCGAATTCCTTCGCGAAGTTGTCGTATACCTTCTTAATGGAATCGCTGTCTGTCATGCCTTGAGACACTTGCGACGCAATCGTGCTGACGGGGTTGCCTTCGATCATTCTCGGCAGCAGGAAATTGAGCAGCAGCGCGATGAACAGCGTGAGCAGATACCAGCCCGACTTCTTGACGAAGTATTTCGTGTACGCGTTCAATTCCGGCACCTCCAGCGGCGCATGGTCGTTGGCGAAGAAGGGCCTATACTTGGGGGAAGCCCCCCTATATAGGCCCTCGGTTGCGCCTAGCGCCGATTCCGATTAGTTATGAATTTGATAGAGCGCCTTGATGCCGGCGCCGTCCATGGCGATCTGCGGCGGGTTGTTGCTGCCGTCGCCGTCGACGGGGAACCCCTTCCAGACGGATTCGTTCACGGTGTAGAACACCCACGGGCGATACATGAGCGGAATCGAAGGCACGTCGGTCAGCCAGATCTTCGTCAGCTCCGTGTACAGCGACTTCGCTTCGTCGCCGGAAGCGAGCGGAATTTGGTCGATGATCTCGTCTGCCCGGTCGTTCTGATAGCGGCCCCAGTTCCAGAATGCCATCTCGCCGATCGGCGCTACGCCCTTGGAATACATAATCGTTCTAGCGCGGCTCCACGGGTTGGCAGGCGTGACGTTGCCGGCCGGCGTATTCATGATGATATCGAACTTGCCGGTCTGCAGGTCGTTCGTCCATACCGGCGCTTCAGGGAAGCTGGTCCGGATCTCGATGCCGATCGCCTTGGCGCTCTGCGCCACAATCTCAAGCGCGGCGTTCCAGTCCGACCAGCCGTACGGACATTCGATGTTGAACGGCCCAAGGCGCTGGCCGTTCAGCACGCGGATGCCGTCGCTGCCCTTCTTCGCGCCGATCGAATCCAGCAGCGCGTTAGCGGCTTCGATGTCGGTCGTCCACTGCAGCGACTTGATCGCATCTTGGTCGACGTATTGGGCTTCCGCCGGCGTATCGAGCGTCAGCGAAGGCTTCATGTCGCCGGAGTAGCCGCTCATGGCCAGCTCGGAGATCTTCTTGTAATCGATCGCCATCGCGATGGCGCGGCGGACGTCGGCGTTGTCGAGGCCCGGCTTCGACATATTGAAGAAGATGGACGGCATCGAGCCCGGCAGGTAATAAGGGGCTTCGCTCAAGTACGTCTTGACCGGAGCGCCGTCCTCCCACATCTTCCACACCTGCGGCGTAAATTGCTGCGACACGTCGACCTGATTGTTCTTGAACGCCAGGTCGCCGGCCGCGTTGTCTTTGTAGATGACGTGCGTAATATATTTGGGCGCCGGAAGCTTGCCGAACAGCGCCTGGCCCCAATAGTTGTCGTCGCGGATGAGCGTAATCTTCTGGTCGTTATAGAAGAACAGCTTATACGGGCCCGTTCCGACCGGATCGGCATTCATCTCTTGGCGGATCGCCGCCAGATCGTTGTTCGCCTTCGTCTCGATCGCTTCCCAGATGTGCTTCGGCAGCATCGGGATGATCTCGATGCTCTCCGTCACCGTCAGCTTGTTCGGGTTATCCGACTTCATCTTGATATTGACGGCGTTCGGGCCGTCCGCAGTGACGTCCTCGATGTAATCCCAATAGCTGGTCCAGTTGATGTCGTACTTCTGTCCGAGCTTATACGTGTAGACGACGTCGTCCGACGTGAACGGCTGTCCGTCGCTCCACTTCGCGGCCGGGTTCAGCCCGACGTGCAGCGTCAGGTCGTCCGTCCATGAATACTCGGTGCCCAGCAGCGGCTCCAGGTTGCCGTCAATCATGTTGATCATGAACAGCGTCTCGTACACGAGCTCCCGCGAGTTGCCGTAGTTGATCGGGAATGCCGGGTTGCCGCTAAGCAGGTTGAAGTTGGTCGGCGCCCCCCATTGCAAGCCGTTGATATAGAGCGTCTCATTGCGCGGCGTCTCTCCGCCGGGTTCGACGGTGCCTTCGCTTGCCGAAGGCGATGAGGACGGTGATTCGCTTCCTTCGCTGGCTGACTGGCTCGGCGACGGCGACGGGCTGCTCTCCGAGTTGCCGCCGGAGCCGGAGCACGCCGCGAGGAGCGAGGCGAACAGCGCGAAGACGAGAAGTAGACCGATCGGTTTCCGCTTCATTCTTGACCTCTCCAATCGTAATTTTGTAGTCGATTCTGCAAAAGTAACCGCTTACATAATTAGTATAATTTGGGGCCCGGAAGGCTGTAAATTCCCGCACTTTTAAGGTTTTATCCACTTTTTTGGGGTGGGGGCGTTCGTCACGAGCCATCCTTGGCGCAGCCGTGATTGCGGTATTCGCGCGGCGAGCAGCCGGCGTACTTCTTGAACATCAACGAGAAATATTTGTAATCGTGATACCCTACCCGGCCGGCGATCTCATATGTCTTAAGCCACGTCTGCTCCAGCAGCGTCTTCGCCTCTTCGACCCTCCGACAGTTGAGCCACTTCGTGAAAGGCATTCCGATCTCGTCCTTGAATACCTTGCACAGATAAGAGGGCGTGACCTCGACATGAGCGGCCGCATCGCTTAGGCCGATCGGCTGGTCAATATGTTCGACAGCGAAGCGAATGACATCCTTCACCAGCTTGCCCGGCTGCTTCGTCCGGATCGTCTGGCGCGGCTGCTGCACCGGCTGCTGCATTGGCTGCAGTTCCGGCATCGTCTTCGCCGGCTCTGAAGCGGCTCCCTTCCGTGTCCCGCGAACGTTCTGCTTCTCGAGCAGCTCGTCTCGGAATCCGGCAATTGTCTCGACGAGCTTCTCTGCGGTGACCGGCTTGAGCAAGTAATCCCGAACGCCGAGCCTCATCGCTTCCGTCGCATAGCCGAAATCC
Organism: Cohnella lubricantis; assembly: GCF_014212015.1. Lineage (GTDB taxonomy): Bacteria > Bacillota > Bacilli > Paenibacillales > Paenibacillaceae > Cohnella > Cohnella lubricantis. The sequence goes on along the minus strand of NZ_JACJVN010000009.1, from coordinate 66,124 downwards.
TCGTATCCGCTCAGCAGCACTATCTCCACCGGCAGCCTCGACCGCTTGATCTCCCGCGCCAGGTCGAGTCCGGACAGAACTGGCATGCGGATATCCGACACGATCAGATCGAACGGGCATGCCGCCAGCTGCCGAAGCGCGTCCTCTCCGTTCTTCGCCTCCGCCGCAATCTCAATACCTTGCTCGGCCCAGTCAATCGATGTCCTGATTCCTTGCCGCACGAGCCGCTCATCATCCACGATCATGACTCTGTACAAGATCGTCACCCCTTCTCGAAAGGCTGCCTGACCGTAACCGTCGTGCCGCTGGATGAATCGCTCGCGAAGTCGACTCCGTAGGCGCTGCCGAACTGAAGCCGGATTCGGTCGTGAATATTCCGAAGCCCTATCCCCTGCCGTTCTTCGGCGATCTCGCCCGCCAGCAGCTTGGCGACGGCCCCGGCGTCCGCTCCCGCGCCGTCGTCCCAGATCCGGTAGACCAAATCTCCATTCGCCGGGTCCCGGAAAATGTGAATGTCGAGGCGGCCGTCTCCGCCCCGCCGCTCGATGCCGTGCACGATCGCGTTCTCGACGATGGGCTGCAGCACCATTTTCACCGCTCGGCATTCCAGCGTCTCTGGTTCGGCTCGGAGCGAGAACCGGATCAACTCCTCGCAGCGCTTCTGCTGAATGTACAGGTAGTGCCGGATGAGCTCGACTTCCTTGGCGACGGTCGTCAGCCGACTGCCGCGGTTAAGGCCGATCCGAAGCAGCTGGGACAGCGCGCCGATCATGGCGGACGTCTCGAACGCTTTCTCCATGCGGCTCATCCAGTAGATCATATCGAGCGTATTGTACAGGAAGTGCGGGTTGATCTGCTCCTCGAGCACTCGCAGCTCGGCTGCCTTCTGCTTCAGCTTGGACGCACGGACGGCGTTGTTCCGTTCGCGAAGCTCCCGGGCGAGCAAGCAGATGCAGGCCGAACAAGCCGTGAGCCCGAGCAGGAAGGAGCCGATCACGACAATCGAGAGGATGGATAGAACTCGGGCATTCGAACGAGCTGATTCCCAATAGGCAAAGCCGCCTAGGGCAAGTAGGGGGATGAGAGTGAGTGCCGCGGCGGGCAGCAGCCTTCCGGAATGGGAGTTGATGAACTGTTTAAGCCGATGGGGTTGATTGGGCCGTTCGTGGACTCGATTCACGCTACCAACTCTCCTCTTGGACAACGGATGCAGCCAAGCTCGATTAGTAAGCGCTTTCTTTAATTGGTATTCATTGTATTCGGGAATGAATTGGAGATTCCTGCCGAAGTGGAATTGGGCTTGATCGGCCAGAACAAAGGCCGTCCGTACCCCGGTTTATCCAAGGTGCGAACGGCTTGAAAATCATTGCTTGAACAGCAGCGTCTGGATCGCGTGCGCCGGAATTGACGTATCGGCCAGCTGGCCGCGGATGCGAATCGCATAAGGCACTTCTGCGTCCGTTCGGTTCATGACGACAACAGTGATCGTGCCGTCCGGATTGCGGAACGCGGTCGTCTCCAGATGCTCCGTGTACTTGGAGCTGGCGATCCGCTTCGCGCCGGGCCGGATATATTTGCTAAAGTGGCCGATGTAGTAGAACGAGCTCTCGTAGATCACTTCATCCTTCTTCGTATCCGCGATGATCGGCGCGTCGCAGAAGTTGCCGACATGGTTCGGGCCGCCTTGCTCATCCAGCACAATGTTCCAGTCCGTCCAAGCGGTCGTCCAATTGTTCAAGTTGCCAATGATGTCGTGGCCGTACCGCTCGCCCGTCTTCCAGGAGCCGAGATGTACGCCGCCCTCCTGGCAGCCTTCGCTGAAGAACAGCTTCTTGTCGGGGAACCGGTCGTGGACGGCAGACAGCGCTTCGAAGTGATCGCCGGCGTACCAGTGGAAGCAGATGCCCCAGACGTACTTGGAAGCCTCGGCGTCTTCGAACGCGGCCTTCGCCCGTTCGTAGACGCGTTCCTTGTTATGGTCCCAGATCATCACTTTAACGTGTCCGAGTCCGGCCTTCTCCAGCGCTGGGCCGAGATGATCACGGACGAAGTCCTTCTCTTCTTCAGCCGTGTAGATGCAGGAGTCCCAGATCTGCACGGCCTTCGCTTCGTTCTGGACGCTAACGGCCCAGATCGGGATGCCGGCTGCTTCATACTCTTGCACGTACTTCACGAACATGTCCGCCCAGGCTTGCCGGTATTCCGGCTTGAGCGAGCCGCCGCCGTTCATCTGGCCGTTCGTCTTCATCCAAGCAGGAGGGCTCCACGGCGAGGAGAACAGGCGGAACGATTCGCCGGTCAGCGCTCCCGCTTGGCGGATCAGCGGCATGATTGCCTCGCGGTCATGGTCGATGGTGAATGTCTTCAGTTCCGCATCGCCTTCTTCGACGTATGCGTAGTTGCCGAGCGCGAAGTCGCAGCTCTGAATGTGGCTTCGGGCGATCGTGTAGCCGATCCCTCTCTCCGGGTGGAAGTAAGCCTCGAGAATCTCTTGCTGCTTCGCCGGGCTCATCTTGGCGATCGTCACGGCCGACGCTTCCGTCAACGCGCCGCCGAAGCCTTCGATCTCTTGGTATTCGAGATCTTCATAGATATTGATCAACTGCATCTCCCGCTCGTCCGTATCCGGCACGAAGCGAAGCGGCGCAAGCTCTGTCAAGCGGTCGCTCGTATCTTTGGCCGTCTGAATGACGCGAATCGTGTTATTCGGCATGATGTAGGCTTTCCTCCCTATACGATATACTCTATTATAGGGAGATAACCGCCGTTAATTGTAGCAACTATATGGTTCATAACCTCAACGATCTGGTCATTCTATGGAGTTGCCGGGGTTCTATCGCGATCGGAAGGAGACAGCCGAATGGAACAAACAGCGGAGATCGACATTCAGCTATGCGCGTTCTCGCGACATGCCCAGCCGTTCCATCATGTGTTCCGGAGCGGCCTGGACACGTATATCCTTCGCCTCCAGATGGAAGGAGAGAGCGAAGCGCTCATTGACGGCCGCATGGAGCAAGTGCTGCCAGGTGATCTCATGCTGTTCAGCCCCGGCCAAGCGTACGATCTGTGGATAGGCAACAAGGAGAGCAAGCTAGGTCCTAGCGGCGATTATTACGTCATGTGCACGGGATCGTGGCTGGACGATTGGTGGAGCCGGCGCGAACGCCCAGCCAAGACGCGAATCGCGGACGTCGTGCCGCTGGTGGCGGTGTGGGAACCGTTAATCGTGGAGAAGCGGCGGCTGGACGGCGGCAGCCAGGAGATTCTGGCATCGCTACTCAAGGCGCTGTGCAACCTGATCGACCGCGCCATTGAAGAAGCGCCAATTGTCTCCACCGCCTCCGTGCTGAGCGCCTTGAAGATGAAGGGCTATATCGAAGCTCACGCCAACGAGCCGCTGAAGCTCGAGGACATCGCCCGGCAGGCCGGCATCAGCGTGACGCGGGCCGTCCACCTTTTCAAAGCGCGGTTCGGGGTATCGATCATGAAGTATGTGCAGCAAGTACGGCTTGCGATTGCGCTTCGCCTAATGGAGAACAGCCAATTCACGCTGGAGAGGATCGCGGAGGAGGCCGGGTTCGGCAGCTATACGTACCTCCACCGCGTGTTCCGGGAACGCTACGGCGTCTCGCCGGGCGAGTATCGGAAGCGGAAGTGAGATGGGCCAATGGGTAGGCGAGGCAAGGAACGGCTACATAAGACGGCTTACGTCTGATCCGCGTACCGCCACCAAGCGATCGTGCCCGCGATGCCAACCGCACCGGTCACGTAGGGCAGGGCGAGGCTGACGGCCTCGAGATTCATCTTGTCTTCGCCCGCTGCGCCATTCAGCAGGCCGGGCACCGCCCACGGCATATACGACTCAATTCCGATCGCGCCGCCAAGATTGGCGGCGATCACCATCAACACGACGAAGCCGAGCGCGGCCATGTACCCTCTGCCCGCGCTCGCGATCCAGCCGATCGGCAGACTTAAGCAGATGACCATGATCGTCGTCTCGGCATAGCGGGGCAAGCTGTCCGCGATGACGCCGCCGCTCCAGCCGTCCAGCGATACGAGCCAGCCCGTCGCGCAGCCAACGGCGAATAGCCACGCCGCGAGGGCTGCGCACCAGAGCGCGGCCACGAACATTTTCGACAAGACGACTTGGAATCGGGGTACGGGCAGCGCCAGCAAATCCTTCACGGTCCGGTCCGAATATTCGCGTCCGAAGATCCAGCTGTAGAGGAAGCCGAACCCGATAATGCCTCCCACCGATACCGCTACGCCCAGCTGGTTCAGATAGGCTTGCATATTCGCCTCCTGCCCCTCTAGAGCCGGCTTGGAGCTGATCAGACCCGCCATGACCAGCCCGAAGAGGATCGGCAGAAGCGTCGCTGCCATGAGCGAGATCCATATGATTCTTGAGCGGCGAACCTTCAAGCTCTCCGCCCATAGCGCCGTCAGCATATTCATTGCGCCATCCCTCCATCCATACCGATCGTTCGTAGAAAATAAGCTTCTAGATCCTCCTCCTCCACCCGGAGCAGCTTTGGCGGAACGTCCGCTTCAACGAGCAGCCTGGCGATCCGTTCGGGATTCGCCACGGCGTCAGCGTGCTCGGTTGCCAGTGTTCCGCCTTCATCAGCGGCCGCCAATAGTGGCGCATAGCCTCGACTATGCAATACAGCTTGCGCAGCTTCCGTGTTCTGCGATTGAACTTGAACGAGCAGCCGCTTGCGCAGATGCCCGTGCAGCTCGCGGGCGTCCGATTCCTGCACGAGCCGGCCTTGATGCACGATGCCAATACGCGTCGCAAGCTTCGCGACTTCGCCGAGCAAGTGGCTGGAGATAAAGATCGTTACGCCTTCGCGGGCGGCCAACTCGCTCAGCAGCTGCCGGACCTCGACGATGCCGGCCGGGTCCAGCCCGTTCGTCGGTTCATCCAACACGAGAACGGCAGGCTTGTGCAGCATCGCCTTGGCTAGACCGAGCCGCTGGCCGTTGCCTAGCGACAAGTGCCTGGCTTTGCGGTTCCGGTAGGGCGTCAGCCGGAGCTTCTCCATCGCTTCTTCGATCCAGTGCGTGCCATTCAGACGCCTTAACCGGCGGACCACCTCCAAGTTCTCGTAGACGGTCAGCTCGGGATATAAGCTCGGCATCTCCACCAGACAGCCAACCTTCGACCACAAGTCGCGGCGGGCGGCGTTCACCTTCTCCCCGAACAAATATGAAGCTCCTGCACTAGGCTTGATCATGCCGAGCAGCATGCGGATGGTCGTCGTTTTGCCGGCTCCGTTCAGACCTAGAAATCCGTAAATTTCCCCTGGGCCGACGCTGAGCGAGACTTCGTCCACGGCTGTGCTTCGGCCGAATCGCTTCGTTAACCCCGCGGTTCTAATCATGGCGTCCATCGTCAACTCTCCTCTATGGATCTTCGATTTGAATCTAACTAGTTATTTAGAAATGAAGCAAAGGAATGCCGCCCCTTCATAGCAAGGACGGCTCCATAATGCCACGCACCAGAAATTGCGCGATCTGCTCTTCCAGACGCGTCTGCAGCTCCGGCGAATCCAGCTTGCCCAGCCATCCTTCGTACCGGGTCACCGCCTGCAGGCTAGACGAGGTGACGTGCATGACGAAGATCGGGAACAGTGCGGGATCGAAGTCCTGCCGGATCAGGCCGCTTCGCTTCGCCGCTTGGGCGATCTCGTGCAATTGCGACACGTCGTCCGGCTTGTACGCGAGCTGGTTCCACGTCTTCCACTCTTCCGCCGCTTCCCAATACAGGATCTTCCGGTAACGGGGATGCTCAAGCAGGAACCGGGTCATCACCCGCGCGCTTGTCTCCAGGAACGTTCGGAACTTCGCAGCATCCGACGTGAGGGATTCATCGGCGACCATTTCCCCAATGACCTGTCCGGTCACGCGGTCTCCCAACTGGTCGGCCCGCTTGATCACTTCGGTATAAAGCGCCAGCTTATCTCCGAAATATTGATAGATCAAGCTCTTGTTGTACCCTGACGCCTTCGCGATCGCGTCGATTCGAGCCGCCGAATAGCCGAACTCGGCGAACGCCTCCTCCGCAGCGTCGAGGATCGCTTCCTTCGTGCGGGCGGCGTCGTATGTTCGGGATCGCTTCTGTTGTTGATCCGGCATGGGCAATCCCACTCCTCATTTATAACTAACTGGTTAGAATATTAACGGAAGCCGAATCAAGTGTCAAGCGGGCAGTTGTCGGATCATTAGCCGGCTTGCTGGATACCTGCAATGCAAAAAGCAGCCTCGTGGGCTGCTTTTCCTGTAATGAAATAAAATTAGACTGACGGGAGAGCACGTTTGTAGATGCGGGCGATGTCCTCCTTCACCGCTTTGCGCGGGTTGAAGTGCACCGTACCATGATCGTTCATGGCGTCTTCGGACAGTTCTTCAACCTGCACGGCAGTGAACTCGATTCCGGTGTAAGCGAACGTCTCCGGGATGTCGATCAGACGGAGGAACTGTTGCACAAGCGAGATCAAAGCAGCTGCGGCATCTTTGTCCGTCTCCTGGTACAGCGCCGGGTCGAGCAAGCGGGCGATGTCCGCATATTTGCGCGGGTTCGCCGGCAGATTGTGCTCGATAATGTATGGCAGCAGAATGGCGTTCGCCAATCCGTGCGGCACGTGATAACGCGCGGACATCGGGTGGGACAGCGAATGAACCATGCCGAGTCCAGACAGGTTGAACGCCATGCCCGCAAGCGTGCTGGCCAGGTGAACCTGCGCGCGCGCTTCGAGGTTTGCGGCGTGCGCATACGTCTGCGGCAGGTTGTTCCAGATCATGCGGATCGCTTGCAGCGCCAAGCCGTCCGTGAACGGGTTCGCCGGAAGCGAGACGTAAGCTTCAATTGCGTGAACGAGCGCGTCCGCTCCGGTCGCGGCCACGTGGGCGCGCGGAAGGCCGAGTGTCAGCGTCGGGTCGACGAAGACGACTTTAGGCACGAGGTAAGAAGATGCCAGCACGAGCTTGCGGCCCGCATCCGTGTCGGTAATGACGCTGACTCGCGTCACTTCTGAGCCGGTCCCGATCGTCGTCGGAATGGCGAATAGCAGCGGAACGATGTCTTGAACCGGCTTGCGGCCGATACTGTAGTCCAAGACGAAGCCTTCGTGGGTAGCTCCGACGGCGAGAGCTTTCGCATAGTCGATCGCGCTGCCTCCGCCGATCGTGACGATCAAGTCGGCTTCTTCGCGCTTGTATGTCTCGACGCCCGCCATGACGGAATTCGCGGGCGGGTTCGGCAGCACGTCGGAGAAAACATAGTACGACAGGCCGGCTTCCTCCAGAGGAGCCGTTACTTTAGCGATGACGCCGGCGTCGACGAGGCCTTTGTCCGTGACGATGAACGCTTTCTTTTTGCGGGCTGCTTTGATGCTGTTAGCCAGTTCTTCGCGGACGATATCGATGCCGAATTTCAAGTCGGTTTGAATGTTCAATTGGAACGTTTGATTTTGCAACGCCATGATTGATTCACACTCCATGTATCATTTTTGCGTAAAGCTGCTTAGGCGAATAGGACGCCTTTCTCATGGGAGAAAGCTTTGAAACCGTAAATGCCGTGATAGGAACCGATTCCGCTCGCATTGACGCCGCCGAACGGCAAGTTCAAATCGCTGAAGTGTACGACGACGTCATTGATCGCAGCGTTGCCGGAAGTCGTATGATTCAGCACTTGGGAGATAGCATCTTCCCTCGTGCTGAACAAGTACAACGCCAGCGGCTTGTCCCGTTCGTTCACGTATTCGATGACTTCCTCGAGGCTGTCGTATGTCATCATCGGCAGTACCGGACCGAAAATCTCTTCCTGCATAATCGCCATATCCGGCGTAACGTTCTTCAGCACGGTCGGATGAATCGTTCGGTCCGCTTGATCGAACTGCCCGCCGAAGACGATCTCGGCGCCGCAAGCGATGGCGTCGTCTACCAGATGCTTGATGCGGTTAAAGTTGCGTTCGTTGACGATCTGGGCAAACTTCTCCTTGCTCAGCTGTCCGTCCTCGCCGAAGAATCCTGCCTTTGCGACGGCCTCCAGCGCCTTAGCGAATGCATCCTGCTGACTTTCTTTGACAAAGATATAATCAGGAGCGATACACGTCTGTCCCGCATTGACGAATTTGCCGACGGCAATCTTCTTTGCGGCTTCCAGCAAATCGTACCCCTCATCGATAATGGTCGGGCTCTTGCCGCCGAGCTCAAGCGTTACCGACGCTAGATGCTTCGCGGCTGCGGTCATGACGATTTTGCCGACCCTTGTGCTTCCTGTAAAAAAGATATGGTCGAAAGGTTGATCCAGCAGTTCCGTTGCCACATCGACGTCTCCCTCGAAGATCGCGACCTCCTTCTCGTCGAAGGCTTCGCGGATGACCTTCGCTGCGGCGCGGCTGGTCTGCTCGGTCAGATCCGACAGCTTCACGATCGCACAGTTGCCTGCGGCGATTGCGGAAGCAAGCGGAACCATCGTCAGCATGAAAGGATAGTTCCAAGGGCCAAGCACCAGGCAGACGCCCTTCGGTTCATACATCAAGCGGCCGCTGGCGTCCGGCCTAAGAGTCGAAGTCACTTCGATCTGCGCCATCCATTGCTCGAGGTTAGCGATATTATGTTCGATCGATTTGACCGTTCCCCAATATTCCGCGATCTCGACTTCACGGTACGGCTTGCGTACATCTTGGCGGACCGCCTCGATAATTTCTTCCTTGTTCGCTTTGACGGCTTCCAGCAGCCGGGCCAGCATCGCTTTGCGCTGCTCCGCCGTCTTTTGACGCATCGCGCCGCGATGGGACCGTTGCAGCTCGAACACACGTTTGATTTCTTGCTTCTCAGCACTGTCCATTTGTTGCGATCCTCCTTGTGCCATTGCTTAACTAGCTTTCATCGGTTATTGTAGGTTTGTTCGAAAGACGAACAAAGACAATCCGATCCGATGTGTACGGTTTCTTAACCATTACATCGATAAACTTGCATGATACACGTAAAAGTTGGTAAGGAGGCGAACCTTGTGCCGCAGCTATCCCATCAAGAGGAAACGACGGCCAGGTTGAAGGAAGCGTTGCTTGCCCTATTGTCCGACAAGGACATTCGCCGGGTAACGGCCAAAGAAATCGCGGATTCGGCGCAAGTGAGCCGTGCAACATTCTACACGCTGTTCGAGGACAAATATGCTTTGTTCGGGGAGATCGTCGAGGAGATGCGCGAAGGGCTGAGCGAAGCGATCCGGCAATCGCTCCGCAACAAAGTGTCGCTCGATCTGCAGCATGTGGAATTAAAGGTTCATCCCACATTGCGATATGTAGCGGAGCATCGAGCCTTTTTCCGCACGATGATCAACAGGAGCATGAAGCCTTACGTGAATTTCCACCGCTTCTTCCTGGAGGTGTTCCGGGAAGACGTCGCTCTGGAGCCGCAAGAGCCTAATCTATCACGGATGGCTCGCGACTTGTACGCGCATTATATGACGCTGTACCTGTATTCGATTCTACTGTTCTGGGTGAAGGAAGGTCTGCAGTCAACGCCAGAGGAGATGAGCCGGCGCTTCTGGCGCTGATTCCGGACAAACGCTATTTCTGGCTGTTCGGCCATAACGGCGAAGCCGAACTATCCTCGGAGAAGGCACACATCGACCGCCGTGTGGCGAGAACGCGCGCTTCGCTGCGCCATTCGCTTATCGAGTCGATACTGGCGCATAAAGACTATGACGTGGTCACGATAGCGGACATTACCCGACGAAGCGGCATCCGCCGGGCCACGTTCTATTCGCACTATGCCGATAAGGATGAACTGCTGCGGGATATGATTCGCGAAGCTTGCGGCATCCTCATCGGCTACTTGACCGTAGCGGGGACAGGCCCTATCACAATGGATCAAGCGGCCGACGCACTGACTCGCCTGCTCGACGACTTGTCGGAGCATGAGGCCATCGCACATTTTCTAAACGCAGATTACAGCATTCCCGATCCGATACCGGACATGATCGAACAGCTGAGCTCGTTCTACTTGTCACAGCCGCTTCCCGGGATCGCAGACCGCGAGTTGTGCGCGTATTACGTGTCGGGACTCGTGATCGGCCTGCTGCTATACCGGCTTCAAGATGGTACCATGCATTCGGCTGCCTACTTGGCCCGCGAATTCATCCGGTTCCTAGATATTAAGAAATATAAAGTTATTGTGATTGAATAGTTGCGCTGAACTCTGACGCTGCCGGCTCCGCCGGAAGTCCCCGACCTTAGTCGAGTTTCCAACTACCCCGCAGCAGGGGGTAAACCTCTCACTATTAGAGTATGCTTTAGAATATAAAGAATAGTTACGGAGAGGTGAAAATATGCGAGTTCATCGGAACGCCCTGACAGGCTTCCTGCTGCTTCTGCTGGCGGTCGTGATCGCCGTCCATGCGGATTTCTCTTGGTCGGTCGGCTCGATCTTCGCGCACTTCTGGCCGACGCTGTTCGTCATTCCGGTCGGCGTGTTCTTCCACTGGCTGTACTTCTTCCTGAACCAGAGAGGCGTCGGGCTGCTCGTGCCCGGAGGCGTCGTCATGACCGTCGGCATCGTCTGCCAGATCGCTTCGCTGTCGGGCAGCTGGTCGGTCATGTGGCCGGGCTTCATCCTTGCGCCTGCGGTCGGGTTGCTCGAGCTGTATCTGTTCGGCAGCCGCAACCGATGGCTGCTCATCCCGATCGGCATTCTGACGACGCTGTCGGTGCTGTTCTTCGCGGTGTTCGGCCTCAGCGCCTTGCTGGAGCGCTTCTCCGGCATGAGACACTTGCTCGCGCTGGCCGTCGCGGCTGCCGGTATCGGCTTCCTCTTCCTGCGGAAGAAGAAGGACTACGCCGCATCGCAGCCTTGGGAATAGGCTCGGTGCAGCAACACACAGCCCGGCCCGGCGTCCTTGGACGCTTGGCCGGGCTTGTTGCTGCGCGCGCTGCGTGCAGGCGGTGCGCGGGCGGGATCTGTGCCCGACTTTTGCGGGTTACAGCGCGCCTTAGCGCAGTTCCAGCTGCTTCCACATCATTAGCGCGGCACCGGTGGCGACCGCGTCTTCCTTCAGCTCGCCTTCGGAGAAGACGGGCTGGTACTGCGGATGATAGTAAGTATTCTTGCGCGCGATATCGATGGCTGTCCGGAGGAACATCTCGTGCGATTGAATGAGCGTGCCGCCGACGATGACAATCTCCGGATGCAGCATGTTGATCATATTGGCCAGCCCGATGCCAAAGAACGACGCCCCCTGCTGGAACAGCTCCATCGCGTAAGGATGCTCCTGCCGGAGCGCTTCAAGCAGCAGGTCGTAGCGAATCTGCTCCGGCTGGACGCCGAACAGCTCCGTCAGAGGGCTCGCGCCCATGATTGCGTGGGTTTGCGCTCGCTTCTCCAACGCCTGCACGGACACGTAGGCTTCCAACGCGCCGAAGTTGCTCCCATCGTACAGCTGCGGTCCGTCCGACTGAACGATCATCTGCCCGATGGCCCCCTCCATATCGACGGAGCCATAGATGATCTGGCCGTAGGACATCATAGCAGATCGCAAGCCGACGCCGGTATGCACGTACAGCATGTGCTGCGGATTGGCGCTGCGCATCGACCAATGTTCGCCTATCAGCGCTGTGTTCGCGCCATTGTCCAACTGGGCAGCGAAGCCTGTTCGCTCCTCGATCAGCCGGCAGATCGGGACGTTCGCCCAGCCTGGGGCCGGGAAGTGCAGCGGCTGCAGAATGATTCCGCTCTCTCGGTCTAGCGGACCGACGGAGCCGATGCCGAAGCCAAGCACTTGCTCTTGCTTGATCCCCTGCTCCCGAAGCGCGGCCTGCACAGCGCCGGCGACCCGATCCGCGAGCGCCTGCGGCGTCATCTTCTCGTCCATCCGCCAGCGGACGAACGACAGCGGGTTCATTCGCATATCGAACAAGCCGAGCGCCGAATGGAACCGAGAGATCTCTAATCCGCAAAAATAGCCGAACGCCGGATTCGTCTCATACAGAATCGGCCGCCGGCCTCCGCTCGAAGGTCCGAAGCCCGAAGCTAGAATCAGCCCCTCCGCCGTCATCTCCTCGAGCAGCCTTGTCATCGAAGTGCCCGACAGCGAGAAGCGGCCGAGCAGCTCCGCCTTGGACACGGTCCCTCGCTCAGCGATATCGAAATAGACCATACGCTTCGGCGATGGCAGCCGATGGCTCCGTTGGTCAATCATCGCGATCCTCCTCGAACGAAGTGAAGAACATTACCTTCAGAATTGCCTTCACTTGCCGCAGTTGCGCAGCGTCTATCGACTTCAGCATGTCTTGAATCTCCTGCAGGTCTCCTCTATCCGATACAGCCGATGTTGCCTTCGACACCGGTTCTTCCGTCTGAAGCCAGGAAGCTTGCAGCGTATCTTGGTAACAATCAGCCAAGAACCGAAGCTCCTCGTTGCTATACCGTTCCAGGAACTTCCGCGCTCCGATGTAGATCTGCCGGTGGAGCGCTTCATGCAGCCGATAGATCTCGTCCCCAACCTCGGTCAGACTGAAATAAATCTCTTTCTTGTTGCCGGGATGAAGCTGCGTCTGAAGAACCTGCATATCCACCAGCCTGCGGGTTTGCTTGGACACGCTGCCCTTCGGAATGCCGAATCGCTTCGAGATGGTGATGCCGTTGACCGGCTGAAGCTTCCCGACGGCGTCCACGATATCGAGCATCATAACGCTCATGTCGCGGAGAACCTTGCCGGCTGCCTGCGTCTCGCAATGATCGATCAGCCATCTATGCTCTTCGTCGTCCACGGCCTGGAACTTGCGCTGCATCTCCGCCGACAGCTCCAGCATCCGCTGAATCAGTACATCCCGTTCGGAACGATCGCTCATCTTATCCCCTAACCCCTTCTACATACATCTAACGCCAGTATAGCACAAATCTATTTTAAGTTTCAAAAGAAACATTATTGACAACCAGGAAACCATAGTGCTATTTTGGTTTCAAAGCAAACATTATAATCTCATGCGAAACCAACGAAGGAGTGATCCCATGAAAGTCGCCATCATCTTCGACCATCCTTACGGAGCGGAGGCTTCGGAGAACGTCCCGCACCGCCGCAGCTATTCGGCTGCTCTGCTCGCCGCCGTACTGCGCGGACTTCGGCAAGCCGGCCACGAAGCGGATCTCATCGATCCCCGAGCGGACGGCTTTAATCCCGTGCTGTCGGCGGAAGAGCTTGCCGCATGGCGGCAGAAGAAGACGCTGGATCCGCTTGTCGCAGACTACCAGCGCCGGCTGTTCGAAGCGGATCACCTCGTCTTCCTCTTCCCGATCTGGTGGGAGGCGATGCCCGCCCTGATGAAGGGCTTTATCGACAAAGTGTTCGTGAAAGGAATCATCTACGAGGAAGTGAAGCCCGGACGGCCGTTCGTATCGAAGCTGACCAGGCTCGAAGGCGTGTCCCTATTGACTGTCATGGCCACTCCGACCTTCTTCTACAAGCTGATCTTCAGCAGCCCGGTGACGAAAATATTGTTCCGGGGCACGTTCCGCAAGATGGGCATTCACAAACTGCGCTGGTACAACTACTCAGGAATGGAAAGCCGCAGCCTGGAGACCCGTACCGCCTTGCTGAAGAAGACGGAGCAACGGTTCGCTCGTCTCTAATTCCACGGGGCTATATTGCTGTCAGGAGCGCTAAGGCAGCATAGAGAAAAGCCGTCCGCAGTTAGGCGGACGGCTGGAAGAAAGCGGAGATTACCGCTGCTGTTCCAATACTCTTTTTAAAGAATGCAGATCTTGCAAGACGTTGGCAGCCTCCAGCTCGAACTGCTCCATCGGCATCTCGTCGGGCTTGAAGAACGTGAAGATCACTTCGCTGCCCATGCCGTTCGGGATGACCCGCATCGGATTGAGCACCCGAATCCCCGGAGCGACGGTCACGTAATGGTCCAATATCCCGTATGCATTGCGCTCTGCGAACTCGACCTTCATCGGCCCTTCCGGGGTGTCGACGATCCACTCGTCCCCTTCCTTGCGGACGGCCAAGGCGAATGACGCCGCCCATTCGGGCAGACGCTCCGGATTGACCGCATACTCGTACACCTCGTCGGGCTGCCGCTCGATCACCACTCTCAGCATCTTGGATTCATGCAATCGGACCATTCGTTACCCCTCCTTCGGCTATTGAACCGCTAATCTCCATTCTATCACGCTTGTGTCTGGACCGCCTTCACCAACGCGGCGTCTCCTTAATAAATTGAACCATCGCCGCCCAAGGAGGAACGCCATGCTCTATTCGACGTACTCGCCATATTCGACGTATTTGCCCTATTTACCATATTCGCTGTATTCGCCTTACTCGCTGTATCCGCCGTATTCGCATATCTCGCAGCATCCGCTTTATCCGCTATCCTCGCCGTATTCGTCTTCGCTGCCTTCGATGTCCTCGCCATTCTCGACTTATTCGTCGCATCTAGCTTATTCAACGTATCCGCCGGTTCCGTCATACGCGGCATTGCCACTGAATTGGGCGCAGCCCGGTCCGTCGATTCCGCCGACGCCCCCGGTTGCTCCTGCGCCTCCGGTTGCTCCCCCTCCGCCGCCTCCGCCGCCTCCACCGCCTCCGCCGCCCGGCCGCCGTCCAAAACTTGATTGATACATCTTGGCATATAGATTAATATAAGTATACTATTCGTATCACACCAACCCTAACACGTGCCGAGGGGGGGGACAGCCGATGATCCGGCAAACGGGAATAACCGCACTTCGTTTTGTGGTGGCTGGGATCGTTCTGTTCGGAGCTATGGATGCGCGACCAGCTCCAGCAGCTCCCTCATCTGCGTCATCAGTTGCTCCAGCCGATGCCGAACCAGCTGGCATATCGCATGAAGCGTATATGGCCGGTTACTCCGATGGCACGTTCAAGCCCGACCGTCCGCTGTCCCGCGCGGAGCTTGCCAGCGCACTGGCACGGGCAGTGCAGCGGGAAGAGATCGGCTCCGCACCGGCGTTCACGGATGTCGAGGCCGGCCACTGGGCGAGTTCGGCCATCGCTAAAGCCTATCGAATGCGGCTAATGGCAGGCGAACCGGGCGGGGCCTTCGAGCCGAATCGGGCGGTGACGTTCCGCGAGCTGACCATCGTCTTCGGCCGCCTGCTTGGCAGTGAGACCGAAGCGTTATCGATCATGAACGGGCGCTCGGCTTCAATCCATGACGAACAGGTCCCGCAAGACGCGCATGGTGTGCATGATGAGCATATCGCCGTATCCCGGGCCGAATTCGTGGTCTGGATGAATGCGATGCTAAGGCGCAGACCACTCACCGACGCTCCGCAGCAATGGATCGACGTGTCTGCGGACCGCGAGGAATACGAGGACATCCAAGAAGCGTCTATCAGCCATCTCTTCGAACCGACGCCGGACGGGAGCGAGACGTGGGGCGAATCGGCTAGGCGAAAAGACGATTAGACGTCGATCTCACGGCGCGATCGCCCGCTTCAGCTCTTCCACATAAGCTTGGGCCAGCTGCGACAACGCCGCTTCCTTGTGGCTGATCCAGCCGACATGGATCGATTCCTCGCATTCGAGCGGCACCGGGATAATCTCGTTGCCGTTCAGATCCGAACTGAGCACGCCGGTGGAGATCGTATAGCCGTTCAATCCAATCAGAAGGTTGAACAACGTCGCGCGGTCGTTGACCCGAATGCTCTTGGGATGCGATAACGTACTTAGAATCTCCTCGGCGAAGTGGAACGAGTTGTACTCCCCCTGCTCGAAGGAGAGGTAAGGGTAATCCTGCAGTTGATCGATCGTCACGACCGACTGCTTCGCGAGCGGATTGTAGATGCTGATGAACACATGAGGCTCGGCTGTGAAAAGGTGGTTGAACTTCAGATTCGCGTCGCGCAGCATCCGGTTCATGACCTTGCTGTTGAACTCGTTCAAGTAGAGAATCCCGATCTCGCTTCGCTGACTCTTCACGTCTTGGATAATCTCGTGCGTCTTCGTCTCCCGAAGGGCCAGCTCGTACTCGTCATGCCCATGCTCGCGTACCAGATTGACGAACGCGTTCACCGCGAACGCATAGTGCTGGGTCGAGACGGAGAAATGCTGCGGCGCCGGCTTCGCGTTCAGATAACGGCCCTCTAGAAGCTCCGCCTGCTCGATGACCTGCCTGGCATAGCCGAGGAATTCGGCACCCTCCGAAGACATTGTAATCCCTTTGTTCGTCCGTTCGAAGATGATGATCCCGATCTCTTCCTCCAGATCCCGGATCGCGTTCGAGAGGCTCGGCTGCGAGATGAACAGCCGCTTCGCCGCTTCGTTCATGGAGCCCCGCTTCGCTACCTCGATGACATACTTCAATTGCTGGAGCGTCAAGAACTTCTCTCCCCTTCTATGTTCTCTTGATGAATTGCCCGATGCTTCGCACGATGCGGCCGTTCAGCAGATCGATCAACCCACTCACCAGCCGCGGCGTGAACATCCCGTTCGAGATCATCGGCAGGTTGCGCAGCGGAAGCTCCCGGATGAACGCCTTCGTCATCGCGACCGTCTTCTCTTCCTGGCCCGCCATGCCCTTCTCCACTTCCTTCATCATCCGGTTCATCAGGATGCGTCCGATCCAATGTCTGCGGATGTCAATCATCGTGGAATTGCGGTGATAGCGCCGCTTGCTTGGCGGGAAGTCCGCTTCGATCGGCCGGCCGCAGAGCGCCGCGAACGTCTTCGTGTCAACGCTAGGCAGTCGGGACAGATCGTAATAGGCGGCAAGTTCGTCCCTGCGATCGTTGCGGCGCTCGTCGTAAGTTTGGGCCGCCTCGACGTGAACCCGCTCTGACAGCCGGATATCCCGGGAGGAGGCGCCAAGCTGAATCTCGAACTCGCCGCTCTCGACCTGCCAATCTCTTAACTCGACATTGTAATAGGCGAACGCTCTTCGGTCCAGCATTAAGGTGACGGACTTCTCCTCGCCAGGCGCCAGCTCCAATTGCTCGAACCCCTTCAACTCCCGCTCCGGGCGGAAAATCGTCGATTGAACATCCTTCACGTAGAGCTGAACGGTCTCCCTTCCCGCTCTTGAGCCGGCGTTCTTCACCTTGCAAGACACGGTCAGCTCCTCCGTGTCTGTCATCCTCCTTCGGCTGAGCCGAAGCTCGGCATATTCGAACTTCGTATAAGACAGCCCGTGGCCGAACGGGTAAAGCACATCGCGCCGCGCCTTATCGTAGTAGCGATAGCCGACATAGATGCTCTCCCGGTATTCCACTAGGTCCGGTCCCATCGGGAAGAACGGCGTAGCCGCGCAGTCTTCCAGCGTCAGCGGGAACGTCTCCGCCAGTTTCCCGCTCGGATTCTCTTCGCCGAGCAAGACATCCCACAAGGCGCTGCCGGCAGCTTGGCCCCCGAGATATGTCTCCAAGATCGCCGGGACAGCGTCCGCCCAAGGCATCGTGACGGGGGCGCCATTGCTAAGCGCCACCACGACGCGCGGATTCGCCTTCGCCACTTGGCGGATCAGCTCGTTGTGCGCGGCCGGCAGCTCCAGATGCGTGCGGTCAGCGCCTTCCATCTCGTCCGTCTCGAGCAGCCCGGCCAGAATGACGACAGCGTCCGCCCCGCGGGCCAGCTCGCAAGCTTCTGCGATGAGCTTCGGATCGGGCTCGGCGGAGCGCGAGTCGTAACCCTTGGCGTAACGGACGGTCAGACCGGATACCGCATCGGACGCCGAGGCTGCCCGCGCCGTATCGAGCCGCGTCGGGTTGACAAGCGAGCTGCCCGCGCCTTGGCAGCGCGGCTTCTCGGCGAACTCGCCGATGAGCGCGACCGTGCCGGTCTTGCGCAGCGGCAGCAGATCGCCTTCGTTCTTCAGCAGCACCATGCTGCGGGCTGCCGCCTTGCGCGCGAGCCGGTGGTGAGCGTCCTTATCGAAGACGGCAGAGGCGGCCCCCATCTGCAGCAGCCGGACGATCCGCGCCGCCGATTCGTCCAATACGGATTCCGCCAATCGGCCCTCCTTCACGGCATCGACGATCTCCCGGTCAGTATAACCGTAGCCGGTCGGCATCTGCAGATCCAATCCTGCTCTCAGTCCTGCCACTCGGTCATTCGTCCCTCCCCAGTCCGACATGACCGCGCCTTCGAATCCCCATTCGCCGCGCAGAATATCGCGCAGCAAATAGTCGTTCTCGCAAGCATAGCTGCCGTTCACGCGGTTGTAGGCGCCCATCACCGTCCAAGGCCGGCCGTGCTTAACCGCGAGCTCGAAGCCGGTCAAATACAGCTCGCGCAGCGCCCGCTCATCCACCTCCGCGTCGATCGTCATGCGCAGATGCTCCTGATTGTTGACGGCGAAGTGCTTCAGCGACGTGCCGACGCCTTGGGACTGCACGCCTTCGATGAATGCGGCCGCCAGCATGCCGGACAGATAAGGGTCCTCGGCGTAATACTCAAAGTTCCGGCCGCACAGCGGGGAACGCTTCAGATTGATGCCTGGGCCCAGCAGCACGGCGACGCCCTGCGCTCGGCTCTCGACGCCGAGTGCAGCGCCGACCTCCCGTGCCAGCTGGCGGCTCCAGGAAGCGGCGAGCCCTGCCGCGGTCGGGAAGCAGGTCGCCGGCTCGCTGCCCGCCATCGCCGCCCCCGGCTTCTGCTTCCGCAAGCCGTGCGGACCGTCCGCCACACGGATCGGCGCCAGTCCTAGGCGCTCGATCCCCTTCGTCGTCCACCAATCGGCTCCGGAACAGAGACCGGCCTTCTCCTCCAACGTCATCTGCGCAACCAGCGATTCTGCGGAACGATCCACTGCGGCTCCCCCTTTATCTCGCTTTCTTCCATTACCAGAAATTTTCGACGATAACACCGGCAATTCCTTGTTCGCAAGCTTATGCCGTCTCCGGCATCGACATTTGGCTCTATCGCACGTCACCGATTTGCCGCCGGAGAATAGACTGCATCGTGGCGCAATCCTTGGCGTGCGTACCGCATGCCTTCGATCCATCGGCGCCCGACTTCGACGCGGGAGGCAGCAAGCCATGCTCAACGTGTTCCTTGACGATCGAAGGCCGAATCCGCCCGGCTACAAGCTGGCTCGCACGGCGGAGGAGGCAATCCGCTATTTGCGCGCCAGGCAAGTGAACACGCTCTCCCTCGACTATGATCTAAGCACGCACCCGGTAACCGGATTAGACGTCGTGCGCTTCATGGTCGATAGAAGCATCTATCCGAAGCGCATCATCATCCATTCCGCCAACCCGTTCGGAAGGCGCAGAATGCTGCGCATGCTGCTCCCAAGCAAGCCCGAGTCCGTTGCGGTGACCGTACAGCCTCTGCCTTGGATTTGATAAGAGGAAGCAATTAAGCGCGGGGGACGAGTCCCTCGCGCTGGTTATGTCTGCTTAGGCTTCTACGGATCTCCGCTTGCGCATGAGCAGGATATTATATGTGACATAATAAGCGAACATGATCAGGATGAGGCCCGACGTCCAAGAGCTTCCTGCGCCGTTCATCCTCTCAGCCCAGGTCATCGCGGACGGATCGCCGGCGGGGTGCAGCATGCCGTAAATGCGATAGAGAAGCCTTCCTAGGAACAGAACGGTCACGAATCCGCCAATCCAGGCGTTTGGCCGATAGAACCAACAAGCGCCGCGCTGCTCGAAGGCAGTCTTGGCCCTGCTGTAATAAGCCAGAATAGCGCCGAACGCGATACCGACGATATCCGAGATAAGGCTAACTGCATGCAAGCCGCCCTCGGCCGGGAATACGCCCTCAGCGAAGAAGAGCAATCCGATGACGCTTAGAAGTATCGTTTTCAACCGTAGCCTGCCTAATCTCAATTGCTGCCAGACGAACGTCCGGCGTACGCGCAGGTATATTCGGTAACCGATAATAGCGATGAGAAGCACCATCGCAAGATATTGCATGTTCATGATGATTCCCCCTAAGTTGAGTATCTATCGACGCTTCTAATCGTACCCGACAGACCGTGCGGGCACGACCAACCGTAGATACAATTGAACCCGCGGGTTCTATATCTGCAGATAGAAATTGCTGCGAGATCAGCGATATCCGTTGCCGGATGCCGCTTGTCGTGTCTACAATGGGATGATTCGACCAATAGGGGGGATGGCCGTGAACTTTCGCTTCTATGGCAAGCCTCTCGCCAGTGCGGCTGCTATCTTCCTACTGATGTATATAAACCGGCTGTTCCATGCTTCGCTGCCGCAAACCGTGCTGCATCTTGCGATCTGGGCGACGCTCTCGGGCATCCTGTTCATCACGGACAAGCGGTGGACTCCCGCGAGAAGAGCTGCGTCTGCCAGCATCCTTAGCATCGAATGTGCGATCGGCATAGCTTGGTTCCACGAAGTGGAACTGCTCTATTTCATCGCCATTTATGCGTTTGCTGTCATACTTCGCCGCAGCGTCCGCCGCACGCTCGCGCCTCTCATCGCGGGCATGGTTCTGACGGCATTCCTCTATTCGAGGTTCGGGAGCTCCGATCTGTTCGATCTCCTCTCTTATGCTCTGCTGGCGGCGGTCCTATACTTCTTCATCCGCAGCCGCATGCAGCGCAATGCGATGTACGAAGTGAACCAGAAGCAGCTCGCGGAGCTTCAGGACGCTTACGTGCAGCTTCAAGAAGCCTCCGCCACCGCGATGCAGAACGCAGTGCTCCAAGAGCGGACGCGGATCGCGCGAGAGATGCACGACTCGGTCGGGCACAGCCTGACGTCGATGATCGTGCAGCTTCAGGCGATGCGGTATATGCTGCGGGAGAACCCTGAACGGGCCGCGCATTCGCTTGAAGAGCTGTTGTCCGTCGCGCGGCAGGGATTAACCGATATTCGAACGTCCATTCATGCGTTAGCCGACGACCAGTCGATGCCCGGCGTCTCCACCTTGGAGTCGCTGCTGGCCAGAACGGAAGCATCCTCCTCTATTCGATGTCGGCTGAAGAACGATCTGAACGGAACGGCGCTTAGCGCCGAGACGGTTCAGACGCTGTTCCGCGTGCTGCAGGAAGCGCTGACGAACGTCATTCGCCACTCCCGCGCCACGATCGTAGACGTCGAGCTTCGTGCGGAGAACGGCAATGTCGAGATGCGCATCCGCGACAATGGCGAACTTGGGCTTGATCGCGGCATCCCCGAAGGCTTCGGCTTGCGTTCGATGCGTGCGCGGCTAGAGGAGATGGGCGGCAGCCTCATCTATCGGGCGGTTGAGCCGAGCGGCTTCGAGATCGTTGCCGTCGTTCCGAACGAGGAAGTTCGACTATCGGCGGGATCGCCGCTGGCGAAGGAGGAATGAGGGTGGCTTCACTGGATAGCATTCGGGTTCTGCTCGCCGACGATCAAGCGATGATTCGCCAAGGGATCGGATACATCATCGAACTGCAGTCCGATATGACGGTCGTCGGCGAGGCGGCCGACGGGCGAGAAGCGGCGGAGTTGGCCGAGAGGCTTCGTCCGGACGTCATCTTGATGGACGTTCGAATGCCCGGCATGACAGGTATCGAAGCGACCCGTGAGATTGTGCAGCGGCAGCTGGACACGAAGATTGTCATTCTGACGACGTTCGACGATCAGGAGTATATCTATCAAGGCATCCGCGCTGGAGCTGTTGGTTATCTGCTCAAGGACGCGGAAGCGGAGGAACTGCTTAACGGCGTCCGCTCTGCCTTCCAAGGCGAAGCCGTGTACAAGTCGAAGCTGGCGTCTGGCGCTCTCCAGCGGATGGCGGCGCCAGAAGGTGAAGTCAGCTTCGGGAAGGCTCCGGAGACGTCCAGCGGCAACAGCGCAGAGACGATCGTACAGATCCCCATGTCGGAGCCGCTTACGGACAGGGAACGCGAGATTCTGCAGGAGATGGCTTACGGGCTGCGCAACGACGAGATCGGCCGCAAGCTGTTCATTGCCGAAGGGACGGTCAAGTCGCATGTGCACCGCATCTTGCAGAAGCTCGGCTGCGAGGATCGGACGCAGGCGGTGGTCGCCGCTCTTCGCAGCGGTATGGTGAAGTGAGCGTATGCAAAAAAAGGTTTTCCTGCGGGCGCGGCCCCATGGGAAAACCTTTTTTTTAACGCCGGTTAACGCTTCTCTTCCCGTTACTTCGCGTTTGCTTCCGCCAGCAGACGCTCCTTCATCTCCTCGCGCTCTTGGTCCGTACGGCGCGGGCAGATGTAGCACTTCTCGCCGCCTTCGCGACGGTCGTACAGGCAGCAGGCCGATCGCATGACCCACTTCTCTCCAGGCTCATAGAAGTTCTCGACGTAGCGCACCTTGCACTTGAACGGACTCCGCTTCTGATGGAACGCCTCCGGCGAGATCGATTCGGTCAGGAGCTGAAGATGATGCTCGAACCGTTCGTTCGTCTCGGCCGATGCCTTCGATTGCTGGACGAAATCCTGCATCATCGCGGCCAAGCCGCCGAATTGCGGCCAGATCATCTCCGGCTTCATCCCCGCCGTCTGGGCGACCGCTTCGACCGCAGGCGTCACGACATCGCGGGCGTAAGCTTCCCAATCCTCGCGCACCGCGGCGTCGCCATTCTCCGAAGGGATCTCCCGGGTCGCGACCTCGTTGATTCGGAACCCGAGATGAGGATGGCCGTGCGACTCCTCGTAATCCACTTGGAATGTCAGCCGCTCCAAGGACAGATCGAGAATTACGTTATACTGCGCCAAGAACTGGAGCTTGACGAGGCAGAGATGACATAAGCTCGTGCCGAAGAAGGAGGCAGGCAGCGTCATGTCGAACGCCTGCACCATCTCTCCCATGGATTGGATCATATCCTTAAGGCGGCTGCCGCCAAGCAATTCGGCTGCCGGCATCTCGGCAATCAGGTGATCGACGCCCTCGGGAGAAATGTGAAAGTAGTATTTCGCTAAGGAAAAATCGTACGGACTTGTCATCTCATCGCCCCATAATTGATAATGATTCTTATTCCCATCATTCTAGCACACCGTCGCGGAGGGCTCAACGGATAACTTATTTGCTAATGGCCGCTTGAAGGCAGTTTCGAGGATCTGCGCCCTGAGCCGGGACATATACCGCGAGAAAGGATTGCCGTGAACGGAATCGGGAAACCTTCTTAGAAGCATCCATTCCCTTCGATTCTAAATAATTTAGTATTATTTCGAATGGTTAGGGGGGTCAAAATCAGCCAAGCATTTGGTATGATAAGTGTGTGTGACGCCTAAAGGAGGATACGAGATTGGCAGAGACGAAGCGCAATGAACCGATTGTAACGCATATTTATACGGCGGACCCTTCCGCTCACGTTTTCGAAGGCAAGCTGTACATTTACCCTTCCCATGACCTCGATCACGAGATGGTCTCCAACGACAACGGCGACCAATACGACATGGAAGATTATCACGTAATCTCGATGGAAGGCGAAGGCGCTCCCGCCGTCGATCATGGGGAAGCGCTTCACTTGCGCGATGTTCCATGGGCTTCGAAGCAGATGTGGGCACCGGACGCCGCTTACAAGAACGGCATTTACTATCTGTTCTTCCCGGCGCGGGACAAGGACGGCATCTTCCGAATCGGCGTCGCGACCAGCGAATCGCCTGCGGGCCCGTTCAAGCCGGAGCCGAATTACATCCCGGGCAGCTTCAGCATTGACCCTGCGGTTCTCGTCGATGATGATGAGAAGGCTTACATCTACTTCGGCGGACTGTGGGGCGGCCAGCTCGAGAAGTGGCAGACCGGCACGTTTAACCCGGACGGAGCGGAGCCGCCGGCATCCGAGCCTGCGTATGGCCCGAGAGTAGCCGAGCTTAGCGATGACATGCTGACGTTCAAGGAAGCGCCGCAGGAGATCTCCATCGTCGATGAGAACGGCCACCCGATTCTGGCCGGCGACGAGGACAGAAGGTACTTCGAAGGGCCATGGATGCACAAGTACAACGGCCGGTACTACCTCTCCTACTCGACAGGCTCGACCCATAAGATCGTGTACGCCGTTGGCGACAACCCGAAGGGGCCGTTCGTCTTCAAGGGAACGATCCTGACGCCGGTTATCGGCTGGACGACGCACCACTCCATCGTGCAGTTCCAGGACAAATGGTACCTGTTCTACCATGACAGCTCCCTCTCCGGCGGAGCGGACAACAAGCGGAGCGTGAAGTTCACGGAGCTGAAGTACAACCCGGACGGCACGATCCGGACGATCGATCCGTACAACAATTAACGACAAATGCATAAACCGAAAGCGGCCAAGGGTACCCTTGAGCCGCTTCTTTGTTAAGTATGCGAATCAGTCTCTTCTCTTCCGTCAAGAAGACGGGCAAATTCCTTCAAGTTGTTCTGCAAGAGTTGCGAATCTCCCCAACCCGCATTCTGAAGTTTGGCCTCTAACTCTCGCAGGAAATCATCCAGGCCGGAGGTGTCGACGCCTTCGAACCGATTGTGGGCGATCGTATCGTTTAAGTATGCGTTCGCTTGACGGACATTCTTCAAATAGTCCTCCGTCCACTTCGGATTCTGAGCGGCCCGATTCGCGAAATCGATTAAGATGCTCCCATAATCGTCTCCTTCGCCGTTCGAGCCCGAGCGAACTGCTTCTGCCAATCGTTCGTATGTATCCGGCTCAACTGTCTTCATTAGATCGTCGATCGCGACATAGTCATCCGGCGCGCCCAGCGGCTTCTGCGGAATGGCCGTATAGGTCATTCGCCCGGTTGAGGGATCCATCGTTCCTGTGCTCGCGTATGCGGCAATCTGGTTCATCGCGGCGAGGAAATCGCGCGCATCCTCCCGGGACAAGTAGTTGTCCGCGATATATTGCGCCTCAGTCAGCCCCAGCTCCAGCAATGCCTTCCTCGTCCCTTCGTCCGCTGCGTCGCTCCCGTCCGGCACGAAATGACGGTCGATGATAGCATCGACCGCTTCCCGCACTTCGGCCGATTGCCCGCCCAGCACGCGATCCAGCGTTCCGTTCAGATCAGCGGAGAAGAAGCGCTTGGCCGGTTGCTGATGAACGACGCCTTCGGGAAGCTCTCTTCCCGCCCCTTCCGCCAAACGCCGGCTTGCCTCGCTAATCTCTACGCTGTCCCTGCGCAGGAATTCGGAAGCAACGCCAGACTCTACACGGAGCTGTGCGGGAGCTTGCTTCGCGGCATTGATATTGAGATGCCAAGCCGCATGGTTGTCGATCCTCATCGTAACCCCTCTTGTTATCCATAGTTTATATTCTGTTCCATATTTACCTTTATCGGAAGATCGCCCTCATTCTTTTACCCCTTGTTATCCATATTATGGGAGAAGGACCTCCGAATTGATCGGAAGTCCTTCTCTATATAGGCCAGCTAGCTGCCGGCAGCCGTTCGCCTCGCTTATCCGGTCTGCGCGGCCTACTCCGCCCAGCCCAGATCGCGCAGCATCCGCATCACGACGACGGCGGCCTGCGCTCTCGTCAAGCTGGCCCTTGGCGCAAGCTCAGCCTGGCTGACTCCGAGCAGAAGATTCTGCTCTACCAGATAAGCCAACGCGGACTGCGCATAAGACGCAATCTCGCCGTGATCCCCGAACTTCTCCAAGAGCGAGATGTCGCCCGTCACGTTCTCAACACCGGCAACTCGCAGCGCGTTCGCCAGAATAACGGCCATCTGTTCGCGCGTGATACGGCCGGCCGGATCGAAGAGCGAATCCGTCTTGCCCTCCACAATACCCAGCTTCTTCGCGAGCTCGATGTCGCTCGCGTAAGCGGAGCTCAGATCGACGTCAGAGAACGAGCCTGCCGCCGCCGGATCCGGGATCAGCCCCAGCGCCCGAACGATCATCGAGACGAACGCCGCTCGGGTGACGGGAATGTTCGGGCCGAACGTATCCGCGCTCTCGCCGGAGACGATCAGCTTCGCTGCCGCAGCCATCGCATCCCGCTTCGCCCATTCCGCCGTAACATCGCCGAATGCAGCGGAAGTCTCGACGACGGCATAGATCCAATCTCCGCGATCCCGCAATATCGCCGCAGCCTTCCCATTCTCCGTCTCTCCGATCAAAGTAGGCACGGAGCGGAACTCGCCAAGCTTCGGCACGTAGACGACGCCGGTTGCTTGATCCGCGTTCAACCCGTCTGCTGTCATAATACGGCTCGGCCCCTCGCCCGCGAAGCTCGCGATCGCGGCGTACTCACCGTCGGCATTCAGCTGCGCGACGCCGTATTGAATTGGATTCGCCTTCAGCGTCAGCCCTTGCGCCTCTAGCTTCTGCTTCATAGCGTTCAGCTCCTCTCCGCTCGGTGCAGAGACCGTGATTCGAATTCCCGCAGCCGAAGGAAGCGATTGAACGGGAATGCGGAATTCCGTCCCGCCAGCGATGACGGACAAGGCTGCATTCTCGCCCTTAGCTGCGAGGGTTGCCATGACCTCTGGCGGCACGATCACGTCCGAAGCGCTGGTCGCGGCGTCGATGACAATCTGGAACTGCGCAAGCTCGGAGCCCGCGATCGCTTGAAGAGCGGAATCCTTGTTCACCGTGTATACGGTCCTGTCTCCATCCTTGGCAGCCGTCGTCTCCAGCTGCCCAGCGGCCGGCTGCGGCGCTGTACCTGCAGGCGGTGTACTCGTGGACGGCGCGCGGGAAGTTGTCACGCTCATCTCCTCGCTGAACGGCGATACCGCTTCAATGGTCGTCTCCGTTCTCCGCACCGCTAGAACCTTGATCCGATAAGCGGTATTCGCCGTGAGCGCGTCCAGCGCCCACTTCGTCTCGTTCGTCTGTCCGGCCAGCACGCCGTTCACGAACACCTCATAGCCGGTCGCGTCCGCGACCGCATCCCATGCCAACGCGATCGACTTCGCGCTCTTGCCCGTCGCTCTCAGCTGCGCCGGCGCGGCAAGCCCCGGCTCGCCTGCCTCTCCATACCTTGGCAGGTCGCGCGCAAGCTCGGTCGACAGCGTCCGGCTGCGGTCGCCGCTAATCTCCCAGCTCATGACGCCGGCCAGATTCAGCGACTTCACGAAGGAAGCGATATACATCATAGACGCCTTGTCGTTATACGTCATGAACACCTGCTTCTCCGGATTGTACAGATAGGCGGCCTTGGAGGCTTCGTTCCAATAACGGACATAGCCGTCTTGATCCGCGTAATTGTTCTCCAGATCCGCGAAGTCGAAGCTGCCGTTCTCCCAAGTGCCGAATGGCGTCGCACTCGTGCAGACCTGATACTGCCCTTCGCCGTCCGGCGGGCAGCTGATCCAGCCTTTGCCGTAGAACGGGATGCCGACGACCAGCTTGGCGGCGGGAACTCCGCCGTTCAAATGGCCAAGGACGCCGCCCTGAACATTGTTCCGCTCCGCCAATTCAGTAGGATCATTCTCATCGTAATAGAGCGGTGAGTTGTGCGCAGCGCGCGTCTCCCAACTGCCGTGATAGTCGTAAGTCATTATGTTGATGAAGTCCAGCGCGTTAACCGATTCGGCCAAATTCGCATTAACGACGAAGTTGTCCCCCTGCCCGGAGGCAATCGTCTGCAGATAGTACTTGCCGTCTTCCGCCCCTGCGGCATCCAGCGCCTCGCGAACTGTCTGCGTCAGCAGCGTGAAGTTCACCGGATCGCTTGGTCTGCGCGAGTTGTCATCCTCCCCGCCTTCGACCGGATACTCCCAATCAATGTCCAGTCCGTCCAGCTGATAAGCGCGAAGGAACTCGACAACCGAATTCGCGAACGCGCGGCGGGTCTCTTCGGTCGCCGCCATATCCGAGAAGAAGTTCGACCAGGACCAGCCGCCGACGGACACCATCAGCTTCAGCTTCGGGTTCGTCCGCTTCAGCTCATTCAGCGCCGCGAAGTTCGCCAGATCCGCGGCCGGGTCGCCGACGACCATCTCGCCGTCGTACACATAGTCCTTCTGCAGCGGAACGTCGTCATTCTGGCAAGCCGCCGCCGCGGAGCTCATCCCTCGCCAGCACAGATCCGAGAACGCATAGTTGATATGGGTGATCTGATTCGCAGCGATATCTTCCGGCTGGAAGTCGCGCGCGTAGATCGACCATGACGTGTAGTACGTAATGATATTGTAGTTATGGCCTGGCACCGCCTCCGTCTCGGCGCTTGGCTCCGAGGTCCAGAGGCCGTTGCGGGCGGCCACTTGGAACTTGTAAGTCTGGCCTTCCCGCAAACCGGATGCCAGATAACGATTAGCTTCGCTGGTGCCGACAAGAGCGCCGTCCCGGTAAATATCATAGCTTGTCGCCCCAGGCACAGCCGCCCATCCGAGCGAGACGGACGTCCGGTTCGCCGACACGACCTGAAGGTCCTTCGGCGTGTCCAATTCGCCCCATGTTAAGGTGACAGCGTTGCTGTTCTTCGAGACAGCTAACGGCTCGCCTTCGGCGCTTCTCTGCGCGCCAAGCTCGAACTTGTAGACGGCTCCCGCTACGCTGCCGTCCTCCGGCAGTTGGTACGTGACCGTATCCAGCGAGCCGTCCCACACGCCTTGCGCCCAGCCCCCGTTCACGTAGAGATCATAGCCCGTCGCGCCGGGACTGGTCTTCCACTTCAGCGTCACGCTGGAATCCGTTAACGAGTCGACTCGCAGGTTCAGCGGCGGCGTTAACGGAGGTTCAGGATAACCGCCCGGGTCGGGCAGCGTCGTGAACTCGATCACATTGCTCTTGTACTCGAGCGAGGGCCTGTCTGTGAACCAAGTAATATAAATACGATAAGTCGTCTCCGGCTTCAGGCTGCCAAGCGTATGAGTGGTCAGGTTGCCCCATGTCAGCCAAGCGTTGGTGTCCGCGTTCCAGACATCGATCTCGTTGGCGTCATCGGGCAGATAATCCCATTCGTACGTAACCGTGTTGTGCGTAATCTTCTCGTTGCCTTCCTCATCCAGCGCAATCCGCAAATTCGTTGGGCCCGTGTGCGCAGCATCATCCTCTGTCGCATAGGTCGCGTCTACGACCGATGAGCTCTCGGGAGGCGCAGGCTCAGGCGCATCCGATTCGGCATAGGTGCGAGCAGTATTCACGAACGAACCGAATGCGAGACTGAGGCATAGCAGCAAGGCGAGCGGCAGAAACCTTTTCGGACGAACAACCAACGCTCTCATCTCCTCTTCTGGCAATCTAACTTAATCATTAGAGGAAACCGCGCACGGGGAAAAGGTGGACATTTCCATAGTGCAGGGGCAATATTGGATGATTTCGAGCGATCCTGCGGCAAGCCGACACGATTCCCGAATATATGAGCGTTTGACCGTATCGCGCCAACTCGCGCCTCGATATACTGTTAGAACGTTCCGCTGTTAGCGGGGGTTACGCGAGGAGTGATCGGGATGAGATGGCATGACTGCGCCGACGCCTATCGAGCGTTCATCAGCCTCGGCTCGACCTGCCAGACGGCTTATCAGCTAAGGAGACTCGGCCTGCGCGCGTTCGCGGGGCCGCTCGACTGGTTCATGTCACGCGAAGCGGTCAGCGTGGCCCGGTTGATTCGCAGCCGCTTCCACGGCTTCATGGATCCGCATCGGCTGGAGCTGATCGGCGTCGACCCGCCTCATCACATCGTCCGCGACACCGGGTATAACATCGATTCCTATCATGACTTTCCGATGCATGATCATGTGATGAACGCCTACCCCGCCTTCAAGCAGAGAATTTATCGCCGCATCTGCGCCATGCAGGCAGCCGCCGCAGCCGGCCCCGTCTGTTACGTTCGGATCGAAGCATCGAGAAGCGAAGCCGTGCAGCTGCATTCGGCCTTGCGCGCGGCGCAGCCCGGCGCCTTCCGTCTATTGGTCGTGAACTTCATGGACGATTACCAAGTTCGTCACGAGGATTGGGGACTCACGAACATCGCCTCTGTATCGATACCGCGAGGCCCGGATTGGCGGGGCTCCGACTCGGCGTGGGATCAGATCATGCGCGGATTCCGGGTGACGGGGTGACCCGGGATTGAGATGGAAATTCGGGATCAATAAGCGTATGGTAGTAGTATAAAAAAAGCAGTATGTATTTAAGGAGGAACACCTTTGCCAAATGTAAGAGACCTGGAGAAATACGCCGAGCTCGCCGTGAAGACGGCGGTTCACATTCAGCCCGGCCAATCGCTGTGGATCAACGCCCCGATTCATTCGCCCGAACTGGTGCGCCTGATCGTCAAGCAGGCCTACGAGGCCGGAGCGAAGGACGTACATATTGAATGGCAGGACGAGATCTGCACGCTGCTCAAATACCGGCACGCGCCGGAAGAGGCGTTCGAGGAATATCCGATGTGGAGAGCGAAGGCCGTAACGGAGTTCTCGGAGAAGGGCGGCGCCTTCCTCTTCATCGAGTCGGGCGATCCCGAGCTGCTCAAGGGCGTCGATCCGAAGCGGATTCAAGCCAATTCCAAAGCGGCGGGAGCCGCGCTGGCGAAGTGGCGGGAATACATGTCCGCGAAGAAGATGACGTGGTCCATCATCGCGGCGCCGTCGGTGAACTGGGCGAAGCTGGTATTCCCCAAGCTCGACGCCGATGCTGCGGTCGAAGCGCTCTGGGACGCGATCTTCAAGGCGGTGCGCGTCGATCGCGAAGATCCGGTGAAGGCGTGGGAAGAGCATAACAACAGCCTGCTCGCCAAACGGGCTTATCTGAAGGACAAGCAATACAAGAAGCTGCACTACCGGGGGCCGGGCACGGATCTGACGATCGAACTGCCGGAGCGCCACCTCTGGAACGGGGGCATCTCCTACAACGAGCACGACAACTGCTTCAACCCGAACATTCCTACCGAAGAGGTGTTCACCTCGCCGCTGAAGACAGGCACGAGCGGCGTTGTGCGCAGCACGAAGCCGCTCAGCTACCGCGGCAATATCATCGAGAACTTCAGCCTCACGTTCAAGAACGGCAAGGTTGTCGACTTCACGGCAGAGCGAGGGTACGAATCCTTGCAAGCAATGCTGGATATGGACGAAGCGGCACGCTATCTAGGCGAAGCCGCGCTTGTGCCGCACCGGTCGCCGATCTCGAATTCGAAGCTGATCTTCTTCAACACCCTGTTCGACGAGAACGCCTCTTGCCACCTCGCCTTGGGCAACGCTTACCCGACCTGCGTCGAAGGCGGCGCCAAGATGTCCCGCGAGGAGATCGACCAAGCCGGGCTTAACCGCAGCATGATCCATGTCGACTTCATGATCGGATCGGCGGAGCTGGACATCGACGGCATCACGGCGTCTGGCGAAGCCGAACCGATCTTCCGCAAGGGGAACTGGGTGTTCTGAGCTGCATTGCCGAAGAGCAAATTGAATCATCAACAGACAGGCAATCCGTCTATTCAGGCGGATTGTTCTTGTGTTCATGCAGATGAGGCAAGACGGATGCCCATTGACAATCCCGCTGTACTATACCCATAATACAATCAAGCGAGAAGGCGGGTGACGAGGCGTGTGCTGAACTTCTACGATCTGAGGTTGAACAACCGGGATCCGGTCTATATACAAGCTGCAATGTATGTGAAAAGGCAAATCTGGCTCCGACGCGCCTTGTCCGGAGACAAACTGCCTTCCAGGCGGGAAGTCGCCGCGCAGCTCAGCATTAACCCGAATACAGTCCAGAAGGCGTTCAAGCTGATGGAGGACGAAGGCTATGTACGCACCAGCAGCACCCTGGGCAGCATTATCTATGTCGATAGCGAGATCATAGCCCGGATCGAGAATGAGCTGACCCGCGAACTCGTGAAGCCGTTCGTCGATTCGGCCCAAGAGCTTCAGCTGTCGTTCGACTCCGTTGTGGAGCTCATCCGCGAATACTGGGAGGTGGAGTAGAGATGATTCGTTTGAACGGCTTGTATCGTCTTCTGAACCATGAATTCAGCCGCTGGCTGCGGTTCATCGCGCTGTTGTGCGCTGCCGCGATTATCGTGCCTTTATTGCTGCTGCATTCGGCGTCAAGCGATTCCGGCGAACTGACGGCTCACCCCCGGTATGAAGATCTATACGCCGCGTCGGGCTGCCCGATTCTGTTCCTGCTCTTGCTCACGCTCTTATGCGCCTACTTCCTGATCACGATATATAGAGGCTATTGGAGCGGCAAAAGCATCTATACGTACTTGACGCTGCCCGTTCGGCGCGAGTCGCTCTACTTCAGCAAGCTGTTCGTCTTCATCGCTTGCCTCCTGCTGCTGCTCGCCGCGCAGCTGATCAGCATTCATCTAGGATATGCGATCTTCGAGCACCAAGCCCGCTCCGTCTATGAAGGCAAGCTCGTCATGCACAACGGCCTGTTCCTCGCGTTCGTGCGATCCGACTTCTTCCGCCTGCTGCTGCCGTTCAGCTTCAGCCGAGCCCTCTCCTCCTTCAGCATACTGGCCGTCATCGCTGCCGGATTCTACTACGGCGCTCTATGCGAACGATGCCGGAGGTACGAAGGCTTCGCCGCCATCGCCGCTGCCGGCTATCTCCTGTACCGGGCGGTCGCTTATCGGCTGAATGAGGTTAACCATTACACCTCTCCCACTGGCTTGTACGCCAGCAGTCTCTTAATGCTCGCGCTTAGCGGCCTCTTCGTATGGCACAGTCTATGGCTGATTCGAAGGGGTGCTGTCGCATGAACAAGACGGCATGGGCAAGGATGCGCAAGCATGCCGCCATTCCCGCATTGGGCTTGGGCGCAGCTCTCCTTCTTGCCATCGGCGCAAGCACATACGCGATGAAGGACGAAGCCGCCTTCGAGCTGAACGATCTCTCCGGCAGCCGTGAAGCTATCGCCGATGCCGTGATAAGCGGCGAGTTGCGGGACGGCTATCACTCGGTCCATTTTCACATAGAGAATGGGAAGCTGAGGACAGAGACGGAAGTTTTCCGGCAGCCGGAGTTCACCTATCCCTATCATTACGTGCCGGGCGCCGACAAACGAATAGACGACACGATGTTCAGCGTAGAAGGGTTGGGGACCTTCGAGATTCTATCCCTTAAGCCGAAGCTTTATAATATCTACTATGTTCCGGATGGCAAAGCGATCGTAACGCCAACGATCCATTACGGCAAAGACGAGAACGGGAACATCGATTTGGCCAATCCGCTGGAATATGGGATTGCCAAGAACGGGGACCGGGTTTTTTTCACAGTGCCGGTATCCTCTCGGTCGACGGGCAGCAGCGGGATCTACGAGCTCAACTTCTTCCATTGGGCGGATGAATTATTCGTGAATGCCCAGAAGCAATATCCGCCGCGCCTGATCGCGGAACTCGACCTGAGGGCGAACGAATCCGCTGAACAGCCCAATATAGAGGTGCTCGGTCTAGAGGCCGTCGGCGACAAGCTCGTACTGATCTCGGCAGCGAACGGCGAGCTCGTTATCCGAAGCTTCGACAGCGGCAGCGGCGCTCTTCTTGGAGAGGCTGCCTTGCCGAACTTCCAATTGCAGCGTCCGGCCGCCGAAGCCGAACGATCAGACGGCGCGATCGCCTATTCCTCCAGCTATGAAGCGTTCAGCGATTCGAAGCTGGGCATTCTGAATCTGAGCTTTAGAGGAAGCCGCTCCAGACAACTGATGCTGAGTGCGGATCTGGCGGACGGCGTGCGGATCGTGAATCAAGTCGAAGCCGATCGGTCGGAAGAGGAGAGCCAGCATCTCATCGATGAACGGTCGGCTATCCGCTACCTCAACGGCAAACTGTACGTGATCCGAGCGTATAAGGAAGCCCGTAGCTCCGACCCGAATGACGTGAATGAGATCGCTCGTCCGCATCGCTTCTACCTCTATGTCTACGATCAATCGAAGCTGGCATACAAAGGAGAACTCGTAACCGATCAGAACGATGATTACGAAGACGGGACGATCGCTGACGGCGACATGAGATCCCGCTCTTACACCAATCTAGCGATTGATTAATCGATTGCGAGTGGAGGCAGCATCCATGATCGAACTGCAATTCGTGAATGCGCGCTATTATGTCAGCAACTCTATCCAATACGTGAAGAGCCTGACGATCAACAGCGGCGAGTTCGTCGGCATTCTGGGGGAGAACGGCAGCGGGAAGACGAGCCTGCTCAAAGCGATTATGGGCATCGGAGAGACGCACGATTATGAGGTTCGAATCGAAGGCCGGACGGTTAAGGAGCTCTACGACCGCATCGCGTTCGTCACGGAGGAGGGCACCTTCCTCCCTGATCTGACGCCCGGCGATTACGGCGAATTCCTGGCGGAATTCTTCCCGCGGTTCGACCGCGCCTATTACGATCAGTTGGTCAACGCCTACGAGCTGCCGGAGAAGCGGAAGATCCGGACGTTCTCCAAAGGCCAGAAGCTCTCGCTCGAGATCTGCGCCGGGCTCGCCAAGCGGGCCGACTATCTGCTGATGGACGAACCCTTCGTCGGGAAGGACATCTTCTCGCGGCGCGATTCCGTTAACCAGATCGTCTCCGGGCTGTCCGGCCGCGAGACGGTGCTGCTGACGACTCATTTGATCGACGAGATCGAGAACGTGGTCGACCGGGCGATCATTCTGCACAGAGGTCTCATTCGCGCGGACTTCTACATCGACGACATGCGGGAGCGCGGCCTGACCATAGCGGATGTGATGCAGCTGGTGCGCGATTCGAACACGCCCGAGCCGTTCCGTTGGCCTATTGGCTGAATTAATGAGAGGCTAAATATGCGTTTTGGCCCGTTTAGTGCTACAATTCAACTTTAGAGCGATATGTTATTGGGAGGTGCTTATGTCGTGACGACGAGACAAATATTCGCATTTATCGGTTCTTATGCGGAGGCGGACGGTCCGGGCTTATACGCCTGCGCGTATGATGAACAGACAGGCAGCCTGAAGCTGCTGGATCAGGCGAGCGGCCTGCTGAATCCGACGTTCCTCGTCCCGAACGAGGACAACAACATGCTGTATACGATCATGGAGCATAAAGATGCCGATGGTCGGAAAAGCGGCGCGGCCGCCGCGTTCCGCTTCGATCCGGCCGAAGGGAAGCTGCAGCGGATCAACGATGAGCTGACGACGCCGGCGACGACTTGCCACATTACGCTGGACCGCACGCATCGGTTAGCGGTTACTTCGAGCTATCACGGCGGCCTGTTGGGCGTCTCGCCTATACTGGAGGACGGGCGCATAGGCCCGTCGGCCGAGGTTCACAAGCATGAGGGGTCGAGCGTTCATCCGGCTCAGACGCAAGCGCGCGTCCACTCGGTCATC
The DNA here is from genome assembly GCF_014212015.1 of Cohnella lubricantis. Lineage (GTDB taxonomy): Bacteria > Bacillota > Bacilli > Paenibacillales > Paenibacillaceae > Cohnella > Cohnella lubricantis. The sequence goes on along the minus strand of NZ_JACJVN010000009.1, from coordinate 31,023 downwards.
GTCGACCCGAACAACAAATATGCGGTCGTCTCCGATCTCGGGATGGACAAGTTGATCGTGTACAAGCTGGATGCGCCGAACCATCGCCTCGTTCCCCACGGCGAGACGAGCATCGCGCCGGGATCGGGCCCGCGCCACTTCGTGTTCCATCCGGAGCTGCCTTACGCCTATGGCATTAACGAGCTGAGCAGCACGATTACCGTCTATTCGTACGATGCGGCAGCCGGCAAGCTCGCCGTCGTCCAGACGATCTCCACGCTGCCGGAGAACTACGATGGAGACAACGCGACGGCGGACATTCACCTGTCGCCGGACGGCAAGTTCGTGTACGGCTCCAACCGCGGACACGACAGCGTTGCGGTGTACCGCGTCGATTCGGGGAGCGGCAGGCTGTCGGCGATCGAATACGCGCCGACGCTCGGCGGCCACCCGCGCAACTTCGGCGTGTCGCCGGACGGACGGTTCGTGCTCGTCGCCAATCGGGACGGGAACAACGTCGTCACGTTCAGCCGAGATGCTGAGACCGGCAAGCTGACGCCGACCGGCAGCGAGCTGAAGGTGTCCAAGCCGGTGTGCATCCGCTTCGCCGCCTTCGCCTAATCAGGAATAGTTGTATATCAAGAATGGCAGCGCAGTGAAAAAAATCACTGCGCTGCCATTGCATTTCAAGGCTCAACCATCGATCAACTCCAACGCTTGCAGCGTGCGAACGAATACGATGGCCGCTTGCGCGCGAGTCGTCACACCCTTCGGGTCAAACGTATCCGCGCTTGAACCGGTCATGATGCCAAGCTCGATCATGAGCTGGATGTCTGCCAGATGGTCCAAGCTGACGGCTGCGATATCCTTGTATGCGTCCAATGATACCGAAGCAGGGGCTGTCTGCGGCTGCACCGATCGAACGGCGGCTGCCAGCATACTCGCCATCTCCTCGCGCGTCAGCGGCTGATCGGATGCAGCCCCGTTGCCGATTAGCACCTCAACCCCGATCGCCCGCTTCAGCATCGCAGCGAATTCCGCCCCGGTGACCGGCTGGCTCGGCGCGAACCGGCCGCCGCCTACACCCGCGACGAGCCCCTTCGATGCGGCTAAGTCGATAGCCGAGTATGCCCAATGCGAGCTAGGCACATCGGAGAAGCTCACGGCGTTATCCGCCGCGACATAGACGCTGTTCGTGTTCGAGTTGATGAGCGCGTGCCAGAAGCCGTCGATCTGTATGGCGCGCGCAGGCACGAAGTCGAACCGCTGATTCGCTTCATCGTAACGGAATACGCCCCAGCGTTCCGGCATAGCGGTCAAGTCGCTAGGCAGCGGAATAAGCCTTATGACCGGTTCCTTGAACGTATCGACATGGCCGATCACTTGTCCGGTCTCGATCCGGACGATCTCGATGCCGAAGTCAACGGCCGGGCCAATCGGTTGAGCATTCGGCAATCCTTCCGTCAATGCCGATTGGATGGAGGGATAGCTTGATTTATCCGTCAAGGTGATTCGGAATCGGATGTCCTCCATGCTTAAGCTCTGAGCCTTCAGCAGCTCCGATAAACCGGGGATCAGCGATGGCAATCGAGCCGGCAATCGATAGCTGCCGTAAGGGGCTCTGATCTCCATGAAGAAGTCCGCATTGCGTTCAGCGTAGCTCTGCAAGATGTCAGCCGGTATGCTGACGTAGGCAACGCCTTGAGCGGGCTTCACTTCCATCGTGATCGACGGCTTCTCGGGGTCGATCGAGTCCGGGTATACGAGAATGCCGCCCATGTTGATGAACGAATCATCGATCGAAGGCGGAACGGCAAACGGCTTAACGCTGTTGGACGCCATCGAAGCTGCCCCGGTCCCGGCAGCGTTCACGGCAGCGACCGTGAACGTGTAATCGGTGCCGTTCGTGAGGCCGTTCACCGTGATCGGACTGGCCGTTCCTGTCGCGGCGGCACCTCCGGGACTCGCCGTTACGATGTAGCCTGTAATGGCGCTGCCGCCGTCGCTGGCCGGGGGCGAGAAGCTTACCGTTGCTTGGCCATCGCCTGCCGCCGCCGTCACGCCCATCGGCGAACCGGGAACAGCGGCTGAAGCAGCGGTTACCGTATCGGGCGTCAAGATTATCGTTAGAGCCAGCGCCATTAAGACCATCGCATACTTCCTCATCTTCCACATCTCCCTCATCGTACCCCTCCCGTACTCTACGAATCTCATAAGTTAATTATAGTAAACAACGCCTTGAACAATCCAATATTTTCTATCAAAAAGCATGTGAAAAAGCCAGCCGGCAATCCGACTGGCCACATTCGCGCGCAGATTATAACGTCTTACCCGTGGTTCACGAAGAACGGCAGCTTCTCAATACCCGCCTGGCGCAGGTAGACAAACAGCTGGCCCTTGTGATGAATCTCATGATCCTTCGCTTCTTGAAGCAGCGTATGACCCGGCACCGAACGGCCGAAGAAGTCGACCGACCGGCTAAGCTGCTCTTCCGTCAGCGACCGCAGCGTCGCTTCCGCCTTCTCCGTCTCCGCGGATACGATGGCTCGCAGCTCGTCTGCCGTCGCGATCTCCTTCGCAGGCGCTCCCGGCGTGAAGGCGCCATTCTTCACTGTCTCGGCGAACATGCCCATCGCTCCGGCGATATGCTGCGCCAGCTCCGAGACGGACATCGCCTTCTCCCATGGCCGGAGCGACAGCTGCTCGGTTGAGACTTCTTCCAGCATCTGATGCAGTACTTTGCGGTGGCTGAGCCAACTTCGCATGAATTCATTGACGTTCGTCATCTCACGATTACTCCTTCGGCCTATATAGAATAGCCGCCGAATTTGCCGACGGCTACTCCATATTATAACGATTCTGGATCCGAAGCGCATCCTTGGGCCAGACCGCCAACTAGCGGCAGGAGCAGCAGACGCACCTGTCTGCCAACCTGGACGCTATCTCCCCGTCATAATCCGGCGGATCTCCTCAAGCGGCGCCTTCGGCTGCCGGTCGTACGTGAGCAAGCCGTTGATCTCCTGCTCGACGTCCGTCAATTGCGTGTAGCAATAGCCTTGGATAACCGGCGACGTGAGCATCGGATCGACCACCGCCTTCAGCTTGCCCAAGAAGTCCTCCTCGTTCTCCGCGCCGGAGTAACCCCAGCCTTCCCAATCGCTCTTCTTGAAGGCAATGCCGCCGAACTCCGATACGAGAATCGGCTGTCCCTGATAGGATGCGCCGCCGACGAAGATATTGCGATTGGCCGGCATCGCGTTCACGGCGGATTCCGTCGTCGCATACCGGTTCTCCAGCACCTCTTGACGGCTCTCGTAATCGTGAATCGTCACCAGATCGGTAGTCATATGCTCCCATCCGTCGTTATAGATGACAGGCCGCGTATCGTCGAGAGACTTCGTCAGATGATACATGGCCAAACCATGCTGCTGCTGGCGCTTATCGATCTGGACGTTCGGGATGCCCCAGCTCTCATTCAGCGGAACCCAGGCAACGATACAAGGATGGTTGTAGTCGCGTTCGATAATCTCCTGCCACTCCTTGGTGTACCGGCGCACATACTCCTCCGAGTAGTCGTACGCATTCGCCGCTTCGCTCCATAACAGCAAGCCGATGCGGTCGCACCAATACAGGAACCGAGGGTCCTCCGTCTTCTGGTGCTTGCGGACGCCGTTGAAGCCCATCTCCTTCGCGAGCTCGACATCCCGCTTAAGCGCTTCGTCCGAAGGAGCCGTCAGCACGCCTTCAGGGAAGTAGCCCTGATCCAGTGCCAGCCGCTGGAAGTAAGGACGGTTATTCAAGCAGAACTTCCCGTTCTCAATCGAGATCTTCCGCATCCCGAAGTAGCTCGAGACCTCATCGAGAACCTCCCCGTCTCGAAGAAGACGGAACCGAATGTCGTACAGGTTCGGATGCTCCGGACTCCACAGCCGGCCCAGTCCATGGTCGGCAAAGTCGTGCAGCCCGATCGTCCGCCTCTCTTCCGGATGCCGGACCGTCAACCGATCTTCCGCAACCGGCCTGCCCTCGAACGTCACCGACACCTGCAGCTGAAGCTCGCCCACCCCCGAAGCCGAATCCTTGAGTCCGTCCAAGAAAGCCCGAACCCGGATCTCATTGCGGTCGATGTCAGGCGTCAGCTTGATCTTGCTCAGATGCACCGGGGCTACAGGCTCCAGCCAGACGCTCTGCCAGATACCGGTCGTACGCGTATAGAAGATGCTGGCCGAATTCTCGAGCCAATACTGCTTGCCTCTCGGCAACGTGATGTCACGGCTGAAGTCCTCCGCCCGCAGGACGACGGTATTGCTTCCTTGGGCGAGCGCGGAAGTAATATCCGCGTGGAACGGCGTATGTCCGCCTTCATGCACGGCGACCAGCTGTCCGTTCACCCACACCTTCGCCAAGTAATCGACCGCGCCGAAGCGAAGCACAATCCGCTTGCCTTGCCATGGCTCCGGAATCTCGAACGATCGGCGATACCACACCACATCGTGAAAAGCCGGGTCGTCAATGCCGCTAAGCTTGCTTTGAAACGTAAAAGGCACCTCGATGGTACGCGTGAAAGGAGCGGATGCATCTGCTAGATACCACCGTTCATCTTCCCCATTCGCCGCATCGTCATAAGTAAATTCCCATTCGCCGTTCAGGCTCAACCAATCCTGACGGTGAAACTGAGGTCTGGGATATTCTGAACGCAGTACAGGTTTGCTGTCTAGTTCCATCATCAACTTTATTCGCTCCTCGCCGTCACGCCAATTAGCCTTTAATCGAACCTACATATACGCCTTTGACGAAATACTTCTGCAGGAAGGGATAGACCAACAAGATCGGCAGCGTCGACACGACAATGGTGCAATATTTCACCAATTCCCGGTAAGCGGTCGCGCTGCCGGCGCTGTCGATGACGACGCCGCCCGCGCTGCCCATCGTACTGGCAGAAGTGTCGTTCGCCACCAGAATCTCCTTCAGCAGCAGCTGCAGCGGGAACTTGTCCCGATCCTGCAGCAGAACCATTGCGTTGAACCAAGAGTTCCAGTTGCCGACCAGATAGTAGAGGAAGATAACGGCCAGCGTCGCTTTGGACAGAGGAAGAATGACATTCAGCAATATCCGCAAGTGACTTGCGCCGTCAATCGTCGCAGCCTCTTCCAATTCGTAAGGAATCGATTGGAACCCGGTTCTCAGAATGATCATATTCCACGTGTTCAACGCGACCGGAAGAATCATTGCCCACAGATTGTTGTACATGCCGATATCCTTCATGAGCAGGAACCAAGGAATCAGGCCGCCTCCGAAGAACATCGTGATCGTGATCACGACCATAATATGATTCTTGAAATACAGCTCCCGGCGGGAGAGGACGAATGCCCCCAAGATCGTCATGATCATGTTGACTAACGTACCTAATCCAACATAGACAATCGTATTCCAGTACCCGACCAGAAGGCTGTTGTCTCGGAAGACGAGCTTGTAGCCGTTAACGGTGAAGCCCAGCGTTTTATACAGAATGCCGTTATGAGCGACCAATCGGACCGGATCGCTGAGAGAAGCAAGCAGAATATGCAAGATTGGATAAAGGCAAATAAGCGTCAGCAATGTCAATATCGCATAGATCGTGACGTCGAACGCCCGGTTGCGAATAGATGTGCGTAATCTCATCGGTTATGAGCTCCTCCTTCCTACCACAGACTGACTTCAGAGGTGCGTCTCGCTATCCGGTTCGTCACCCATAGCAGGACGAAGTTGACGACGGAGCTGAACAAGCCGACAGCCGTGGAATAGCTCAGACTCGCTTCTCTCAAGCCTCTTCGGTACACGTAAGATGCGACGATATCCGATGTGTCGTAGGTTAAAGGATTATAGAGCAGAATAATCTTCTCGTAGCCGTGAGCCATGAGGCCGCCGACCGCGAAGATAAACAGAATGATGATGACCGGCCTGATCGAAGGCAGCGTAATGTGCCACATCTTCTGAATTCTTCCGATGCCGTCCATCTCAGCCGCTTCATAGAGAGAAGAATCAATGGAACTCATCGCAGCCAGATAGATAATGCATTCCCAGCCGACATTCTGCCAAATGCCGGAGAACGTATAGATCGGCCGGAAGAAGTCGGAGTAACCAAGAAGCGAAGTGTAGTCCTTGCCCGTAATGAATTGCAATACTTGCGTAACTACCCCTTCATCCGCTGTGAAAATATGAATCATGCCGCATACGACAACCAGCGAGATAAAGTGAGGCATATACGTAATGGTCTGCACGGTCTTCTTAAACTTGCCGTCCTTGATCTCATTGAGCAGCAGCGCCAAGAGGATCGGAGCGGTGAAGCCGAACGCGATGCTCCAGAAGTTCAGCATCAGCGTGTTCTTCACGGTTCTCCAGAAGTAAGGCCCTTGGAAGAAATCCATGAAGTGCTTCATGCCCACCCAATGGCTCTCCGAGAATCCAAGCAGCGGCTTATAATCCTTGAACGCGATGAGCACGCCCCACATAGGGCCGTAACAAAAGACAAAAAACCAGACCAGCACCGGGATGGCCAGCAGGTAGACAAACCAGTTCTTCTTGATATCCTTCTTCATTCTGACGCTCTTGCGCAGGGCCTCCATGTTCCAACCACCTCATTCTATGGGACATAGAGATCGACGGGCATGACGCTACAATCATGCCCGTCTCTCCATGTATCATGCTTGTAAGGAGCTTATCTTTGGTTATAACGATCCAATGCCGCCTGATGAAGGCTCAGGAATTCATCCAGCCCCATGTTCTTCGCTTCTTGGAGGAACTTGTCATAAGCGTCTACCGGCAATTGACCCATAATGATCTTCGCGAAGTATTCGCCTCGAAGCGTCGACAGCTGACTGCCAAGCTCAGCCTCTCTTGAAGCTTCGTCCTGCGTGAACGTAATCGGAGGCATAGCCACGCTCGTATCCATATTCTCCGTCCAGTACTTCCGGATATCGCCGGAATAGCTTCCTTCCGCCACGATATTCGGGTTGGCGTTATGCTCGTCGCGGATATCCGGCCAGTTGTGGTTCCGGTACTTCAGGAGCGTCGACGCCACCGGAGCGCCGTCCGGATCCTTATAGATGTAGCTGTCGGCTTGGAAGTACGGCTTGCCGTTCTCGTCTACCAGGTGATAGTTGCCGTAGAGACCGTAGTTCAACAGCTCCCAGCCTTTCTTGGTGTAGCTGAAGTCCAGGAAGCGCATAGCTGCTTCTACATCATCGGCTTGAGTAGTAACTGCGGCGTTCATGCCGGTTACCATCCAGTTCTTGTAGGTCGTCTGCGCTTTGTCCCCTTCGTTCAGAACCGGGTTCAGCGCGCCAACGAAGTCGATATTGTTCTGCTGCTTCCAATAACTCCACATCGTATCCGGGGAGTCCATCATAACCGCGGTCTTGTCGGATACTGCTTCTGCCATGCGCTGGTTGAAGTCGGCAGTTGCCCAGTCTTTATTGAGCAGGCCTTCCTTGTTCCATTGTGCCATCGTTGCCAGGTAATCCTTGGCTTGCGGCTGAGCAGGGCCCCATTGAACCTTGCCATTCGCGTCCTGGAACGTCCAATCCCATACGCCGAAGGCGCCGTTGATAATGCCAGTGAAGATCTGGCCATATGTCGAACCGTAGTTCAATGGCTCGCTGTAGCCGACTTCCTTCGCCTTCAGCAGGAACTGATGCCATTCTTCAACGGTCGTCGGAATCTCCATGCCGGTCTTATCAAGCGCTTCCTGCTTGATCAGCATGCCGAACCACATCCACTCCGAATACGGAGCGAGCCCGTAGAAGCCCAGCAGCTTGCCGTCGTCGGTGATCGTCGTCTTTCTTCTCATCTCTTCCGAATTCCGCCATGCGGAATAGTTCGGCGCATACTTCTCCATCAAGTCCGTCAGGTCCTGGTAAGCGCCGTCGGTGACGCCTGCGGCGACGCCTCCCGGATACCGGCCCGGATCCATGATGATGTCGGGCAGATTGCCGGAAGAGATCATCAGCGTGAAGTTATCTGCTTCCTGTCCTACCGGAGGCGAGATGAAGTTAACCTTAATTCCGGTCAGCTTCTGAACTTGCTGTTGAACGATATGCTTATTCCAGTCCGGAACGTCGGAGGTCGCCGGAACCCAGACGTCCAAGGTGACGTCCTTCTTGTATGGGTACGCCGAGTAATCGGTCGGGAGTTTAGTGTCGAACATGTCGGCGAGATAAGTATCGTTGAGCGAATTGTTCACGAGATCAATTTGCTCCTGCGTCGGCGCGGTGTTGCCGCGGATATCTGCGCTGATATCCTCGAATGCCGTCGAATTAACCGGTGCTTGGGAAGCGGTTCCGTCCGTAGAAGCGGAACTGGAGGCGGAGCTCGCAGGCTCATTGTTCGAATTGCTGCAAGCGGTTACCATGGAGATTGCCAGTGTTGATACCATTAACAGGCTTAAGAACTTCTTTTTATTTTTGCCCATGTTTATCCTCCCACGATAAATGAATGATAAAATGACTCTTCTTCAATGTTGCCTGCAACTGCCCCCTTCGTTCCCCCTTCGCTTGGAAATTCTGTTCTAAAATAACATTTTCGATACAATACAATTTTTCTGTATCATATTCCAAAGTATAAGGCCGGTATTGATATGTGTCAACGCTTTCATTCATATTTCATGTAATTAATTTTTGACATCAGCAACGTAAGAAGTCAACGGATCGAGCTCCCGCCTCCTACCGAAGACATGAAAATCCCTTAAAACAAAAGAACAAAATAGAGGGCGGCCCTTCGTATCTGAGTTCAAATACGATGCCGCCCTATTGGATTAGAAGTATAATTATATCGTTTTGTTACACATTTGTTGTACTAATAGAGACAAAAGCCCCGTGTTTATTGAAAAGAAACTCCGCCCGTCATTCGCCCGAAGGAATTGCCAAAGCCTGCTCGTCGCCGAATGGAGATCCGAAATCCGGCGTTCCGTCCGAATGCCAGCCGAAGGACTGAATGCGCGTTGCCCGCAGGCTCAAAGGCGCGTCGGGTGCCGGAAGCGCATGATAAACGATCCAATCCTCTTCGCCGTCCGGGGATTGCGTGAAGCTGTTGTGTCCAGTGGCATAGACGCCATTCTCCACACTCTTGCGGAAGACAGGCTCCATCGATTTGGCCCATGATGCTGCCAACATCGGGTCTGCCTGCTCCTCCATTGTCAGCATGCCCAGACAATAATCCTCGGACCATGTCGTGCTGGCCGAATAGACGAGGTAGATGCGTCCGTTCCTCTTCAGAATGACCGGCCCTTCATTGATAGCCATGCCGCCTTGCTTCTCCCACGTTAAGGTCGGGGCCGTCAGCATGACGTGGTCGCCCGTCACCGTCCATGGATTCGGCATGCGCATGATGTAGATCGCGGACCCGTAATCCGGGAATCGTCCGTATCCGGCATACAAGAAGTACAATTGTCCGCGCACCTCCATTACCGTGCCGTCCAGACCGGCAACCGGTGTCTCAAGCGCGCCCTTCCACGTCCACTCTCCCTCGAGCGGATCCGCGGCTTCGTTCTCCAGCACGCAGATCCGGCGCGATTCGTCGCCTCCGCCGTCGTTGGCCGTGTAGTAGATATACCACTTGTTGTCGACATAATGAATTTCCGGCGCCCACAGGTTGTGGCTGTATCGGCCGCCTGGCTCCGGCGTCCAGATCGCTTGCTTGCGCCCCTTCGCGATTCCGGTCAAAGTGTCCGATTGCGTAAGCTCCAAGCAGGTCCCTCTCGTGCACATGAAGTAGTAGCTGCCGTCGGAGTGCTTGAACACCCAAGGATCGGCTGCGTTCTCGACGATCGGATTGCGAAAGGTACGGTCGTTCGGCATCGAATCTCTCCCTTAGGACGGCGCTGTCGCTAACCGTCGGATTATGGTCAGACTATTGCCATTATAGTTGGATTTCGCGCCTATGGTAAAGCACCCATTTCCGCATACCGCACTTGGCGATGCCGACTCCTTAGATATACCGCTCCCTCTTAATCAATAGAAAGAAGGGAATTAGCGACAACAGCGTAAAGGAAAAGGACAGCGCTATGACCGAATCCATGCCGAATCGCCTCGCCGCGATTGCGCCTAATAGCGGCGCGAGAATGCCGCGGACTCCGACCAGGGTCAAGTACACTCCGCTGTACGATGTAATGTGCCGGCCTGCCGTGCGTGAGATGAAGCCGATCCAGGCCAGATCCATTCCCGCTCCTGCAACGCCTGCCGCGAATGATGCGCAGATAATCGCGAACGGATGGGGAACGAGCCAATAGACGAGCGGATAGAACGCGCCCAGCATCGCACAAATGAACAGAACCGAGGAGCTTGAGCGCTTGTCGATGATGTCTCCCCAGATTGGATTGAACAGCAACGCCGCCGCCGTCATCACGATGCTTAGCAGGCCGATCTGTCCGAACGAGAGACCCAGGTGATTCAACTGGAATATGGGATAGATCGAGGCTGGAAGCAGTTGTACGAATTCATAGATGAAGACACCAAGCAATAGCAATTGGAACGCGCCGTCGAGCTTGATCGCGGCTACGGAATCCTTCAGGCTCGAACCGCCCTGCTCGTCCTCTTCGCGTCCGGCAATAGGCTCGCGAATCCGGCTGAACACAGCCATTCCGGCTATGCCTAACCCGCACGAGATAAGAACGGCGAGACGGAAGCGGCCGTCCAGCCAATGGCCGCCCGTATACGTCCCTGCCATCACGGCAATTCCGCCGGATATACGGACATAGGCCATATAACTCGCCCGTTTGGCTTCCGGATAGATCGTGCGCATCAAGCCGACATAGGAAGGCATCGCAATGCTCAGCATGACGTAGAACATGACCGTGAGCAGCACCAGAATGGATGATTGCGTCGTGAACGCCATGAACAAGATAAAGATACGAGCTGAACCGTATAAGAGAGACATCAGCCGGACCCGGTCATAATTCTGCGTCATTCTGCCCCACAGCAGGGCCAACAAATTCGCCGCCGCCGGCGCTGCCGCAATAACAGCCGTATCGAGCGCATCGCCTCCGTACTTCAACGCCATGACGGCCAGGAACGGCACGATCATCCCCGTTCCCAAGCCGCCCAGCATCGTCGATAGGATCTCGATTCTCAAATTGCGCAACGCGAGTTGCTTCTGCTTCAATCCTCTCCACCAGCCTTATCTCAGCACTTCAACCATTGTATGCTCGTTCGGACGGCGGCTTGTCTAATCGGAGGAAACAAAAAAACACGCCGTAGAAGGCGTGTAAGCTTGTTTGGGAATGTAAGCTTCCGTCCTCGCCGGAGCCGGCGCCGCTTGCCGATCCGTCCCGGCATTAGAATCAGAGCAGCCGGCGGCGATAGCCAGCGCGGCAAGAATCGAAGTTCTGCCAAAAGGTGCTATATTATTCGCGTTTCCTCGCTTAGCCGTGTGTTAAGACAGCTTGAAGGCCTTGACGGAATGCTGCAGGCTTTCCGCAAGCTGCGAGAGCGATTGGGCGGTTGCCGCCGTCTCTTCGCTGCTGGCGGCCGATTCTTGAGCGGCGGAGGAGATATTCTCCACGGCCGTAAGTACGCTGGAGGATTGAGCGGCCTGCTCTTCGCTCGCGGCGGCGATCTCGGACACCTTCTCTCCCGCGCGATTGACCATCTCGGCGATCGAGCGGAATGACGCCCCCGTCTCCTTCGACAGGCTGGAGCTCTCCTCGAAGGCTTGTACGCTATGGCGCGTATTCTCCTGCATGCCCTTAATGATAACGGCGATCTGCTTCGTCGCTTCCCCGCTCCGCTCGGCCAGCTTGCGGACTTCGTCGGCCACGACGGCGAAGCCTCTTCCTTGCTCGCCCGCGCGGGCGGCTTCAATAGCGGCGTTCAATGCCAAGAGATTCGTCTGATCAGAGATGTCTTCAATGACTTCGATAATGTCGCCGATCTTCGCGGAATCCTCTTCGAGCCGGGACATTTGCGTTCGAACTGTATTCATGCTTTCCAACGAAGACTGAATCACCTGGCCGCCTTGCTCCGCGATCTCAATCGTCCGATCCGAGATCTCCGCCGCCTGCTCCGTATTTTTCGCAACCGAATGAATGGCCGTCGACAGCTCGGAGAACAGCTCGTTGATCATCTGCGCCGAATGGGCTTGTTCCGAGGAACCGTTCGCGATCTCCTCGGTGCTGGCCGAGATCTGCTCGGCCGCGGCGGCTACGCCAAGCGAGGATTCGGTAATGTTGCCCACGATGGAACGCAGGTTGCCCACCATATCGTTCGTCGCCATCGCCACCGCGCCGACTTCGTCCTTGGAACGGTAATCGGTCGTCTCCGTCAAATCTCCGCCCGCTACCTTCCTTACGAGCCGGACGACATCGTTTAACGGCTTGGAGATGACCCGCGACACGAAGATGCCGAGCACGATGCACAACAAGACGGAGACCGCGATGACCGCGATCGTGATGTTCCGGGACGTCTGGTACAGCTGGTTGCCGTCGACTTTGGCTTGCTCGGCGTCGGCGTTATTCACTTCGATCAGATCGTCCAGCACTTGGCGGAGCTCCGTCGACTTCTCGTCCATGTCCCCTTGGATCAGGATCAGCAATTCGTCATCCTTGAACTGATCCGCCAGCTCGGAGCCTTTATGAATATCGTCCAAATAAGACGCCCAGCTGTCGGAGTACTTGGCGTATATTTTCAAGGATTCTTCGCTCTGCCATGTCTCGCCGAATTCGCCCATCCTTTGTTCTACCGTCTGGATGTAACCGTCCAATTGCTGCTGCCTCTCCGCTATTTGCTCGGCGGTCTTGTCGATGTAGAGATCTCGAACGACCTTGCGAATCTCGTTGACGCTCGACTTCGCCTCGAGCAGGTTCGTTACCGACAAGAGATTGCCATCGTACATAAAGTCCAAGCTGTTGTTCATTTTGTTCAAATTGACGATTCCATAAATGCCGATGGCAGCGAGCAATACGGAGAGCGTCAGGAAGGAAGAGATGAGTTTGACGCTCGTTCTAAGATTCGTGAACCATTTCATTTGGAAGCTCCTCTGAAAGTTATTGGAATTAGGCGAATCGCCCTTTCTTCTACAAGGCCTCGACCCACTTCAAGATGCTGGTCGTGTCCAATATCATCGCGACTTTGCCGTTCCCGAGTATGGTCGCTCCGGATACACCGTCCGCTTGGCCGATGAACGTGCCGAGTGACTTGATGACGACTTCTTGATTGCCCAGCAGGTCGTCAACGGCCAAGGCCAGCCTCTTCTCCATGCGGCCAACGATGACAAGCGGGATCTGTTTGCGTCTCGCCTCGCCTCTCGGCAGCCGCAGCGCGTCGTGAAGCCAGACGATGGGAACGATCTGATCGCGAATCTTGACGACCGGGTTCCCGTTGACGGTCCGGATCTCCGAAGCTTCGGTCCGAATTATTTCCGCTACGCTGCTCATGGGGAGAATGAATTCCTTCTCGGACACCTGGACCAGAAGGCCGGTTATAATCGCGAGCGTCAGCGGCAGCCGGATGACGAACCGGGTCCCTTGGCCTGGAACGGTGTCGATCTCGATCGTCCCATTCAGACGCTCGATCTCGGTACGGACAATGTCCATCCCGACGCCGCGGCCGGATATTTCGCTGACCGTTGACGCCGTCGAGAAGCCTGGCCGGAATATAAGATGAACGGCCTCCGCATCCATCAACTTGGCCGCATCCGCCGCCGCAATGATCCCTTTGGCGACTGCCGATTGGCGGATTCGTTCCGCTCGGATACCGGCCCCGTCGTCTTCAACCGTAATGACGACTTGGTTATCTTCGTGAATGGCGCTGATCCGAAGCGTCCCCTTCGCCGGTTTGCCTGCTTGGATCCGGTCCACGGGGGCTTCAAGACCGTGATCGAGCGCATTGCGGATCAGATGAGTGAGCGGATCTCCCAAATCCTCGATGATCGTCCGGTCCAGCTCGGCGTCCTTGCCTTCGACGACGAATTCCACGTCCTTCTGCAGCGTTCTCGCCGTGTCCCGAACCATTCTCGGGAACCGGTTGAACAGGTGCTCCAGCGGCAGCATGCGGACCTTCATGACACTCTGCTGAAGCTCCCCGACCGTCCTCGTCAGATGGTCGGACAGAGCCGACAACGCATCGACATGATCGTCGGATCCGAGCTGTTGCCGGAACAGCTTCTGCAGCTGCTGCATCCGGGTCTGGTCGATCACAAGCTCCCCGACCAGATTCATTAAGTGCTCCAGACGATCGACTTGAACCCGAACCGTCTGCGATCTCGATCGATCGGCCGCGCTTGTGGATTCAGCCGGCTCTTCCCCGTTCCCGCCCGGTTCGCGCGCGTGCGCTTCTGCTTCAAAGCCGACGCTGGCCAAATCGCACATCTCGACGGCGGCATTCTCGACGTCCATCATGCCAGCGATTCGTTCTTCGAGCTCGTCCGCCTGCACGGCAATCGCCGCCAGCCAAACGAAGGAACCTGGATCGTCGCCGTTCGGTTCCGGATCGGTCAAGTTCGACCAAGCCACGTATCCCAGCTCGCGAACCTGAACGTCAACCATATACGCTCGCACGGCCTTCATCTCGCAGGTGTCGGCAAGGCTCACCCGCAGTTTGACCGCCAGGCGTCCGTGCACGGCGTTCAATTGCAAATTCCGCCAAGCTTCCGGGGGCGCAGCATCGAACGAATCCGCCTCGGCGACAGGCCTGTTCCGCTTCGTGTACTCGCGCAGTTGAAGAATTAACGGCCCGATATCGAATTGCTCTTGACCGCTTCGAACGATCTCGGCTTGAAGCTTCTTCATTCCGTCCAAGCAGCGAAAGAACAGATCCGTCATCGGCGTCGCGAAGGAGAGCTGTCCGTTGCGGGCCAGGTCCAGCAGGTGCTCCATCTCGTGCGTCAATTCGTTCATCTTCGCGAATCCCATCGCCGCCGAAGATCCTTTCAGCGTATGGGCTGCCCGGAACAGACGTTGGATGCCCGACTCCGTGGATCCTTCTTGCTCCAGCCGGAGCATCTCTTCCTCGACGGCATTAAGTTGTTCATCCAATTCTTCCAGGTAGATGTCTATGTACTGAGATAAGTCGTTCAATCGAGCCCCTCCCCTAATTCCGAAGGAGCACTTCGTCTAATTTGAGGATGCCAACCAACCCCGTGGAGGAGATGCCGATGCCGGTGAATAAGTTGCCGTTCAGTCCGCCGATCCGATCAGGCGGGGGCTGCGTATTCTCGAACGAGACTACTTGATTCACGCGATCCACCACGATGCCGATGAATTCTTCTAGATGGTTAAGAACCACGATTCGGGTCGCTTTGCCGAACTCCTTATCTGGAAGTCCGAACATTTCCCGCAGACCGATCACCGGAACGATTCGGCCCCGCAAATTAATAACGCCCTTCACATAAGAAGGACCGTTGGGAATCTCCGTAATATCTTGCATTCGGATAATCTCGTGCACTTCCGATATTCGGATGGCGTAATTCTCGTTTCCGATACCGAACTCTACATACTGTTCCATTTCAGACAACGCAAGCATCCTCCTTCCGTATTCCGTGTTGTTTATTGCTCTTTTCGCATACATGCGTCAAGGAATGAATGGAGGATCGGGGTTAGGAGGACAAAGACAAATAGCGGCGAACGAGGGGGATCTCGCGCTTGATCTGCTTCATTGAGGAGCAACCGTACATGAGGACATTGATTGTCATTTCCATCACCTTCCCATTCCTAATGTCGATCCTGGCTGCCTGTAAGCTTAAATAGGAGAGTGACAACATATAGAAAAAAAGCATTGCCCTATCTGATAAATCATTTTGCGATAGGAAATTCGAACCACAGGTAATTATTACTTTTGGATCAGCCGCTGTCAACGAGCTTTTTTTCCTATATTTTCATCGATGGATAAAGAAAACTCCCGCCTAAGCGGGAGTCTTGTATAAGATGTTTCCATATCGGAGCATCTCGTTATCTCAACGTCTTCAATGCGCCGCTCCATGCAACCAGTTGATCCAGCATCACGTTGACGCTCGCCCAGAATTCCGCGGAGATGTTCCGCAGCGCGGGCTCCTCCCGTCGATCCGTAGCTGACGATGCCTGCAGCTTTGTTGTTCCAAGGATCAGATATTTCCAACTTTTCATAGAAAGCGCGAAGCTTCAAACGGAGCTTCGGGCTACCTTATCCTGAGTGCCTATCCGGCCGTCCATGTTTAATCTCCAATAGATGCGCTCCAAGAATGCAATCTCCGCATCTGACAGACAATTAAAAATCGAATCAAGCGTCTCGTCCCTGATCTGATCAAGAATCTTCAGCATGTCTCGTCCTGCATCGGTTATTTCCAGAATAACAGCTCTGCGATCCTGGTGATCCGCTCTGGAACGGCGTATCAACCCGCGGTCCACCAGTTTATTGGCAATCGATGTAATTCCGCCGGAAGTAATCATAACGTCTCGAATAAGTTCTTTGGCTTGCTTCGGTCCTTCCGCCGCTAATAAGTTCAAGATCATACCCTGGGCATAGGTGATTTCAGTCGTGTTGCGTCTGTTCCATTCCGCCACGAATATACGGTGGTGAGTCGTAAAATTACTCGTGTATGAGATCAAGAGATCCCTTCGGTTCAACATCTTCAAATCCCTCCGCCGCTTCCGCATTGCCCCCTATTTAAAGGATAAGGCTTTTGTCCTACTATTGTCAATAAATAGGAGGAAAATTCTGAATTTGGCGAGAAAAGTGGATTTATGGCGGATAAAAACAACAAAAAAAACGGCATCGCTGCCGCTTCCGCGTTTAAAGATATGGTGGGCTCTCAGGGACTCGAACCCTGGACCAATTGATTAAGAGTCAACTGCTCTACCAACTGAGCTAAGAGCCCATATGATGGGACTTGGTGGAGAATAGGGGGATCGAACCCCTGACCTCATCGCTGCCAGCGATGCGCTCTCCCAGCTGAGCTAATTCCCCATAAATCTTGCCGCAAGCTATCTTGGCGACAAGAAAGAGTGTATCACAAGAGCAAAAGGCATGTCAACTATTTTCAAACTTTATCCCTTATATGCCGTGCTTATTAATGAGCGAATTAAGCTCCTTCAGGAACATGTTGATGTCCTTGAACTGCCGGTACACAGAAGCGAACCGGACGTATGCGACTTCGTCGACAGCGTACAGCTGCTCCATGAGCAGCTCGCCGATGACGCGGCTCTCGATCTCCGGATTCGCGGTATTCCGCAGCTCCCGCTCTACGTTCGACACGATCACTTCGAGCTGCTCGATCGACACCGGGCGCTTCTCGCAAGAGCGCAGCAGCCCGCGGAGCACTTTGTCCCGGCTGAATTCCTCGCGTCCGCCATCCTTCTTAATGACGATCAGCGGCGTCTCTTCAACCATCTCGAACGTCGTGAATCTGCGGCTGCACTGCTCGCACTCACGCCGGCGGCGGATCGACTTGTTGTCGTTGGCCGGCCGCGAATCCAGCACCTTCGTTCCGTTAAAGTCGCAGAAAGGGCATCTCACGCTTCTCATCTCCTTCCGATTCGCCTTGCTAAATATCGTTATCCGATATTTCCCAAACAGGTGATTACATGAAGCTTAGCAGATTGGTCATAATACTTGTACCAACCGCAAGGAGGTGAACAACAATGGGCGCAGGATCCCGTAGCAGCAATCAGCTGGTCGTCCCTCAAGCGATCGGCGCGCTGGACCAATTGAAGTATGAAGTGGCGCAAGAACTCGGTATCACCCTGCCGCAAGACGGTTACTACGGTAACATGGTAACGCGCGATACGGGCCATATCGGGGGCCAAATCACGAAACGTCTGGTTCAGATCGCCGAGCAGCAACTTGCCGGTCAATTTAGGTAATGTTCAGTAAACGATAAAGGAGAAAAGCTTTGAAGCCCTTGCGGCTTCAAGGCTTTCTCTTGTTAGACGGGCAAACGCGCGTTATAAGTCCTTATGAACTTCCTTGTACTTATTGTAGTAATGGAGAACCTTCTGCACATACTGTCTTGTCTCCCCATAGGGAATATCGGCGACCGACTCCGCCTTGCCGTCCCACGTCCGGTCCTTCAGCCATTGCCGTACCTTCCCCGGACCCGCATTGTACGCGGCCAGCGATACGACCAGATTCCCGTCGAATTGCCGCAGCAGATCCTTCATGTACCAAGTGCCGATTCGAATGCCCGCTTCCGGCTGGCGCCCGATATCGTCAAGCGAGATCGAACCGAAGTTGTCATGGGACAGAATCCACTCTGCCGTGTCCGGCATCAGCTGCATAATGCCGATGGCGCCCTTGGGCGATACCGCTCTGGGTTTGTAATTCGACTCCACCCGAATGATGGAAGCGATCAGGAGCGGATCCAGCTCGTACAATTCAGCGCTTTGTTTGATTTCTTCCTTATAGTATATCGGATAGATCGTTCTGCCAAGCCATTCCGATTGAATGAAGAGCAGTCCGACGATAATGATCAGAAGCAGCAGGACAACTCTTCTTCGTTTACTCTTCGCGTTGCTGTTCTTCTTCATGCCAATCCTTTGCCCCGCCAGAACCGCTCGACTTGCTCCGCCGTCTCCTCGAGGCCGCCTGAATTGTCGATGACAATATCCGCCAGCCGCCGCTTCTCCTCAATGTCCATCTGTGCGTCGATCCGCCGATTCGCCTCGTCCACCGCCAATCCGCTGCGCTTCATGAGCCGCTCCAATTGTACAAATCTCGGAACATAAACGACCATGATTTGTTGAAAATAAGATTGGAGCCCCGACTCGAATAGCAGCGGGACGTCAACCACGACCAGCTGCTCCGGCCGTTCGCGCTGGAACGCTTCCATAAGCTGCAGCATTCGCGCCCGGATCGCCGGATGCGTAATCGCTTCGAGCGCTTTGCGCTCGGCATCGTCCGAGAACACAATCTCGCCGAGCTTCGCTCGGTTCAGCGTCCCGTCAGCGCTTAGGACGGCCGGACCGAAGCGCTCAGCGATAAGCCGCAGCGGCTCTTGCCCCGGACTCACCACTTCTCTGGCGATTTGATCCAAGTCGACAAGGGCCGCTCCGCGGTCCGTCAGCATTCGGCTGACGGTGCTCTTGCCAGCGGCGATTCCGCCTGTCAGTCCGATATTCACCTGATGCACCTCTTCTTCATTCGCTGGCTGCTTCCGTTTGCCCACAATCCGACGCGGATCATGGTGCTTGTTCTTATGATTTCGACAAAGGGGACGCCCGATCCTGCCCATCCAGCCGAAGTTTGACCGAATTCGCCTTCGTTCTCGCCGTTGGCCGCGATTCCGATGCGCTCTTCGCCGCGGCTCCGCTTCCCTTCGGAGCCTTCTGGCACTTCGGGCAGACGTGCGTGCCGCGGCCTCCGACGATAGACTTGACGATCGGCGTCCCGCACTCGCCGCAAGGCTCGCCCGTCCGGCCGTAAGCTCGGAGCCGGTGCTGGAACATGCCCATCTCGCCCTGTCCGTTCACATACGACTTGACCGAAGAGCCGCCGGCTTCCACCGCCGAGCTTAAAGTGCTCCAGATCGCTTCGTACAGCCGCTTCTTCTCGGGGCCCGTCAGCGTGTCGGCCGCCCGTTCCGGGTGAATGCGCGCCAAGTGCAGCGCCTCGTCGACATAGATATTGCCAAGCCCGACGATAACCTCCTGGTTCAGCAGCAGAGGCTTTATCTTCGTGGTTCGCTTCCCAAGCGCCTTGACGAACGCTTCATAGGTGAACGACTCGTCCAGCGGCTCCAGACCAAGCTTCTTCAGCGGTGCGGAACGGAATTCCTCTCCCGGCGCGAACAGATGCATCGTTCCGAACTGACGAACGTCCTTATATCGCAATGCCGTACCGTCGGTAAAATGAAATATAACATGCGTATGCGGCTCCACAGGCTCGTCATCGCGGTAGACGCCGTAGCGTCCCTCCATCCGCAGATGGGAGACGAGCACCAGCCCGTCCATGACGAACCGCAGAAACTTTCCGCGTCTCTCCACGCCGAGGAAGGTATGTCCCTCCAGCGTCGCTGCGAAGGCGTCGGGATCGTCCGGACGCTGCAGTATGCGCGGCAGGGTCGCCGTCACTTGGCGGATTGTCTTCCCGGTAATCAAGCTATTCAAGGTGCGCCGCACCGTCTCGACCTCCGGAAGCTCCGGCATTGTCAATTCCCTCCTTACTAACATATGAGCTTCTCTCATTATATAGGATAGGAAAAGCCCGAACCACCGGTTCGGACTTCCCCGCCGCTATTTGGCTTCGTACCAGTTGACGCCGAAGTTCACGTCCGCCTTAAGCGGCACATCAAGCGGGAATGCTTCCGCCATCACCTTCGGCACCAGCTCCTTCATCATCTCCAGCTCCTCCGGCGGCACTTCGAAGACAAGTTCGTCGTGCACCTGGAGCAGCATCCGGCTGCGCAGCCCGCGCGACTTCAACGTCTCGTCCATCCGCACCATCGCGAGCTTGATAATGTCCGCCGCAGTACCTTGAATCGGCGTGTTCATCGCCGTGCGCTCCGCGAACGACCGCAGGTTGAAGTTCGACGCGCGAATGTCCGGCAGATAACGCCGCCGTTCCAGCAGCGTCGTGACATAGCCGTCCTGCTTCGCCTGCGCGACGATGTCGTCCATGTAACGTCTCACGCCAGGGAAGGCGCCGAAGTATTGATCGATGAACGCGGCCGCTTCCTTGCGCGTGATGTTCAAGTTCTGCGACAGGCCGTAATCGCTGATGCCGTACACGATGCCGAAGTTGACCGCCTTCGCCTGCCGCCGCATGTTCGAATCGACTTGATCCGCAGTCACGCCGAACACGTCCATCGCCGTCTTCGTATGGACGTCCATCTCGTTGCGGAACGCTTCCTTCAGCCCTTCGTCGCCGGAGATATGCGCCAGCACCCGCAGCTCGATCTGCGAATAGTCCGCCGCGAGAATGAGCCAGCCCTCCTCGGAAGGCACGAACGCCTTCCGAATCTGGCGTCCTTCCTCCAGCCGGATCGGGATGTTCTGAAGGTTCGGGTACTGGCTGCTCAGCCGTCCCGTCGCCGCGATCGTCTGACGGTAATACGTATGAATCTTGCCGTCCTCCGGCCGAATCTCCTTCAGCAGCCCTTCAATGTACGTCGATTGCAGCTTCGTCAGCGTCCGATAATGCAGGATGAGGCGCACGATCTCGTGATACGGCTCCAGCTTCTCCAGTACTTCGGCGTCCGTCGAATAGCCGGTCTTCGTCTTCTTGATAACGGGGAGGCCTAATTTGTCGAAAAGCACTTCACCGAGCTGCCTCGTAGACCCGATGTTGAACTCGCAGCCCGCCAGACGGTAGATCTCCGCCATCGTCCGCTCGATCCCAACCTGGAACTCCTTGCCCAGCTCCTCTAACGCCTCGGCCCGCACGCTGATCCCCTGCTTCTCCATGCCCGCGAGAATGACCGACAGCGGCTGCTCCAGCTCGTAGTAGAGCGTCCTCATGCCCGCCTTGTCCAGCTCCTCGGCGAGCGGAGCCGCGAGCCGCCGGATCGCGTCCGTCTTCGCCGCCAGATGGGCGGCGAGCGCCTCGTCTTCCGGCACGCGGAACTTCGCGCCCTTGCCGAACACCGCTTCGTCCGCGGCGATCACAGGCAGCCCGTGCCGCTGAAGAAGCCCGACGAGCGACGGATCGGCCTCCGTCGGATCGAGCAGATACGCGGCGAGCTGCACGTCGAACGCGAGCCCCCGAAGCGCGATGCCGGACCGCGCCAGCACGAGCTCCGCCCGATGCAGGTCATAGCCGGTCTTGGCGGCTTGCTCATCGGCCAGCCAATCGCGCAGCGGCTTCGCCTCTTCCGATGCCAGCGCCGCGTAAGGCACGACGAATATGCATCCCTCCGCCGCAATGCCGAGGCCAATGCCTTCGCCCTGGTGCGGGTTGTCGCCATGCGACTCCACAAGCAGCGCCTCCGCCTGCGGCAGCGCTTCATTCAGCGCTTGCCAATCCGCTGCGCCAGCGACCCATACCGTCTCGTAGGCGGCCTGTCCGGCAGCCGCTCCGGCCGCATCCGCGTCTGCGGCGCCGACCGCCGCCGCGCTCAGGTCGAGCCGCTCGATGAGCGACTTGAACTCGAGCTTGCGCAGCGCGGCCGCGAGCTCCGCCGCGTCATAGCCGCTCCAGCGCAGCTCGTCCAGCGTCCGTTCCAGCGGCACCTCGCGGAAGATCGTCGCGAGCCGCTTACTCATCCGCGCGTCCTCTTCGTGCGCTCGCACGTTCTCGCCGAGCTTGCCCTTGATCTCGCCCATATGCGCGAGCACATTCTCGACCGTACCGTATTCCGCCAGCAGCTTCAGCGCCGTCTTCTCGCCGACGCCCGGAATGCCCGGAATGTTGTCGGAGGCGTCGCCCATGAGACCCTTCAAGTCAATAATCTGCTGCGGGGTCAGCCCGTATCGCTCTCCGACTGCCTCGGGCGAGTACCGTTCGACTTCGCTGACTCCCTTGCGGGTGAGCAGCACAGTTACCTTTTCCGATGCTAATTGAAGCATGTCCTTGTCGCCGGAGACGACAACCGTCTCGATGTCCTTCTCTTCGGCCATTCGCGAGAGCGTGCCGATGATGTCGTCCGCCTCGTAGCCGCCCAGCTCGAACTGCGCGATCGAGAAGGAGCTCAGCAGCTCCTTGAGCAGCGGGAACTGCTCGGACAGCTCCGGCGGCGTCTTCTGCCGGCCGCCCTTGTACTCGCCGTAGCCTTCGTGCCGGAACGTCACCTTGCCCGCGTCGAACGCGACGAGCAGATGCGTCGGCTTCTCCTCTTCCATGACCTTGAGCAGCATCGTCGTGAAGCCGAATACCGCGTTCGTATGTAATCCACTGCTGTTCGTCAGCGGCGGCATCGCGAAGAAAGCCCGATACACGATGCTGTTGCCGTCGATCAGAAGCACCTTCTGACGGTCATTCCCCATTGTTCATCCACCTTCTCCGGCAGCGCTATGTCCGGTAAATTCATCTAGCGATATCATACCATAAAGGCCGGTAGACGAGCGATAAAGGCTAGGGGAACGAGCGAAGGCTGGAGCTGCGGCGACAACGCAAGTGATGGCGCTAGGCGAGGGGTCGCTGTAACCCGATATTTTCGGGTTACAGCGCTGCTCGGGTTCTTGCTGAGCTGCTGTAACACGACTTCTCCGGGTTGCAGCGCTGCTCGGGCTCTGCTGAGCCGCCGTAACCCGACTTCTCCGGGTTACAGGCCTGCTCGGGCTCTGCTGAGCCCCTGTAACCCGACTTCTCCGGGTTGCAGCGCTGCTCGGGCTCTGCTGAGCTCCTGTAACCCGACTTCTCCGGGTTACAGGCCTGCTCGAGCTCTACTGAGCTCCTGTAACCCGACTTTTTCGGGTTACAGCGCTGCTCGGGCTCTGCTGAGCTCCTGTAACCCGACTTTTTCGGGTTGCAGGTCTGCTCGAGCTCTGCTAAGCCGCTGTAACCCGACTTCTCCGGGTTACAGGCCTGCTCGGGCTCTGCTGAGCTCCTGTAACCCGACTTTTTCGGGTTGCAGGTCTGCTCGAGCTCTGCTAAGCCGCTGTAACCCGACTTCTCCGGGTTACAGGCCTGCTCGGGCTCTGCTGAGCCGCTGTAACCCGACTTCTCCGGGATCCTCCACTGCCTACCCATTGGGCAAGCCGCCCGCAACGGGACCCGTTCCGTATTCGCCCGGCCGTCCAAGCAGGTAGCCCTGCCCGAAGTCGATGCCGAGCGTTCGCAGCAGCCGCAGCTCCTCCGGGCGCTCGATGCCTTCGGCTACCGTCCGGATGTCCATCCGTCTGGCGAATCGGACGAACGTTCGCAGCATCTGCTTCTTCATCTCGTCGCGATCCGCGTTCTGGACGAGCGACTTGTCGACTTTAATATAGTCCGGCTGCAGCTCCACAATCGACTGAAGCGACGAATAGCCCGCTCCCGCGTCGTCGATGGCAATCTCGTATCCTTGGCTGCGGTAATGCTCCAGCACCTTCTTGGCTTCGGAGAAGTCATCGATCGAGCTTCTCTCCGTCAGCTCCAAGACGATCTGCCCCGGATGCAGCCCTCTCTGGCGAAGCCAATGGATTGTCTGTCCGGAGACGAACCCCGGGTCCTTCATGATGCCGCTTGTCACGTTCAGGAAGATCTTCTGCGCGGCATTCAGCGGAGGACAGCTGCGGATCGCCTTCTCCCGTGCCAGCCTGTCGAGCGAGTACGCGTAGCCCTCCCGCTCTGCGAATTGGAATAGCCCCTGAGGTCCGTCGAAATGGCAGCGATCCGGGCATCTCGTCAGCGCCTCGAACCCGAATACCTCTCCCGTCGCTATTCGCATAATCGGCTGGAAGACGCTGCGTATGCTCTGCTCTTGCAGAATCCGCTCCATCTCACGGCGCAGCTCCCGATCGGCGGGAGCCGCTTCCTGCCATCGGCGCATTCGGCCGACCGCATCAAGCAGCGCATCGTATGCGGCTTCTTGGGCCGAACGGCCGGAAGCCAGCTTCATCAAGGCAACGCCGAACCCTTCGCCGTCCTCCGGCACGCCGGGAGCAGCGCCGAGCGCTTGCCGCAGCCTGCGCGCGATGGCTGCCAAGCAAGCTTCCGCCGCTTCCACGGAGCATTCCGTCGCTTCCGCGACGAACCATAAATGGCTGGAGATCCGGTCTACGAACCAGACGTTCTCATCCGGAAGCGCCTCGCGAAGCCACTCCGTCCAATGGCGGTCGCTCGTTCTCTTGTCGACCTGCAAGCCGTTCTCCCGCCAATCCAAACCAATCAAACCGAGTCTAACGCCATTATCCTCTGCATAGCCGCAGCTCTTCGCCTGTTCCTGGAGCCGGCTCCAGCCTGTCTTGTTCCACCCGATGTTCTTCAAGATGACTCCACTCCATGCTTCATATTGTTGGCTGCAATCGGCTCCTGGCGGATCGATTCCCACACGAAGGAATTACCCTGCTGGAGCTTGGCTCGCTTCTTCAGATGCGCCGCCCGCTCCGCCAGCCGATCCGGCGTCCAGCCGCCCGAATCTTCGCATAGGAGCAGCGACAGCGATATCGACAACCCTTCCGCCTCCACGGGCTGGCCTTCCCGGTCTACGACCGGACCGGCATCGGAACCGATGTAACCGGCGATCCCTTGCTCGAACCGTTCCAGAATGAGACGGGACAGCTCGTTCGCCTCCTCACAGCCGATGACCGCAATGAAGTCATCCCCGCCGATATGGCCGACGAATGCGTCTTCCTGCGCGCCGGATTGTACGGATGAGACGATGACGTCTGCGGTGAACCGAATCACTTCGTCCCCGCGATGGAAGCCGAACCGGTCGTTAAACCATTTGAAGTAGTCGACGTCCGCATATAGCACCGCGAACGGCCTGCCCTCCCCGATCCGCCGGGTCAGCTCCTTGCGGATCGGCTCGTTGCCTGGCAATCCGGTGAGCGGATTGGCCCATTGGGCGTCCGTCATGCGGGCGTTCGTCACCCATTCCAGCAGCGACCGAATCGATGCGATGCCGCTCACGAGCCCGTCCCGCGTCACGACGACCGCGTCGTACAGCTTGTCCGGCTCCCGGGCCATCGCCATCTGCGACACTTGATCGATCGGGGTGGACTCGTCCGCGATGAGAGGCTGCGTATCCATGATCTTATCCACCGGACGGTTCCAATAGAGCGGCAAGCCGAACTGACCGGACAGCAGCTGATGGAGCTTCTCCTTCATGAGCAATCCGACGGGGCGCCCTTCCTCGGCGATGACGAACCCGTGGATATCTCGACGGCTCTCGAAATGCCGCGCGATATCCGACACGGGCGTCTGCCGGCTGAACGTCTCGACGGGCGCGCTAAGCTCAGACAAGGAGCCGCCTTCCCTGCGGTAACGCTTGTTCAGTTCAAGGCGGATGCGGTCGCGAACGTGGCGCCCGATTGAAGCAGGCGCCGCCGCCTCCGGCCCGATCCAGCTCCCTTGGCCGTACACGATACCGCTCGCGATCAAAGGGCCGATCTGCGAATCCCGCTCGATGCCGCCCGCCAGCAAGACGATCTGCTCCTTCCGCGCCAGCCTGGAGAGCGCTCCGAGAAGCGACTCATCGATCGTTCGGCTGTCGTCCGATTCTTCCATCGCCATCCAGCCGACATCGATCCGGGCGTAATCCGGATGCAGCGTCAGCATGCGCAGCAGCGATTCCCGCTTCGCTTCGATACCGGTTAGCGCGATGCGAAAGCCTTGGTCGCGGTAATGCCGAACGGCTGCCCGAAGCGCATCCCCGTCTCTCTCGGCAGACGGCGTTCCGACTTCGAACACCAGCACGACATGCTCCGGCCGGATGCCGGCCGCTTCCATTCTTCTTAACGTCGTGCCGGGATACAGCCTAGCATCGTTCATGATCGAAGCCGAAGCCTGAATGAACAGCCTCGCTTCCCCGTGCCGGATCGGCAGCGCGCGAATAGCCGCTTCCCGGAAGCGCCGGTCGCACTCGTACAGCCTGCCGGCCGCTTCCGCTTCCGCGAGCATGGCGGCCGCGGGCCACCTCTGTCCCGTACGCCTCCGATACGGAACCGCTTCAAAGCCGAACAGCGAGCCGTCAAGCAAGGACAGCATCGGCGCGTACCGGATCTCGATCTCGCCCGCTGACATCGGGTCTTCCTTCCGGAAGGCGGCTCCGTTCATGACAGCCGAAGCGTCCAGCGTCCGCTTCCAAGCCATCTGCCAAGCGGACAACAGCGCTTCCTCCGACTTCGCCCCACCCGCTGCGGGCGGCTCCGCTCTCGGCTTTCCGCTCCGCTTCACGCCTTGTCCGCAAGTCCAATCCAACCATGCCCATCCGAAGCGGAACGTGCCTTCCCGAATAGACAAGCTCCCTGCGAGCTTGCTTGTCATCGTGCGGAAGACCGTCTCCCGCAGCAAATACTCCAATCTTCCCGGAAGCGCATGGCGATCTGTCCCTTGCGGAGCTTCCGGAACGACTGTCAGCAGAACGAGCGTATCGCCGGATTGCACCCATTCCGTCCGGCCGTCCATTTGGCTGCGGAACCGATATGCAGCGGCGCGCAGAAGCCTGCGCATGCGAAGCGGCGTTTCCGCTTGGTCCCGCTCTCCGTCCCCCGTTCGTTGCTTCCGGCTCCAATGGACGATCATCAGACAGAGCGGTCCGCTTCCAGCGGCGGCAGACAACTCGTGAATCCAATCCCGATTAGGCCAAATGCTTAGACGATTCCCCTCCACGTATGACTCCTCCGAATGAAGAGACTTGTTCGAGCGCAAGAGACCATGCCGCATGAAGCGTTCGGCAGTCGCCGCCGCCTCTTGGCGGAAGCTATTCAGATGAGCGTAGGTGTTGGATAAGAGGTTCATGAATCTTCCAGCGCGCATAGACGTACATTCCCGGCATCGTACTTTTGTCCTAACCGTACCACTCGGATGTATGGGCAAGTTCTGCCCATTGTTAACGGAATGTAAATTCGACGCCAGTTGACGGCAAGATGCTGCTATTTCCGAGGCGAATCTACCCTCTTGCGCCGCCGGGAATAGAGATGTTGTCCGATTCGGAGGAACTTTCTGGTTATGGAACAGCGGGCGCCACATATACTAATGACAAATGCCCATTCGCCGCTGGAAGGGAGGTGGGATCGATGTGGGTGAAGCCCGACTTCGAGGTCATTGAGGTGTGCGCTGAAGTGACTTCCTATGCTTATCAAAAATAACGCCACTGAGCCGGAGACTCTCCGGCCTTTCTATTGTCCAGAGTTAGGCGATACTGTCCAGAAGAGGGGGGATCGCGTGCAGATTCGCATCTTGGGCGCTTCGGCGGGAGGAGGGCTGCCGCAGTGGAACTGCGCCTGCCCGAACTGCCGCAGGGCGCGGGCCGGGGACCCTGCCGTCCGTCCCCGAACGAACGATTCGCTTGCCGTCTCCGCGGACGGCCGGGCTTGGGTCCTGCTGAACGCGTCGCCAGACATCAGCTGCCAGATCGAAGCCGCTCCGCAGCTGCAGGCCGGCCCTGACGTGCGCGGCTCCCCGATTGCCGGCGTGCTGCTGACCGACGCGGAGCTGGACCATACCGCAGGCTTGCTTCAGCTGCGGCAGTCCGCGGAGCTGAGCGTTTGGGCGCCGCGTCCGGTGCTTGCGGCGCTGGTGCGTTCTTTTCCGGTGAGGAGCATCGTGGAGCCCTTCGCCAGCTTCCGATGGGAGGAGGCGCGTCCGAGGGAATCTTTTCCTCTTTTTGAGGGAAGAGTAAAGGTGTGTTCGTTCTCGCTGGGCAGCAAACCGCCTCGCTATGCGGACGGAACGCGGTCTGAGAGATTGGGAGGCGACTGGGTCGTCGGCTACCGATTGGAGGATACGGCCACCGGCGGCGTCGCCGTCTATGCGCCGGGCGTGGAGCGATGGAGCGAGGAGCTGGAGCGGCATGCCGCGGACACGGACTGCCTGTTGGTGGACGGAACCTTCTGGCGTTCCGACGAGCTGCAGACACTGGGCATCTCCGATTGGAGCGCTGCCGATATGGGACATCTGGCCGTCTCCGGATCGGGCGGCACAATGGAGAAGCTCGTCCGTCTGCCCGTTCGCCGCAAAATCTATATTCATATCAACAATACGAATCCGATGCTGGACGAGAACTCGCCCGAACGCCGCCAACTGGACGCGCTCGGAATCGAAGTCGGCTATGACGGCATGGAACTGGAGGTTTAAGGTTGGACGCTTTCTTGTTGTCGAATGAGGAATTAACGAATCGCCTGCGAGAGGTAGGTGAAAGGCGCTATCACGATAAGCATCCCTATCATATCCGCATGCATGACGGGAAGCTAAGTCCCGAGCAGCTTCGCGCTTGGGTCGCGAACCGTTTCTACTATCAGAAGAACATCCCGGTCAAGGATGCGCTGATCTTGTCCAAGCTGCCTTCGCGCGATGACAGGCGCAAGTGGATTCAGCGTATTATCGACCATGACGGCCGCGAAGGGAGCGAGGGCGGCATTGAGGCATGGGTCCGGCTAGGCGAAGCGTGCGGAATTCCTAGAGACGAGATGCTAGGTGAGAAGCATGTTCTGCCTGCCGTCCGCTTCGCGGTCGACGCTTACGTAAATTTCTGCCGGCTGCAGCCCTGGCCGATCGCCGTCGCTTCCTCGCTGACGGAGCTGTTCGCGCCGACCCTCGTATCCAAGCGGATCGGCGTATTCCTGGAGCTCTATCCGTGGATTAAGCCCGAGGGGCTGGAGTACTTCCGCGCCCGGCTTCATCAAGCGCCGCGCGATGCCGATCACGGGCTGGAGCTTGTGCTGCGCGAATGCAAGAGCCGCGACGATCAAGAACAGGCGATCGCCGCGCTCTCCTTCAAATGCGACGTGCTATGGGCGCTGCTCGATGCGCTCAGCCACGCTTATCCCAACAAGGAGGTGGCCACATGAGCCTGCCGGAGCCGGTTCCGGAAGCGAAGCCGCGGCTGCGCCGTCCGGCGCGGCTCAAGTACGACTCCCTCCGGCAGACGGAGCTGCTGCTCCTGCCGGAGAGAGTCGTGAGCCTGAACGCCACTGCAGCCGCAATCTTGCGGCTGTGCGACGGGCAGCGGACGGTCTCGGAGATCGTCGGAGAGCTCGAGTCCGCGTATGGACAGACGGATTTGAAGGGGGATGTTCTCGAGTTTCTGATGTTAGCCGCGGACAGAGGGTGGGTGGAGCCGTGAGATCAAGCCATGAGCACCTTATGAATGCGCCTGATACTGTGAACGCGGCGCATACTTCGAATGCTGATCACTCATTGAATGCGAATCAAACCTTGATGAATGCGAATCAGACCTTGATGAATGCGAATCAGACCTTGAAAACTAATCACTCTGTGAATGCTGATCACTCTTCGAAATCGAATTCCTCCTCGAATGCGGCGCACACGCTGAAAGCTCCCTATGCCTTAACGGCCGAGCTGACGCACCGTTGTCCTCTTCATTGCGCTTACTGCTCTAATCCATTGGAATTGCAGAAGAGAGAGAACGAGCTTGGTACCGCCGATTGGCTGAGAGTGCTGGACGAGGCAGCTGAGCTGGGTGTCGCGCATGTGCATTTCACGGGCGGAGAGCCGTTGCTGCGGCAGGATCTGGAGCAGCTCGTTCGGCGCGCTCGGGAGCTGGGGCTGTTCGTGAATATGATCACGAGCGGCGTCGGATTGACGCGCGAGCGGGTGCGGCGTCTCGCGGAGGCAGGCGTGGACAGCATGCAGCTTAGCGTGCAGGCATCGGACGGGGAGCTGTCCGACCGCATCGCCGGCATTAAGTCGCACGAGCTGAAGCGCAGAGCCGCGGAATGGATCAAGGCCGAGGGCATTCCCCTGCAGGCGAACGCCGTGCTGCATCGGCATAATCTGCATCAGGTCGAGGAGATCATCGACCTGTGCGTCTCTTGGGGGGCAGAGCGGCTGGAGCTGGCTAATGTCCAATATTACGGCTGGGCATTCGCGAACCGCGAATATCTGCTGCCCAGCTTGGAGCAGCTTCAAGCCGCCGAGGCAGCTTATATGCGAAGCAAGGCGCGGTTAGGCGGCGTTATTGAGCTTATCTGGATCGTGCCGGACTACTATGCGGAATATCCGAAGCCATGCATGGGCGGCTGGGCCAGCATCTCGTTCACCGTCACGCCCGATGGCCGCGCGCTTCCATGCACGGCCGCGGCGGGGATCGAGACGCTGCGCTTCGACTCCGTCAAAGAGCGGAGCCTGGGTTGGATCTGGCAAGAATCCGAAGCGTTCACCGCGTTCCGCGGCGAAGACTGGATGCCCGAGCCGTGCCGCAGCTGCGACCGCCGGCACCAAGACTTCGGCGGCTGCCGGTGCCAAGCTTATCTGCTGACGGGCGATGCGCGGAACGCGGATCCGGTGTGCGCGCTGTCGCCTGACCACTGGCGGCTCGCCGACTTCGTCGCTTCGCGCGGCGCTTCCGCCCGGTCGAGGGCGGCCGGGGGCGAGAACGATCCCGCCATAACGGCCGAAGGCGATCGCGATCCGCCCGTTGCCCGGATGCGCGGGTATTAAAGCGATTGTTAATGAAGGCAGGCTCTCGACAGGAACATGGCGTGTATTCCGCCTGTTCAACGTTGAGCAGCCTGCTTTCTTCGCTTTGCTCCCGCCGATCCAGTCGATCTGATCGACCTCT
>NZ_JACJVN010000087.1 GCF_014212015.1 Cohnella lubricantis | reverse complement strand
TCCGTGGCGCTGATCAGCGCGATCGGCACGATGGGGCAGAGCATGCAGGACAACGCGCTGCAGAAGGCGATATATGATTCGGGGGCCTATCACTTCGGTTATGGCGAAGCCGAACCTAAGCTGTATGAGCAAGTGAAGAACAACGTGCTGGTCGGGCAAGTCGGCGTGTTGAAGGCAGGACCTGCGACGGAGCTGGCGGACGGCTTCGAGATGAAGCTGGTGGAGGCGAACCCCGATGCGTTCGCTCTCGCTCCGCTGCATCTGCAGGAAGGACACTGGCCGCAGTCGCCGGACGAAGTCGCAGTCGAGCAATGGATGCTCGCGCGCCTGCCCGGCGAACCCAAAGTCGGCGACACGACGGAGCTGAACGGTCCAGACGGTTCGGCGCATACGTACCGGATTGCCGGCGTGCTGAACAACTCGCGGAGCGGCCAGCAGGAGGCTGCTTCGAAGGCGTATACGCTGATGAACGGTTCGGCGGCCCAATCGGGGACGCTTATGGTGCTGGCAACGTTTAAGCATGGCGTCGATATTAGCGACCATCTGCCGGAGTTCCGGAAGCTAAGCGAGGAGCAATTCGCGGTGAATCGAGAGGTTCTCGGCTATATGGGGGAGTCGCCTGACGGCAACTTCAATTTGTCGCTCCGGATTATCTTTGGAACGCTGATTGCGCTGGTAGTGTTATCGACGGCAGCGGTTATTTATAACATTTTCCACATCTCGGTGTTGGAACGGATTCGGCAGTTCGGCCTGCTGCGCACCATCGGCGCTTCGCCTAGGCAAATCCGGGGACTCGTCTTCCGTGAAGCGACGGTGCTGGCGGCCATTGGCATCCCGCTCGGCCTGCTGTGCGGCTGGGGCGCGCTATGGCTCGTCATTCGCCTGATGCTGTCCGCCGGCTTCAGCATTCTGGACATGGAAGACTTCCAGTTGACATGGCACAACTGGATTATGTTCGGAAGCGTGTTGGTCGGTCTGCTCTCGGTATATCTCGCCGCCTGGCTGCCTGCGCGCAAGGCTGCCCGCGTGTCGCCGGTCGAAGCCGTGCGCGGCGCTGGCAGTATCGTACGCGAATCGTTCCGGCGGGGGCTTGTGCCTTCACCGCTGTCGAGCTTCGGCGTAGGCGGCAAGATGGCGGCGAAGAACATCCGGCGCAACCGGAGCAAGTTCCGGATTACGACGTTCTCGATCGTGATCAGCGTGACGCTGTTCATCGTGTTCCATTACTTCACCCAAGAGATGTTCCGGATCACGACCGCTTCCAATGAAGAGACCCGAATCGCCTTCTCGATCTATGAGAATAACATCGGAGGCGGCGGACTGGCGGATCGTGCGGACGGTGAGGAAGACGACGAGGCTCAGCAGCGCGAATTCCTCTCCGCGGAGCAGATGGCTCAGATCGCGGCGATTCCCGGCGTGCGCGGAGCCTATGGCAATTATGGCTCGATGGGTATGCCGATCTGGGCGCCCGAGGGCAAGTTCAACCATCAGTTCTCGGCGATCTCGGGCAGAACGATGGATACGAAGAGCAAGGATGGCGTCGACTATGTGATGGCCTATTCGCTCATTGAGAAGTATGACGATGCCCGGCTGAAGGAAGCAGAGGCCTACCTGACAGCAGGCACGGCGGATCCTCGCAAGCTCGAAGCAGAGAACGCGGTATTGCTCGTGCAATCGGTGAAGCCGAGCGATCCGGAGACCGGCAAGCGCACGCTGCTGGATATGACGCAATATAAAGTCGGAGATAAGCTGTTGATCGACTTCACGGGGTTTGCTGCGAGGAGCGAGGCTGAAGCCGGAACCGAGGATGCAGCGAGTAGCGGCGGCGGAGCGAACGGGTCTAGCTCATCGAGCAGCGGAAGCAATGGAAGCGGCGGCGATGGCGGTAACGGCGGGGGTAGCAAAAGCGACGAGAGCAGTAACGTTAGCGGCGTTCAACCCGTGCTGCGCGAGGTTACCGTCGGCGGTATCTTGTCGCAAGCTCCGTTCGGAACGATGTATCAGGAAGACACCCTCATGGTTATGGCGCCTTCGGCCGTATACGACCAGCTGGTTGATGATTACTCGGAAGATAGTATCGGCAGCACGAGGATGTACGGCGTGGATGTCGCGCTAGAGGACGGCGCGGACGACGAGGCGGTTCGCCAAGCGCTTCAATCGCTTGTCGGCTCGCTGCCGAACGCTCGACTGATCGACGTCGCCGCCGAACAGAAGCAAGAGCGCCAGTTCAACTTGCAGATGAAGATCTTCATCTACGGCTTCCTGACGGTTATCGGCCTGATCGGCAGCTTAAACATCGTGAATACCGTACAGACGAATCTGCTGCTGAGACGGCGCGAGTTCGGCCTGCTGCAAGCGGTCGGCATGACGCCGGGGCAGCTGAAGCGCATGGCTTCGCTCGAAGGGCTCTGGTTCGGAGCGCTCGGCAGCTTCTGGGGGCTGCTGTGCGGCATAGGTCTCAGTTACTTCCTGAACAGAGAACTGAACGGGATCGAGGGCTCGCCCTTCCACTTCCCATGGGGCGGCGCCTTGATCGCCTGCGGAGCGGCGCTTGCCGTCGGCCTGCTGTCGGTGCAAGGCCCGCTGCGGCGGATCTCGAAGCTGAATCTGATCGAGTCGCTGCGGGAAGAGGCTTAAGGATGCGAGACAGGGACGTCTGGCGGAAGTTAGCGGCATTGGAGCTTCCAGGGGAAGAATTCGACGGGGTCGGATGGGATCAACCGCGAAGTCAGTCGCTAGTTGTATTCTAGGCAGTTATTCGCCACTGATATAGGTGTTCGGACGAGATAAGGCGGTCATCGAGGATAGAATGGGCGCGTAGTCAACCGGCTCAGGAATCCATGGCTCCCAATGTAGGAACCCGCAACCCGCTAACGCGATTCCTTCGCCGGTCCGCACGAATCCCTCTCCACCCATTCCGTCGGCAGGATGATCCGCTTCTCAGCTAGTTCTTCGCCGCGGATGAGGTCATCAAGCAGCCCGACCGCTTGGTAGCCGATACCTTGCATATCCTGACGGACGGTCGTCAGCGCAGGCCGGACGCTGCGCGCCGCTTCGACATCGTCGAAGCCGACGATCGAGAGATCGTCCGGCACGGACAGCCCCTGCTCGAGCGCGGCTTCCAGAGCCCCGACAGCGCTGGCGTCCGAGCAGCAGATAACCGCCGTCGGCCGCTCAGGCAGGGAGAGCAGCCGGCGCATACCTTCGTAACCGCTCTCGCGGGAATAGTCGCCGGGGATCATGTACTCGGGGCGGCGGTCAAGTCCTTGCTCGGCCATGCCTTGCAGGAAGCCCCGCTCGCGCATCCTGCCCGGATACGTGCCGGCGATGCCTGATATGAAAGCGATCCGACGATGATTCAGACCAGCCAGATGCTGAACCTCCGCTCGGATCGCTTCGGCATTGTCGGAGGAGATCATGCCGACATGCTCTCCTTCCATCTCCATGTCGATGAAGACGACTGGCAGCCCGGAACCGATCAGTTCGCTGAAGTCCATATCGTTCTCTTGCATGCCGAACACGAGGAGTCCTTCCACATTGCGGCTGCGGCAATGACGCATGAGACTATAACCTGGCTCTTCAGCGTGTGCCTGCGCGAGATAGATGAGGTCGTAGCCGCGATCCTTCAATGCACGGTCAATGCCGCCAAGCACGCCGGCGAAGAAAGGGTTCGCCAGCCCCGTCGTCAGGAATACGCCGATCGTCATCGACCGCTGCCCGACAAGCGAGCGGGCCGCCGAGTTCGGATGATATTGCATCTCTTCTGCGATGCGCTGGATCTTCGCCCGGGTCGCAGCGTTGACGGTCGAATAGCCGTTCAACGCCTTCGATACCGTCGCGACCGATACGCCGGCCGCCTTAGCGATGTCGCGTATGTTTACCGGCATAGGTGTAACCGCCTTGTTCTATGCATTTTCAACCTGTGTTATGTTAAAAATACCGTTATTCAGACGGCTTGGCAATCGCTCTCCAGCCGTCGCTTTCCGTTCCGGCGGAAATTTGTTATAATGATTCTCGTTCGCGCGCCCGTAGCTCAGCAGGATAGAGCAACAGTTTCCTAAACTGTGTGTCGTACGTTCGAATCGTATCGGGCGCGCCATTTAATTGAAATGTCCAAGAACCGCGAGAAATCGCGGTTTTTTTGTATCAATTATGAGCTCATCTGGATTAAAATGGATTATAACTAAACCTTTGGAGGTACAATATGACGCTGCCATGGTCTGATCAACTGCCCGCCGTACAATTCCGCGCGGCCCGCCCCACCCATCAGCTGGACAAAATCATTGAATTCTACACCCAAGGTCTCGGACTTCAAATCATCGGCTCCTTCGCCCAACATAACGGTTACGACGGCGTGATGCTGGGACTGCCGGATGTCCATTATCATTTGGAATTTACACAGCATGTGGATGCGATTCCGACACCGCCCCCATCCGAAGATAACCTATTAGTCTTTTACATACCAAACCGGGAAGTGCGAGACGCCATTGCCGCTAGACTTAATTCCATGGGATATCCTGCTGTAGAGCCTGAGAATCCGTACTGGAAGTTGAACGGCGTCACGATCTGCGACCCGGACGGCTGGAGGATCGTCCTGCAGAACTCGGCCGGACTCGTCTCAGAATGAACGAACGGCATGAAGGGAGCCATTCCGATGTCGAAGCCCAAGAAGCGGTCCAAGCTGAGGCTGCTGGCCGGCCCTTATTACTTCAGAGTGAAGCGATACGCCGAGCGGTACTCAGGCAGGGTGAAGTTTGCCAAGCAAGCTCAAAGCGACGCGCTGCCTAATACGATTCTCGAGCATAAGACGCCGGAAGGCGCCTCGCGCTGTTCCCGAATGTACGGGCATCTGGCGGCGCCAGAAATAAGAATACGGATACTCCCCCTTCGGAGAATATCCGTATGTACCAGCTGGTTACTCTCCTTAGCTCTCGAGGCTGAGCTGCCAGCCGATGCCGTACTTATCCTTCACCATTCCGTAGCATGGGCTCCACGGCACCTCTTGAAGCTCCATTCGAACCTCGCCGCCTTCCATCAGCTTATGGAACGCATCCCGAATAGCGGCCTCATCCTTGCTCACGTAAGCAAGCGAGAAGTCATTCGTCCCCCGCTGATAAGGCATTCCCGGGAACACGTCCGAGAACATAAGCGCGCTGCCCGCGATGGTGAGCTGGGCGTGCATGATGAGGTCCTTGGCCGCCGGCGGCAGCGGATGTGCCGGTTCTTCCGGCATCGAACCGAACGTGGAGAACACAGGCTCCGGCAGACCGAACACCTCGGCATAGAACAGAACGACTTCCCGCGTGTTGCCATTGAAGTTCAAATAAGCGTTTAGCGGCAAACTAATCACTCCTTGACTCATTTTGAGGATACGACCATATTTTAGCATTATCAATAATCAAATGCAAACATACGTTCCGATCCTCGGAATAACCGATAGCAGAAGGAACGCGGGCCAAGGGGCCCCTTCGGTCTCATACCTCTCGCCGATCCTCCTTCAAACCTCTTCGCCAAAAAAATTTTTCCAGACCCCGTGAACTTTCGGACGCCTTCGAGCGTCGTACGATCAAACACGCAAGACGTCACACATTCTCGGAAAGGGGCCGGCCGGCGCCAATGAACGCTTATGTGCCAGAAGATCCAGCCGCCATTCGGCGCGCCGTCCGCGGAGACGAACGAGCGCTAGCCGAGTTGCTGCAGAACAACTACGCCATGCTGTACCGCTACATGCTCAAGGTCACGATGCACAAGGCCATGGCCGAGGACCTTGTGCAGGAGACGATGCTGCGGGCCATCGAACGCATCAGCACCTTCAAAGCCAAGTCAAAGTTCTCGACGTGGCTCATCTCCATCGCTACGCGGCTCTATATGGACGAGATGCGCCGCCAAGGGCGGGAGCGCAAATGGCAGACAGCCGAGCAGGCGCTTCAGGCCATCCGCTTCGAGACTTCGATGCAGCAGGCGGAATGGCCGCACGCCTTGGATGCGCTCGCCGAGATGCCGTATGACGTCCGAGTGCCGATTCTGCTGAAATATTATTATGGCTATGCCTACGAAGAGA
The DNA here is from genome assembly GCF_014212015.1 of Cohnella lubricantis. GTDB lineage: Bacteria > Bacillota > Bacilli > Paenibacillales > Paenibacillaceae > Cohnella > Cohnella lubricantis. The sequence continues at coordinate 6,981 of NZ_JACJVN010000087.1, read as the reverse complement.
TCGCGCAGTGGCTCGACATTCCTCTGGGAACGGTCAAGTCAAGGCTGCACAACGGGCTGAGCCATCTGCGAAAGGAGCTTAAAGAAGATGAAGACGCGGCGAACGGGATTCGATAACGAAGGACTTAAGAAAGGCGCGGGGGATGGCGAGCGGCAGTCTCTCCGGCATATGGAAGCCAGCGACGGCGGCGCCCGCGAGGAGGCGGAAGCGGCGGAATTCCGCGAGCTTCTCGGCGATCATCTGAGCCGCTGGGATGAACGGATGGAGCCCCCCGTGCCTCGCCTGGCCGCATTGGAGCAATTGGTGTCGCAGCGCAAGGGAGAGCTCAGCCGCAAGCTGTGGCGCGATCTGCTCCTCCTGTGGACGCTGGGCATCTTCATCATCGGCAGCGTGCTGCTCATCCTTCAGTGGAATATCGCCGCTTTCGCCGGCCTTCAGGCAGCCGCTTTGATTGGCGCCATTGTCTATCTCTTCGTCCTGGCCCGCAAAGAACGGAGCGTGAAGCGCGAATGGACAACCTGACGATTGCGGTGCTGGCGGTTGTCCCCCTGCTCCTTCTCTGCCAATCGACCTGGCTGTTCAAGGACGCCCGGAAGCGGGCCCGCTATCCTTGGTTCTGGGGCATATGGGGGTTGATTCAATTCCCGCTTCCGCTGATCGCCTATTGGCTCATCGTTCGAAGCGGATGGTTCAGCCGGCGCAGCCGGTCCCATTAAGGAGGTTATCTTCGTGGAAAATATATCGGATTCTCAACTGCTGTCCTTGCTGATTCCCGTCATCGTCGCAGAGCTTGTGCTTATGGTGACGGCGCTCGTCGTCCTGGTCCGGGCGGAGCGTACGCGCGGACCCAAATACATGTGGGCGCTGATCATCCTGCTGGGCAACCTGCTCGGCTCCATCGCCTTCTTCATCTTCGGCAGGAGGTCTGATTAGCGATGGCGCTGCTGACGGTGGAGAGGCTGGTCAAGACGTTCGGAGACGTTCGCGCCGTGGACGGCGTCGGATTCCAAGTCGACGAGGGCCGCTGCATAGCGCTGCTCGGCCCGAACGGCGCGGGCAAGACGACGACGATACGAATGCTGACCGGGCTGCTCCGGCCGACATCGGGCGAGATTCGCATGGAAGGCGTCGCCCCGGGCCAAGATTATCGCGGATGGATCGGCTATCTGCCGCAGTCGCCCGCCTTCTACGGCTGGATGACAGGACGCGAATATCTCATTCACGCCGGCCGGCTGTGCGGCTTGTCGGCGAAGGAGGCGGCTCGGCGCAGCTCTGAGCTGCTCGAGCGCGTCGGCATCGGCGCGGCCGGCAAGCGCCGGATCGCCGGATATTCCGGCGGCATGAAGCAGCGGCTCGGCCTCGCGCAGGCGCTCATTCACCGGCCGAAGCTGCTCGTGCTGGACGAGCCGGTATCCGCGCTCGATCCGATCGGGCGCCGCGAAGTCATGTCGCTGCTCGGCGAGTTGAAGGCGGAGACGACGGTGCTGTTCTCGACGCATGTTCTCCACGACGCGGAGGAGCTGTGCGACGACGTGCTGATCATGCGGAGCGGCCGCATCGCGGTGGGCGGTCCGCTCGAACGGATTCGCGAACAGGACCGCAAGCCGGTCTTGACGCTGGAGACGGAAGGCGACGCCGGTTCGCGCAGTTGGCTGGAGGGCTGGCTGCGGCGGCTCCCGGACGGCATCGAAGCCTCGTCCCGGACCGCTTCCGGCGTCCGGCTCGCCGCTCGCGATCTGGATGCGGCGCGGAGTGCGGTGCTAAGAGAGCTGGCGGAAGCCGACGTCCGCGTCGCGAAGCTGGAGATCGGCCAGACGACGCTGGAAGATCTGTTCATGAAGGCGGTGGGGAATCCATGAGAACCTGGCTCGTCCTATTCCGCAAAGAGTGGCTGGAGCTCCTCCGCAGCTACAGGCTGATCTGGCTGCCGATCAGCTTCCTCGTGCTCGGTGTCTCGCAGCCGATCACGGCCTATTTCCTGCCCGACATTCTGGCAAGCTCCGGCGGCCTTCCGGAGGATGTCGTCCGTTCGATTCCGCTGCCGAACGCATCGGAAGTTATGGCCGGCTCCCTCCAGCAATTCGGAACGATCGGCCTGCTCCTCCTCGCGCTGTCGTCCATGGGAGCCGTATCGAACGAGCGCGCTTCCGGCACGGCCGCGATGATCCTGGTCAAGCCGGTCTCCTATCTATCGTTCATCACCGCCAAGTGGGCCTCGATCCTCGCGATCTCTTGGCTCTCGTTCGCGGCCGGTTACGTCGCATCCTGGTATTATACCGTCACCTTGTTCGGTTCCGTCGGCGGGCCGTCCGTCATCGCCGGCTTGCTGTACTTCGGCCTCTGGCTCAGCTTCGTCGGCACGCTGGCTCTGCTGTTCAGCTCGCTGCTCAGCAGCCCGGCCGCGGCCGCCTTCGGCTCGCTGGCGCTGGCGGCGCTGCTTCAGGTCGCGGCTTCATCTCTGCCGTTCGAGCAACCGTGGAACCCGGGCCGTCTCTCGCAGCTCGCAGCCGGCGGCTTGGACGCCGCCCTCTCGGACGGCGGCTCCGCTTGGCTGACCGTCGCGGTGACGGCCACTGCGATCGCCGCTGCGCTCTACCTTGCCGCGCGGTCGCTTCAAGGCCATAGCAGATCCTAAAGATTTCCCAAATATCCTTCGCCATTAGCATTTCATGGTTGACGCTTCTCGCGGGACCATGTTATATTCACGCTATCCTTTGCCAAGGCAAAATATTCAAGAAGAGTAAGGAGGTCGCCACAATGACGAACGCCATCACATTCGCGCAACGCCAACAGCTGCAACAAACCGTTGTCCGTCGTACAGGTTCTCATTCTTTGGCTGACCCCGCCCACGTATACACGCATTAGTCGATTCGACTTCTCGTATACTTGGCTCCAGGCGGATCCGCCTGGAGCTTTTCTATTTTTCTCCGCTCCAGGGTTCCTTCTGTAACGAGCTGCGGGTCATGCCGTCTCACCGTCTTAACAGAAAGGGGCTCTATTATCATGCCGCCATCAACCAACCTCTCCATGTCATGGTTTATTCAATATCTCCGTCCGGTCAAATGGCGCATGCTCGCGCTGTTCCTTCTGCTGCTCGCGGCAACGGCCATGCAGCTCGTCCAGCCGATCATCGTCGAGCGATTCATCGACATGGCGATCGCCCAAGGCGCGCTTAACGTGCTGCTGTCGCTGGCCGGCGTCTACCTCGCGGTGGCCGTGGCGAATCAGCTCGTCACCGTGACCGTCGATTATCTCGGCAACGACGTTGCCTGGCGCTCAACGAACCGGATCCGCTCCTCGCTGCTGCGGCATTGCCTGCGGCTCGACATGCGGTTCCACAATCTGAAGACGCCCGGCGAGATGATCGAGCGCATCGACGGCGACGTCATCCATATGTCGAACTTCTTCGCGAACTTCATCGTGCAGATCGCCGCCAGCGCCATTCTGCTCATCGGCATTCTCGGCTACATGTTCATGATCAACTGGCCGATCGCTCTAACGATGACAGTATTCACTCTTCTCGCCATCGGCGTCATGCTGGCGATCCGCAACGTCGGCGTGGCGTCTTCCCAAGCGGAACGGCAGGCCAGCGCGGAGCTGTTCGGCCTCATCGAAGAGAGGATCGCCGGCATTGAAGACGTGCAGGCGAACGGCGGCGTGCCGCGCCTCATGAATCGTTATCACCGCGCGATGCGAGCTGTCTTCCGCAGCGGGCGCCGGGCGTGGATGCACCGCGTCACGCCATGGAACACCACCGTCGCGCTCTATACGCTCGCCGTGACGGCCGTCATGCTCATGGGCGTTCGCCTGTACATGAACGATGAGATCACGCTGGGGACATTGTTCCTAATCTATCAATACACGTCGATGCTGAACGACCCAATCGAACAGATCGGCGACCGGATGCAGGACTTCCAGAAGGCTAAGTCGGGCATGCGCCGCTCGCGCGAGCTGCTCTCCCTGCGCAGCGAGATCGCGGACGGCGCGGACGACACGCTGCCGGACGGCCCGCTCGGCGTCTCGTTCGAGAACGTCGACTTCGGCTACAACGAAGACAAGCAAGTGCTGCACGGCATCAGCTTCGAGCTGCGGCCGGGCGAACGGCTCGGCCTCGTCGGACGAACGGGAAGCGGCAAGTCCAGCATCAGCCGTCTGCTGCTGCGCTTATACAACATTAACGGCGGCACGATCCGGATCGGCGGCAAGGACATCCGTTCCCTGCGCATGGAGACGCTGTACGGCAAGGTCGGCATGGTGACACAGGACGTCCAGCTGTTCGACGGCTCGCTCCGGGACAACTTGACGCTGTTCAACCCCGAACTCACAGATGAGATGATCCTCGAGACGACCGGACGGCTCGGCCTGAAGCAATGGATCGACGCCATGCCGGAAGGGCTCGACACGCCGATCTCCACCGGCGGCACGTCGCTCTCCGCAGGCGAAGCGCAGCTGTTCGCGCTGACGCGGGTGTTCTTGACGAAGCCGAGCCTCGTTATTCTCGACGAGCCGTCGTCGCGGCTGGACGCCGCAACGGAAGCGGCGCTGCAGTCAGCCGTCGATCAGCTGCTCTCCGAATGCACGGGCATCGTCATCGCGCACCGGCTGTCCACGCTCGACAGCGTCGACAAGATTCTGGTGCTGCAGGGTGGGCACGTGGTCGAATTCGGCGCGCGCGAAGAGCTGGCCAAGCGTCCGGATTCGCACTATGGGCGGCTGCTTAGAACGAACAATCAGGAGGAATTGGCGTGACGGTCACGAATTTCATGGGACGCCTGTTCCAATTCAGGCCTACCCTATATATCGTCAACGCCTTGCTATGGGGCGTCTTCCATTCGCTGCCCGTCGGCGTCGGGCTGGGGATGAAGTGGTTCTTCGACGATCGGGCGATGAGCTCTTCCCAAGACTATCTATGGCTTGCGGTACCGCTGGTCGCCGTCGCCGCGATTCGCTTCACGCGGATCGGCGTATTCTACGTCGCGATCTTCGAATGGGTCACCTATATCTATCATCTGCAAGCCGTGCTGCGCCGCAACATGCTGGCCGGCATCATGCGCTGGCCGGGGCGCAACCTGCCCGCTTCGCCGGGCGAGGCGATGACCCGCTTCCGCGAGGACGTCGACGAAGTCGTCGAATACGTGGAGTCGTGGGTCGACTTCTGGGGCCGACTCATCTACGCCGTCGTCTGCCTCGCGATCATGGCGAACATCAACTGGCTCATCACCGCCGTCGCCATTCTCCCGCTCGTCCTCGTGACGCTGCTGAACAATCTGTCCGGCAGCCGCGCGAGACGTTATACGCAGGCGAACCGGGAAGCGACGGGCCGCATCACCAGCTTCATCGCCGAGACGTTCGGCGCGGTGCAGGCGGTCAAGCTCGGGCAAGCGGAGCAGCATGTGCTCAGCCGCTTCGAGCGGTTGAATGAAGGCCGGCGCAAGGCGGCTTTGATGGACAGTCTTTTCAAGAAGTGGATGCAATCCCTCAACCAGCACGTGCTGAGCGTCTGTACCGGCGTCATACTGCTCATGTGCGCCGCCGAGATGAAGGCCGGCCGGTTCACCGTCGGAGATATCGCGCTGTTCACTTCGTATCTGACGTCGTTCTCGTTCAGCATCTCGCTGTTCGGCTACATGGTGTTCCAGCACAAGCGGCTGCGCGTCGCCCTCGGCCGGATGCGGATTCTGTTCCGCCCCGGCGAAGAGGATCGCGTCGCGGAAGCCGGGGACATTCATCTGTACGCGGACGCTCCGGAGGCGGAGGAGCCTGCGGGGCGCGAGGAAGATCGGCTGCGGAGCTTGGAGGTTCGCGGGCTGACCTATACGTATCCCGAATCCGAGAACGGCATTCGGGACATCAGCTTCCAGCTGGAACGCGGTCAGTTCCTCGTCATTACCGGCCGGATCGGCTCGGGCAAGTCGACGCTCGTGCGGACGCTGCTCGGGCTGTTGCCGAAGGCGGAGGGCAACATCGTCTGGAACGGAAGATGGGTTGAGAAGCCGGCGGAATTCCTCAAGCCTCCGCGCTCGGCCTACACGCCGCAAGTGCCGCGCCTGTTCAGCGACACGCTGCGCGAGAACATCACCCAGGGCCGCATTGTCGGGCCGGAGGAGATGGACCGCGCGTTGCGGCTGGCGGTGATGGAGCAGGATCTGCTGGCTTTGGAAGGCGGCTTGGAGACGCGCGTCGGCCCGCGCGGCGTCATGCTGTCCGGCGGGCAGATCCAGCGCGCCGCCACGGCGAGAATGCTGATGACGCATTCCGACCTATTGATCTTCGACGATCTGTCGAGCGCGCTCGACGTCGAGACGGAGAAGACACTGTGGGAGCGGCTGTTCGCGGAGCCCGACGTCACCTGCATCGCGGTGTCCCACCGCCGGGAGGCGCTGGCGCGCGCGGACCGCATTATCGTACTGAAGGATGGGCGTGTGGATGCCGAAGGCACGCTGTCCGAGCTGCTCGAGATCAGCGAGGAGATGCGCCTGCTGTGGCAGGGCGAAGCTTCGCAAGCTGCGGGAGCGGCGGGGGAAGCGGCGCGCGTGCCGGCGAATGCTGCGGTTGAAGGGGCAGAGGCGGCTGGACCGGCGACGATCCCAGGAGCTGCGGCGGCGGCAGGCGTCTAGGCGGCCCCGGGGGAAGGAGCGCGGCGCCAGCCGCGGCGGCAGCGCAGGTTGCGGAGGTTGCGAGAGCATAGAGCGGCGCGACGGGGCTGTCGAACGCATGACCGACCGAGTTGTCGGGTTTTACCCGATAACTCCTCCACATTGCGCCGCCTTCGACCCGAGTTACCCGGTTTTTCCAAACTACTCGCCGCCGTGATACGCATGACGGACCGAGTTGTCGGGTTTTCCCCGATAACTCCGCCACATTGCGCTGCCTTCGACCCGAGTTACCCGGTTTTTCCGGACTACTCGCCGCCGTGATACGCAAGACGGACCGAGTTATCGGGTTTTTCCCGATAACTCCGCCACATTGCGCCGCCTCCGA
>NZ_JACJVN010000086.1 GCF_014212015.1 Cohnella lubricantis | reverse complement strand
AGCACGATGATCTCGTCCGCGTCGCGGATCGTGCTGAGACGGTGCGCGACCATGACGCAGGTGCAGCCGCGGCGCTTCAGGCTGTCGATGACGCGCTTCTCCGTTACCGGATCCAGGGCGCTCGTCGCTTCGTCCAGCACGACCAGCGACGGCTTGCCGCAGAGCGCGCGCGCGATCTCCAGCCGCTGCCGCTGGCCGCCGCTGAAGTTCGCGCCGTTCTCCGATACTTCGTGCTCATACCCGCCGGGACGGGCCATAATGTCGTCGTGAATGCCGGCATCCCGGCAAGCTTCGATCAGGTCGTTCGCCGGCACCGTGTCGTCCCACAGCGTCAGATTGTCACGGATCGAACCTTGGAACAGGCGGATCTCCTGGTCCACCGACGCCAGCGAGCCCGCCATGACGGCGCGCGGGATGTCCGCCCGGGCACGGCCGTCGAACGTGATCTCGCCCGCCTGCGGCTCGTACAACCCCGTGATGAGCCGCGCGATCGTCGACTTGCCGCTGCCCGTGCCGCCGACGAGCGCCACATGCTCGCCCGGCTTCAGCCTCAGGCTGAAGTCCTGAATTAACGGCGGATCCAGCGGGCTGTAGCCGAACGTCACGCCCGACAGCTCCAGCGCTCCCTGCAGCTTCGGCTGCCGCCAGGCTGCCAGCACCGCCTCATGTTCCGCGCCTGCGTCAACGCCGACGTCCGCCGCGCGGCGGGGCTGGTCCTCGCGCGCCGCCGCCGCGTCGAGCGGGTAGCGGTACACGTCGTCCAGCCGCGCCAGGCTGCCGGACACTTCCTGCACGGCCGTCGCCAGCTGGAGCACGCGGCCCACAGGGCCGATGAAGCTGGCCATCAGGCTCTGGAACGCGACCAGCATCCCGACCGTGAACGAGCCGTTCATCACGAGCAAGCCGCCGGCGATGAGGATAACCGTCGAATTAAGCGCCGACAGGAACGTCGGCACCGCCGACAACGCCTGCCCCATCTCGCCCAGCTTCATCTGCGTGTTCATCAGCTTGCTCTGCCAACCGGCCCACCGCGCGAAGAAGTCCGACTCCGAGCCGCTCGACTTGAGCGTCTCCATCATCGACAGCCCGGACATCGAGACGCCCTGCAGCTTCCCCGCGTCCAGCATCAGCTTCCGGTTCCGGTCGATCTGCGCCCGCGACACGAGCCTCAAATAGCCGAAGTTCGCCAGCGAGATTGCCAGCCCGAGCAGCGTCAGCGGCCAGTTGTACTGAATTAACAGGATGAAGTAGAACACGATCATCAGCAGATCCAGCGCCGTGCCCGCCAGCTCGCCGCCCAGCAGCTGCGCCAGCCGGCCATTGATCCCGATACGCGACGCGATCTCGCCGGCGTGCCGCTGCTGGAAGAAGCCGAGCGGCAGCCGGAGCACGTGCCAGAAGAACTTGCCGGACATGTTCATCGCCATGCCCGCCTGCAGCCGGTTCAGGAAGTGCTGGCGCAACAGCGTCAGCACGCCCCGCAGCAGGGCGGTCAGCCCCATGCCGATCAGAAGCGGCAGCAGCCAGCTCTGCAGCCCCCCGAGCAAGATGTCGTCTACGAAAATACGGCTGAACGCCGGGATCACCAGCCCCGGCACGACGAGAAGCAAGCCGGCCAGCACCGCGTACGCGATGCCGTCGCCCGCTCCGGTCAGCCGGCTTCGCAGCGAGCGAAGCGTCTGCCACCGCTCGCGCGACTGCGTGAACTCCGCCGTCGGCTCGAACGTGATGACGACGCCCGTGAACGCTTCATCGAAGGTCTCATAGCTTACCGTGCGCGGGCCGGAGGCCGGGTCGTTCAGATACACTTTGTTCCGGCCGAACCCTTCCAGCACGACGAAGTGGTTGAACTCCCAGTGAATGATCATCGGTCCGCCGATGGTCCTCAGCTCGTGCGGCTCCTTGCGGTACGCCTTCGGCCCCAGTTCATAAGCGCGCGCCGCCTTGACGATGTTGAGCGCCTTGCTGCCGTCGCGGGAGACGCCGCATTCGACGCGCAGCAGCTCCAGCGGCACGTGCCGGCCGTAATGAGCCAGCACGATGGCCAGCGCCGCGGCGCCGCATTCCACCGCCTCCATCTGCAGCACGGTCGGCGTCTTCACTCGTCTCGCAGCCGGCGCGGCTCCCCCGCCTTCGTCCCCGCGCCTGCGGATCCGTCCGAACCAAGCTCTCACAGCTCCCATTCCTCTCATCGCAAGAAAGGAAGCACGTTCGTGATCGGCTTCTGCTTGTACAGCGTAATCGAACCGGTCATCGGCGTGCCGCTCTCCAGCTTCATCGGCGGCCCCTTCTTCGTCGACCAGCGGTAGCCGCTCGGCGTCGAGCCGTCCGTCAGCATCTCGATGCGGACCTCGAGCAGCGCCTGGCCGCCAGCCGACAGCTCGCGCACATACGCTTCGTTGCCCAAGGTGGCCATCATGCTCGTCGACGTCGCCGGATATTCGGAGACGGACACGACGCGGCCGAGCAGGTTGCCGTACTCTTCCTTGTTCACCGAAGTCGGATTGAGCGCAGCTTCCATGCCAGGCGTCACCTGCTTGCCTGTCTGCGCCGGCAAGTACATAACCGCCTGCAAGCCGCTGGAGCCTTCTTCGCCCAGCTCTACCGTCGCGACCGCGCTTCCGGCGTCCAACGGGTCGTACTTCCGGACGCCGACCTCGAGCACCCGCCCGTCATACGGGCTGACGATCCGTGTCCTCTCGGCGATCTGCTGCTCGAGCGTATCGATGGCCGCATCCAGCTTCGCAAGGTCCGCCCCGGCGGCCGTCTCCCGTTCGCTCCGGAGCAGCGCCAGCTGCTCGAGCAGCTCCGGCTGGCCGACGCGGGCGATGACGTCTCCGCGCTTCACCCGATCGTTGATCTGCGCGCGAACGTCGGTCACCTGACCGGCGACCGACGAGCCGATCGTCACGATGCCGCCCGGCCGCACGATGACGCCCTGACCGGCGAGGGTCACCGACTGGCTGCCCGTGCAGGCCCACACGATCGCGATCGCGACGAGCAGCCCGACAGCGGCCAGAATGAGCCAGCCCTTGGGCGACGTCATGCGCGGCAGCGTATCGAGCTGTTCCGGGGAGGACAGGCGGTCGATCGCCGACTTGCGGAAAATGTTCTTGGCTGCCACGCTACCCCTCCTGTCCGCCGCTGTATTGGAAGCGACCGCCTGCCATCGTCTTGAGCACGACCGGCATATCGGTCACGTCGCCGGACGCATCGAACGTATGGCTGCCGGTGACGCCTTCCCAGCCGCTCATGGACCGCAGCGCCTCGGCGATTGCCGCCGGCTTCGCCGAACCCGCCTTGGCGATCGCGTCCGCCAGCAGATCCAGCGCATCGTAGCCCTGCGCCGCCCACTTGCCCGGCTGCTCGCCGTATCTCGCTTCATAGCGCTGCATGAAGTCCTTCACCGCCGGGCGGCTATCCTCGGGATTGAAGATCGAAGCGACGACAGCGCCTTCGGCCGCCGGCCCCGCAAGCTCCCGCAGTTCCGCCGAGTCGAGCCCGTCGCCGCCTAGAATCGGGAACGCGGCGCCAGCCTGCCGCAGATCCGCCACCGTATGGCCTGCGGCAGGCATAACGTCTGCGATGAAGACCGCGTCGCACGCAAGCGCCTTCCAGCCGCGCACGATCCGGGCGAGATCCGTCCGATCGGCGTAGCCGGTCAGCCGATCGATCGTCTCGATTCCCGCTTCCTTGCCGCTGTCCTCGAAGGCGTTCGCCAGCCCCCGGCCGTATTCATCGTCCGAGTATAGAATCGCTACCCGCTGGTAGCCCTTGGACGCGGCGAATTGCGCCATCCGGGCGCCGATCCGCGCATCGCTCGGAATCGTTCGGAATATGTATTGTTGGTCCCGCTCCGTCAGCTTCGGCGAGGTCGAGCCCGGAGACAGCATGACGATGCCCGCCTGCTCGTACACGTCGGATGCCGGAATCGACACCGACGAGCCGCGATGCCCGATGACGGCCGCTATGTCCGGATCGTCCGCGAACCGCCGGGCCGCGTCCAGCCCTTCCGCCGGCAGGCCGCCGTCGTCGATGCTCTCGATGCGCAGCCGGCGGCCGAGCACGCCTCCCGCATCGTTGATCTCCTCGGCCGCCATCGCCACACCCTCGGCCAATCCCTCGTTGCGGGTTGCCAGCGGCCACCCGACGCCGATGACGATATCGCCTTTGCCGCTGCCGCGGCCGGCTCCTTCGCCGCCCGCGCAGCCGGCCAGCAGCATCGCTGCCAGCAGCACCGCAACGGCCGCAGCACCCTTTCTTGTTCGCCTGTTCACGTTCGCCCATCCTCTCCGCCTAACCGATACGCCGCCGCAGTTCTTCAGGCCCGCACGAATCCGGGATCCTATCAATTATTGTCATAATAGCATTTTTAATCAGAGATGGATATGGTAGAATAACGTCGGAAAATAGCGGAAATATAGGAGGGGTCGGTGAATGACCATGGCTCTTGGCGCCAAGCCGTTCCGGCGCTGCGGCGGTCTGCTCGCGCTGGCGGCCGCAGCGGCTCTGTTGCTTGCCGGCTGCGACTCGGCCGGGGCGGGCGGCGCCGCGGCCGCCGCCGTCGCCGCTCGTCCCGCGCCGGCCGTCCAGCCGGTCCCGGACCCGTCGCTGCTCCCCGCCGACCTGCGGGCGATCATCGACAAAGGGGAGCTGACCGTCGCATTGTACGCGGACGACCGTTATCCCTTCTTCTACAAGAACAGCCGGCAGGAGCTCGCCGGCGGCGACATCGATCTGGCGACGGACATCGCCCATCAGCTCGGCGTGGAGCCTGTCTTCCTCCGAACGGCCGCCACCTTCGACGAGGTGGTCGACCAGATTGTGCGGGGAGAAGCCGACATCGCCGTCTCCAAGCTTAGCGTCACGCTGTCGCGGGCCCGGAAGGTCAAGTTCACATCGCCTTACCTCGTGCTGAGCCAGGCGCTGCTCGTGAACCGCACCCAACTCGCGAAGACCGGGCGCGAAGCCGACGACCCGTTGAGGGTCATCGACAGTCTCGGGGCCAAGGTCGGCATCCGCCAAGGCACGTCGTTCGTCGATTACGCCGACAACCTGTTCCCGGACGCCGAGAAGGCGCTCTATGACGATACGGGGAAGATGGTCGACGATCTGCTGCAGGGCAAGCTTTTCGCCATCCTCTATGACGAGAACGAGATCAAGCGCACGATCTACGATAATCCCCAGTTCGCAATCTCGCTTAAGACGGTGCTGCTGCAGGGACAGCGCGACCCGCTCGCGATCGCCGTGGCGCCGGACAACGATCAGCTGTTGTACTGGCTGAATCTGTATCTCAATCTGAAGTACGACGGTAATCTGCCGCGCATCGACGACTGGCTCACCACTTACCCGAGTCCGGAGGGATCGCCATGAACGAACAATTCCGGAGCAGCCGTGGATTCAACGTCCCTTGGCACTGGCTGAAGTCGGGCTGGAGCATCGCGCTCGGCATCGCGCTGGGCGTCGCGATCGGACTGTACGACGCGCCGCTGGCCGGGAAGCTGTCCGTCTTCGGCGACTTGTATCTGACATTTCTGAAAATGTGCGTCATCCCGATCATGATCACCTCGATCATTCCCAGCCTCGGGCGGCTGCTCTCCTCCCATCATATTGCCGGACAGGTGCGGCGCATGGCCGTCGTGTTCGTCGTCATGCTGCTCGCCGTCAGCGCGATTGCCGCCGTCGCCGGCCTGCTCGGGCATCCGGGCCACGGCCTGTCCGCAAGCGCGCGGGAGACGCTCGGGCAGACGCTGCTCGCTTCCGAGAGCGGCAGCGGGGCCTCCGAAGCGGCGGACAGCGCCGGAGATACCGGCTTCTTCGCCTTCCTTCGCGAGATGATTCCGGCCAACATCTTCAGCGCGCTCGTCGACGGGCAGAGTCTGCAGATCTTGTTCTTCTCCGTCCTGTTCGGCGTCACGGTCGGCTTCTTCCCCGCTTCGGGAAGCGAACCGCTGCTAAGCCTGCTGGATCTGCTCTTCAAGGTGTTCCAGAAGATCATCTCGTGGTCGCTGTACCTGCTCCCCTTCGCGCTGCTCAGCATTATGGCCAATCAGATCGCGCAGACCGGTCTGGACATGCTGCTCGCCATGGAACGGTTCGTCCTCCTCGTGCTGGCCGTCTCCGCCGCGCTCATGCTGCTATCGTCGCTCGTGATCGCCTGGCGGCTGCGAATCCCTTACGGACGTTCATGGTCTGTGTTGAAGACCTCGCTTATCGTCGGCTTCGGCACGCGCAACAGCATCGCGACGCTGCCTTCGATGCTAGAGGCGCTGCGCTCCGGCTTCCGGCTGAACCGCGAGGTGACGAACCTCGTCGTGCCGCTGGGCGTCATTCTGTGCCGGTACAGCATGGTTATTATTTTCTCCATGTGCCTCGTGTTCCTGTCGCAGCTCTATTACATCCCGCTCGGCAGGAGCGGACTGCCGCTCGCGGTCGCCGGCGCGGTCATCGCAGCGATCGCCGGCGCCGGATCCCCCGCCGTCGTCTCGCTGTCCATGCTGTCGATCGTCGCCGCGCCGCTCGGCCTGCCCTACGGCACCGCCGTCGTCATGCTGCTCGCCGTCACGCCGGTCATCGACCCGTTCGTCACGGCCGCGAACGTCCATCTGAATTGCGCCGCCGCGGTACTCATCGCCGACCGCGAGGCGACGGAGGAGCTGCCGGATCCGCTTGGCGAGTCCGACAACGCAGTGCAGATCGGTGCATGAAGGGAATTGCCTTGACAATCGCGGGGCGCGAGCCCTATCCTACTTGTAAATTGATGGCAGGAGGGTTCCGATGAGGGATAGACCAGACAAGGACGAATACGCTGGCCACTTCAGCGACTATATCGAGCTGGTGCCGGATGGCGACATTCTGCACCTACTGGAGCGGCAGCAGCGCGAGATGGTCAGTCTGCTGGATGAACTGACGGAGGAGCAAGGTTATTATCGTTATGCGCCGGACAAATGGTGTTTAAAAGAAGTGATCGGGCATGTGACGGACAACGAGCGAATCATGAGCTACCGGCTGCTCCGCATCGCGAGAGGCGACACGACGCCGCTGCCGGGCTACAACCAGGATGTGCTGGTGCCAGGCGGCAACTTTGATCTCTTCCAGCTGCCCCAGCTGGTGGAGGATTACATCGCGGTTCGCAAGGCGACGCTGACGCTGCTTCGCGGGCTGACCGACGAAGCATGGCTCCGAACGGGCACCGCCAGCGAGCATTCGATCTCCGCCCGGGCGCTTGCCTACGTCATCGCCGGGCATGAGCTCCACCATATGCGCATCATCCGCGAGCGTTACTTGAACGATTAACTTATTGCTAACCGCAATCCGCTATCCCGGGCCGCGCTCGGGATTTTTCATTTTTCCAAGCGGCTTTTCAAATCTTTGAGCTGTACGACGATGATTATGCTAATGATGACAAGAAGGAACCATGAGCTGATCTTGCCCCAATGCACTAAGCTCCAGCGCACCTCCTGATTCGGATATTGCCACGCCCCCAAGTAGGTGGAGATATTCTCCGCCACCCAGATGAAGAAGCCGATCAGCACGAATGAGACGAGCAGCGGCATCCGCAGCGTGCGTCTGCCGACGCGGAAGGATACCCAAGAGCGCCAGAAGATCGCCAGCAGCGCGAGCATCAGCCACCAGCGCACATCCGTCATGTAATGGTTCGCAAAAAAGTTAGCGTAAATAAGCACGGCGATCGCCGCCGTTGCATACGAATTCGGCCAACGCTCGAAGCGCAGGTCAAACCTACGCCAAGCTTGGCATATATAACTGGCGACACTCGCATACATGAAGCCGCTGTATAGAGGCACTCCGCCGATCTTCGTCCAAGCGTCCCCGGGGTACGACCAGGAGCCGATATGCACCTTGAACAGCTCCAGTCCCAGCCCGATCAGATGGAACATCGTAATAACCTTCAGCTCATCCCAAGTCTCCAGCTTGTAGCGAACCATAGCGGCCTGCATTGCCACGCAGATGAGCAGAATGAGGTCGTACCGCGGAACATACGGCACGTGCACGAACTTCGTAATGGCCATCGCGGAGAAAATAACGACCGGGAACAGGCAGCACAGCGCCTGCGTCCAGCCGAACCGAATCAAGATGCCAGCCGCTCTCTTCAATTTATCCATAGTCCCTCCGCTGTCGCCCGCTTAATATCTCTCATTATAACGAGCGCCGAGAACGAAAGGTTCGGTGACGGCGATTTATTTCGCCGAGGCTGCGCGCATGCGTCCGCGGTCTCCCGCGCCTTCGCCTTCCTCTCTCCCGCTGCTGCCGGACCTGCCGCTCCTCCCGCGCTTGCGCCGGGTCCACCGGTCAGCCGCCTTCACCGCGCCGAGCAGCGCGAAGCAGAGGACGAAGGCGACGGCCTCCAGCTCAAGCAGGTACCACGGCCACGGGCTCAGCAGATCCAGCATGGAAGCCGTGCGCGGCTTGTGCGCCAAGAACATGAAGTTCGTGCCGGCCCAGATGTCGGCGACAGCGGCCGGAATGGCCAGCGCATGCAGCCAGACAAGCGCCCGGAGCATGGAGCGGAACGTCGGCCGGAAGCGGTCGACCGCGGTCATGAAGACGCTCGCTGCCAGAATGGCGATATGCCCGATGAAGAAGTGGAAGTAGTAGAAGGACGGGAACGGATCGTTTAAGTCCGGCGTCAGGAGCGCCTGCAGCGTCCCCAGCGTCCCGAGGAAGAAGGCCGCCTCATACAGCCAACGCTTACCGGTCAGCAGCAGCGCGGCCGACAGCCACAGCGTAAGGCTGCACAGCTCGAACGGCAGCGAATAGACGCTCCAAGTCCCGCGGATGACATAGGAGATCTGCAGGGCGACTTCGCTGCCGGCGAGGACAGCGGCGAGTCCGTACTTAGCCGTGCGGTTCGCGCCCGGCCGCCGCAGCCGATCGCGCCAAGCGAAGATGGCGGCGACCGTGAGCGCCGCGGCGGCGAGCGCCGCCCAATGCGATAGAGAGAACGCTTCGAATCTCATCTGAGCCCCTCCTTCGCCGGATCAAGCCGATCCAGCGCCAGTCTCATCTCACAGCCCCATTGTAGAAGATCGGCGCAACAAAAATAGTACCATCTTCATCTGGTACCATCTCAGTATGCCCCGCCCGTATACAGGCAGCGCCTCTATGTTCCGCTTCCGGCCGAAGCAGCAACGCGAGCCTTCGCTAGGTATCCTCCCGCTTCGGCCCGCCGCCGGACTCTTCCCCGAACAAGCCCATCTCCTTCGCTTGGCGAGCCGCTTCCTTGGAACTGCCGGATCGGAGCTTCCGCAGGATGTTGTTCACATGGTTCTTCACCGTTCGGATGGAGACGAACCGCTTGTCCGCGATCTGGGATTGCGAATAGCCCCGATCGATCAGCTCCAGCATCTCCAGCTCCGACGGCGTCACGAGGTCCCGGAACTTCCGGACCTCAAGCTCCCGCTCGATCCGCTTCAGCCGACGGAACTCCTCGCGCATCCGCTCCGCCGCCTGCGGGCTGATCGCCGACAGCCGGCGCGCCGCCGCTCTGACCGCCTCCGGCAGCGCCTCGAAGTCGGACTTCACACGGTAATCGATCGCTCCCGCCTGGAAAGAGCGCAAGATGAAATCCTTCTCTTCGAGCGAAGTGAGCATAATGACGCTGGCGCCCGTCGCCAGCGCCGCTTCCTCCGCCAGCGCGATCCCGTCCGGCGCGCCGTGCAGCATAATATCCATCAGCACGACGTCCGCCTCCGGGCGTCCGCCGCTTCCCTGCAGCGCCTCACGAACCGCCTGCGGCGAGCCCGAGGCGAACCGGACCTCGATATCGTTCTGCCGGTTCAAGTAATCGGACAGCCCTCGCAGCCAGTCGGGGTCATCCTCGACGATCCATACTCGTATCGGTTCCATGCGCCATTCTCCCCCCTCCCACAATCGTCCCGACGAAGCGCGCCCGCACCTTCCGCTTCGGGAACGTCAGGAACACGCGGGTTCCCGCTCCCTTGCGGCTGTCGATATGCAGCGTCCCGCCATGCTTGCGGATGACGTGGTACGCGCAGGGCAAGCCGAGTCCGAAGTTCGTGCCGCCCTCCTTCAACGTGAAGAACGGCTCCATCGCCCGCGCCGCTTCCCGACGGTTCATGCCGGGGCCGCTGTCGCGCACCTCCACGACCAGCTCGCGCTTCGTCTCGGTCACGGCAACACGCAGCTCTCCGCGGCCCTCCATCGCTTCCAGCGCGTTCGCGATGAGATTGTGCAGCGCCTCCTGCACCTGCTCCCGGTCCAGCACGCAGCGCCAGCCGTCCGGCGCGTCTACCGTCAGCCGCACGTCGCCGAGCCGCGGCGCGAATGCTGCCGCCGTCTCGCGCGCCAGCGCGCCGAGATCGGCTTCCGCCGGGCGCAGCGCCAGATCCTCCGTCCGCCGATGCACGCGGGAGATCATCTCCTGCATGTGCCGCGAGGCGGACAGCACCGTCTCGATATCGGCCAGCAGCTCGGGCTGGCCGGTCGATTCGGCGTAGGCTTTCATTTTTTCGCCGAACAGCTTGATTTTCCCCGCATCATTCTTCATCGCATGGTTGAGAATCGCGGTGCCGGACGTCACCGCCCGGAGCGTCGAATCAAGCCGGCGGCGGTCGACGAGCAGGCGAAGCCCCAGGAAGCCATAGGTGAACAAACCGACGACGAACAACGCGACGCCAAGCCCGACGAGCCAAGTGTTGTACACCCACATTCGCCGCATGCCGAGGCTGGGCAGCAGGTAGTTCATCACGGCGAAGAACAGCATCGGCGGCAGCACCGCCATGCAGACGATGGCGTACGACTGCGCCCACGCGGAATGGCGAGGCCTGCGCAGGAGCACGATCCCAGCTCCCGCGACAATGTAGGGAACCGCCCACCAGACGGTGAAGTCAAACGAGATCGGATTGAGCTCCGTATAGGAGGGCGTAAATAGCACACTGCCGACGATCGGAACCAGCAGCGCTCCCGGCACCGCATACCGGAGGCGGGGAGAGAGCTTCGCGCCGCCGAACGAGAGAGCGAACAGCAGGAAGCAGTAAGGAATGCCGTAATATGACGATACGGCGCTCACAGCCTGTATGTCGTACAGAAGCGGCTCCCAGCGCTCGTAACCGCCGATCCGATCTAGATAGGGGAGGAATTGATCATCTAGCACCGCCGCCAGCGCGCCGGTTCCGCCGAAGAAGGCGACGGCGCCGAGGCGCTTCAGCTCGGCGGAGCGGCGATCCGCCAGCGCCATGAACGCGGCGACGCACCATAAAGCGAGCCATACGAACAGCATCGGGAAGCCTCCAGCGCTTGGGTTCGGTGACGTGATGCGGTTGTCCGCGCGTCAGCGTAATTCTAACCTTTTCGACAATGGGTCTATATTCCCTGCTCGCCGTCTCCTTGGCCGCGGATGCCGTAGAACAGCAGATAGACGAGCTCCTCGACGAACGCCTCCGGGTCGCCGCTCTGCTGCGCTTGGTCGAGGAACGCCGAAGATTGAGCCATGTACATGTTGAAAAAAGTCATCAGCGTTGCCGTCGATACCCCGGAGGAGATCTCTCCCCTCTTCTTCGCCTCGTCGATACAGCGTATGAACAGCGGCATCGCCCAATCGCGGGTAATGCGCTCCATATAATCGCTCATCTCGCGGTCCTCGATCAGCAGCTGCTTGAATATCTCCGGACGGAAGGAGCGGAACGCTTCCTTGTCGTGGAACACCGCGTACTGCACGATCTCCTTGAACGACGGAGCGGGCTCACGGTTCAAGAAAGCCTCGAAGCCGGCCACCGCCCCATCGATGTAGTCCTTAATCGTCTCTCGGAGAAGCGCCTCCTTGCTGCCGAAGTAATTGTAGATCGTCACCTGCGACACATGGGCTTCAGCGGCGATATCGGCGATGCGGATTTTGCGGGGCTCCCACGTCTTCAGCATGTCGAGAACGGCCTTCTTGATCTTCTGTTTGAGGAGCTGCGCGCGCTTCTCGAATCCGTTCATGTAAGTCCACCCCTGCACGGCTAGTTTGATTTGATGAAATTATATCACAAATATATTTCACAACTCATTGACGTGGAGGGGTTACCCGCATAATATAATTTGTGAAATCATAAGTTTAAATTATTTCACGAAATAAGGCGGTGTCGGAATCGATGCTGAAGGTGCAAGGGTTGACCAAGACGTATCCTGGCGGGCGAGGGATCGCAGATGTCACGTTCGAGGTGGAACGAGGGGAAGTGTTCGGCTTCCTCGGCCCGAATGGAGCAGGCAAGTCGACGACGATTCGCCACATCATGGGGTTCATGAAGCCGGATCGGGGCAGCGTCGCGATCGGCGGACTGGATGTATGGAAGCATCAAAGCGAGGTGCAGAAGCTCGTCGGGTACTTACCGGGGGAGATCGCCTTCCTCGATGGGATGACCGGACGAGGATTCCTGGAGTTCGTCGCCCGGATGCAGCGTGTGGACAGCCGCGTCAAGCGCGACCTGCTCATCGAACGGCTGCAGTTCGACGCGGACACGCCGATTCGGAAGATGTCGAAGGGCATGAAGCAGAAGGTCGGCATCGTCGCCGCGTTCATGCACGATCCCGCCGTCATTGTATTGGACGAACCGACATCCGGCCTTGACCCGCTTATGCAGCAGCTGTTCATCGAGCTTGTCCTCGAGGAGAAGGCGAAGGGAACGACGTTCCTCATGTCCTCCCACAGCTTCCCCGAGATCGAACGGACGTGCGACCGCGCGGCCATCATCAAGGACGGACGGATCGTCGCCGTGAACAACATGCACGAATTGCAGTCGATGCAGCGGAAGGTCATCGAGATCCTGTTCGAGAAGGAAGCCGATGCCGTCGCATTCATGGGCGCGGAGGGCGTGCATGCGGAGTCACGCGACGGCAGCCGGGTGAGAGCGGCGGTGCAAGGGGATTACGACGCGCTCATTCGGGAGGCCGCGAAGTATCGGATTCGCAGCCTTGATGTGGCCGTCCAGAACCTGGAGGACGTGTTCATGCACTACTATGACCGGAAGGGGGCTTCGCGATGAACACGCCATTGTTCCGCCAGATGATGAAGGTGAATGCGAAGGGGATATCGAACTACGCCGTCGGCTCCGCCTTCTATATGCTGCTCATGTTCTGGCTGTACCCCAGCATTGCTGAGAATTCAGCGGATTTGAACGATATGGTCGAGTCTCTCCCTGCCGGCCTCGTGAACGCCTTCGGCTTCGAGAACGGATTCGGCAGCATGGAATCGTTCATCTCCGGCGAATATTACGGCCTCATTCTGCCGCTGCTGCTCTCGATCTTCAGCATTATGCTATCGACGCAGCTGATGGCGAGACTCGTGGACCGCGGCTCCATGGCTTACCTGCTGGCAACGCCGACGACCCGCGGCCGCGTCGCGTTCACGCAAGCGGCCGTACTCGTCTGCGGCCTGTTCGTCATCGTCGCCGTGACGACAGCTTCCGGCTTCGCCGGCAGCGCTTGGATCATCGGCGGCCGATATGCGTTCGACGCTTCCCGCTTCCTGTTGATGAACGCCGTCATCTTCCTGCTGTTCTTCGCGATCAGCGGCCTCTCGTTCTTCTTCTCTTCGATCGTGAACGATGAGAAGCGCGCGCTCAGCATCTCCGGCGCCGTCACGATCGGCATGTTCAGTCTCGATCTGCTCGGCAAGATCAGCGGCAGCGTCGAATGGCTGCGTTATCTCTCCGCCTTCTCGCTGTTCCGCCCCGCGGACATCGCGAGCGGCGGAGGACAGATTGCGGTAGCGTGCGTGCTGCTCCCGCTGATCGGCTTGCTCGGCTTCGCAGCCGGTATCGCCGCGTTCCGCCGGAGAGATCTGCCGCTCTAACAGACGGAGAACAGCACGGCGGCTTTGAGCCAGATGGCAAAAAGGGCTCCCGCTTCCGCGCGCCGCATGGCGCTATTGGAGAGGGAGCCCTATTGGGGCTGGAGTCGAAACGACTCAATGATCACTACGGCCGAAGCACGCTAGTGCTTCCGTCCAGCTTCCCGACCACGACCGCGGTGGTCATGCCTGTAAACAGGCCGTTGTCCACGACGCCGGGAATCCGGTTCAACTCTGCGCTCAGCTGGGCGGGATTGGCGATTCGGCCGAAGCGGCAATCGGCGATCCAGTTGCCGTTGTCCGAGACGAACCGCTGCCCGTCCTTCTCGCGAACGGTCGGCTGCCCGCCGAGTGCGGCGAGCGCATTCAACGTGAGGCGCGAGCCGAACGGCACGATCTCGACCGGCAGCGGGAATGCTCCGAGCGAGCTGACCACTTTGGATTCGTCCACGATGACGACGAACTTATCGCTGGCCGCCGCCAGCACTTTCTCCCGGAGCAGCGCGCCTCCGCCTCCCTTGGTGAGGTTCAGGTCGGGATCTACTTCGTCCGCGCCATCGATCGTGAGATCGATCCGGTCGATCTCGTCTAGCGATACGAAGGGAATGCCGTGCTCCTTCGCCAGCTCCTCCGAGCGAATGGAACTGGCCGCCGCACGGATGTTCAGCCCTTCCTTCACTCGCTCGGCTATTCGCAGAATCGCCCAATAAGCGGTCGAACCCGTGCCGAGACCGACCGTCATGCCGTCCTCGATCCATTCGACTGCCCGCTCGGCGGCAATTCGCTTCATGTTCACTTCCATTAGTCTGCTCCTTCCCCTTGCTGCGGGTCCTTCCATCGGTCTGAAAAGCCGCCTGCCGATCAAGGATCGCAGACGGCTTCTGGCTAGCTGCCAGGCCTTATGCCTTCGCCAGCTCGGCTTCGGTTCTAGCGCGGTCGCGCTCCAGAATCGGGGCAAGATACTTGCCCGTGTAAGACTTGGCATTCGCGGCAAGCTGCTCCGGCGTGCCCACGCCGACAAGCGTACCGCCGCCGCTGCCGCCTTCAGGGCCGAGGTCAATCAAGTAATCGGCCGTCTTGATAACATCAAGGTTATGCTCGATGACGAGCACGCTCTCGCCGGAATCGACGAGCCGCTGCAGCACCTCCAGCAAGCGGGCGATGTCGTGCGCGTGCAAGCCGGTCGTCGGCTCGTCGAGAATGTAGAGCGTCTTGCCGGTGCTGCGGCGGTACAGCTCCGCCGCCAGCTTCACGCGCTGCGCTTCGCCGCCGGACATCGTCGTCGACGGCTGGCCGAGCTTCATGTAGCCAAGGCCGACGTCTAGCAGCGTGCTCACCTTGCGGTGAATGCGCGGGATGTTCGCGAAGAACTCCGTCGCATCCTCGATCGTCATGTCCAGCACTTCCGCGATATTCTTGCCCTTGTACTTCACTTCGAGCGTCTCGCGGTTGTACCGCTTGCCCTTGCACACCTCGCAAGGCACATACACGTCCGGCAGGAAGTGCATCTCGATCTTGATGATGCCGTCGCCCTTGCAGGCTTCGCACCGTCCACCCTTCACGTTGAAGCTGAAGCGGCCCTTCTTGTAGCCGCGAACCTTCGCTTCGTTCGTCATCGCGAACACGTCGCGGATGTCGTCGAACAGTCCGGTGTACGTCGCCGGGTTCGAACGCGGCGTTCGGCCGATCGGCGACTGGTCGATGTCGATGACCTTCTCCAGATGCTCGATGCCGGTCATCTCTTTGTACTCGCCCGGGCGCGTCTTCGCCCGGTTCAAATCGCGCGCCAGCGTCTTGTACAGAATCTCGTTGACGAGCGTCGACTTGCCGGAGCCGGATACGCCGGTGACCGCCGTGAAGACGCCCAGCGGAATCTTCACGCTCAGGTTCTTCAGGTTGTTCTCCTTCGCGCCTTTGATCTCCAGCCAGTTGCCGTTCGGCTTGCGGCGTTCGAGAGGAACGGGAATGAACTTGCGGCCGCTCAAGTAAGCGCCCGTAAGCGATTCGCCGTCCGCCATCACTTGCTCCGGCGTGCCCTGCGAGATGACTCTGCCGCCGTGAATGCCCGCTCCCGGACCGATATCGATCAAGTAGTCGGCGGCCCGCATCGTATCCTCGTCATGCTCGACGACGATGAGCGTGTTGCCGAGATCCCGCATATGCTCCAGCGTCTGAATGAGCCGGTCGTTGTCCCGTTGATGCAAGCCGATGCTCGGCTCGTCCAGAATATAGAGGACGCCCATCAAGCTCGAGCCGATCTGCGTTGCCAGCCGGATGCGCTGCGCTTCTCCGCCGGACAGCGTGCCCGCCGCACGCGACAGCGTTAAATATTCCAAGCCGACGTTCACGAGGAAGCCGAGCCGGCTGTTGATCTCCTTCAGAATGAGATTCGCGATCTGCTTCTCCTTCTCCGTCAGCTCAAGCGCGGAGAAGAACCGCTGCGAATCGCCGATTGAGAGCGACGTCACGTAAGAGATGTTCTGCTCGCCGACGGTAACGGCCAGCACTTCCCGCTTAAGCCGGTGGCCTTTGCAAGTGCCGCAAGGCTTCGCGCTCATATAGGCTTCGATAAATTCCCGAATGCCTTCCGAGCCCGTCTCGCGATAGCGCCGTTCCAGGTTGTTCACGATGCCTTCAAACGGGATATGCGCCTCGCGCGAATGGCCGAATTCGTTCTCGTAGCGGAAACGAATCTTCTCCCCGCCGGTGCCGTACAGAATCTTCTGCATCTGCTTGTCATCAAGCTCCGAGATCGGTACGTTCGTCGGGATGCCATAGTTGGCGCACATCGACGCTAACAATTGAGGGTAATAGTTGGAGAAGCCGCCCGCCCAAGCTTCGAACGCGCCTTCTTCGATGCTGCGGCTGCGGTCCGGGACGAGCAGATCGGGGTCGACGACCATCTTCGCGCCCAGGCCGTCGCACTCGGGGCAGGCCCCGAACGGCGAGTTGAACGAGAACATGCGCGGTGCCAGCTCTTCCATCGAGAAGCCGCAAATCGGGCAGGCGAGCTTCGAGTTGAACATGAGCTCTTCCTTGTCGATGATGTCGATGAGCACTTGGCCGCCGGACAGCTTAAGCGCCGTCTCGAGCGAATCCGCGAGACGGGGAGCCGCATCGTCCTTCACGACGATCCGGTCGACGACGACTTCGATCGAATGCTTCTTGTTCTTCTCTAGCTCGATGCTCTCCGACAGATCGCGAATCTCGCCGTTGACGCGCACACGGACGAAGCCCTGCTTCTGCACGTCCGCCAGCAGCTTCGTGTGCTCGCCCTTGCGTCCGGAGACAATCGGGGCTAGAATCTGCAATCGGGTACGCTCCGGGTAGGCCATGATCCGATCGACCATCTGCTCCACCGTCTGCGACGTGATCTCCACGCCGTGGTCCGGGCAGTGCGGGCGGCCGATGCGGGCGAACAGCAGCCGGAGATAGTCGTAGATCTCCGTCACCGTGCCAACCGTCGAACGCGGGTTGCGGCTGGTCGTCTTCTGATCGATCGAGATGGCCGGCGACAGCCCTTCGATCGAATCGACGTCCGGTTTGTCCATCTGGCCGAGGAACTGTCGCGCATAGGCGGAGAGCGATTCCACGTACCGGCGCTGCCCTTCCGCATAGATGGTATCGAATGCGAGCGACGACTTGCCGGAGCCGCTCAGTCCTGTCAGTACGACGAACTTGTCGCGGGGGATCGTCACGTCGATATTTTTCAAATTGTGGGCTCTTGCGCCCTTGATGACGATATTCTCGTTGGCCAACGGTATAGCCCCTTTCGTGTACGGTCACTGCGGGGCTCATTGCGTCAAACCGGCCGCGGGTTCCGTTCCATAAGAATATGTGTTCTCATTTATTATAGCGAAGCCTTTATTAGGTTGCAAATGGAAAAGAGGCCTGCCGGGAAGCCCCACGTTGTTCCTCTTCCATTCGTCGGGTAGAATCGAGAGAGACGCTTACTTGGAGAGGGATGGACAGGCATGGAGCAGGAGATCAAGATGGATAATGGCGACGTCATTGCATTCGCGAAGCCGGAGGATTTGCCCGTTATCGTCGATATTTATAACAGCACAGTCGCTTCGCGGCAGGTGACCGCGGATTTGGAGCCTGTCACCGTGGAGAGCCGCCGGACCTGGTTCGAGGAGCACACGCCCGATCGGCGTCCGCTGTGGGTGCTCAAGCGGAACGGACAAGTGATGGCTTGGGCGAGCTTGAGTACATTTTATGGAAGACCGGCCTATGACGGGACGGTTGAGCTGAGCATTTACGTTGGCGAGGCGGCTCGGGGAACCGGCGTCGGCAGCGCGCTGCTCCGGCATGTGCTCGGCGAGTGCCCGCGGCTGGGCGTAACGACGGTGCTCGGCTTCGTGTTCGGGCACAACGAGCCAAGCCTTCGGCTGCTGCGCAAGTTCGGCTTCGAGCAATGGGGCTATTACCCGCGCGTGGCCGTGCTCGACGGCATGGAACGAGACTTGGCCGTGCTTGGGCGAAGGGTCGGGGCCGGAGAATCATGACGGCCGGCTCAACCGGCGAGGCGGGCTCAATATTAGTGGTGTCGGCAATTCGGTAAGCCGTTATGTCGACTTATCGCGGAACATTTGATCGAGGCAGCGAGCATCTCATTTTGGGGAAAGGGGGAATTGTCTCATGGATATGGGACTACGGGGGAAATCCGTTATGGTCGCGGCGTCCAGCAAGGGGCTCGGCAAAGCGATCGCGCTTGAATACGCGCGCGAAGGCGCGAATGTGACGATCGCAAGCCGCGACGAGCGGCAGCTCGAAGCTGCGCGGGATGAGATCGCTGAAGCAGCGGGGAGCGCGCCGTTTGCCGTCCGCATGGACGTGCGCGACGCGGGCGACATTCGCGCCGCCGTGAAGGCGGCAGCGCAGCATTATGGCGGGCTGGACGCCATGGTCACGAATGCGGGCGGTCCGCCGCAGGGCGGCTTCGAGGCGTTCGGTGACGCCGGGTGGCAGAGCGGCTTCGAGCTGACGCTGATGAGCGTCGTCCGGCTTATTCGCGAGGCCCTGCCTTACTTGCGAAGCGCGGCCGACGGCGGGCGCATCGTCAACGTGGCGTCGATGTCGGTGAAGGAGCCGCTGGACCAATTGATCTTGTCCAACGTCTTCCGCGCCGGGGTGAATGCATTGACGAAGAGCCTCGCGACGGAGCTTGCGCCGGATCGCATCTTGATCAACACGATCGCGCCGGGCAAGATCGGCACCGATCGGCTCGTCGAGCTGAACCGGCGAATCGCCGGCGAGCGCGGCGTATCCCTCGACGAGGTGTACCGCGATTCCGCGGCGCAAATCCCGCTGGGTCGGTTCGGCACGCCGGAAGAGTTCGCCCGCGCCGCCGTCTTCCTCGGCTCGTTCGCCAACACCTACGTCACGGGCCAGGCGCTGCTCGTGGACGGCGGCATCGTGAAGGCGTTGTGAGGGCTGGGGCCGGCGCTTGAGGCGAATGTGAGTAATCTAGTTACTCTCTTTGGAGTCACTTCGGCGCTTGAGGCGAATGTGAGTAATCTAGTTACTCTCTTTGGAGTCACTTCGGCGCTTGATGCGAATGTGAGTAATCTAGTTACTCTCTTTGGAGTCACTTCGGCGCTTGAGGCGAATGTGAGTAATCTAGTTACTCTCTTTGGAGTCACTTCGGCGCCTGATGCGAATGTGAGTAATCTAGTTACTCTCTTTGGAGTCAAT
>NZ_JACJVN010000085.1 GCF_014212015.1 Cohnella lubricantis | reverse complement strand
CCCCCCCACCCTATTTTGGAGGTTGGTCTACCATGATGGAGGCGATTGTTGAACGCTGTGCCGGCTTAGATGTTCATCAAGAAACAGTTGTCGCTTGTGTACTCGCGGGTCCTCTCGATCGAGCGCCCAAGTCTGAGCTTCGCACCTTCGGAACGATGACCCATGAGCTAGAGGAACTTGGCGAATGGCTCACTGAACAGGGGTGCACGCAAGTTGCCATGGAGAGCACCGGCGTCTTCTGGAAGCCTGTGTGGAACGTGCTTGAAGCTTTCGAATTTGAACTTGTGCTCGCTAATGCTCACCACGTGAAGAATCTTCCGGGACGTAAAACCGACATGAAGGATGCCGAATGGCTCGCCAAACTGCTTCGTTGCGGGCTTATCGAATCCAGCTTTGTTCCCCCGGTAGAGATCCGCGAATTGCGCGATCTGACTCGTTACCGCAGGAAACTAATCTATAACGCGACCACCGAAAAGAATCGTATTCACAAGGTTTTGCAAGATGCTAATGTGAAGCTCACCACTCACATGTCCGATATCTTCGGCACCTCTGGTCGATTGCTCTTGCAGAAGATTGTGAACGATGAGGTCGTCACTATGGAGTTTCTGCAGACCGAGATGCGAGGCGCGCTCAAACATAAGTCCCCCAAACTGCTTCAGTCCCTTAACGGGCGTCTTCGCAAGCATCATCGCAACCTCATCCGCATGAGTTGGGAGCATTTGATGTACTTAGAGCAAGCCATTGAACAAGTTGAAGCCGAAACACGCCGGAGACTGGAGGACAAGCAGAATGCCCTTGAGTTGCTAATATCCATTCCGGGTATTAACGAACAATCGGCGATGATCATACTTGCCGAAATTGGACTGGACATGAGTCAATTTAAAAGCGATGGCCATTTGGCAGCTTGGGCGGGAATGTGCCCCGGCAATCACGAGAGTGCAGGTAAAAAAAACGAATTCGAGCCAGATCCGGTAACAGCATCTTAAAGTCGATCTTGTGCGAATGTGCTTGGGCTGCCTCAATGACGCGAAATACAAGGCTTTCTGCTAGGTACTGGCTGTGGGTCAAGCGGATGGGCAAGAAGAAGGCACAAGTCGCTCTCGGTCATACCATGCTTCGGATTGTGTACCATGTGCTCATTACGAAAGAGCCTTACAAAGAACTCGGCGCAGACTATTTAGAACGACGTAAAGCAGAAACTCTGGCACGAAAACAATTGATGATGATTCGTCAACTTGAACAAAGCGGATTCGTGGTAACCAAGCAAGCCTAAGATCCCCCCTTTTCAATGGGCTGCTAGCGGTAGCCTAGCTTTGCCATGCGCATTTTCCACCGTGCGTGC
>NZ_JACJVN010000084.1 GCF_014212015.1 Cohnella lubricantis | reverse complement strand
TGATTATTCAGCAAGCCCTATTTATAATGAATTTTCTCATAAAAATGCGATAAGAAGATATCTAAAGTAGTTTCATGTCTGCAGACCGCGACGCCAATGTAGTAGATGGAAAAGTAGATGACTGGAGGGGGACGTATTGCCTGAAGCGGGGAAACCGGGTAGTTCGAGGCGCAAAGGTGACGATTTTCAGGATTTGGTCGCTTTGCGTTTTGCCTTGAAATACTATATTGCAAATAAACCTTTTCGAATGTACCTCGAATATGAGCGTTCAGGAAACTTAGATGATATCGTCATTTTTGATGATGAGCAAGTGATAGGTAACCAGGTAAAATATGCAGTTCATGCATTTGATGTATATGAAGCATCTCACTTTCTAAACCCCGAGAGTCCAGTATTTCTCAAGAAGTTTGCCGACAGCTGGAAAATGTTAAGTGAACGATTCCCGGAGCAACCTATTAAGGTTCGACTTTGCTCCAATCGTTCATTGGATGCAAGTTTGGTTAATTGTATAGCAGAAGATGGTACCTTTAGACAGGCTTTTATAGAAGACCGGAATAGAGGCGATTTGAGACAATTACGCTCCGACATGAGAGAGGCATCCGGGTTGGCGGAGGACGATTTTCGGCAGTTACTCTGTAGCTTTCAGTTTTTCCTTCGTTTACCACAAATTAAGGATCTGTCTGATTACATTCGTATTGTCCAGCTTGATCGGGAGCTTGGATTATCAAGCGAAGCTATATTTTATGATTTCCTACAGACCATCAAAACCTACGCGATTGAATCGAGAGAGCCTGTTACCCTTCAGGTAATCGAGGAGATTATTCACCGTGCGCAGAATACGTTATTGCTTCCGCAAGTTTTCCCAGTACATCAGGATCACTATATTGAACCAGAAACTTTGGGAAAGCGTCTCGATCATGCTTTATCAAAGGTTGAGGAAGGGTATGTCATTGTTACCGGTCCACCAGGAAGTGGCAAGTCCACCTCATTAACTGAATACATCAGAAATTTGAATGACGAAAAATTTGAAGTGATTTCTTATTATTGCTTTGTTGGCGTTCATGACAATGCGCAGCGTAGCAGAGTGAAAGCAGAGAGTTTACGATCAAATTTGTTACATGAACTGCAGCGTCGCTACCACGGGATTCTACGCCGGCGGTACGACTATAGTGAAAGCAATTTTAATGAATGTTTGCAAGCGATAGCGAAGCATGTATCCGGCCTTGGCCGAAGATTTTTGTTGTTTTTGGATGGATTGGACCATGCGGAACGACTGGAATCGGAACTCAGGGACACGGTAATCTCGGCGCTGCCAGCCGAGGTACCAGCCGGTATGATCATTTTGATTGGGAGTCAGGAACTTCACAAATGGCCTTACTTCTTGAGACTCATTCGAAACCATGCGGATCGCCATGTAGTAATGCCATTATTTGCGCCGCGGGAAACAGAAGCCTATTTAGTTGAAAAAAGAGGCATAAATTGGCTTACTCGCTCCCAGATTGCAGAAATTCACTCGCAGAGTCAAGGTCTGCCTCTTTATTTGTCTTATGTCGCAGAAAGGATTCTCGGAGGAGAATCTGTGTCGAACGTCATTGCCTCGTTATATCCGGCAGACGAGGGTAACATTGTTCAGTATTATCATTTTATTTGGGAAGAATTCGAACGGGTTGGCATGGGTAACGCTAGGCATCTTTGTGCTGTTATGGCATGTTTGCGTTTCTATATTCATCGTGAAGAATTGATGGCCATATCCGGACTGCAAAGAGCGGATTTTGAAGATGCCTTCAAAACTATGAGTCATTTGCTGCGCATTTCGGATGACAGACTTTCCGTATTTCATAACAGTTTCAAAGAATTTATTATCGAGCAATTGCCGGAAGACTGGACGACCGAAGTTAGAAAATCCATCTTTTCATACCTTCGGGAAAAGAAAAATACACCACGATGGTTTGGGCACGTATTTGCATACGCTCAGGAGATCGGTCAGAGGCGTTATATCATAGAGGAAGTGAATGACGATTTCATTGAACGATCACTGCAGCATTGTCGTCCTTCAAGAGAAATTAATGAGGCGTTAAACACTGCGATCGACTCCGCTTATCAACTTCAAGATATAATCGCCTTAAGCCGGTTGGGAGCCTTGAAGTTTAGGACTAGAGAACGTCTCCAGGAAAATTTAAATCGTACTTTACTTGCAGAAACGTTGCTGGCACAAGGCCGTGAGCAAGATGTCATGGCATTTGCATACTCATCTGAGGCAGACAGATGGTTGGTAGATCGCGAAACCGCTCTAAAGATCATGTATTATATGGCCGAGACAAATCGAATCGAACGGGGGAAACAGTTATTTGAAGTATTTTCTTCTGAGTATGACGGAAGTTTTTCTGACGGTAGACAAAAGAAGCACCAAGTGATTGAAATTGCCAAGTGTCTGGCGCTGTATACATCGAATCATGGACGGGCCGTATCTTGGCTGGCACATTTTGATTTCACTCCTGATGTTCTCGAACGAAAGGAATTGTTTGCGCCAGGCTATGCTCCGCATCTAGAGGCATACATCGACTCTCTGGTGAGGTTTGATCAAAGAAATAGGTTGTCCTCCATCATGCGTGTCAAAATGCTCTTTCCCAATGAATTGGTTTGTTATTATGTCATGAGGGCGGCTATGCGATATGACCGGTTGGATCTTCTGAAGATTGCGTTAGCACAATACTTGGAGCAAAATTCTGAAAGCGGCAATGTAGAACTCGCCAGCTTTGCCGCGACAGCAGGTTACCCTCCAGCAGAAGTCACCAAGTTGGCAGGAGCGATTGATGCGCCAAAGCTATCCCAAATTGATCGTATTTCCAGCGGAGACCCTGTCCTGCATAAATATTTTTATTCCGCAATAGTTGTGGCTTACGAGGGGAATTATAAGCATCTAGCAAAAGGATTTTCTATAACTACAGAGCAACACGATACTTTCTGGGGAGCGATTGTCAGCCATGTTCAGAAAGCCGGTTTCGCTGTGGGACTGCTGCTAAGAGATGAGGAGAACGAGTGGTTTCAAGTCGCCAAGGAATGTATTGTTTCGTTGATTGGTGCAAAGCGCGGCGTTGGTGAACGGACAATTGAAGCGATTGACCTGATAAGGGAGATTCTTCCCCTCACAATTGGTGTTTTGACGGAGAAAGTCACCGGGAACATGCCGCGGCGGATGGGCGAGTGGGCAGAACTATTGCAGGAACTGCGCAATTCCTATACCTGGATTACGCACTATGGAATCAACGAGTCTATTCGCGATTATTCATTTGAATTGTCAGTGTGGGAAAGATTGTCTCATATCAAAGGGTTTACTCATGCTCTAATACCAATTGTCAGGGCGTGCGCGTTGACGTATGAACATACTACCCTTTTGAAAGGGGGGAGCCGGGCCGAACATTTCCTCCGCTTATCAGCAATTATGGGCAGGATTGGGCTCAAAAATGAAGCATCGAAATGGATGCAGTACGGAATTCGCTCCTCGCTGATCTATGGCTACCATAAGGACGTTACGCTATATCATCTTATCGATATGGTATCGCTGGTCGGACATAACAATCCTGAAAAGGCCATTCAATTTATGGCGAGGCTTTTGCCGTTGGTTGACTTAATGCCTCATCTAACATCCGGAAGAGAAACCAGCGGTCTGCATACCAAAGCTTTTGAAGCGGTGCTTCGTATCGATCGTTCAGCAGCGTTCAACCTTCTGCTCCACTATGCAAAATCGGTAGGCAAGTGGAAAGTACAAGAATGCCTTGAAGCCTATATTACGACATCCCAGGATGAGGATCCTCATCTCTTGTGGGGGCTTACAGAAACTGTAGCGAATCATTCTGATGGTTATATTGGTCAAATGTTTAAAATGCGCAGGCATATACTTGAAATGACTCATGTAATAAATGACGAGACCAAACATGCAACTTTTACAGAGCGGTATCGCAGGTTTGTCTTGACCGAAATCTCTCCTCGATACTGGCCTGCTGATCTAAAGGAAAAGTTAGGGTATGAAATCTACAAGGACGAGGAAAATGACAGAGATTCTCGGGGTTCCGAACAATATAAACTGGACAGTCAAAGTTACTCTGTTCAGGAATTGCTGGAAAAGTGTTCAGACTCGTTTGATGTGTTCTGCTCGGTGGTAGAAAGATTGAATCAGGAAAACAGTTATTTTTACGCCCCTCGATTCATAAATCAATCTCTTCGTCAGTACATCGCTAAAGCGTCTACTTCCACAGAGTTATTGCGCATCTTGGAGTTTATACAATCACAGAGATACTCTCCGGAACCCGCAATTTTGAAAGAGTTGGGCCAGTGTTTCATGGCAATCGGAGATCATAACAATGCCATATCAAGTTTTGAGCTGGCATATCACGAATTCCTGAGAAACTCCTATTGGCCGGCAACAAACAGGTGTTTGGCCGATATCGCGGCAATCGATCAACAAAAGGCAGCACATGTGCTATTGGAAGCCTGTTACCGATCGACAATTGGATCGCAAGGTGGCTACACAACCCCGGCCATCGCAGCAGCGGGTTTGTTTGACTTGCTGGAGGAAGACGAGCTAGAGAATGTCGTTGAGGAGTTCCTGACTCATTGCGCGAGTATGTTTTCCCAACTGCCCAAGGGATATGATTACTCTTGGCTGTATGAACCCAATACGTATTCGGATTCCATGGACCATTCGGCTCGTTTTGAGGCAAAGGCGATTGAGTTTATACTTAAGGAACTCGATACTTCCGAGGTTGATCTGGGCGAAAAGCTTGTGCGGGCGCTTGTCATTTTGGCTATCCAGCGGCCAGAGATAACACTTCTTCCTCTGCTTGGGCGATTGCCGGAAGCATCCGGAAGGTTGCTGCGTAGACTGTTGGCGATCATCTATTGTGTTGTTGAAGAAGAGCCGGATATCATGGCATTTCATGTCGAAATGCTCGCCAACTTGCTCGAACGTGATCATTTTCTTTGCCGAATTGTCGCTATGCGTATGCTTATGGGATTTAATAGGAAGCACCCATTAGATAATAAGGTGACTGAAAAACTTATTCGATTAGAGGAGATGTATACCTCCGGTACAAAATACTCCTCCCTTGTAAAGGCAGAGCTCAACGCTGATTATTTTGAGTTTTTCGATCAATGTGTTCCTGATTTTTTTATGCGACAGGTTACTGTTGCAGAACAGATACTTGAGGTCGAACCTGGTTTTCTGATGGCTGCGGTCCAGCACAAGCTAATGGGCCAAGAGTGGAAAATAGAGACAGAAAAGGAACAACTGATGCAAGACTATGACGGCCATGTTCATCCTCAAGGCTGGCCCATTGTCATGTTTACGACAACATTCTTTGAACGGTTCATGGATCTGTTATGGGAGTGCATCGATGAGGTTACTCGAACGCTCTGGCTTAGCAGAGATCAAGTAGACGCGTTGTGGAATTTATTTCAACTTGCCGATCCCTCAACGGCAAAGATCGGTAAGTTGCCAAGGCCGGGCGATATTGAGCCTTTGATTGTGACGGATAAAGAAGAATGGCTCAAAGAGTTGGATATGGTTCCAGCCTTTAAAACGGATGAGCCAGTCGGCGACTGGATAACCGTGTGCGAATGGAGACATTTGGCGCAGGATGAGTTCAACAATGTGCCCTATAAACAACATGTGATAATACAGGCCTATCTAGTACCGCAATTGGTGTACGGTAATGCTTCGGTAGTTGAAGAGGTGGATCGATTTACTGAAAGGATCGGATGGCATACGGAAGTATCTGTAACCGAAACTCAAACCGCGGAGATCTTACAAACACGGAGACAAAGCAGGGGGTTATTGAATCAGGAATCTCTTCCATTGATCTCCGTCCAACACAACTCGCCATTTTTTTTCGGCCATAGCATAGTATGCAGTTTGGCTTCGTTTATTGTTCAAGACTTCAAGCTTGTTTTTAATGGGTTAAATTTATTGCAAGAGGGCAAATTGATGGCTCAGTACGAGGAATGGCAGGAGGGTTATCAAGACGAGCCGTATTCCAGAGAAAAGTTATCGTACGGGACGAGGCTAAAAGTACATCGAGACTTGTTAGCCGCGATTTGCCAGAGGTATCGGAAGCTGCTTTGCATCCATATTGATGAGGAACGAGAGTTTTACCGTTCGATTTACAAACGAATCCCAGATGAAGCAAATCGATCTCAACAATACATTTTATATCATTTGTAGAGCCGCTAATTAGGGCTTGCTGAACAAGA
>NZ_JACJVN010000083.1 GCF_014212015.1 Cohnella lubricantis | reverse complement strand
GGCTCGGCCTTCGCAGGCTCGGTCGGCACGCGAGCCTCAGCGCCCGCCGCGCCGGGCGCTGGCGTCGCTGCGCTCGGCTTCGGCGCGCTTGGCGCCGGCGTTGCCTGGCGCTGCAGGCCCTCGCCGGAGCCGTATGTCCGCGATGGCGCAGACGACGAATAACCGCCGGTGCCAGCAGCGAATCGCGCGCCGTTGCCGCTCGGGCGCGAAGACGCGCCATAGCCGGCAGGGCGAGAAGCCGAACCGGTCATCGTCCCGTTGGCCGAACCGGACGATCCCGAATACGAAGGTCTTGTGCGATTAACGGGTGAACCTACGCCATTCGAAGCAGCTGCGTTCGATCCCGCGGAAGCGTTCGAGCCGGATGCCGCATTCGTTCCGGAGGAAGCATTCGAACCGCCCGAATTGCTCGAGCCCCCGATCGATTCGAGGAATTCGATGTTCGTCTTCGTATTCCCTAGCTTGCGCAGGAATTGATCCACGAACTCAATCGAATCGTTCATGCCCTTGCGAATCGCCCATACTTTGTCCAGCTCTTCCTTGGATAGCAGCATCTCTTCGCGGCGCGTTCCGGAACGGCGAATGTCGATCGCAGGGAAGATGCGCCGTTCCGCAAGCTTGCGGTCCAGATGCAGCTCCATATTGCCCGTTCCCTTGAATTCCTCGTAGATGACATCGTCCATCCGAGAGCCCGTCTCGATCAGCGCGGTCGCCAGAATCGTCAGACTGCCGCCTTCCTCCACGTTCCGCGCTGCGCCGAAGAACCTCTTCGGCCGATGGAACGCCGCCGGATCGATACCGCCGGACAGCGTACGGCCGGAAGGCGGAATGACCAGATTGTAGGCGCGGGCGAGACGAGTGATGCTGTCCAGCAGAATGACGACATCGCGCTTGTGCTCGACCAATCGGCGCGCGCGCTCCAGCACGAGCTCGGCCACTTTGATATGGTGCTCCGGCACCTCATCGAACGTCGAAGCGACGACTTCCCCTTTGACCGAACGCTGCATGTCCGTCACTTCCTCCGGACGCTCGTCGATGAGCAGCACGAATAAGTCGATATCGGGACGGTTCGCCGAGATGCTGTTCGCGATCTCCTTAAGCAGCAGCGTCTTGCCCGCCTTCGGCGGCGCGACAATCAGACCGCGCTGTCCAAGGCCGACAGGCGACAGCAAGTCCATGATACGGGTCGATAATCGGGTGGGAGTCGTCTCAAGAACAAGTTTCTCTTGCGGAAAGAGAGGGGTAAGTGCGGGAAAGTGGAGGCGCTCGGCTGCGGTCTCCGGAGATTCTCCATTAACGGCGTTCACTTGCAGCAGCCCGAAATATCGTTCGCTTTCCTTCGGCGCCCGGCATCTGCCGGATACGACGTCGCCGCTTCTAAGATCGAATTTGCGAATCTGCGATGCCGAGATATAGATATCATCCTTGCTTGACAAGTAACCAGTCGGGCGGAGGAAGCCGTACCCTTCGGGCAGGACCTCCAGTACCCCTTCCATGTACATGAGCCCGCTTCGTTCCGCCTGCGCTCGCAGAATCGCAACGATGAGCTCCTTCTTCCTCATTTGACTATAATCGGCAACCTGGTGGCTCTTGGCCAGCTTTGTCAGTTCGCTTAGCGTCAAGCCTTCCAAATCCGCCATCATAAGATCTGGCAATAGAATCCCCACTTTTTATATCCGAATGAAGCAATCCGTCTGATTATTGACGGATTACCCTACGCGCCATACCTCGGCGCCTAAATTGCTTAAATGCTCGACCAATCGCTCGTAGCCGCGATCGATGTATTCCACGCCGGTAATCTCTGTGACGCCGTCTTCAACTGTCAGCGCCGCCACGGCCAGCGCCGCGCCGGCCCGAAGGTCGGCAGCGCGCACTTTGGCTGCGTTAAGCTTGCCGCCTTCGATAATGGCGGAGCGTCCTTCCACCCGGATCTGCGCGCCCATTCGCATCAGCTCCGGCACATGCTTAAACCGATTGCTGTACACGAAGTCCGACAGGATGCTGACACCCTGCGCCTGCGTAAGCAAACTGGTCATCGGCGACTGCAAATCCGTAGCGAAGCCCGGATACACGAGCGCCTTGACGTCTACCGCTTCGTAGGCTGGCTGGCCGACGACGCGGATCGCTTCATCCATCTCGTAAACATGAACCCCCATCTCTTGCAATTTGGCGGTCAAAGCTTCCAGATGCTTCGGAATGATATTATCGATCAGAACGTCCCCGCGGGTAGCCGCAGCCGCTATCATATACGTTCCTGCCTGAATCCGGTCCGGAATAATGGAATGGCGGCAGCCGTGCATACTGCTGACACCCTCGATGCGGATCGTCTCCGTGCCGGCTCCCTTGATCTTGGCGCCCATGGCGTTCAGAAGCGTCGCCACGTCGATGATCTCTGGTTCTTTGGCGGCGTTCTCGATAATCGTCGAGCCTTTGGCTCTAGCGGCAGCGAGCATAATATTAATCGTGGCGCCTACGCTAACGACATCCAGATAGATCTTCGCTCCGCGCAATTCCTTCGCTTTAATTCGAATGGCGCCGTATTCGTTCGTAACGACAGCGCCTAGCGCTTCAAAGCCTTTGATATGCTGATCGATGGGACGAGGCTCGAAGTTGCATCCTCCCGGCAGGCCGATGATCGCTTCACCGAAGCGCCCCAGCAGCGCGCCCATTAAGTAATAGGAAGCTCGAAGCAGCTTCACGCGGCCGTTAGGCATCGGCTTGGACACCATGTTCGACGGATCGATCGTCATCGTATCCGAATTCCAGGTTACTTTGCCCCCAAGTTCTTCTAGCAATTCCGTGTAGATCGCTACATCGCTAAGGTGAGGCAAATTATCCAAACGCACTTCCGATTCGGCGAGAATGGCCGCAGGAAGGAGCGCGATCGCACTGTTCTTCGCGCCGCTGATCGCGACCGTGCCCCGCAACGGACGGCCGCCGCGTATCATCAATTTCTCCATGAATGTATGGTTCCTCCTAATCTGCTGCTCGTGCACCGGAAGACGGAGGTCAGCCGATACAAACTAGCAAAGCGCCATCGCCGATGCGGCGGGGATGCTCTGCGCTTACCCAACAGAAATCCTTAAACTATAATGGTAAATTCGGTATGATTGCAGGAATGGGAAAACGCCGTATAGACGTTTTCCCATATGGTCGCTCCCGCGGTGCGATTCAGCACCTTCCGGGCAAGTGACGCGCACCGCCCCATTATAACACAAATCCCTTTAGCATAGTAAATTAAGCTTTACTCATGCGTCCCTCGAGCGCCTCCCGATTCTCATTAGAAGCCTAAGCGAACTTCGAAGACGGTCCGTCATCGCTAAGCTGCAGATTGACAGCGACTCTCATCTCGTCGATGTCGAACGGCTTCGTGAAGTGAGTAAGGGCGCCCAGATCCGTCGCCTCCTTGATCATGTCGAGCTCCCCGTAAGCCGTCATCATGATGACCTTGATCTCGCGGTTCATTTCCTTAATCTTCTTCAATATCTCGAGCCCGTCCATTCCCGGGATCTTCATATCGAGCAGCACCAAGTCCGGCGCGTGGTTACGGACGATCTCAAGCGCGGCGCGGCCGTTGGCCGCTTGAAACGTCTCATAGCCTTCGGTCGCGAATACTTCGAGCAGCAGAATTCGAATGCCGATCTGGTCATCTACGATTAGCAGCTTCTTTTTCCCCATCGCCAAATCCTCCGTTTCTGTAAACCATATCTAACCGATAT
Organism: Cohnella lubricantis; assembly: GCF_014212015.1. Lineage (GTDB taxonomy): Bacteria > Bacillota > Bacilli > Paenibacillales > Paenibacillaceae > Cohnella > Cohnella lubricantis. The sequence goes on along the minus strand of NZ_JACJVN010000083.1, from coordinate 54,398 downwards.
TCGCGGTCAAGCGGGAGAAATCCTTCATTTGCCATGGAAAAAAGGTGAAAAACGCCCCGGCATTCGCCAGAGCGCTCAGAAAATGAAACGATTAAGCATTCGCGTTCGCCAGCGACGCCCGCACGAATTCGCGGAACAGCGGCTGCGGACGGTTCGGCCGCGACGTGAATTCCGGATGGAACTGTACGGCCAGGAACCACGGATGATCCGGAATCTCGATCATCTCGACCAGACGGCCGTCCGGCGAGGTGCCCGAAATCTTGAGCCCCGCCGATTCAATCCGCTCGCGGTATTCGTTGTTGAACTCGTACCGATGGCGATGGCGTTCGTACACGAGCTCGTCGTCGTAGCACTGGGCTGCGAGACTGCCCGGCACCAGCTTGCAAGGATACAGGCCCAGACGCATCGTGCCGCCCAGATCCTCGATATCCTTCTGCTCCGGCAGCAGGTCGATGACCGCATACGGCGTAGCCGGATGAATCTCGGAGCTGTTGGCGCCGTCCAGCCCGGCCTTGTTGCGCGCGAACTCGATGACCGCCACCTGCATGCCGAGGCAGATCCCGAAGAACGGAATCCGCTGCTCTCGGGCGTAGCGGATCGCCGTAATCTTGCCCTCGATGCCGCGGTCGCCGAAGCCGCCCGGCACGAGGATGCCGTTCACGCCGCCAAGCAGCTCGTCCACGTTAGCCGGCGTCACTTCCTCCGCGTTCACCCAGCGGATGTTCACTTCCGAGTCAGAGTCGATGCCGGCATGGCCGAGCGATTCGACGATACTGAGGTAAGCGTCGTGCAAGGCGACGTACTTGCCCACGATCGCGATCTCCGTCGTCTTCTTCAGCGACTTAACGCGGCCCACGAGCGCTTCCCATTCCGCCATATCCGGCTGGGGAGCCGCATGCTGGAGGCCGAGATGCTTCACGACGTAGTCATCAAGACCCTGCTCGCGCAGCATGAGCGGAACCTCATACAGCGTGGAGGCGTCGCGGCATTCCACGACCGCATTCGCGTCGATATCGCAGAACAGCGCAATCTTGCGCTTCAAGTCCTCGGACAGCTCATACTCCGTACGGCAGACGATAACGTTCGGCTGGATGCCGATGCTGCGAAGCTCCTTCACGCTATGCTGAGTCGGCTTCGTCTTCACTTCGCCAGCTGCCTTAATGAACGGAATAAGCGTGACGTGTACATACATCACATTTTCCCGGCCGATATCGCTCTTGATCTGACGGATCGCCTCGAGGAACGGCAAGCTCTCGATATCGCCGACCGTGCCGCCGATCTCCGTGATGACGACGTCTGAACCGGTCTCGCGGCCCGCGCGGAACACGCGGTCCTTGATCTCGTTCGTAATATGCGGGATGACTTGCACTGTGCCGCCCAAATACTCGCCGCGGCGTTCCTTGCTGATGACGGTGGAGTAGATCTTGCCGGTCGTTACGTTGCTGTTCTTGGACAGGTTAATATCGATGAACCGCTCGTAATGCCCCAAGTCCAAATCCGTCTCCGCGCCGTCGTCCGTGACGAACACTTCCCCGTGCTGGTAAGGGCTCATCGTGCCCGGGTCGACGTTGATATAAGGATCGAACTTCTGAATCGTTACCTTCAGCCCGCGGTTCTTCAGCAGGCGGCCGAGAGAAGCGGCGGTGATTCCTTTGCCCAGCGACGAGACTACGCCGCCCGTTACGAAAATATATTTAGTCACTCTGTACGAACCTCCCACCCCATGCCTGCGGCATTATCTTTATCGTACCCCGCATTCGCTTCAATCAAGCAGAACGGATTGTACCTTCGGCGCCGAAGGCGAAATCTTCCAATCGAGATCGGACGGGATCTTTAAACCATGACAAAACAAAAAAGTGTCACCCAATAAATGGGGGCACTTTTTAATAAATTCACCTATGGAAAAGCACACTGCTTCTAAAGCCCAAGCATAAGTTTAACGTCTTGCCGGTAAGGTGTCAAGCCCGCCGAACCGGTATTATTTCTCGTCTTCGTCGGCGTCCTCGAAGTCGTCTTCCTCGTCCTCGGACTCCTCTTCTTCTTCCTCTGCGAGCTCTTCATCGATCTCTGCGTCTTCTTCTTCGTCGATGACTTCCTCGTCCACTTCGGCGGCTTCTTCTCCTTCGTCGAACAGCTCTTCACGCTCTTCGTCGAACAGCTCGAAGCCTTCTTCGTCCGGCGTGAAGGTCTCTTCCTCGTCCTCGCCGTACAGATCCTCGTCGTCCAGATCGTCATCGTCGTTGATGATCCGCGGACGCTTCGCTCCGCCGGCAACCGCATCCTCCGACTTCTCAACCGGGTACCAGCGCTTCAGGCCCCATACGTTGCCGCCGACGCAGGCGAAGCGGCCGTCGATATTGATCTCGGTGTACAGTTGGGCGATCACATCATTAATTTGATCTTCGGACAAGCCTCTGATCTTGGCGATCTCCATCATCAGATCGCGATAATAAAATGGGGTGTTGGCCGCCTTCAGCACCTGGAAGGCGAGGTCTACCATAGGCATTTCCCGAATTTTCTCGGCATCGAATTTCAGGACGTATTCCGCGCTCACGCTACTGCTCATCCTCTCTTTATGTTAAACATTTCAACTATTCGCTTCTGTGTCAACCACTAGTTAACCTTATTTTCTGTGAAAATGCAAGTGAATGCGGCCCTGTCCCGGGCCTGTATGTCCGACTTGGCGCTTCGCCTATTTGGCGGCAAACAGGCTCCTTACCCATGCTCTCGGAAGAGCTCTCTCATACAATAGGGAAGCACATCCGCCGGGAGGGATCCGCCATTGGACACGAACAGTATCCTGGAATGGCTCAAGAGCTCCCTGTCCTCCTCGGAGAAGAGGGCGAGCAGAAGAATTCTCCGCTTCCTGCGCCCCGAAGACGACAAGATATTCCTGAAGGCGCTGCAAGCCGAACGGCCTCGTCACCGGCCGCTCCGAGAGGTTAAACGCCTTGGCATTATCCGTGCTTATTCCTGCCCGCTGCCGCCGCAAGGAATGCCGCTTCCGTTCGGAGCCGGCCTCGTCTGGGAGGAAGACCCTCTCATCAGCATGCATGCCGCACCGTTGCGTCCATCTGGATCCGCATTCAAGCGAACGGCCGACTCGGCCCCTCGAAGCCCCCGGCGTTCGTCCAAGCCTACACGCGTCCGATCGATAACGGACCAAGGCATACCGTGGGGAGTCCGGCGCATTCGCGCTCCGGAAGCTTGGAGCCGGACGACCGGCCACCGGGTCAAAGTCGGCGTCATCGATACCGGCGTCGACTTCAGCCATCCCGATCTGAGCCATTCGCTGGAGCGAGGCATCAACCTGATCCAGCGCACGATGCCGCCGCACGACGACAACGGGCACGGCACCCATATCGCCGGCACGATCGCGGCAGCGAACCGATTGCAGGGGATGATCGGCGTCGCCCCGCGCGCTTCGATCTACCCGATCAAGGCATTCGATTATAACGGTACCGCCTTCGTATCCGACATTATTCTCGGCATCGACTGGTGCGTCCGCAACCGGATGGATGTCGTCAACATGAGCTTCGGCATGGAGAACCGCAGCAAGTCGCTTCTCGCCGCCGTGAGCAATGCCTACCGCTCCGGCGTGTTGATCGTCGCCTCGTCCGGGAACGACGGCAAGCGCGGCCAGATCGATTATCCGGCGCGCTACCGGCAGACCGTCGCCGTCGGGGCCATTAACCGCCTAGGCAAAGTCGCTTCCTTCTCGAACCGATGCGACGCCGTTGATATCTACGCGCCCGGAGAGAAGATCCTCTCTAGCTGGCCAAGAGGCGGCCGCAAGTTCATGAGCGGCACATCGATGGCCACCTCGCACGTCACGGGCGCGGTCGCCCTGCTGCTCGGGCTGAAGCCGGAGTTGACGCCCGAACAGATCAAGGCGATTCTCAAGCGATCCACCCGGCCGCTGCGCAGCGGGAAGTCGCGCGGGGCCGGCGAGCTTGACGTGACACGCATGCTGTTAGCCGCCAAACAAATGCCATGAGCTGCGTCTTGCGGTTCCAGCCGTCCGGCGATGCAATCCTTCGGGCAGTCTAAGCCTTACATCTTCTCGGGAGCCGAGACGCCGACGATTCGCAGGCAGGTGCCAAGGACGACCCGCAGCGCTGCGAGCAGCTGCAGGCGCGCCTGGCTCTGCTCCGCGTCGTCGGTGATGACGCGCTCCGCGCGGTAGTAGCTGTGGAACAGCGCGGCCGTCTCGTAGACGTAGCGAATCATCTGATGCGGTGCGTATGCAGCGGCTGCGGAGGCGATGGTCTCCGGCAGCTCGCCCATCTTGCGCAGCAGCTCGAGCTCATGCTCGCTCACGAGCTTGCCAAGCGGCGCCTGCTCGATCGGCAGGAGTGCGATGCCCTGCTCTTCGGCTTGGCGGAAGATGCTGCATATCCGCGCGTAAGCGTACTGCACGTAATACACCGGATTCTCGTTCGAAGTCGAGACCGCGAGGTCCATGTCGAAGTCTAGATGGGAATCCATGCTGCGCATCGTGAAGAAGTAGCGGATCGCGTCGACGCCGACTTCGTCCATCAGATCCTCCATCGTGATCGCTTTGCCCGTCCGCTTCGACATCTTGACCTTCTCGCCGTTCTGGAACAGGCTGACCATCTGCGCGATCAGAACGGTCAGCTTCTCCGGATCGTTGCCGAGCGCAGCCATGGCCGCCTTCATGCGCGGAATATAGCCGTGATGGTCCGCTCCCCAGATGTTGATCATCCGGTCGAAGCCGCGGCCGTACTTATCCATATGATAGGCGATGTCCGGCGTGAGATAGGTATAGCTGCCGTCGTTCTTGACGAGAACGCGGTTCTTGTCGTCTCCGAATTCGGTCGTGTTCAGCCAGACAGCGCCTTCCTCTTCGTAGACATGGCCCTGCGCGCGCAGCGCGTCGAGAGCTGCGACAACGCGGTTGTTCTCATACAACGACGTCTCGCTGAACCATTCGTCGAAATGAACATTGAAGCGGCCGAGGTCGCGCTTGATCTTAGCCAGTTCCTTCTCCAGCCCGTAGCTGCGGAAGAATTGGAATCTCTCTTCATCGGACAGCGACAGCAGGCGGTCGCCTTCCTGCTCCGCCAATTCCTTGGCGAAGCCGATGATGTCCTCGCCATAATAGCCGTCTTCCGGCATCTCGGCTTCCTGCCCGAGCGCCTGGCGGTAACGGGCTTCAATCGAGGCGGCTAGATTAGCGACTTGCTTGCCTGCATCGTTAATGTAATATTCGCGCGTCACTTCATAGCCCGCGAAGTCCAGCAGATTGCACAGCGCGTCGCCGACCGCGGCTCCTCTCGCGTGGCCGAGGTGAAGGCTGCCCGTCGGGTTGGCGCTGACGAACTCGACCTGCACTTTGTTGTTCGGACCCGCTTCGACGCGGCCGTAGTCCGCATCCATCGAGCGTACTTCGCCGATGATGCCATGCAGATAGCTCTTGTCCAGACGGAAGTTGATAAAGCCCGGCCCCGCAATCTCAGCGGATAGGATCTGGGCGCCCCCTTTGTCGAGGTGCTCAATGATTGCCTCAGCGATCTGTCGCGGATTGCGGCGGGCAATCTTCGTCAGCTGCATCGCTGCATTCGTCGCGAGATCCCCGTGTGCCTTATCCTTCGGCACTTCCAGCACGAAGTCCGGCAGCGCGTCCCGCTCCACCAAGCCCGCGGCCACTACCGCGTCCCCGATGGCTCCCTTCACCTGTCCATACAGACGTTCCAATGCGTACTTGCTCATTCGTCGTGTTCCTCCCATACGCGCAGCCGCAAGTCAAAGCGGTCTGCGCTCATCTCATTAACCCATAATTGGTATTGCCACTCGATCTCAAACGGCAGGCTTCCAGCTTCTTTGGCATGCAGCCGCAGCTTGTGCGTCTCCATCTCCAAGCGGAACCGCCCGGCAGGCGTCTCATGCCACCCCGCCGTGCGCAGGCCCAGCCGGAAGCTCTGCTCCCCCTGCACCTCGCCGTAACGCAATATCGTCATCCCTTGCGTATCCCACTTGAAGGTGATCCGGCATCGCCCTCGTTCTTCGTCCGCTTCCTCATATTTAATGTAGAAAGCGCCAGCCTTCGGATACAGCATGCCGCTGTACGAGATCGCGCCGGCCTCGCCTTCAGGGCCGCTAAGCAGCTCGATCTTGACCCGCCTCGGTTCCGATTCGTTCACCGCCGCAATCCCTCCTGTTCTGGACCCTATTCAAATCGCAGCTCCAACGCGCCCGCCGGACAACAAAAAAGATCCGTCTCTCGAAAGAGACGGATCGTGTCCGCGGTGCCACTCTTCGTAATGCCGGCGCATCGCCCGATTGTGCAGGCCTTCGCGGCATTCTCTCGATCGGATAACGGCAGATGCCGGGTCCCCCTACTGCGGCTCGCGCATTGTTCAGGGAACCAACTCCCGGGTGCGTTTCCCTCGCGCCGCCGCGCCGGCTCTCACCATCCCGGCTCGCTGCTGCAGGTCCTGCGGCAAGGTACTCTCCCGTTCCACGTTGTTGGATTTAATTATCCACCATTATAGGGTACGCGCCGCAAAAAGAAAAGCCGCACGCCCGAAATCGGGCGCACGGCTGATGCGCCGCGGATGCTGCAGCTGCTTACTTCGTCAAATCTTCCACGAACTTCGGAAGCGCGAAGGCTGCGAAGTGGATGCTCGGCGTGTAGTACTTGGTGTCGAGCTCAGCGATATCTTCCTTCTTCACGTTCAGCGGGTCGTGCTTCTTGCTGCCCATCGTGAACGTCCACAGGCCGCTCGGATAGGTCGGGATGTTCGCCGTGAAGACGCGCACGATCGGGAACACTTCCTTCACGTCGCGGTTGACGGTACGGATTAGGTCGGCCTTGAACCACGGGTTGTCCGTCTGGGCGACGAACAAGCCGTCATCCTTGAGCGACTCGTAGATCCCCTGATAGAAGCCGCGCGTGAACAGCTGAACCGCCGGGCCGACCGGCTCGGTCGTATCCGCCAGAATGACGTCGTAGGTGTTCTTGTGGTCATGGATATGCTTGAAGCCGTCGTCGACTTGCACGGAGACGCGCGCGTCGTCCAGCTTGCCGGCAATGGACGGCAGATATTGCTTCGAATATTCGATGACCTTGCCGTCGATGTCGACGAGAACCGCCTTCTTGACCTTCGGATGCTTCAGCACTTCGCGGATGACGCCGCCGTCGCCGCCGCCGACCACGAGCACGTTCTCCGGATTCGGATGCGTGAACAGCGCCGGGTGCGTCACCATCTCGTGATAGACGAACTCGTCGCGAACCGTCGTCATAACCATGCCGTCCAGCACGAGCATGTTGCCCCATTCTTCCGTCTCGATCATCGCGAGCTCTTGGAAATCGGTCTGCTCGTGAACATAAGTTTGCTTAATCTTGGCCGTGATGCCGAAGTTCTCGGTCTGCTTCTCGGTATACCATAATTCCATCGAAGACATGCGCCAAACCCTTCTTTCCCAGTAATAGATTCAATCCGCTAACCAAACAAATTGTATTATAGGATATCGTGCGCAAAAAGCAACATTCCCTTGCATGCGGCGCATGCCCCGGCTTGCGTTTGTCGGCTTGCAAGTTCGCGGATGGGAATAAGCGGGGAACGGCTTTTCCATAATAAGGGGAGGCGAACGCCTAACGCAGCGAAAGGAGGCGGCAGATGAACGGAGAATTCGACAACCAATGGCCGACGCAGGAGCAGCCGGCTCTCGGAAGCGGCATCATGTCCCGGGAAATGACAGCTTCCGACGCGCCTCCCCAAGAGCGCAGGCGCCGAAAGCGGTTATCATGGCGCATGATCGGATTTATCGCTGCGGCTGCGATTATTCTGATGCTGGGAACGGTGGCGGCGTTGATCCGTTACGCTCCGCTGCCCTCCGCTTCGTTCCCCCAATCGACGCAAATCCTGGACGCGGACGGCAATGTGCTCGCCTCGATGCAGGGCGGCGTCAACCGGCAGACCGTCGCGCTGCCGCAAATCTCGCCATGGCTGGTGCGCGCGACGCTCGCGACAGAGGATCGCCGCTTCTACGAGCACTCGGGCGTCGATATTCGCGGCATGGCGCGCGCGGTGTGGGTCGACTTGCGGCATATGTCGAAGGAACAGGGAGCCAGCACGCTGACCCAGCAGCTCGCCCGCAATTTGTATCTGTCGCATGAGCGGACCTGGAAACGCAAAGCGAAGGAAGCTTGGTACGCGGCTAAGCTGGAGCAGATCTATTCCAAAGATCAGATTCTAGAGATGTATCTGAACCAGATCTACTACGGACATGGGGCATATGGCGCTGAAGCGGCGGCGCGCTTGTACTTCGGCAAGCCTGCCAAGAAGCTGACGCTGGCCGAAAGCGCCATGCTCGCCGGCATTCCGAAGGGCCCGCGCTACTATTCCCCGCACCTGCATTATGATCAAGCGAAGGCTCGGCAGCGAACCGTGCTGCAAGGGATGGCCGCCACTGGCTATATTACGAAGCTGCAGGCTGAGACGGCGGCGCGAGAGCCATTGCGGTTGGTCCCGCTGCCCAAGGATAAAGGCAAGATCGCGCCATACTTCGTGGACTATGTCCGCAAGCTGGCCGCCCAGCTCGTCCCGCTGGACGAGCGTCTCTTGAACGAAGGCGGACTGCGGATCGTGACGACGCTGGACAGCCGCATGCAGAAGGCGGCGGAAGAAGCCGTCGCCGGGCAGATGCCTAAGAACAGCGAGCTGCAGGCTGCGCTCGTGGCGATCGATCCTTCGACAGGCCACATTAAAGCGATGGTCGGCGGGCGCGATTACGAGCGCAACCAGTTCAACCGAGTGTTCGCGACGACGCGCCAACCGGGCTCTTCGTTCAAGCCGATCCTGTACGCGACGGCGCTGAACGCACGGACGTTAACGCCGACTACGCGGTTCAATAGCGCGCCGACGGTGTTCTACTACGACGATTATCGGAAAATTTACCGGCCCAGCAACTTCAACGATCGTTACTTTAACGGCGAGATCGGATTGCGCCAGGCGATCAAGTCTTCGGACAATATTTATGCGGTGAACACGATTATGCAAGTCGGTCCCGAGGAAGTGATCGCCATGGCCCGCAAGCTGGGCATCACCTCGAAGCTGAACGCCGTGCCGTCGCTCGCGCTCGGCACTTTCCCGGTCAGCCCGTTCGAGATGGCATCGGCGTTCACCGCCTTCGCGGGCGGCGGCTATCGGCCGGAGCCGGTGGCCATTCAGCGCATCGAGGACCGCGACGGAAGCGTGCTGTACGAGGCGAACCCCCGCCGGGAAGCTGTCATCTCGCCGGCGCTCGCGTATGTGCTAAGCGACTTGATGCGCAGCGTCTTCGACTCCGGCGGCACGGCGCATCGGGTATCTCGGATGCTGACGCGCCCCGTCGCCGGCAAGAGCGGCACGACCCAATCGGACGCCTGGTTCGTCGGCTATACGCCGGATCTGGTCGCGTCCGTCTGGGTCGGCCACGACCGGGGGCGCGCCATCTCTTCATCGGAGGCTCACCGCGCGGCGCCTATCTTCGCGGCATTCACGGAGAAGGCGCTCGCTTCGGTCGCGCCGCACGAGTTCCCAGTGCCGGAAGGCGTCGTCACGGTGTACATCGACCCGGCCACAGGGCAGCTCGCCGCAGACGGCTGCCCCGAGAAGGTGCGGGAGACGTTCCTCGCCGGCACCGAGCCGACGGAGGCGTGCGTGCTCCACGGCGGCGCGCGCGAGCCTGCGGAAGAGCCGGGCCGCGGCGGATCGTTGTGGCACAGGGTGCGCCGCTGGTGGAAGCTGTAACCTAAACAAAGCTCTCCGCCCCCTTGGGGGCAGGAGAGCTTTGTTTAGGTTTGCGCCGCGCGAGGGGCTGTGCCCGCAGGAGAAATTCGATTTGCTCGAGCTTCTCGCTGCACGCGCACGCCTTGGCTTTACGCCAGCAGCTCCTTCAGCTGCTCCGGCGAGTTGTCCCACCACTCGAGGTTGTGCTCCTGCAGCAGCTTGCGCAAGGCCGCCTTCTCCTCTGGCCCGAGGTTGTCGAGCATATAGCGCCGCTTGAGCGAGGCGTCCAGCCGGTTGACGTGGTCGGCGAGAATCTTCCACCCTCTGCGCGCTTCCGTATCGATCAGCATCTCGCAGGAGGTCGCTCCAGCGTAGTAGCTGCCGGTATCGTTGCGGTCGACGGCAACCCAGACGATCCAAGCCGGGCGGCCGTTCGGCACGTCCTCTTTGTTAGGAGAGAACTTGATACCGCGCTCGATCTTGCTCTTCGCGTGCATCGCTCCGACGTCGATATAGGCCTCTCCTTGATCGATGACGACGCAGGCGACTTGGCTCAGGTCGATGCTTCCCGCCCCGAACCCTTTATGCTGCTTATTGCTTACTACATTAAGCGCCAGCTTCTTCTTCTCCGGCGCGGGCTGTTGCTCGTTGCTCATCGTCGTTCACCCTCCATCCGTACTTACCCCCTATCTTAGCGAAATTCCCTCGGAAAAGCGATGCCCGCCGCCAAAAATACGGACACGCCCCCTCCAGCGCAGCCGTCCGAATTCGCAGCCAAAGGCAGCCAGAGACGGAGGAGAATTCGCCCCCTTTAAACCTTTGCGCAGCCAGCAAGGCATCTGGTTGCGCCGGCATGCGGCGGATTAGACCGCATCCTCCCATGCCCCATATACAACGGCAGCAACAAGCGTTGAAGCGGCCAAGCCGCAGATATAATCCCGGGACATGCAACATATACATGCCCTAGAAGCTTGTCAACGGGAGGGTTAACCGTATGCCCCATCGCCGCTTGTTCCGCATACTCGTCCTGGCGGTCTCCGCCGCGGTGCTCGTCGTCTCCGTCCGGTTCGGATTCGCCGACGCTTGGCTCGACCAGTATGCCATTCCTGCCAATGCTCAGCTAGAGGAACAACCCGCTGCGGAAGATGCCGCGGCCATGCAGTCCTCCGAATCCGGGGCCGATATTCCGATCGCGCCCAAGCCGGTCGTGCTGAGCAACCGGGTGACGGAGTACCATATCTCGGTCAAGCTTGAAGACGACGGCACCTTGACCGGCGAGCAGACTGTGACCTGGAAGAACCCCGGCCGCAAGCCGGTGTCCGACATTTACCTGCACCTGTACCCCAACGCCTTCTCGCCGGGCAGCACCTTCCTCAAGGAATCTGGCGGCCAGCTCCGCGAGGACAAGATGAAGCCCGGCGGCTACGGCTCGATGACGCTGACTTCGCTGACGACGGAGGAAGGCGAGACGCTGCTGCCCCGCTTCCGCTATGTCCAGCCGGACGACGGCAACGCCTCCGACAAGACGCTGGCGACGTTCCGCCTGCCGGAGGCGGTGAAGCCCGGCGGCGAGACGACGCTGCGCATGAAGTTCACCGTCCAGCTGCCGCAAGTGTTCGCCCGCATGGGTCAGGCCGGCGACTTCGTCATGGCGGGCCAATGGTTCCCGAAGATCGCGGCTTACGAGACAGCCGGCACTCGCGGACGCGATGCCGAAGGATGGGACACGCACCAGTACCACGGCAATTCGGAATTCTACTCGGACTTCGGCATCTATAGCGTCAAGATCAACGTGCCGGAGCAGAACATCGTGGCGGCAACCGGCGCCATGACCCAGCAGGTCGTCAACAAGGACGGCCGCAAGATCTACCAATTCTATGCGGACGACGTGCACGACTTCGGATGGTCAACCTCCCCCTCCTACACCTATGTGGAGAACTCCTTCTCCTCCGCCGGCGTGCCGGGGCTTCGCATTAAGCTATACCTGGACCCGCTGCACAAGGATCTCGCGGACCGGTACATGCACGCCGCCAAGTCCGCGCTGGCCAAGCTGGGCCAGTGGTACGGAGACTATCCCTATTCCACGCTGTCCATCGTCGTTCCGCCGGCAGACGCGAACGGCGCAGGCGGCATGGAATACCCGACGCTCGTCACGGCGGCAGCCGCGAAGAACGACTCTCCCGGCTACGAGCTGGAGCGCACGCTCGTGCACGAGATCGCCCACCAGTACTGGTACGGCATCGTCGCCTCGAACGAATTCGAAGAGGCGTGGCTGGACGAAGGCTTCACCTCGTACACCGAAGATAAGCTGATGTCGGCTATCTATGGCATCGGCTCCAATTCGACAATCGAAGCGAGCTACATGACCAACCCGCAGCCGCTAAAGCTCGATTCCTGGGGCTATGACAGCTCGGACAGCTATGCTGAGAACGTCTACCTGCGGGGCAAGCTTGTGCTCCAAGCGATCGAGAAGCAGGTCGGCGAGAAGACGATGAGCAAGATCATGCGCTACTATTTTCAACGATACCGGTTCAAGCACCCTTCCTCCACGGACTTCCAGAAGGCGGTCGAAGCCGTCACGAAGGGCAAGTGGAGCGACTTCTTCCAAGCCTATGTCTACAATGGCCAGATGGCCGACTTCGCGGTCCAATCGATCCAATCGTCGCCCGCCCCGGGAGGCGGCTATGAGTCGATGGTCGTGCTTCGCCGCAACGGCGGCAGCCCGCAGCCCGTCACCGTGCTCTTCCAGTTCGCCGATGGTTCGGCCGTTCGCAAGACCTGGAACGGGCAGCAGAGTCAAGTGCAGATGAAGCTGACCCACGCCCAGCCGCTTCTGTTCGCAGCCATCGACCCGTCCAATTCGGTGGTACTGGACAATCTGCGCTACAACAATTACCTCAAGACGGAGGTTCAGGAGAAGACGCGTACCCGCTTCAATATCGGCCTCTCGAAGCTGATCGACGGGCTGCTCGGCACTTTGGCATGGTGAGGTGGCAATTATGAGAAAACTCTTAGGCAAGGGATGGGACATGACCAGGCGACATAAGTATGTGTTGGTCGTGCTTTTCCTCTACCGGCTGCTGTGGGGATTCTTCCTGTACCGGTTCGTCGATCACGTCGTGACGCCGGTACTGGCCCGTTATCCCGACGGTCATCCGAACTCCAGCGCCGCGGGGCTGTTCTGGATCGAAGCGCAATTCCGCCTGATGAAGACGGATATTCTGGATGACATTCTGTGGATGCTGGCCGGCATGTTCTTGCTTCGAATGGTGCTCACGCCCCTTCTGAACGCCGGACTCTTCTACTCCTTCAGTCATTCGGCAGAGGCCGACGGCACCCGCGTGATTGCCGGCATTCGCAAGGCGTGGAAGCCCGTGGCGGCTCTGTATTGGTTCGAGAATGGTTTGGTCCTGCTGCCCCTTGTGTGGCTGGTGCCGCACGCGAAGTCCCAGCTCTTCTCCGTCCCATCGCTTCAAGAATGGGCACACAGCCTGCTCCCGCTCATTCTGGCCTGGATCGTTTGGAGCTTCGCCGTGCATCTGGCCTTCCAGTTCATGCAGTTCAGCGCGGCAGCCGGAGACAGCATCCTGAGCGGGCTCGGACGCGCTTGCCGTCGGGCGCTTCCGCTCATCGCCGTCACCTTGTCGATTGCTGGCATCGGAATCGGAGCGTCGCTTGCGCAGGCGACAGCCTCCATGCTGTGGACCGGATTCGCCGCAATCGCGCTGCAGCAGGCGTATCAGCTGGTTCGTTCGCTATTTACGTTATGGACCGCGGCCTCGCAATTTGAGCTTTGGAGACCGGAACAGGCGGCGTAATTTAAGACTTATCGTCGCCATGAATTCTGTCGGTTTAACGGAACATTAAGGAATTCTAATCTTAACATGGGAGGAAAAACGCACCAAAAAACCGAATACGTAAAGCGAAGTGCAAAAATTGCCGAATTCCCGGGCACTGGGAAGCGGGGGAACCATTTTTCACCGGGTGAATTGATCTCGCCTAGCGGCAGGGGTCATAGGGAACCTTCAACCGAACCCTTCAGCTAACCTCGCAGGCTTTGGAAGGAGTCACCAGCTTTGCGTAAGTTGTCTGCAGTCTTGTTTGCCTTCGCGTTATTGTTGGTGTTCCAGGTTGGCAGTGCATTCGCCGATTCCAAACTGGATACGACCGTAGAGCCACTGATCGGAATCGATTATGATTACGGCGGCACAACGACAGACGGCTTCGATTGCTCAGGCTTCACAGCCTATGTATTCAAGAAGCTCGGCGTCACGCTGCCCCATTCGTCGAAATCCCAGTACGGCCTCGGTACCAAAGTAGCGAAGGACAATCTGAGAGCCGGCGACCTTGTGTTCTTCAACACAAGCGGCAGCGGCGTCTCCCATGTCGGAATTTATGTCGGCGACAACAAATTCGCGCATGCGGCTTCCAAAGGGGTTCGAATCTCGGACCTCGATGAGACGTACTACGCGAAGCGTTACGTTGGCGCGCGTCGGATTCTGGATTCCGATACTTACAAAGAAGTAGCTGTTGAAGAGGCGAAGTAATCTCTCGGCCTCATTCGGCAAAGAAGCCGTTGCCCGGAGCATCCGGACGACGGCTTCTTTGTTGTGTCATGGGGCGATGGGGTGGACAAGGTGTTGTGCCGCAGGGACTGCCGCCCCCTGTTACTTGCGCGAATCCCATGGATATTCGCCGGCAAGCTTCTCCAGCTCCGCGGGAGTCGCCTCCCGCGAGCCATATCTGGCGCGGCCGTACAAGTCGGCCAGCAGCGCGCGCTTCTGCCGCAGCCAGCCGCTGCGGGGAGAGACAGCTGACTTGCGCGCGGCCGCTCCTTCCTCCTCATGGCCTTCGTACCAACGTGCGGCGGCGTCCAGCGCTTCGCTCGGCGTATCCGACGAGCGGCGGCTGAAGCCGGCCTCGGCGGCCGTGAGCAGCGATTCTTGATAGAGACGCCGCACCTTCTCGCGAGCGGCGAGCTGCTCCCACTCCCGGCGGCCGAGCGGCTTGCGCGAAGCGCGATGGAGCCATCTGCTGCGCGCTTCGCGCAGCGCCCTGCCGATGTCGAGCAAGCTCTCCTTCTCTTCGGTGTATGGAGCCTGAACAGGCGGCGGCTTCCTCTCGAAGAGACGAGGCAGCAACGCTCGAACCCATGAGACCAGTGCGCGGAACCACGATAGGTTAAGCACATATCGCTTGACCAGCAGAATCAGCACCGCAGCGCCGATCGCTCCCGCGATTCCATAGAAGAGGTAATCCGTCCATCTCGGCCACCTGCTCTCCGATTGCTCCCCGAGCAGCCCTTCCGGCAAGCCGCCGGAAGGCGCTTGCTGCATCGGCTCGGACTCCGGCGGGCTCGGCCTCGGCGTATGAGCGTTGATGAATTCGACGATCGCCCGCCACAGATGGAAGTCGCTCGTCGCCAGGTATGCGATGATGACGACCGCGAGCAGCAGCATCAGGCAGCGGCGGCTCGACCGGGAGACGAGGCGCGTGACGATGCCATCGTGAAGTCCTGCGGAGTTCAGCAGCTTCGCGTGGATGGCGTAAGCCGATAGCGTGAACCAGATAAGGCCTGATACGATGAAGAGCGGCCTATAGGCGGCCAGCTCGGACACCCATACCGCGGCGATCAGCGCAAGGCCGTTGGTCCCGACGCCTGCCATGCAGACGGCTTCCCGCGGCAGGCTTCGGCCTGCCAGCCAAGCGGCGACGCCGGCATAGAGCATCGGCAGCAGCCAGTCTATGCCCAGCCGCGCGACTGATCCGGCAACTGCGGCGATCAACGCCGCATAGACGGCCCACGGCCAGAGATAGCTGCCGATGGTCAGCGCCGCTCCGAATAGCGAAGCCGCTGCCGCCAGTGCCAGCCATTGCCCTAACGAGGCAGCCGGCGCCGCCGGCGCCAGCCACAGCGTGATCGGCAGCCAAGCGAGCGACTGGACGATCGCGCGAAGGAACGCCGTCCCTACATTCAGCTTCCTTCCCTTCCTCTTCATGCGATCGCCTCCCGATACAGCAGCAGCGTCTCGACGCGATTGCCCGCTTGCCGAAGACGCTCGACAAGCTGCTGCTGCTTCGGCGTCAGGAACGCCGACACGAGCAGCAGATTCGCGTCCCGAAGCCCGGATGCGGCCATCTCTTCCAGCACATAGGAGAGCTCGCGGCGAACCTCCGCTTCGAATACCGCCATCAGATGCAGCAGCTTGAACAGATGCTCCCGCCCTGCCCTTGGCTCGATCCGCAGCGGAACCTCCTCATGGCCGGCCACACTGCCGTTGAAGATAAGCCCGGCTTTGCCGCCGCTGTTGATGAGCGAATAGATGATAGAGGCTGCGTAGCTGACCGCTTCCTCGAAGTCTTCCGGCGAGACGCGCCGATTCTCCGCGCCGTCAAGCAGCTCGGCGTTCAGCACGACGATCAGATCGTTGTCGGTCATCGTCTCCCGCTTGTTCACGAGCAGCCGCCCCGTCTTCGCCGTCGCGCTCCAATTCACCTGCTTCAGCGAATCGCCGCTCCGATAGTCGCGGACGCCTGCCACATGCTCGTGGTTCTCGAAGAAGGCATCATAGGTGCTTATCACGCTCTGCACGAACCGGCGGGCGGATACCGGGAGATCGCCCGGTTCCTTCAGCCGCGGCAGAACGGTGATCTCGCAGTCGGCCGTGAAGCTGAGCGTGCCGGACGTCGTCCCCAGCATGTCGCCGTACGTACAAGTCAGACTGGACAGCCGATAGACCCCGCGCCGCGCGCAGGTGACTTCGTGCTTCCGCAGCACTTTCGTATAGGGAGACAAGCTGAATAGACTCGCGTGATTCTGCAGAAGCTGTCCGGAGCTGACCGCCATCTCCGCGCTCTGATTGTCGAATCGCAGCATGGCCGGCATGATCGTCTCGACCCGGAACCACGGCATCGGGAGCAGCTTGTTGTTCACGAGCCGCTCGCCCAGAACGACGCGCTGGCCGGCGAAGACGTAAGGCTCGCTGAAGAACCGCTCATAGCGGATGCCCCGCCGCCCCCACATTCGAAATAGCCATCGCTGCGCCATATAAATCGCAGCGAACACCGTCAACAGCCATACGACGGCCATCTCGCCTTATCTCCGTTCCAGAGCCGGCTCGGTCGGCACCGGGGTCTCGCGAACGATGCTCTCGATGAGTCGTTCCGAGCGTCCGCGTTCGGCGGCGAACATGTCCTTGAGCTGAATGCGATGGGCGAGCACGGGAACGGCAAGCGCCTTGATGTCGTCCGGCAGAATGAAGTCCCTGCCGCGCAGAAGCGCTCTCGCTTGCGCAGCCTTCACGAGCTGCAGACTGCCGCGCGGACTGACACCGCTTCCAATCTCGGGGTGCGTGCGGGTCGCCGCCACGATAGACAGCAGATAGCGCAGCAGGTCCTCCTCGATCGTCACTTGCGGCACGAGGCTTCGCAGGTGCGCGAGCTGTTCCCTGTCGAGCACCGGCTGCAGCGTCGGAAGCGGATCGCGAACGGAGAAGCGCCTCAGAATCTCGGTCTCTTCCTCCAATGTCGGATACCCCATCGAGACGCGCATCATGAAGCGATCGAGCTGCGCTTCCGGCAGCGGGAACGTGCCATGGTTCTCGATCGGGTTCTGGGTGGCGATGACCAGGAACGGCGACTCCAGCTTATACGTGTCGCCGTCAATCGTCACTTGCCGCTCCTCCATGCACTCCAGCAAGCTCGATTGGGTGCGCGGCGTCGCTCGGTTCAATTCGTCCGCGAGCAGAATGTTCGTGAAGACGGGGCCTTGCCGCAGTTCGAAGCGGCCTTCCTGTTGATTGAAGAAGTGAATGCCGGTTATATCGGAGGGGAGCAGATCGGCGGTGAATTGGACACGCTTGAAGCTGCAGCGCAGCGTCTTCGACAGCGACTTGGCCAGCAGCGTCTTGCCGGTGCCCGGCACGTCCTCCAGAATGATATGCCCGGAGGCCAGCAGCGCGATCAGAAGCTGTTCGACGACCTCCGTCTTGCCGACAACCGCTGCCGCGATCTGGCCGGTAATGGCGTCGACTTGTTCTCGAATATCAGATGACGAGTTCATAAGGACATCCTCCCGCGCTAAGATACCTTCATTTTACAGGTATGGGGGCGAGGCGGCAAACCAAAAAAAACGCTCCTCCCCGCAGCAAGCGGGGATAGGAGCGTTCATTAGCCATATATGGATTAACAATCAGCAGCTTCATACGGCAGCGAATACGGGTTCCGCCTCAATCGCATCCGTATGGCCTGGAGCCGAATCCGACAGCCCGTACGGCAGGCACATCGGTGTTCCCGTTCGAGGATCCGGAATAACGTCCGCGTCGATGCCGAATACGTCCCGCAGCATCTCCGAAGTCATGACTTCGGTCGGTTCGCCTTCATACAGCACCGTTCCTTGCTTCAGGGCGACAAGATGCTGCGCATAGCGCGCCGCATGATTCAGGTCATGAACGACCATGACAATCGTCGTCTTCTGGCTGCGGTTCAACTGCTCCAGCAGCATCATGACTTCAATCTGATGCGCCATGTCCAGGTAAGTCGTCGGCTCGTCAAGCAGCAGCAGCTCCGTGCCCTGCGCCAGTGCCATCGCGATCCACGCCCGCTGGCGCTGGCCGCCGGAGAGCTGGTCGACGGAGCGGTCGCTGAAGCCCTGCATGCCGGTCGCTTGGAGCGCCCAATCGATCATCCGGCGATCCTCGGCATTCAAGCTGCCGAAGCCGCGCTGGTGCGGATAACGTCCGAAGGAGACCAATTCCCGTACGGTTAAGCCTTCCGGCGACGATGGATTCTGCGGCAGAATGGCCAGCTGCTTCGCCACTTCCTTCGTCGATTGGCGGTGAATCTCCTTGCCGTCCAGATGGACGCAGCCGCCAGCCGGCGCCAGAATGCGCGCCATCGCCTTCAGAATCGTCGATTTGCCCGATCCATTGGATCCGACAAGCGCCGTAATCTTGCCGTCCGGCACCGCTATATTCAGCTCCTCAACGATTCGGCGATTGCCGTATGCCAGAGACAATCGGTTCGTGCTTAACCGTGACATGGAATCACTCCTTCGCTGCTTCGTGATTACGATTCTCATTTAATATAGTGTAAATGATAATCGTTCTCACTTCTATTGTCAATTGAAAATGCTGTCTCCTCAGCCCCTCCTCGCCTTCGTAATATGCAAGTTGTAGACGCGTCCGTAACCCTTGCCGAGGCGGACGATTCTCCGCAATACGCGCGGATCGCGCAGCAGCTTGAACGGCCGCGGGTCCGGGCGGGTGTTCACCTCCAGAATCCAGCTTCTGCCTTGCCGATCGACCGCAATATCGAGCCCCAGCTCGTTCATGCCGGGACTCGACCGGTCGAATCGAGCCGCCGCGAGCATCGCCAGCTTGCGGAATTGCTTCAGCAGCAGGCCCGCTTGCCGTTCTCCCAGCGCCGCAGCCAGAATGTCCCGCGCTTCATGAATACTGCCGCCTTGGCTTCCGTTCGTCACGGCTTTGCGCGGATGCGCAGCCCGGGCCAGCACGCCGCTCACCTCCCAGGCACCTTCGGAATTGCGCTGCGCCATGACCCGGAAGTCGACCGGGCGTCCCGCATGCCGAATCACCCGAATGCCCCGCTGCGCCAGATAAGAGCCTTGCCGCTTATGCGACGCAATCCATTGGTAGGCTTGGGAGTAATTGTGCCGATCCACCTGTCGGCTGGCTTCATGAATCCGATAGATCGCCCCCTTCTTCTCGATCCGAATCACTCCGATCCCTAGCGAGCCGCGATCCGGCTTGGCGTATACCAGTCCGTACCGATCCAGCATTCGCTTCATCGTGTGCGCGTCCATCTGCCTCGTCTCCGGCAAGTGGGCCGCTAACGGCATGGAGCGCTCCAATATTTTTGTTTTCCGCCACTTGCTCACGATCCGTATGCTGCTCATCGGCTTCCCTCCCTCTCCTCCGATAGGGCTTACGATACAATATGGCGAACGCGCGGACGCGGAAGAGGTGGCCGCCTACGCAGATGTCCAATCCTCCTGCGATGAAGCTCATAAACTATTTAGATGATCGATATTCGGGCCGCTAAATAGATGGAGGGCAGCTGTCATGAGGAATTCATTCTCGTTGCAACTCAAAGTGGAGCAGACGCTCGCCCGCTTCCCTTGGTACGCCTCGATCCACCCGGGAGGCTCGGCTGGCGCGCTCCGAGCAAGCGAATGGGCGGAGCTGCCGCTGCTGACCGGCAGCCTGCTGGAGAAGCATTACTACGGGCACGACCGCCCTCCGGGGACGCAGGACCGCCTTCGCGTCTACCGCACATCCGGCACAAGCTCCGGCATTCGCAAGACGATCTACTATTCCGAACAAGACGAAGAGAGATATGCAGCGATCAAGAGCCGAATCTTCGCGCGGTTCCTTCAAGACTCCGGAGCTCGCACTGCGTTGTCAGACATGGGGACCGGCCACGCCGCGGATACGGCATCGGACGTCTTCCGCCGAATCGGCTTGCAGCCGGAGTCGGTATCGTATCGGATGCCGATCGAATATCATCTCCAGCGGCTGCGAGCGGCGCGCCCTCACGTGCTCTACACGATGCCGTCCATACTCGACAGCCTGCTGCATGCCTCGACTGATCCTGCCCAATACCGCATCCGCAAGGTTATTCTCGTCGGCGAGCCGGCGCCTTCCGCCTGGATCGCGCAGAAGGCGGAGCAGCTCGGCATCGCCAAGGAGGACATTCTGGACACGTACGGATCGATCGAGATCGGCACGATCGCCAGCTTCTCGCACGAACACGGGAGATACTTGTTCGCAGACGGGATCGAAGCCGAAGGCGTAAGGGACGACGAGCGGATTCCCGGATCGGAGGAGCTGGCGGCAGATGAATCGGTGCTCGTGCTGACGTCTGCGGTCCGGGAGCTGTTCCCCGCGCTTCGCTTCGTCACCTACGATGTCGTGAGGGATCTGCGCCCCATTCTAGTGAACGGCGAGCTCCGCATGAGCTATCAGGCGCTCGTGCGGCGCCTCGGGCCGGAGCTGAAGCACGGCGAGAAGCTCAGCGTCTACGACATCGAGGACGTCGTCTATCGGCATCTCCGGAACGCAGTCGTGCGTGTGCAAGTGGCAGACAACAAGCTTCGCGTGCTCATCGGCGGCGAGAAGCCCGATTCCGCCGCGCTCGCCGCGATCGAGCGCGAGCTGGCGGACGTCATTCCGGAGATCGGCCAGATGATTCGCGGCCGGCTGCTCGGGGAGATCAATGTGCTGTGGGACGGCCAGGCGAACGCCATCGGCGAAGGCGCGGTCAAACGCAAGAGAATCTACACCCCCTAAGGGAGGCAACGGCTTGTGATGGAACTTCGCAAAGGCGTGCTGCAATTGATCGGGCGGACGCCGCTCGTGCCGCTGGACCGGATGTTCGCGGGCGCGCATTACCGGGTGTTCGCGAAGCTGGAGATGATGAACCCCGGCGGCAGCGCGAAGGACCGGCCGGCGCTGCGCATGATCGACAAGGCAATCGAGCGCGGGGAGATCGGGCCGGGAACAACTATCGTCGAATCCAGCTCCGGCAATCTCGCCATCAGTCTCGCGCTGATCTGCCGCTGCTTGGGTCTGCCGTTCATCTGCGTGCTGGACGCGCGAACCACTCCGGTTCATCTGCGCCTTCTGCGCAGCTACGGCGCTCGAATCGAGTGGATCCGCGAGCCGGACCGCGACACGGGCGAATATTTGCCCGCCCGCCTGCGCCGCGTCCGGGAGCTGCTGGCGGATATTCCCGGCAGCTACTGGCCGAATCAGTACGCCAATCCGGACAACTACTTGGCGCATTATGAGACAACGATGCCGGAGCTGCTTCAGGAGCTGGGCCGCATCGACTATCTGTTCTGCGGCATTAGCACGTTCGGCACGCTTCGCGGCTGCGCCGAACGCATCCGAGCCGAGGGCTTGCCCACGAAGGTTGTCGCCGTGGACGCCGCCGCGAGCGTCATCTTCGGGGCGGTGCCGGGAGCGGTTCGCCGCCTGCCCGGACTCGGGGCGGCGATCGTGCCGCCGCTCAGCCGGCCCGAGCTGGCGGACCGCGTCGCCCGCGTCGGCGATGTCGACTGCGTCCGCGGCTGCCGGGAGCTGCTGAACGCGGAAGCGATCATGGCCGGCGCCTCCTCCGGCGCCGTGCTCTCCGCCATTCGGCTGATGCAGGTGGACATTGAGCCGGGCGCCGTCTGCGCTGCCATCCTCGTCGACCGGGGAGAGCGTTATGGAGATACCGTCTATGACGACGAGTGGGTGGCTGGCTTGCCCGGAGGCCGAGAGCTATTGGCCGAGACGCAGGAGGAGTTGCGATGAGGTATTTGAACGATGGCCATATCCGGCAGATGGGCACGGACTGGCGCAGACTGACAGCCGTTATCCGCGAAGCGGCGGCGCTATACGGAACGGAGGAAGCGGTGCAGCCGCTGAAGCCTTATCTGCGGTTCCGCGATCCGGCGAACCGCTTGATCGCGATGCCCGCTTACGTCGGAAGCGGCGTGGATGCGTGCGGCGTCAAGTGGGTCGCGAGCTACCCCGGCAATCTGGCGAGAGGATTGCCGCGCGCGCACAGTGTCATTGCGCTGAACGACCCCTCCACAGGAGAGCCCGTCGCCATCTATAGCGGAGGACTGCTGAACGCCTTGCGAACAGCCGCCGTGAGCGGCACGATGCTTGAGGCTTACCTGAAGAGGCGCGAAGAAGCCGAGCTCCCGTCTCGCTTCTCGGCTGGCATCGCCGGCTTCGGTCCGATCGGACGGACCCATCTGGCGATGCTGGCCGGCCTGTTCGGCAGCCGGCTGGAGGAAGCATCCGTATTCGACCCTCGCGGCGCAAGCGCGGCGGATATTGACGACGGCATCCGCTCCCGCGCGCGAATCGCGAGCGACTGGCGCGTAGCGTACGCTGAAGCAGACGTCTTCATCACCTGTACCACCGCCGCACAGCGATACATCGATCGCCCGCCTCGGCCCGGCATGCTGCTGCTCAACGTGTCCCTGCGCGACTATAAGCCGCACTGTGTCAAGGATCTGAAGGCGGTCGTCGTCGACGACTGGCGGGAAGTGTGCCGCGAGAACACCGATATCGAGCAGCTTCAACAGTTGTACGGCTGGAACGAAGCACGGACCGTCACGTTGAAGGAAGCGCTCCTGGAAGACGGCTTGAATCGCTGGCCGGCGGGCGAGACCGTCTTCTTCAACCCGATGGGCCTTGCCGTCTTCGATATCGCCGTGGCGGCTTATTATTGGAGGACGGCGCTGCGGGAGGGCATCGGCGTTGAGCTTTAGTCCGTACGCCCGGCTGTCAGAACGGTGTGCAGACTACTAGTTTCTTCCGAAAAATAGTCTTTCCAAGCCGCCGTTCTTCCGCTACAATCTAATAAAATGTGACATAATATAACACATCGGTTACGCAAAGGGGAGCACGATGAGCCATCTCTCGCATACAAGCGCCATCCCTTCCGCCCCGCCGGCGGATCAGCTCACGGCTTTCTATCAACCGATTCTCGCATTGGATTCCCGCCGGATCATCGGCTATGAACTGCTGGGCCGGCAGCGGGTCGGCGATGAAGTCCGCAGTCTGGGACCGTTCTTCACCCATCCCCAAGTGCCGGAGCTGGAGCAGATTCGCATCGACCGGCTGCTTCGGGAGCAAGCGTTCGCCAAGCTGGAAGCGTCGCCGGACTCGCCGACGATATTTGTCAATATAAAGCCTACATGGATCAGCAAGCACTACCACGAATCCGGCGAGCTGTATACTCTGCAGCTGCTGCGCAAGTACGGCATTGAGCCGGGCCGGGTGTGCATCGAGATCACCGAGGAAGAGTTCGGCGGGCCGATGTCGGATCTCGTTCAGGTCATCGATCTGTACCGCGCCGCAGGGTGCCGCATTGCGATCGACGACGTTGGCTCGGGCTTCAGCAACTACGACCGGATCGCCCAGATTCGCCCGCATCTGCTCAAGGTGGATATTCATCTGATGAAGCGAAGCGCGAGCCACAGCGGTTACCTTGGCATTCTGCGCTCCTTCTCCTCGCTGGCGGAGCAGATGGGCGCGTCCCTTCTGGTCGAAGGCGTCGAGACGCGCGATGAATTGCAGCGGGCCATTCAGATCGGCGCCCGGTACTTGCAGGGCTACTTGTTCGCTCCTGCCGAACCGAACTTCCGGGCTCCGGATGAATTCGTCCCATTGATCGAAGAGGAGCTGAATGCGCACCGCCGCCAGGTGCAGATCAGCGAACGCAGCTGGCTGGAACGCAGCCTGCAGCTGGCCGAATCCGCGCGATCGTTCGGCTTCGATCGGCTGGCGGCTTCAGCCGCTGGCAGCTGTCCTACGGCGGAGGAAGCCGATCGGATTCTGGAGCAATGGCTGCCTCTGCTGGACGAATGCTGCTTGTACGTCTTCATGTGCCGGAACAACGGCGTGCAATTATCTTCGACTCTCGCACGGAAGCCCGATGGCAGCTGGCGGCGGGATGAGCAGTTCCGCGGCTCCGATTGGAGCTGGAGACCGTACTTCATCCCCCATCTGCTCCAATCCAAACAGGAGGATACGAGAGTATCGCCTAAATACGCGGATCTGGAGACGCATGCATGGGTGCGCACGGTCTCTATCTGCCTCGGAGAATTCGTGCTGTTCTTGGATATCAGGGACGACATCGAACCCTCAATCTAACTATACGGCCGAACGGCCGCTGGAAGCGACGGACGCCGTCGCTTCTTTCCTATGCTGGCTGGCGTATGGCGGATTCTATCATTTCGCTCAAATTTAGGGATTCCCCCCATATGGACACGATCTCTTGTTATACTAAATAATAGTATATTTAGAGAGGAGTCCTTATCCGAAATGTTTATTCGAAGGAACAAAGCTTTGCAGAACACAGCAATTGCGGCGATTCTTGCCGCTGCTCTAGCGTTGCCAGGCATCGCAGGAGCGGCTGACAGCGGCAGCGCTGACGGGCAAGCGCCGATCCGCGAGATCGCCGGCAAGCTGGGCGCGCAAGTGCGCTGGGATCAAGCAACGCATACGGTTACCGTGACCAAGGACGGCATCAAGCTCCTGTTGACCGTCGGCCAATCCTCCGCCGTATTGAACGGCAGCCCCGTCCAGCTCGGCGAACCGCTTCGGATCGAGCATAATCAAACGCTCGTCTCGCCGGAGCTGCTCGCCAAGTGGCTGGCCAATCCGGCTCTGCTCTCGGAAGTAACGAATACTGCGGATTCATTCCTCACCGCCGTTAGCGCGGGCAATGCGGAACAGGCGGTTCAATATTTAAGCCCGGCTCTGAAGCAATCGGTTCCGGACGCCCAATGGGCGACGCTGTGGACGGCTTACGCCCAAGCTTATGGCGCGCCTGAAGCGCTGGTCTCGAAGACGACCAACCGCAATGCCGTTCACGACAATTACACCTACACGTATCAGACGAACCTTACCCGCTTGTCCTACACGATTCGGGTGAACCGCAGCGGCGAGGTAGACGATCTGTATATCGAACAAGCCAACCCCTCGGTCTATCAGGCTCCATCCTACGACAACCCGGACGCCTATACCGAAGAGGAGATTACCTTGGGCTCGGGATCGCTCGCATTGCCGGGAACCTTGACGATTCCCTCGAACGGCGACGGACCTTTCCCGGCCCTCGTTCTCGTACACGGTTCGGGCACGAACGATCGCGATGAGACCATCGGCGGCGGCAAGCCGTTCCGGGACTTGGCCGTCGGGCTGGCCAGCCAAGGCATTGCCGTGCTTCGCTACGACAAAGTCACTTATGAGCACATGCTCAAGAGCGCAGCCGATCCCGAATTCACCTTGACGAAGGAGACGGTCAACGACGCGATCTCGGCTGTCGAGTACTTGAGGGGCCGAAGCGATATCGACGCCTCCCATATCTTCGCCGCGGGGCATAGCCAAGGCGGCTTCGCAATGCCGCTCATCGTGCAGGCAGATCAGGATCATTCGATCAAAGGGACCATTATTCTGTCCGGCCCGAGCGAACCATTCGTTGACATCCTCGTCGAGCAGCAGGAAGAACAGATCAAGCGTCTGAAGAGCCTCGGCCAAGATACGACGGCCAACGAGGCTGTCATGAGTCAGATGCAAGCTATTGCAGCCATGGTCAATGACCCGCAATATTCGACCGATAATCTTCCGGCTAACTTCCCGCTTGCTCCCGCTTACTGGTGGTTCCAACAGCGGGACTACAATCCAGTCGAGCTGGCCAAGACTCAGTCTGGACCTATGCTTGTGCTGCAAGGGGAGAATGACTGCCAAGTGCCGGCTATTCAGCTGGACGGCTGGAAGAACGGCCTTGCCAACCGCACGGATGTGCAATACAAATCTTATCCGAAAGTGACGCATCTGCTCAGCGAGTATGACGGCGTCTCGACGGGTGCGGAATACGCGCAGCCGAACCATGTATCGGAGGCGATCGTGAACGACATCGCGACTTGGGTGCTGGCGACGAAATAAAGCTGGGCACCGCTATGACCTCGCAGCCCGCCGGGCTGCGGCTCTCGTCACAATAGGCCGGCCCTTGGGACAAACCTCCCTCGGGCCGGCCTATTCGCCGTTCTACTTGTTGTTGCGCGGGTCCAGCGCGTCGCGGAGCGCGTCCCCGATGAAGTTGATGGACAGCACGCCCGCAATCATGAGCACGCCCGGCGGCACCCAGAGCCACGGCTGGGACGTCAGCACCGTCAGCGTCTGCGCGCTCGCCAGCATGTTGCCCCAGCTGGCGTCCGGCGGCTGCACGCCGAGGCCGAGGAAGCTGAGCGCCGCCTCGTCCAATATGGCCCCCGCGACGCCGGACGTCGCGAAGATGAGAATCGGCGCCACCGTGTTCGGCAGGACATGCCGGAACAGAATGCGCGGCGTTCGGTAGCCGAGCGCGACGCTGGCCTTCACGTAATCCGTCTGCTTGACGGCCAGCACGCTGCCCCGGACAAGCCTCGCCACGGCGGGCCAGCCCAGGAAGCCCAGGATCAGAATGATGTTCGTCAGACCCGGCCCCACGATGCTGGCGACGACGAGAATGAGCATGATGTACGGGAACGACATGAACATGTCGGTCACGCGCATGATGACATTGTCGACCCAGCGGCCGAAGTAACCGGAGACCAGCCCGAGCACCGTTCCGATGACAGAGGCGATCAGCATCGAGCCGATGCCGACCGACAAGGACACGCGAGCGCCATAGATCAGCCGGCTGAGCTGATCCCGTCCTACCGGGTCGGTGCCGAGCAGATGCTTCCAGGAAGGCGCCGCCCCGAATTCGTCCGTCATCGCCGTGGGCGAATAAGGCGCTATGATCGGAGCGAGTATCGCGCAGACGATCAGCGCGCCGAGCACGGCGACGCCGGCCACCGCCAGCTTATGCTTGCGGAAGCGGCGAAGGAACATTTTGCGGGAACCGGTGTTGCCTGACCCCTCCTCCGCCGCCGTCCACTCCGCTCCGAACGGCGCCGGCAGCGCGGCCTTGCGTCCGAGATATCGCTTGAATAAGTTCATGATTGTGCCGCTCCCCGGTAGCTATTCTTGATCCTCGGATCGACGAGCGCGTAGGCGATATCCGTCAGCAGATTCGCCGCAATGACGATGACCGCCGCCGCCAGGTTCAGCCCCATGATCGTGGAATAATCCCGGTTCATGATCGAAGAGAGCGTCAGCTGCCCGATGCCCGGCCAAGAGAAGATCTGCTCGATCACGACGGCGCCGCCGAACAGAATCGGAATCTCCATGCCGAGGACGGTCACGATCGGAATGAGCGCGTTGCGCATCGCATGGCGGTTCACGACGAGGAACTCCCGCAGTCCC
The DNA here is from genome assembly GCF_014212015.1 of Cohnella lubricantis. Classification (GTDB taxonomy): domain Bacteria; phylum Bacillota; class Bacilli; order Paenibacillales; family Paenibacillaceae; genus Cohnella; species Cohnella lubricantis. The sequence goes on along the minus strand of NZ_JACJVN010000083.1, from coordinate 26,845 downwards.
TTGGCGCGCGCCGTTCGCAAATAATCCTGGTCTAGAATCTCCAGCATGCTCGAACGGACATAGCGGATGTTGCGCCCCGCCACGTTCGCCGTCAGTACGATGACCGGCAGAATCAGATGCAGCAGCACGTCCAAGAAGCCGCCGCCGCCGCCCAGCTCCCTCATGCCGCTCGAAGGCAGCCAGTTCAACTGAAGCGAGAACAGATAGATCAAGGCGAGGCCAAGGAAGAAGTTCGGAATCGAGATGCCGAGGAACGACCCCGTCACCGCCGTGTAGTCCAGCTTGGAATACTGCCGGGAAGCGCTTAGTACGCCAAGCGGAATCGCAATGGCCAGCCCCAGTACAAGCGCCGCTCCCATCAAGAGCAGCGTCGGCCCCATGCGGCTTCCGATGAGCTCGGTGACCGGCGCGTAGGAGATCATTGAATAGCCCAGATCGCCGTGCAGCACCAAGTTGCGCAGCCAATTCAGATATTGCATGTATGCCGGATCGTTCAGCCCCAGCTCCAGCCGCTTCGCCTCGATGGCCGCTGCCGGCAGCTTCGGGTTCACGAGCATGTCGACCGGATTGCCCGGCGCCATTCGCATAATGATGAAGTTGATGACGGTAACGCCGAGCAGCACCGGAAGCGCGATGAGCAAGCGGCGAATCACGTAGTTAAACAATCCCAGCACCTCGAATCATAAAGGGAAGAAGCATGCGGCCGCATGTCCGCCGTCTCCCTTGAGCTCCGGCTCGCTCTCCCGGCATTGCGGCGTTGCCAGCGGACAGCGCGTATGGAATCGGCAGCCGCGCGGCGGATCGGCCGGACTCGGCGCATCGCCCTGCAGCATAATCCTCTCCCGGTTGCGAAGCTGCGGGTTCGGCACGGGATATGCGTCCAGCAGCGCCTTCGTGTAAGGGTGCTTCGGCCGCAGGAACAGCTCCTTCGCCGGTCCGACCTCCACGAGCTTGCCCAGATACATAACCGCGATCCGATCGCTGATATACCGCACGGCGCCGAGGCCGTGGGCGATGAACAGATACGTCAGATCGAATTCCTGCTGCAGATCCTTCAGCAGGTTCAGCACTTGAGCTTGAATCGACACGTCCAGCGCGGACACCGGCTCATCGCAGACGATCAGCTTCGGCTTGAGAGCAAGAGCCCGGGCGATGCCGATCCGCTGGCGCTGGCCGCCGGAGAACTCGTGCGGATAGCGGTCCTGGCTATTGCGAGGAAGCCCGACGATGTCCAGCAGCCGATCGACTTCGCGCGCAGCATCCGGCTTCGGCACGATGCCGTGAACACGCAGCGGCTCTGCCAGCAGACTGCCCACAGTCATGCGCGGGTTCAGCGACGAATACGGGTCCTGGAACACCATCTGCAGCTTCGTTCGAGCGTTCCGCAGCTTCGCTTCCGAATAGCCGGCCATATCTTCCCCTTCGAAAAGAATCCGGCCGCCCGTCGGCTTCTCCAGCCCGACGATCGCGCGGCCGATGGTCGACTTCCCGCAGCCCGATTCGCCGACCAATCCGAGCGCTTCGCCCTGGCGGACGGCTAACGATACGCCGTCCACGGCGCGTACACTGCTCTGCGGCCGGTTCAGGAGGCCTCGGCGGACAGGGTAGTGCTTCTGCAGCGCGTCCAGTTCCAGCAGCGGCGCTGCTTCCCCTGCGCTTCTCACGCTTGCAGAACCAACCGCATCCTTAAGCTCCGAATTACGCATAGGCCTCCTCCTCCTCTGAAGCCGCTTCGGCTTCCCAGCACCGGGCTGCATGCCCTTCTTCGACATAAGCATAAGGCGGCTGCGTCCGGCACCGCTCCGATGCCAGCGAACAGCGGTTGGCGAAGCGGCAGCCTTCCGCCTGTGAATAACGCGCCGGCACCGAGCCCGGAATCGAGACGAGCCGCTCCTCCTCCTCGAAGCCGTCCAAGTGGGGAATCGACTGCAGCAGGCCCTGCGTATACGGATGCTGCGGATTCTCGAACAGCTGGAATACGTCCGCTTCCTCCACGACTTGCCCTGCATACATGACGATCACCCGGTCCGCCATCTCCGCCACGACGCCCAGATCGTGCGTGATGAGGATGATCGCAGTGCCGGACTCCTCGCACAGCCCCTTCATCAAGCTCATGATCTGGGCTTGAACGGTCACATCCAGCGCCGTCGTCGGCTCGTCGGCGATCAGCACCTTCGGCTGGCAAGCGAGCGCCATGGCGATCATGACCCGCTGCCGCATGCCGCCCGAGAGCGCGAACGGATATTCACCCATGATCGCCTCCGGCCGCGGCAAGCCGACCTTGCGCAGCATCTCAATCGCGCTCGCGCGCGCCTGCTTCTTGTTCTGATTCAGGTGGAGCCGGATCGTCTCCGTCAGTTGATAGCCGATCGTGAAGACAGGATTAAGCGACGTCATCGGCTCCTGGAAGATCATCGAGATCCGGTTGCCGCGGATCTCGCGCATGTCCGCGTCGCTTAGGCTCATGAGATCCGTTCCTTCGAACTGGATCTCTCCGCCCTCGCAGCGGCTGTTCTTCCCAAGCAGGCGCATGATCGACAGCGCCGTCACGCTCTTCCCGCAGCCGGACTCTCCCACGATCGCAAGCGTCTCGCCGGGCCGCAGAGAGAAGCTGACGTCTTCCACACTGACGACCTTCCCGCGATCTGTATCGAACGCCATACGCAGATGGCTGACGTCCAGCAAGCTCGTCATCTCCGCAACCCCCTCCATCGCGCAATCCGGCGCGGCCCGTCGTAACGAGCCGCGCCGCTGATTGGCGTATATTTAATTCAGCGTAATCTTCATCGGATGAATGGTTTATTGAACGTCCCATTCATTGACATTAATGAACATGCCGAAGTCCTTCGGCGTCGCTCCGGTTACGCGGTTGTTGACCGCGCCCAGCGCCTTCGTCGCGTAGATGGACGGCATTGGCACGTCCTGCGCGATAATCTGCTGAAGCTGCGCGTATTCGTCCTTGATCTTCGCCTCGTCGAGCTCGGCTGCGAGCGCGGATAGAAGCTTATCAACCTCATCGTTCTTGTAGCCGCTCGGATTGCCCTCTTGCAGGAAGTACGTAATGTCCGGCAGCGGGTTGATCGGTGTCAGGGAGACGGTCAGGATGCCCAAGTCGTAATCCATCTGAACCAGCTTGTCCAGCAGCGTCGCCAGATCGGTCATCTGGATCTTGACGTTCACACCGGCTGCCTTCAAGTTCTCCGCGATAATGTTCGAGGCTTGCTCCAGCGTGCTGTCGCCGGACAGAACGGACAGCGTCAGCGTCTTGCCCGAATCCCAGCCGGATTCCTTCAGCAGGCTCTTCGCCTTCTCCGGATCGTAAGCGGCCGGCTTCAGGCTCGTATCCACATAAGGGCTATAGCTGGTGAAGTACCCGTCCACGGCTTCGCCCGCGCCCTTCAGCAGCTTGTTGACGATCTGCTCGCGGTTCATCGCATAGGAGATCGCTTGGCGCTGCTTCGCGTCCGGAACGACTTGCTCGTTGATGTACATGAACTGCGTCGCGATCGGCGGGCCTTCGACCGTCGTCACGTTCTTGAGGCCTTTGATCTTCTCGTAATCCGCGATCGGGATGACGCCGGCGGAAGGAATGTTCATGTCGATCTCGCCGCTCTGCAGCTGGGCGGAGATCGCCGTGCCTTGCAGCACCTTAAAGTTCAGTTGATCGATCTTCGGAGCGCCGCGGAAGTAATCCTTGTTCGCTTCCATCTCCACGTAATGGTCGGCGTCGATGTTCACGATCTTGAACGGGCCGCTCGTCACGGACGGCTTCTGCATGAAGTCGCTCTTGTTCATATCTTCCGGAGCGATGTCCTTGAGCGCCGCTTGAGGCAGCGTCATCGTGTAACGGCCGATCGTATCTTCGAAAATCGCGAGTGTCGTCGGCGACTTCGTCGTCATCGTCAGCGTGTGGTCGTCGACCTTCTTCACGCCGTCGATGGACGTCTTGCCTTCCGGCAGGTAGCCCGAATCGTCAAGCCCCTCGATAATGCCGAACATGTAAGCGTAGCTGGACGCGACTTTGGCGTTCGCCATCAGGTTCAGGGTGAAAATCACGTCGTCCGCCGTCACCGGGGTGCCGTCGGTCCACTTGGCGCTCGGGTTCAGCTTCACCGTGAACGTCTTGTTGTCAGCCGTCTCAATGGAGTCCGCCAGCATCGGCTTGTACTGCAGGTCGGAGTCGAGCTCGACGAGCGGCGGGAACATCAGGCCGGCTACGTAGGTCGAGACAAGGCCGACCGGGTTCAGCGGATTAATGCCGCTCGGCGCGTATGTAACGCCGACGTTGATTGTCTTCTTGCCATCCACGGCCGGTTGGCTCGAGCCGGGATTGGCTGCATTATTGGCATTGTTGCCGCTGCATGCCGCCAGAATCGTCAGCGACGCAGCCAGCAGCATGGATAAACCAGCTCTAAAAGCAGTCTTGGCTGTCATGAATTACGCTCCTTCAGCTAATTCCCATTAATTTAGTATGCTTTAAATTAATATTAAAATTTTCATATGAAAAGTCAATCAAAAATAAATGGTTTTATCTCCCTCTGCGAGCTTAAAAACCCAACAATTACAAGGGTTTAAGCGTTAAGCGGCGCACACTCCGCCTCGAAACATCAAACTTTAATATCATAATATATTTCTTGATATCTTTGAAGATTATTTGTGAATTATGTCACTCAAATAAAGCCGTAACCCGAGGCCGGATTGCCGCTGCATGCGGATCATCCGACGAATGGGTACCGGCCTTATCGATTCGGTCAGATATGATTCATTCGAGCGTGATTCGTTCGGGCATGATTCGTTCGGGCATGATCGTTCCGAACGAATTCCGCGCGAATATACTCAGCCCTCCCGCTGCAGCACGCTCATCTCGCCGGCCGCAATCTCGAACGGCAGCCGGTTGGCGGCTGGCGGGAGCGGACAATTGAAGAAGGGCGAGAACGCGCAAGGCGGCAGGAACGCTCGATTGAAGTCCAGCGCGGCCGATCCGTCGGGATTCGGCGTGACGAGCAGCATCCGGCCCATGCCGTACGTGGTCTTGCCATTCGTCCGATCGCCGAAGACGACGATGAGCGAGCTGCCGGACATGAACGGGCGCAGCGTGTAGGCCGCGCCGTCCTTGACGAATCGGAGGTCACCGGGCGACTCATGATATCGCAGCAAGCCGGAACGATCGGACTTGTGCTCGAAGGCAATCTTGCGCGCCGCGTCGTCCAAGACAAACTCTGCTTCAATGACCCAATCGGGATCGAACGGATAGGATTCGATGCCCAAGAAGCGGCTCACCGCTTCCGCGGACGCATCCCATACCGCGAGCAGGTGCGGCGAACCCGGCTGCTCCGCGGCTTGAGCGGTGAGCGTATCGGAGAACCGGACGAGGGAATGATCGGTCTCCAGCTTCACGCTTCCATGCACGGGTCGCCCGTCCACCTCGATACCGTCCTCTGCCGCCGCTTCGAGCATCAGGCCGGGCATGTCCGGCTCGGCAGCAGACCATACGCCGGGGAGGCCCGGTATTGTTGTGTGCTGGCCCGTGCGTTGGCCGATCTCATGCAGGCCGATGAGGGCGAGGTCGCCTTGGGCGCCTGTAACCGAGCGATGCCGATCCGCCCGCCAAGCTTCCAGGCTGGTCATGGCGTTCACCTTGTCTCCCGCTCCTCATCCGCCGATACAAAGGCGAGAACCCGCTCGATGAAGGCTTCCTGCTCCTCTATGAACGGCATATGCCCGCTCTCCTCGAACAGTGCCAGCTGCGCATTCGGCAGCAGGCGATGCATCTCTTCCGCTTGCGAGACCGGCGTGATCCAATCGTGTCTGGCCGCAACGATCAGCGTCGCCGTGCGGACAGAAGGCAGCAGCGGCCGAACGTCGTAATGGGGCATGAAGTGCTTGAACGTATAGTTCGCGATCTCCAGACAGCCGATCGGCCGGTTGCCCGTCTCAAGCATCAGCTTCTCGTCATGACGGTAGAAGTAGAGCGAGTAATTGATATCCCACCAGCGAATGAGGCTCTCTTCATCCGTGATGCGGCCTTCGAACAGCTCCGGAATGGCCGCCAGCTGCTCCGGCGCGGCGATGCGCTTCGCGAATTCAAGCGCATCCGGGTAGAACTCCTTGCTTGGCGCAGTATTGACGAGCAGCAGCTTGTCCAGCGAGTCCGGATAACGCGTGGCGAACACTTGCGCGACCATGCCTCCGAACGAATGGCCGAGCAAGTGGATACGGCCGAGCCCGAGGTAGAGGCGCAGCGCCTCAATGTCGTCGGCGAGCTGCTCCATCGAGCATGTCGCCGGATCGACGCGCTCCGACTGGCCGTTGCAGCGCTGGTCCAAGTAGATAATCTGCATGTGATCCGCCAGCGGCGTCAGCCATGGCTTAAAGTCTGAGTGATCGCTGCCTGGACCGCCGTGGACTGCGATGAGGACCGGACGATGCTTCATCCGTTCCCCTGCAGGCACATAACCAGAGCCCTCTACGTCGAAGTAGAGCCGGGTTCCATTCAAATTTGCGAACATAGATGCACTTCACTTTCCTTGATGAATGATTGCTCTTCAAATCTCGTCCCTCCATTATCTATGGCGGGTAGCCCGGGGTCAACCTGCCGGCGTTCCCATCGAATGTAGCAGCGGTAAATCTGATCATTCCATTAGAACGGAGGCTGGCTGTGAGCGCGCGAGTTCACTTGATTGTCGGCACGAACAAAGGAGCCCGACTTGCCGCTGCGGCCTGGCGACCGGCTGACCGTGCTGCAGGCGGTGTCCGGCGGGTGACGCCGCCTCCGTAAGCCCTCGAGGGCGTGGGAGCGTTCATACGCGCGGTTGTCGAAGAACAAGAAGGAGCCGCTCCCCCAAACGGGACGGCTCCTTCGCATGCAGCAACGCCTCAGCCAATGTACTTGTGATAGAGACTCCGCGCCTCTGCTGTATCCTTCGTGCCGTGCACCAGCACCCGGCCGTCTTCGAAGATAACCAGCCGATGCTCGCCGACCCGGCAAGAAATCAAATACGGGTTGCTCCCCTCCACCTGCGCCTCCGGCAGCCTCGACAGGCGCCCGGCCGCTTCCGCCAAGTTCAGCTTCGCAGGCGCCGGCGGGCGGATCTGCACCGTATCCCTGCCGCACAGCACCGCTGTTCTCGAGCCGCCCGAAGCCTGCAAATACGGATAGGTCGGATTCGCCCCGCAGGAGGGGCAGTCGGCCTTGCGCATCGGGTCGATGCCGAACGCCGTATGCTCGTTCGCCCACAGGTCGAACGAGACCAGCTTGCGGCGCAGCGCGCCATGATCGCCGACGAGCAGCTTCAGCGCCTCCGACGTCTGATAGGCGGAGACCATCTGTACGGCCGGCGCGATAATCCCGACCGTGTCGCAGGTCGCGCCCGCCGGCGGGAAGGCGCTCAGCATGCAGCCAAGGCAAGGCGTCTCACCCGGCACGAACGCGCAGCTGACGCCGTAGCTGCCGACGCAGGCGCCGTAAACCCACGGAATGCGCCGCTTCTGTGCAATGTCGTTGATCAGGAACCGCGCCTCGAAGTTATCCGTCGCGTCTAAGATCAAATCCACCTTTTCAACCAGCGATTCGATCGTCTCCGCCGTCACGTCGCCGACGACCGCGCGAACGTCGACCTCCGAATTCACCTCTGCCAGCCGCCGCTTCGCCGCGATCGCCTTCGGAAGCCGCTGGCGCGCGTCCTCCTCGCGGAACAGCTGCTGCCGCTGCAGGTTGCTCCAGTCAACATAGTCGCGATCTGCGATCGTTACCGTCCCGACCCCCGCCCGCACGAGCGTCTCCGCCCCCGCCGTCCCGAGCGCGCCCGCGCCCACGATCAGCACATGCTTCTTCGCCAGCTTCCGCTGCCCTGCCGCTCCGATCCCGCCGAACAGTTCCTGCCGAGAGTAACGTCCTTTCGCTTCCGTTCCCATGTCTATTCCCCCTGTGCCTGTCCGTTGCAGCCGTCTGCCGCAATTCGCTTCTATACTATTTCCGGCGTCAACCCCCGTTCTCCTGCCTCGGCCCTCGCCAAGCTGCAGCATCCGTTCCATCCGCATAGCCCGCCGTTGGCTTAGAATCAGGGACAAGCTATAATGTTGTCAATCAACAATCGGATTCCATACAGGGAGAGTGCGAGCGAATGAAGCTGGCTTCATGGAACGTGAACGGGCTGCGAGCCTGCGTTAACAAAGGGTTCAACGATTACGTGCGGGACTCGGACGCCGACATCGTCTGCGTACAGGAGACGAAGCTGCAGGAGGGCCAAATCTGCCTCGATTACGGCGAGGAGTACTCGCTCTATTGGAATTACGCGGAGAAGAAGGGCTATTCCGGAACGGCTGTGTTCACCAAGCTCAAACCCTTGTCCGTTCGCTATGGCATGGAAGAGGACAGCGAGCCCGAAGGGCGGATTCTGACGCTGGAATTCGACGACTTCTACCTCGTGACCGTCTACACGCCGAACGCGAAGCGCGACCTGTCCCGGCTGGACTACCGCATGGAGTGGGAGGACCGGTTCCGCGCTTACCTCCTGGAGCTGGATGCGAAGAAGCCGGTCGTCGTCTGCGGCGACTTGAACGTAGCCCATCAGGAGATCGATATCAAGAATTGGCGGAGCAATCGCGGCAATTCCGGGTTCACGGACGAGGAACGGTCGAAAATGACGCAGTTGTTAGGGTCCGGCTTCATCGACACGTACCGCTACTTCTACCCCGATCGCGAGGGCGCTTATACGTGGTGGTCGAACATGCCGAACATCCGGGCGCGCAATGTCGGCTGGCGGATCGATTATTTTCTCGTGTCGGAGCGGTTCGCTCCTCGGCTTGTTGACGCCGGCATCGACGCGGATGTGCTCGGCAGCGATCACTGTCCGGTGACGCTGACGATCGCGGATCGTTGAGGCCGGATTAGGTGTAGGTGTAGGTGCGCACATGAACGGTTACGCAGAGGCTAATTGAGGCGCTAGTTGAGGCGCTAGTTGAAGCAGCAGTTGCAAAAGTGCAATTAGATTCCGGCTTCAGCGGCCCAACCGGTCTTTTAGTTGCATATGTGCAACTAAATAGCGAGTCCCAGCGCGAATGTCTCCTGATCAGGAGAATTAGTTGTACATTTGCACTTAGAGTCGCCGGATGGAGAGGATCAACCTGGATTAGTTGCATGAATGCACTTAGGCATGCGGCACTGGACCGATACGACGGCATGCACCCCCGCTAGAACCGATATTCTCCTGAGAAAAAAATAGGACCTCAATCTCCACGTTGCCGTAGAGAACCGAGGTCCTTATCGCTTGCTCAGTCCAGAAAATCCTTCAATCGCTTGCTCCGGCTCGGATGCCGCAGCTTGCGGAGCGCCTTCGCTTCGATCTGGCGAATCCGCTCGCGGGTGACGCCGAATTCGAGGCCGACTTCCTCCAGCGTGCGGCTGCGCCCGTCATCGAGACCGAAGCGCAGGCGAAGCACATTCTCTTCCCGCTCGGTCAGCGTGTCGAGCACTTCGGACAGCTGTTCCTTCAGCAGCTCGAACGCCGCGGCATCGGCAGGAGCGGTCGCATCGTGATCCTCGATGAATTCGCCCAGCTTCGAATCGTTCTCGTCGCCGACCGGCGTCTCCAGCGAGACCGGCTCCTGCGAGATCTTCATGATCTCGCGCACCCGTTCGGCATCCAGCTCCATGACCTGCCCGATCTCCTCAGGGGTCGGATCGCGGCCGAGATCCTGCAGCAGCTGGCGAGAGACGCGCACGAGCTTGTTGATCGTCTCCACCATGTGGACGGGGATCCGAATCGTGCGGCTCTGATCCGCGATGCTGCGGGTAATCGCCTGGCGAATCCACCAGGTCGCGTATGTGCTGAATTTGAAGCCCTTGCGATAATCGAATTTATCGACAGCCTTAATAAGGCCCATATTGCCTTCTTGGATGAGGTCGAGGAACAGCATGCCGCGCCCGACATACCTTCTTGCGATGCTGACAACAAGGCGCAGGTTCGCTTCCGCCAATCGACGCTTGGCCTCTTCGTCGCCTTGCTCGATCCGCTGGGCCAGCTCGATCTCCTCGTTGGCGGACAGCAGCGGGACACGCCCGATCTCTTTGAGATACATCCTTACCGGATCATCCATCTTGACGCCGGGCGGCAATGCCCAATCGTCGAGGTCAAAGATTTCCGGCGTTTGATCTTCTGCCATTCTCCAACCCCTCCTTCAACGCCTGCGAGCGGCAAGCGCTATTGACAAACATGAGGCCTTGTGATATCATAGATATGATTGTTCAAAAGATTTTGTCTGTGGGACCATAGGCCATTCTACCAAATATCTCGCAGAAATGCAAATTGTATTTTGGAGCGACAAGCTCTCGATCTTCGGGTCGAGGGCTTTTTTTGATGCCTGCGAGCTTGTCCGATTTAGGATCTATAGTAGAGATACGAATGAAGAGCTAATCGGGTTCATTATTTAGGGCATTAAGGAAGCCGCGTACATTGTAAAAAGGAGGCGAGCTCAAATCAAATCCGACCCTTCACGCGCCTCTTGAGAGCATTGCCGGCAGGAATTGACTCTTGAATTCCTAATCCGAAGAAACAGGGGCGCCCCTTAGGCCATTGGCATGACCTGGGACACCCCTGCTATAGCTGCCGTGGTGCAGGCTCACCGCCAAGTTGCGGTCGAACCCTACCCTGCGGCCAGAATCTCCAGCCGGAGTCTTGCCACGTCCGTCGCCTTACTTCACTTCCAACGTCAGCGTCACGACGGAAGCGGCAGGCAGATCCACGCGCAGCTTGCCTCCGGAGAGCGCCGCGCCGTCGAATGCCTTCGGCGCTACGCGGTCGGGCTGCTCGAACGTGTTGTGAGCGCCGATGCTGTCGCCTGCCAGAATCAAGCCGTTGCAGACGTACGAATCCTCCGTCCCGCGCAGCTCAATCTCAAGCCCGGCTGCATCCTTGTGGCTCAGGTTGCACAAGCTGACGAGCACCTTGCCGTCCTTCTTCGAAGCCGACACGCTCACTTGCGGCAAGCTCGCGCCATTCAGCTCGTACTCCCCGAACGTGCCGTGAATAGCCAGCGCTTCGGCATCCTGATGCTCCTTGAACATCTCCAGCACATGGTACGTCGGCGTCAGCAGCATCTTATCCCCTTCCGTCAGAATGACGGCTTGGAGGACGTTGACCATCTGCGCCAGGTTCGCCATCTGCACGCGGCCGCAATGCTTCTGGAATACGTGCAGATGAACCGCCGCCACGATGGCGTCGCGCATCGTGTTCTGCTGGTACAGGAAGCCCGGATTCGTGCCGGGCTCCACATCGAACCAGTTGCCCCATTCGTCGACGATCAGGCCGACGCGCTTCTTCGGATCGTAGCGGTCCATGATCGTGCTGTGCCGTGTAATGAGCTCATCCATATGCAGCGCCTTCTGCACCGTCACGAACCATTCCTGCTCATCGAAGTCGAGCGCGGACCCCTTATGTCCCCAGGTGCCCGGAACCGTATAATAATGCAAGCTCAGCCCATCCATCATCCAGTGAGCCTCGCGCATCAGCACATCGGTCCAGTGGTAATCGTCGACGTTAGGGCCGCCTGCGATCTTGTACAGCTTGTTGTCTCCGTATTGGCGGACGTAGGTCTGATAATTGCGGTACAGATTGGCGTAGTGCTCCGCCTTCATGCTGCCGCCGCAGCCCCAGTTCTCATTGCCGACGCCGAAGTACTTCAGCTTCCAAGGCTGCTCCCGGCCGTTCTCCCGGCGCCAATTCGCCATCGGCGACTCGCCGTCAAAGGTCATATACTCAACCCACTCGGACATCTCCTGAACGGTGCCGCTGCCTACGTTGCCGCAGATGTACGGCTCGGCGCCCAGAAGCTCGCACAGCTGGAAGAACTCGTGCGTGCCGAAATGGTTATTCTCCACAACGCCGCCCCAATGCGTGTTGATCATCCGCTTGCGCTTCTCGCGCGGACCGACGCCGTCCTTCCAATGATATTCGTCGGCGAAGCAGCCGCCCGGCCAGCGAAGAACCGGCACGCGCAGCTTCTGAAGCGCTTCCAGCACATCGTTGCGAATGCCCTTCGTGTTCGGAATCGGCGAATCCTCGCCCACCCACAGCCCCTCATAGATGCAGCGTCCCAGATGCTCGGAGAAATGCCCGTAGATATTCTTGTTAATGGTTCCAAGAGTCCAATCGGCGTGAACGACAACTTTCTGGTTCGACAATGTCTTCTCCTCCATCAGGTGTAGAATACAGAACAGATGAACTGGCTTGCTCTCAGAAGAAATCGATAACCTCATGATGTTCTGCTTGGAATTGATTAATGATAATCGCAATATATCAGTCTATATATTAACAATACTTGTGCCGGTAATAAGTGTCAATACTCGTGCGCTTCGAGGAACGTTGATCAATATCTTTGGTTCGTAGTCATTATTCAACCGATTGACACAAGCATTGCGAAATAGTTAATAAAAATATATAGTATTCATGCTAGCCTTCTTACCGCATCTATCTGAACTGGAGGATCATTATGGATTTAGACATTTCCGAGAAGTCCTTGCCCGTGTACGAAGCGCTGGCAAGCAGCGTCCGCCTCAAGGTTATCCATCTCTTGGCGAAGCGGCCGATGAATATTCGGGAATTATCCGAAGCTGTCGGACTAAGCAGCGCTATTATGACCATGCATATCAAGAAATTAGAGAAAGCAGGCATTATCCGCAGTGAGATGCAGCCAAGCCGCGGCGGCGTGCAGAAGATCTGCTCCTTGCAGGTTGAGCAGGCTGAGATCATTTTCCCCAACAAGGTTGACCACATCCGGGAATATCACCAGCGAGACATTGCTGTCGGGCACTTCACAGACTTCCAAGTGGAGCCAACGTGCGGGCTGGCTACAACCGAGAAGTTCCTCGGCATCGTCGACGACCCTCGCTCTTTCCTAGATGCAGATCGATTCCAAGCGAAGATTCTCTGGTTCAGCGAAGGCTTTATCGAATATAAAATCCCTAACTTCCTCCTCTCTACCGAGAACCCCACCGAGTTGGTCATCTCGATGGAGATTGCGTCGGAAGCTCCTCTTACGAACAATAATTGGCCGTCCGACATTACGTTCTATATGAACAACGTGAATCTTGGCACTTGGACGAGTCCGGGAGACTACGGCGATAAACGCGGCAAATACAACCCGACCTGGTGGCCTGATAATATCAACCAGTACGGACTGCTCAAGCATCTGACGGTTACCAACCATGGCACCCGCATGGATGGCAATCCCCTGTCCGACGTGACGCTCGATCAAATCAATATATGGGACAAACAATGGACGCTGCGGATCGCAGTGGAGAACAACTCCCGCAATATCGGAGGCATAACGCTGTTCGGCAATGGGTTTGGCAATTACAAGCAAGACATGGTTTTCCGTCTCTATTACGAGAAGACCGTTCCTGCGGGGAGCGGAAGTTAACCCACCGAACCTAGCAATATGCAGCGGCATACGTGCCCGCCAGGCATGCTCATCCGGTTCAACTCGAAGCATCGAGACAACTAGTACTGGTGGAACCTCGAAGGTGGACGGCGTCGCCTACCGAGGCGTATTCGTCCGCCAGTGGGATCCGGGGACGCTGTCCGATATGATGACCTTCAGCGCCTTGTCCGATACGGGAACCGCCGTATGGGGAAGCCACGCCGCCCGATAAACCGTCATCTTCTCGCTTGGAATCGTGCTATCATGTGGAGAAAGGCAAAGGAGGGCGCTCGTATGTCAACCCCATCTTCGTGCAAAGGCTGTTCTGCAGATGTGCATGTCACTCAGGAGCAGATCGAGAATATGGTTCGCAAACTGGCTCGGTTCCCCGACGCATGTGTGACGGATGACGTCTACGAGAATCGGTTGTCGGCTTGCTCGGCATGTCCCTCCCTGCAGTACGGCACTACTTGCGCTCATTGCGGCTGCGTCGTTCAAGTGAGGGCCAAGTTCTTGGATCGAACATGCCCGGCGCCCGGCGGCAGCCGATGGGCCGGTTAACGTGAATTGCCAATATGTGCGATGACAGGATAGGGGCTCTCCCTTGCAGGGAGAGCCCCTCTGTGCATTCTATTGTGCCGCTCTCTCCGCCGCTTCCACCGTATGCTTCAGCAACATCGCGATCGTCACCGGCCCGACGCCGCCGGGCACCGGCGTGATGGCGCTTGCCTTCGCCAGGCACGACTCATAGTCGACGTCGCCGACGTTGCCTTCGTTGTAGCCGGCGTCCAGCACGACAGCCCCTTCCTTCAGCCAAGCGCCCTGGATGAAGCTAGGCTTGCCGACGGCAGCGACGACGATGTCGCCCAAGCCGACCGCCTGCTCCAGCCCGCGCGTTCGGGAGTGGCAGACCGTGACGGTGGCGTTGCGGTTCAGCAGCATTAGCGACACTGGCTTGCCGAGGATCGGGCTGCGGCCGACGACGACGGCGTGCTTGCCCTCGATCGGAATCCGATAGTAATCAAGAATGGCGATGATCGCCGCCGGCGTGCAGGACGGATAGGCTGCGAACCCGAACGCATTCTGCGCGAAGCCAAGTGTCGTCACGCCGTCCACGTCTTTGCGGATATCGATCGCTTCGAACGCCGCGCGCTCGTTAATCTGCGAGGGAACCGGGTGCTGCAGCAGGATGCCGTGAACGGCCGGGTCCTCGTTCAGCTCGCGGATGGCGGCAATCAACTGCTCCGTCGTCGTCTCCTTAGGCAGTTCGATGCGGCGCGACTCCATGCCAAGCTTCCGGCAGGCGTTCCCCTTCATGCGGACGTAAGTGGCGGATGCCGGATCGTCCCCCGCCAGAATCGTGGCGAGGCACGGGACGATTCCCTTCGCGGTCAGTGCCTTCACCCGCTCCGCCAATTGGTCCTTGATCTCTTGGGCGACGCGCGCGCCGTCCAGAATGAGCTTCTGCTGCGACATGTTGACGCAACTCCCTTCCTCTAATTGGGGCGAATAAAAATAGAAAGAGGCAAGAGGATGCCCATCCTCTTACCTCTGCCCAGGCGTACGGCTCGTATCCCGCGCGCTCCCTCATGGTTAATCCCATGCTCCGCCAGTCACGCACGACTTGTTGCTTCGATCATACCGTATCAGGCGGGTATGTTCAAGATCGCTTCTGCGATTGCGACGGCGGGTATAGGGTCCGGCGCGCTGACCATACTAGGGAAGATCATGGACGGCCATTACCGGAATGGGAGGAATATCATGCCGGAGAGAACGCTTTTCGCCTACTTCAACACGCCTGATCAGGCCAAACGAGCCGTGGAGCAGATCAAATCGCTAAGGCTCATCGATTATGCCATCGACCGGTTCGACGGGTATAGCGGCACCGGCATGCAGAATCTCGACCAGCTCGGCCAGACGATCACCGGCAACTTCCGGGGGCTCGGCTACCTGACGATGGGCGCGGATACCGACAACCCCGATACGGCCCCCCTCCTCGCCGCGAGCGTCAGCGCCAGCGGGATGAGCTCCGGCGGACCGGACAATCGCGTGACCGGGCGGGACATTATGCTATGCGCGATCGTGGAGGCGGAGGATTACGACAGAGCCTGGCAGATCGCCCAAGAGGCGGGGGCACTGTGATGACAATGGCCGGCACCACCCGGAATGGGGGTTGCCGGCCATTGCCTTGCTCGGCAGCCGAAGCGTTACTGCGGCGCCTAATTCTTGCTTGAAGTCCATGCAGCAGAGAACCGCGCCCCGAAGGTCAGCTCAACGTCATCGTCAGCTCCCCGCGTCCGCCGGAGCAGGACACCTCGGCGAGCGCGCCGTTCACGAGCGTCAGCTGCGGCGGGACGTGCCCAATGTCGGCGTTATACACGACGGGGATGCCCATGGGGCCGAACACGGCGGACAGCGCATCCGTCAGCTCAAAGCCATCCGCATGGGAATAGCCGGCCGGGCGGCCGATGAGGACGCCGTTCATCCGGCGGAACCAGCCGCTCTGCTCCATCTGCCAGAGGCTCCGGTAGATATCCGCCGCATTCATCTCGCAGCTCTCCAAGTACCAGATGACGCCGCTGTCCTCGCAATAGCTTCGCACGAACGACTCCACCGGCGCGTAGCGAGTGCCTGGCAAGCTGGACAGCGTGTCTAGGCATCCGCCGATCAATCGGCCGCTGAACCGAGCGCGCTCTCCTCCGCCGAGGATCTCCCAACGCGTGTCCGAATCCGGCGGATTGTGCCAGGAGGAACGGTAGCGGGATGAGGAAGTCTGACGCGCCGCTGCGCCCCGACCCATACGAAGCACATCCAGACAGCGTGCGGTCAGCTCGTCCGGCGATTCGGAGCCGACATCGAAATAATTAGGCCCATGGGCGGTCGCATGACCGGTTAACAAGGTGTATACGAACAACAACGTGCTAATATCCGAGTAGCCCAGAAGCCACTTGGGCGCCTGCGCCTTCCACCTCTCCCAATCGATCAGCGGGAGCAGCTCCATGAGGAACTCGCCGCCCCATGGCGGAATGATCGCCTTCACCTCATCATCCGCCAGGAAGGCCTCCAGCTCGCGCGCTCTCGTCTCTCTGGGCGCGCTCACACACTTCTCGTTCGTCCAGATCGTCCGGCCTTCTGCGACCTGGAACCCCATGCTCTCCAAGCTCCGCTTGGCTTGCCGCAGCATGTCGTGCTGCTCCGGCCCGGTACCGCTCGATGGCGCCGTCACGGCAATCTTGTCGCCAAGACGCAAAGGTGCGGGATATACGATTCGGTTCACGCCAATCCCTCCGTTCCGTTCGTTCGAATGATGAATGCCGCTTGTGAAGAATACTACATTTTACCAACCCTCCCAATGGCCAGTCAATCGGTTCCATCGACCTGCATCCGGAGGTATGGTACAATCTCTAACCAAATACATAGATAGGAGTGAACAGCCGTTGTCCGAGGATTGGATTGCCGATCTGCCTGAACGAATCCGCTGGATCCGATTGCTCATCTCTATCGGGACCGTCCTGATCTTCTACCTCTTCGGCAAGATCGTTACCCGCTGGCTCCTCCCCTTGCTTATTCGCAAATGGGTGAAGGGCGACAACCTCTCCAATTGGCTCGAATCGATTCGCAAGCCGATCGGCGCCATCATTATGCTTATAGGCTTCTATACGGCAATCGAGATCTACATACCCGCTTCCTGGCATTATGAAGCGCTTCTCCAACGGATCGTCCGAAGTCTAGGCATTATCTTCGCCAGCTGGGGATTGTACAACATCTCGGCGGTATCCTCCACCCTGTTCGCCGGGATCTATCGAAAGCTGGGCATGGATGAGTCGAGCATGCTCATTCCGTTCCTCTCCAAGCTGCTGCGCTTCCTGATCATTGTGCTGGCGCTCGCCGCCATCGCATCGGATTGGGGGTTCAACGTGAACGGCGTCGTCGCGGGCATGGGACTGGGCAGCCTCGCCGTCGCGCTGGCCGCCAAAGATACGCTCAGCAATATGTTCGGAGGCGTCGTCATCATCACCGAGCGGCCCTTCTCCAAGGGCGATTGGATTCAGACGCCAGACACGGAAGGCGTCGTCGAGGACATTACGTTCCGCAGCTCCAAGATCCGCACGTTCGCGGATTCCGTCGTCACGGTACCGAACGCTACGCTGGCGAGCCAGCCGATCACCAACTTCAGCAAGATGGGCAAACGCCGCATCTCGTACACGCTGAACGTAGCGCTCGACAGCGATCCGGAGAGCGTGGAGCGCGCAGCTTCCCGAATAGAGACGGAGCTTCGCTCGAACAAGCATGTCCATCCCGAGCTCATCATGGTGCGGTTCCATGATATCAATGAACAAAGCTTGGGGCTGATGATCTACTTCTTCACGAACACGACCGTCTGGGACGAATATACGAGAATCCGGCAGGAGATCAACCTGATGATTCTGGAGATTCTGGCGGACGAAGGCTTGCGGCTGGCATACCCGATTCAGCGTGTGCAGCTCGAGTCGCCGGCCGACGCAGAAGCTGTACGGGCGAAAGTGACCACTTAACGTACTGCACCGTCTGTATCCCCGCTGCGCGGGTATGCTAGAATATATGCAGGTAAGGAATTCCCTTCCAGCAACTTCTTCAACGGAGAGATCGACATGCCTACTGCCGCCACAACAATCCTTGTGATCTTGGGGGCTCTCGTGATTACCTTGATCGCGGCGAGCCTGCACTTCTATCAAGTCGCCGTCTCGCGCAAAGGCAACAAGAAGGCCATGTCCTCGAGCCCCGACTTGGAGCAAGACGACAACCCCTTCACCCCGCCGGAGGTGATGGCGTGGGTTCGCGAGCAGCCGCTCGAAGACGTCTCGATCGTCTCGCATGACGGACTGACGCTGCGCGGGTATTACCTGCCGGCCAGCCGGCCATCGGACCGGACGGTCATTCTGGCGCACGGCTATACCGGCGACGCCATCGGCAATATGTCGGCGCTCGCGAAGCTGTATCACGAGTCGCTCGGCTACAACGTGCTGATGCCCGACGCGCGCGGACACGGCCGCAGCGACGGCGAGTACATCGGCTTCGGCTGGCACGAGCGGAAGGACTACGGCAAGTGGATCGACTACGTCATCGGCCGCGTCGGCGCCGGCAGCCAGATCGTGCTGCACGGTATCTCGATGGGCGGAGCAACGGTGCTGATGGCGAGCGGGGAGAAGCTGCCCGATCAGGTACGAGGCATCGTCAGCGACTGCGCCTACACGTCAGCCAAGGACATTCTGTCCTATCAGCTCAAGCGCCTCTTCAAACTGCCGGCCGTTCCGTTCGTTCCGCTGACGAGCCTCGTGTGCCGTCTGCGCGCGGGGTACTTGTTCGGCGAAGCCTCGGCGGAGAAGCAGGTCGCCCGCTCGACCAAGCCCATCCTGTTCATTCACGGAGAGGCCGACACGTTCGTGCCGTTCGAGATGGTGCACCGGCTGTACGACAGCTGCGTCTCCATCAAGGAGAAGCTGGTCATCCCGAACGCCGGACACGCTGTGGCCTACTTCACGGATCGGGAGCTGTACGCGGGAGCGCTGCGAAGCTTCCTCGGCCGGTTCGTGCACGATCGTTCTGCGGCTGCGGAGGAGTCTCGCGTCCCTGCTCAAGTGAATGGATAAGCAGCATGGAGTTCGGTGAATGTAGTTTGCTCTCGGAGAGGAGAGACCCTCGTGGACGCTCTCCCGCCGCTCTCTTCGGAACGGAATACGGAAGCGCAGATTCGAATGATGTTCGTATTCCTGCGCGAGCCGGGGAAGGCGACGTTGCTCGATTAATATGGCAGCGCGCAGCACGCAGCACGCCGCTTCTTCGGAAGCGGTTTTTTATTGCATTGATAACTAATTTGGTAAATGATTGGATTCGTGAAGCTAAACAGCGAACCTGATCACACGCTCCCGCATCTAATGAATGTTGGTCAATAAACGGAATGGAAAGGGGGAAGCCGCATGCCGGAGTCGAAGTCGGAGTTGGCGTGGAGGACGGACGTGCAGTTGGCTTGCTCGGGCGACAAAGAGGCGTTCGCGCGCTTGATTCGGGCCGTGCAGCCGGACTTGTACCACATGGCCCGCACGCTGCTGAATCGGGACGAAGACTGCGCGGACGCGCTGCAAGAGACGATCCTGAAGGCTTACCGGGGGCTCGGCAATTTAAGAGAGCCAGCCTTCTTCCGCACCTGGCTGTTCCGGATTCTCATTCATGAATGCGGGCAGATCCGCCGCAAGGACAAGAAGGTCTCGTTGTCGGACAAGCTCCCGGCACTCGCAGCGGACGCTCTTCAAATGCAGGAGGATCGGGATCTGGACGTACGTGACGCCGTCGAGCGGCTGCGCGAGCCGCTAAGGACGGCGGTCAAGTTGCATTATTTCGCGGATCTGCCGCTGGCGGACATCGCCGCTATGACCGGCGTGTCGGAAGGCACGCTGAAGTCCAGGCTGCACCGCGCCAGGCGCAGCTTGGCGAAGCGGCTGACTGGAATCGGAGACGAGAGGAGCGAGATCGGTTATGAACTACCGTGAGGCGGAAGTAGAAGCTCTGCTGCGGGGTGCGGCCGTTCGTCATACGGGGGCGGTTCCCGCTGTTCCCGCTGTCGTCGCGGACCGGATTGACGAGGTGTTAGAGGGGTTGCCGGAACGGACAAAGCCAGAACGCGCCCCCAGGTGGCGGCCTCTCATGGGCTTCGCGGCCGCAGGTCTAGCGATTGCCGTTGTCGCAGTCTTCGCCGGACAGCGAGACTGGAGTGGGATGCTGCCCCAATCCCCATCCCATTCGGCCGTCATAGGTGTGGTTGGCGAGATCATGCCGGAGGCAGACAGCATGACGGGTCCTTCCGTGACGGATCAAGGCATCACCGTCATGGTTCGCGAGGTTGTGTATGACGATTCTTACGTAGGGCTGCGATATACAGTGTCCTCGGATCGGCAGATCGACCTCTCCAAAGTGGACGCCGAATTGCAATTGAACGAACAATGGGCCGGATATATCGGATCAATTCCAGAGGGGAAAATAACAGGTCCCTTGTACGATCGATCTCAACGTATGGAGGATGGCACGTACGAAGGCGTCGTCATCACTCCGTCTCAGACCGCCTTGGCACCGCAGGAGCTTTCCCCCATTCTAATGAAGGTCATACCGCACAGCGTACAGCTGAATATCAACAAAATCGGAGATGTCGCGGGAGATTGGTCTTTTGATATGCCGGTCCAATCCGGGAAGTGGCGAACCGTTGCCGGTTCCGTCTCCCGTACGAATGCTAACGGTACGTTCCATCTCAACAAAGTAATGGCATCCCCTGTATCCACGCAGTTATGGTACGGACACACCTTGAGCGGCTTTGGAGAATCCGACAACTTAGGCGTCGAGATCACGGACGATACCGGGCAGATAAACGAAGAAGTGTTAAGTACCCGCAATCCGTTGGATTTCGACAACGAGAAAATCAACCTCCCTCCGCTACCCAAAGACGCCAAGAGCTTGCGGATTCGGCCGTTCGTGTTCAATCTGGCGCAATTTGAAGCTAAGCCAGTGTCGTTCCGGACGGAAATGAAGGAACCGCCTACGGAGAGCAGGCCGCTGAAGCTTCCCCTCCGCGATACGGATACGGTGGACGTGACAAGCATCGACTACTTGCCGGATCGGACCATCATCCACATGCAGCCCGTCGACTATATATGGTCGCTTCAATTACTTGACGGTGAAGGGAATCCAATCCATAGTCTGGCTTGGAACAACGGTACCGACGCCGTATTCGAACCGGTCGCGCCGGACACGAAGCTCGTATTCGTCACCTTCGGCAGAACGGCCAAGAAGTACATCCCCGAGCTAGAGATCAATGTCGATTTGCCGCATGGAAAATAATAGGTGAAAGGGGGGCCTGTCGAGGGCCCCCCTTTATTGCTGGATTCCGCCGTTACTGGACGCCTGCCCACTCCTGCATGAAGCGTTCCAGATACGCCTCCATGTAACGGTGCCGCTCTTCGGCGATTCGTCTGGCGGAGGGTGTGTTGATGCGGTCCTTCAGCTTCAGCAGCTTCTCGTGGAAATGATTGATCGCCGTGCTCTTCACCTGACGATACTCGGCGGGAGTCATCGAATCGCGCGGCGGCAGCGCCGGATCGTGAATCTGGTGGCCGACCCGGCCGGCGTATAGGAACGTTCGGGCAATGGCGATCGCTCCGATGGCATCCAGCCGGTCGGCGTCCTGCACGACTTGTCCCTCGAGCGTCCGCATGGGCGGATTGGCTCCGGCGTTATAGGACATGTTCGCGATAATGTCGAGAACGTGCGCCCGATCGTCCGGCTCCATCGGATGAGCTTCCATCCAATCGCTCACCTTCCGCATGCCGCTCTCCTTCGAGTCGTTCAGCTTCTCGTCCGCCACGTCATGCAGCAGCGCCGCGACGGTACAGATGTAGACGTCGGCTCCCTCTTCCCGCGCCAGCCGTTCCGCCATCCGAACGACACGATGGATGTGCCACCAGTCGTGGCCGGTCAGGTCATGCTCAAGCTCCGAACGGGCGAATCGCGCCGCCGCATCCATCACTTGCATTCGAATGGGTTCAAGATTCGGTTGTTCCATGGCTTCTTCGTCTCCTCCAATAGCACAATTCGGTAAAGGGATATTATACCAGATGGAGGAAGCGTCTGGCGCACGTCAGCACGAACCTACAACGGAACCGTGTTCCGTTATGACATGACGCTATACCGCTCGCCGACACGATAGAGGAACACCGTTCCGCTATTCGCCGCACTCTCACGAGTACCTCACTTAGAAACCCACTAATAACGGAACGGCGTTCCGTTATCGTTCACGAATGGCTATCCACCTAGTTGATAACGGAACGACGTTCCGTTATGCCACAACAGATTGTTACTCCAAACCCGAAGGGGCAAGATTAGAGCAGATGCCGGGGGAATGCGGGGGGGGGGAGCGACTGCGTGTCAGTTACTCCGAACCTCCAGAAGCAAGATCGATCAGATGCGGAGTGCGTGCGGAGTGCGGGGAGGGGGACGGAATCTGTGCGGATGTCCGCAAGACCCCGCGGAGGGCTTACGAAGCCGCGCCGGCGCAGTGATTGAGATCAAGCCCCATTTCGTATATGATGGTGGCAATGTGCAATGACGCACCCGAAGATCCGCCACTACACGATAAAGCGAGCTGAACGAACTTGTATCCTCAACAGTTGAAATTCACCATGCCTCCCGAATGGGCCGAACACGAGCGCACGTTCATGTCCTGGCCGGTGCGGGATTCGATGGTGTACCCGGACGACCACGAGACGGTATGCTCGGGCTATGCCGGCGTCGTCAAGGCGATCGCCGAGTTCGAGCCGGTGACCGTGCTCGTGAACGAGGCCGACGCCGACTTCGCGCGCAGCCAGTTGAACGCGCCGAACATCGACCTGCTCGTCATCCCGCACAGCGACGCTTGGCTTCGCGATAATGGGCCGACATTCCTGCTCGGCGAGAGGGGCGAACGCGCCGGCGTGAACTGGCGCTTCAACGCCTGGGGCGGCAAGTACGCGCCTTGGGATCTCGACGACGAAGTCGCGCCGCGTATCCTCGAGCACTACGGCATCCGCCGCTTCGACGCGCCGATCGTGATGGAAGGCGGCTCGTTCCACGTCGACGGCGAAGGCACGCTGCTGACGACGGAAGAGTGCCTGCTGAACGACAACCGCAACCCGGACATGAGCCGCGAGCAGATCGAAGAGCAGCTGAAGCAATACTTGAACGTGGAGCGCATCATCTGGCTGAAGCGCGGCCTCGACGGCGACGAGACCGACGGCCACGTTGACAATGTCGCTTGCTTCGCCGCTCCGGGGAAGATCGTCATCCAAGTGTGCGACGACCCGGCGGACGAGAATTACGAGATTACGCAGGAGAATCTGCGCATCCTAAGCGAAGTGACCGACGCGAAGGGCCGCAAGCTCGAGGTCGTGAAGATCCCGCAGCCGCCGAAGACGCACTTCGAGGACAGCCGGCTGACGCTGAGCTACCTGAACTTCTACTTCGTGAACGGCGGCATCGTGCTGCCGGTGTTCGGAGGCGCGGCTGCCGAGACGGATCGCGAAGCCGAGCGCATCCTGATAGAGACGTTCCCCGGCCGTCGCATCCGGACGGTGGACGGCATGGCGATTATTAAAGAAGGCGGCAACGTTCACTGCACGACGCAGCAGATGCCGCGAGCGGGAGGTTAAGACGCGAGATGAGAAAGGTGACTGTAGCGGCTACGCAAATGAGCTGCTCCTGCAATATCGAAGAGAACATTGCGAAGGCCGACAAGCTTGTCCGCGAAGCCGCAGCGAAGGGCGCGCAGATTATCCTGATCCAGGAGCTCTTCGAGACGCCGTACTTCTGCCAGAAGGAGAAGTCGGATTACTACGTTTACGCGACCGAAGTTGAAGCGAACAAGGCGGTGAACCATTTCCGCAAGGTTGCCAAGGAGCTTCAGGTTGTGCTGCCGATCAGTTTCTATGAGAAAAAGAACTATGCCCGCTACAACTCGCTCGCGGTCATCGACGCGGACGGGTCAGTGCTCGGCGTCTACCGCAAGAGCCACATTCCGGACGGTCCCGGCTACGAGGAGAAGTTCTACTTCAACCCCGGCGACACCGGGTTCAAGGTATGGAACACCCGCTACGCGAAGATCGGCGTCGGCGTCTGCTGGGATCAGTGGTACCCGGAAGCGGCGCGCTGCATGGCACTCATGGGCGCGGAGCTGCTGTTCTACCCGACGGCGATCGGCTCGGAGCCGCAGGACGGCTCGATCGATTCGAAGGACCACTGGCAGATGTGCATGCGCGGCCATGCCGCGTCCAACCTGATGCCCGTCATCGCCTCGAACCGCGTCGGCGTCGAGGAGGACGAAGACTCGTCGATCACGTTCTACGGCTCCTCGTTCATCGCAGGCCCGCAGGGCAATATGATCGCGGAGGCGGGACGGACGGAAGAGACGACGCTCGTCGCCGAATTTGACCTGGATCAGCTGGAGGTTCAGCGGATCGAATGGGGCATTTTCCGAGATCGGCGCCCTGAGCTGTACAAGGTGATCGCTTCTTACGACGGAAGCAACATCATCTGACCAACAAATAGAACCCGCCCGGCCTACACGGCTCTGGGCGGGTTCGTTGCATCTAAGCCTTATTCTTCTTCGATGACGATATGCACGACGGCCGTGGCGCTGAGCGTCGGGCCGTTGTTCGACGACGCGGTGACCACACTGACCAAGTCACCCTCCTGCGCGTTCTCGGGAACGACGAACGGAATCCGGAACGTCTCGTCTGCGCCGATCTGGAACACTTCCGTCGTCAGGCTCAGGTTAAGAAGCGGCCCTACGAGTCTTCCGTTGAAGAACGGCACATTGCCCGTATTGACTACGTGGATCGTGAACACCACCGTGTCCCCCGGGGCTGCCTCCTGCGGATCGACCGTATGGGTCAGAATGGCGTTCGAGGAGGACTCCGCCACGACGGTCGCGAACGCCTGCACAATCGCCGATTGGTCCGAGAACGCCGACGCGACGCCTTGGAACTCGGTCCCTCCGATCGTGCCCGCCGGCACCGTGAACGGCACCTGGAACGTCTGGCTCTCGCCCGGCTGCAGCGCGGGGATCACTTCCGAGAATCCCGTTAGCAGCCCGAACACCCGAACGTTGGTCAGCACGGGATCGGAGACATTCGTTACCACGATGGTGAAGATCGTCTGGCCCCCGCTCGGAACCGGATTGGGGCTTGCGCTAAGCTCCACAGTCAAGAAGAAGTTCGGCAGCGAGACGAAGACCGAAGCCGAAGCGGTGACGGGCTGGAACTGTGCCGGAACCTCCGGAGCCACAGCCGAAGCGGTGTCGACGAGCAAGGTTCCCTGGATCGTCCCCGGCGGGATCGCGAACGGGAACGAGACCGACGCCGATCTTCCCGGGGCCAAGGCCGGGATCGTCCGCGATGTTCCGGTGAGGCTGTCGGAGACGACGATATTCGTCGCAGGGCTTCCACCTGTATTTGTCACTTCCGCGACGAAGACGACAGTCTCTCCCTGCTGCGCGAATGTCTGGTCCGGGAAGAGCTGGATCGCGAGCGTCGTCGCTTGCGCAGGATCCGTCTGGACAACCGTCTCGAAGGCGACATTCTGCGCCGGCGTCTGATCGGACGAGACCGTCAGCGTATTCTCGATCACCGCTCCGTTCACCGCACTGGCCGGTATGGTGAAGGCGGCGGTGCGGACGATCGTATCCCCCGGCGCCAGCAGCGGGATCGTCTCGGCGAAGCCCGTCAGCGGATCCGACAGCGCCACATTCGTCTGCGGATCGGGAGTCAGATTCGAGACGGTGAACGTGTAGATCACCGTATCTCCCGGCAGCGCCACCGCTTGGCTGCCTTCCTTGGAGATCGCGAGGTCGGCGGAGACGACCGTCACGGACACCCCGGAGGTGGCCGGCTGAGCGCCGGGAGCCGTAATGGTGGCGACATTAAGGATCTGAGAGCCGATCAGCGTGCCAACCGGGATGGTGAACGGAACGAGAACCGTCTGCGTCTCGTTCACGGCCAGCTCCGGGATCGTCTGGGTGAAGCCGGTTAACGTATCCGTCACCTGCACCGGGCCAACGATCACGTTGCCCAGGTTGGAGGCCGAGATCTCGAAGGTGACGGTCTCGCCGGGAGCGGCTGTCTGACGATCAGCGACCTTGCGAACACCGACGGCCGCGACGGCGAGAATCTCCAGCACGGCGCTCGCGGTAATCGGGTCCGGCGTCTGGTCCGAGACGATCGATGCGATGTTCGTATTGACCAAGGGCGGCGTGTTAACCGGCACGAAGTTCGTGATCGACACGCTCTCCGTCGCGCCGGCCGGCAGTTCGGGTATTGTCGTGTCCAGCAGCGTCTGCTCGTCGGTGACGCGCACATTCGTCAGCGGCACGTTGCCGGTGTTCGTGACGTCCACCGTATAGAGGACCGTGCCTCCGGGACCGATCACGTTCGGAGTTACTGTCTTCGTCGCGCTTAGCTGCGGCGACGCCAACACGTCAAGCGAGATGCCGACGCGCTGCGTGCTCAAGTTGCTCCCGCTAATCTCCGTCAGATTGCCGAAGAAGCCGGGCGGCGCGCTCATCTGTACGGTGAACGGCCAGTTGATCGTCACCGATGAGCCGACGCCCAGGTTGCCGATCGTCTGATCGAGCCCGATCGTCGGATCCGTCAACCGCAGATTCAGCAGTTCGGCATTCCCCGTGTTCACGGCGGTAATCGTGTACGTGACCGTGTCGCCCGGCCGTGCCTGCTGGGGAGCGACAGACTTCGTGAACAGCAGCGCCGGCGCTTCGCTAACAAGCACCGTGGCGGAGGAACTGCTCGGGCCGACTTGATCCGCCTGCGCTGTCGCCGTGTTGACGAACGGGCCGGCCGGCGTCGACGCCGGAATC
>NZ_JACJVN010000082.1 GCF_014212015.1 Cohnella lubricantis | reverse complement strand
CCTCCCTCAATAAATTAATGTTTTCTTCGTTTTTCTTGCTTTTTCGCATATTTTCATCTTTGACATCCGAATCTCCCTTGGATAGGATTTGACGCAGAGCGAATATTTGGGATCGACCTGTTGGCGGGAATAGAGGTGGCGGTCACCCCGCTTTTTAACGCCATATGATCGCATATGGATCTCCACGTGAACCCTTGCGGTTTACCCTCCCATATCTCCCTGGGTCGATGCCCTTACATTCCTTCGTTCTACCTCTCAAGGGGTGGAGGCCAGGCAAGCTCCTAAACGGGGTCGATGCCCTAATGGTGATTATTACTCCCGGCCTATCCGTGCTTCGTTTGTCAAAGATCAACATGTGCATAAGCGATGAAACAAAGACGAGTTGCTAAGCTGTATATGAATTAAGCTGCCGCTTGCAATTGCGCCTCCCGATGGGGGCCCAGAACCTTGCTAGTATCGTAGTTCTTCTGTCTGCGTCCCAGTTCAAACAGGACACGGATGAGCTTGTTACAGATGGCGATCATCGACTGCTTCTTCTTCAGCGGATTATCCCGACGCGTCGTGAAATACCGATGCAACGCACGGAATTCCGGATTCTTGGCGATCATCGTCAGGGCCGCCCGGAACAGCAGGGCCCTGAGGCGGCAACGCCCTCGTTTGCTGATGGTCGTTTCCCCTTTGTGAAGCCCGGAGCTGTTTTCCCGCAGGCTGAGACCGGCATGGCGGACGATCTGCTGGCTATGGTCATAGCCGCTTAAGTCGCCGACTTCCGCCAGGAATCCTGCAACGGTGACGAGACCGATGCACGGAATACTCATCATGTGGGTAGCGCCCGGAATCTGTTCCACCAGATCCGCCACAAACCCCATCAGTTGCTCAATCTGCCTGCACAGCATGGAGTACTGCTCCAAATACATGGCTAGCTCATGCTTGGCCGCCGTAGCGCCTTCCGTGAGGCCGATGGACTTTTGGGCTTTCCGGTGTAGCAGACTCGCTCTTTTGGTGCCTACTGCTCGCTGCACGTCGTTCTTCTTCCAGGTCGCCACCACTTTTGTTTCTCCGGCAGCGACAACATCCTGTGGAAGCGGAAAGTGCCTGAGCGTGATAAGCGAAGCTTTGCCTTCCCAGTCTTTAAACACTTGTGTATATTCGGGAAAGAAGCGATCCAGCCAATTGTGGATTCTTCCTTTCACGCGGTTCAAATCCCCGCATAGGCGGTCTCGCTGATTCATCAGCACGCGCAGGTCGGCGTACACGCCTTCCGGCAGCTGCGGCTGTGTATAGCGCCCGTCGATGACGAGTTTAGCCACGACTTTCGCATCCTTAATGTCATTCTTGGTCGGCGAATTGTCGTCAAGTTCCTTGCTCTTCTTGACGTGATGCGGGTTCACCAGCACAACCGCGATACCGCGCTGATTCAAGTAATGGTACAGCGGGAACCAGTAGTGGCCGGTTGGCTCGACACCCAGTATAACGTCAGTTAGCATATGTTCTTGCATGATGGATTCAGCCCATGCCAGCAAGTTCAGCAATCCATTCTCGTCATTCTGGAACAGACAACGTTTGCCGAGTTCGATGCCGCGGTAATTGAAAGCGCGGGCGACATGGTTAAACTTCGCAATGTCGGTTCCGATAACGAGCGTCGATTCAGAAATTCTCGAAATTCGTTGATTTTGCTTGTTCGTTTGGGTATGCTTCATCTAGAGCGTCCTCCTCAATTAGGGCAGTGAATGTGCACCATTCCGAGACCCAGCATACAGGAGGCGCTTTTTGCTTTGCAAACCGCATTTTAATTCATTACAGGAATAGCTCC
>NZ_JACJVN010000081.1 GCF_014212015.1 Cohnella lubricantis | reverse complement strand
GGTGGTTTTTCTCACGGACATGGATTCATCGAACCGGCCAGCATGAAGCTTGCCGGAAAGCTCACGACGCCCTTGGCGCGGCCGATCGTAATGTGCCGATCCTCAAGCGGCTGGCGCAGCGCTTCAAGCGCCGCCCGCGGGAATTCCGGCATCTCGTCGAGGAACAGGACGCCGTGATGCGCGAGCGTCGCTTCTCCCGGCTTCGGCACAGAGCCGCCGCCGATCAATCCCGCCGCCGACACCGTATGGTGCGGAGCGCGGAACGGCCGTTCCCGGATGAGCCCTTGCCGCTCGCCCTTGAGCTTGCCGCTGACGCTGTAAATCTTCGTGACGGTGAGCGCTTCTTCGCCGTCAAGCGGAGGCAGCAGCGTCGGCAGCCGGCGGCACAGCATCGTTTTGCCCGTTCCGGGCGGCCCGATGAACAGCAGATTGTGCATGCCGGCCGCCGCAATGACGAGCGCGCGCTTGCCATGATGCTGTCCGACGACGTCGGCTAGATCCAGCTCTGAACCAAGCGTCCCGCCTGAAGCATCGCCTAAGCCTCCTCGGCCTCTTTTCCCCGAAGATCGACGCTTGCCGCCGGACGTTCCCGGACCAGCGCCGGCTCCTGCAACCGACTCGCCGCCATCCGTCTCCCCGCGAATCCACTCCCGCAGCGAAGAGACGCCGACGATGTCGATGCCATCGATCAGCGACGCTTCCGCTACGCAGGCATGCGGTACGACCGCTCGCCTCAGCCCTTCCTTGCGCGCCCGTTCGACCATTGGCAGCACGCCCGGCACCGGCTTGATCTCGCCGCTGAGCGATAGTTCGCCAATCAGCAGGCAATCGCGCAGCTCATCGGCTGCCAGCTGGCCGCTCGCGCCTAAGATGCCGGCCGCGATCGCTAGATCAAAGGCGCTGCCTTCCTTGCGCATATCCGCAGGGGCCAAATTGACGGTGATGCGGTCGAGCGGAAACTTCATGCCTCCGTTCTGAATGGCCGCCCGCACCCGTTCTACCGATTCGCGCACGGCCGGGTCCGGCAGACCGACGATGGCGGTCTGGGGCAGGCCGGAAGAGATATCGACCTCCACCTCGATCAGCCGGCCTTCCACGCCGATCACGGTTGCGCTTAGCATCCTCGCGTACATAACAAAGAAACACCCTCCTCCTAAGCGTAACTCCTTCAGCGTTCATAGGCGCTGGAGATGCTTCGCGTGTTGGCGGAGAAAGGTGCTTCCCTTCCGCATACTATTTTTACCAATAGTCTACCGTCAAGCTGCGATCCTGTCAATCTAGCCGTATAAGGAATCTATTCGCTTACAGGCATCAATCCGGCGATTACAGGCAATTCTAGGATTAAATACGGGCTTTTCGTTCTCAAGTTGAGATGAAATCATTGCCGATTGGGACTAATAATTTGATGAAAAACAGAGGAACGCGCGAACGAAAGGTGTTACAATAGGAAAGGTTTAGGTGCATGGACATGTACTGGATTTATTTCGATGCGTGCAAAACGGGAGGATGCTAGGCCATGAATATTCATGAGTATCAAGGCAAGGCAGTCTTGAGGCAGTACGGTGTCTCCGTGCCGAACGGCAAAGTCGCTTTTACGGTCGACGAAGCTGTTCAAGCGGCCAAGGAGCTGGGCACACCGGTCACTGTCGTCAAAGCTCAGATTCATGCAGGCGGACGCGGCAAAGCCGGCGGCGTCAAAGTCGCCAAAGGTCTGGATGACGTCAAGAAATACGCGGAAGAGATTCTCGGCAAGGTGCTCGTGACGCACCAGACGGGACCTGAAGGCAAGGAAGTTAAGCGCTTGCTTATCGAAGAGGGCTGCGACATTAAGAAAGAATATTATATCGGCCTCGTCGTCGACCGCGGCACGGGCCGCGTCGTGCTGATGGGTTCCGAAGAGGGCGGAACGGAGATCGAAGAAGTCGCTGCGCACTCGCCTGAGAAGATCATCAAGGAAGTGATCGACCCGGCTGTCGGCCTGACGACGTTCCAAGCTCGCCGTCTCGCTTATGCGATCAACATTCCGAACGAGCTCGTGAACAAAGCGATCAAGTTCATGCTGTCGCTGTATGCGGCATTCGTGGACAAGGACTGCTCGATCGCCGAGATCAACCCGCTCGTCGTCACCGGCAGCGGCGATATCATGGCGCTTGACGCGAAGCTGAACTTCGATTCCAACGCGCTGTTCCGCCACAAGGACATCGTAGAGCTCCGCGATCTGGACGAAGAAGACGAGAAGGAGATTCAAGCCTCCAAGTACGACCTGTCCTACATCGCGCTGGACGGCAACATTGGCTGCATGGTCAACGGCGCGGGACTCGCGATGGCGACGATGGACATTATCAAATATTACGGCGGCGAGCCAGCGAACTTCCTGGACGTTGGCGGCGGCGCAACCAAAGAGAAGGTCACGGAAGCGTTCAAGATCATCCTCAGCGATAAGAATGTGAAGGGGATTTTCGTCAACATTTTCGGCGGCATCATGAAGTGCGACATTATCGCAGAAGGCGTCGTGGCAGCAGCCCGCGAGCTCGGCCTCGACAAGCCGCTCGTCGTTCGCCTGGAGGGCACTAACGTTAATCTCGGCAAAGATATATTGAACGGATCCGGCCTGAACATCGTAGCGGCCGATTCGATGTCCGACGGCGCGCAGAAGATCGTGTCGCTCGTGCAATGACTAGGGAGAACGAACCGGGGAGTGTGAAGTCATGAGTATCTTGATCGATAAGAACACGAAGGTGATCACCCAGGGCATTACGGGCGCGACAGGATCGTTCCATGCCAAGGGTGCGTTGGAGTACGGCACGCAGATGGTCGGCGGCGTCACGCCGGGCAAGGGCGGACAGACGATCGACTTTGATCTGGAGAATGGCGCCAAGGTTACGCTGCCGATCTTCAACACGGTCAAGGAAGCGGCAGCGGCTACGGGCGCTACGGCATCCGTTATCTACGTGGCGCCTCCGTTCGCCGCGGATTCCATCATGGAAGCAGTAGACGCAGAACTGGATCTGGTTATCTGTATCACAGAAGGCATTCCGGTGCTGGACATGGTCAAGGTGAAGCGCTATATGGAAGGCAAGAAGACCCGCTTGATCGGGCCGAACTGCCCTGGCGTCATCACGCCGGAAGAGATTAAGATCGGCATTATGCCGGGCTACATCCACAAGAAGGGCCATGTCGGCGTCGTCTCCCGCTCGGGTACGCTGACCTATGAAGCGGTCCATCAGTTGACGACCCGCGGCATCGGCCAATCGTCGGCAGTCGGCATTGGCGGCGATCCGGTCAAGGGCTCCGAATTTATCGACATTCTGCATCTGTTCAATGAAGATCCGGATACGTATGCGGTCATCATGATCGGCGAGATCGGCGGCACGGCTGAAGAAGAAGCGGCCGAGTGGGTCAAGGCGAACATGAAGAAGCCGGTCGTTGGCTTCATTGGCGGCGCTACCGCGCCTCCGGGGAAACGGATGGGTCACGCAGGCGCTATTATCTCCGGCGGCAAAGGCACAGCGGCGGAGAAGATCGCCAAGCTCGAGGAATGCGGCATTCGCGTCGCTCCGACGCCATCCGACATGGGCTCGACGCTTGTCAGCGTGCTCGAAGAGCGCGGCTTGCTGGAGAAGTGCAAGAGCTGATCGGCACAACCGAATGGAACCGTTATATTAATCAACCCATAGTTTAACGGGTAGGCAAGCAGCCTTCCGCACTCCCATTGGGGAGCGTGGAGGGCTGCTTGCCGTTGGCCCGATTCCGATAGGGAAGAAGGGGATTAGGCATGAATGAAGCGTTAAATCTGACCGAAGCGATGATTGCTATGCATGAGACAGAAGGCATCGGGTGGAAAACGATCGATCGGATCGTCAAGGGAGGGGGAGTGGAAGGGGCGCAGCAGCGGCGCGAGGCGGACTGGAAGGAGTTCGGCCTCTACCCGAAGCAAGCGGCCAAGCTGACGGCCCGTCTGCGGCCGGAAGCGGTCGAGGCGGCTAGGCGAAGGCGCGAACGCGCAGGGCTCGAGGCCGTTACGGCCTTAGAGCCCGAATATCCGCATCTGCTGACCAAGATTGCCGATCCGCCGTGGGTGCTGTACTATATCGGCAGCCTGGAGCTGGCCAACCGGCCGACGGTCGCCATCGTCGGCACGCGCATGGCGACCAGCTACGGCCGCCGAGTGGCCGAGGACTTAGCCGCCGAGTGCGCCAGAGGCGGGCTGACCATCGTCAGCGGTCTTGCCAAAGGCATCGACACCGCCGCGCACATCGGCGCGCTCAAAGGGCCGGGCAGCACCATCGCCGTGCTGGCCACGCCAGCAGATACGCCGTACCCGTATGAGAATCGAGCTCTCTATCGGGACATTGCGGGACGCGGTCTCATCCTATCTGAGACGCCGCAAGGGACGCCGCTGCACCCGGGTCAGTTCCCGCTGCGCAACCGGATCATCGCGGGACTCTCGCTCGGCACCGTTGTCGTGGAAGCGGCCGAGAGGAGCGGGGCGATGATTACCGTCGACAAGGCGATCGAGATGAATCGGGATGTCTTCGTCGTGCCCGGTCCAATCACCTCGCCGCGCAGCAAAGGACCGCTCGCACTGCTGCGGACGGGAGCCAAGCCGGTCATGGGGCTGCAAGACATCGTGAAGGAATACCCTTATATATTCCGGCAAGGCTGGCAGCCCAGCCAGGCACCGTTCGCAGCCGTCGATCCTATGGAGAATCTGAGCCCTTCGGAGAAGAAGGTGTACGCGCTGCTGATCGAAGAGCCGAAGACGATTGACGAACTGACGGACGCTGGCGCTCTGGAGATCGGGGAGCTTCATGCGTCGCTGCTCTCGCTGCGGGTCAAACGAATGGTTGAGCAGCGCCCGGGCTCCGTGTATGCGATTATCTAATGAAGAGATTCGATGATTCATCCGGGCGTCCGTCCGCCTCCGATTTGACCTTGCCCTATGCAATAGGATACGATGTTTGCTGAGAATTGCTATGACGATGCTCAGAGTTGCTGCGCGAACGACAGGTTGCGAAGCGTGTGAAGAATGCTTATGCTTACAGATAAAGTGCCATAATCACAAGCAATCTCGTTTTGTATATACTGTCCTTTGACCGGCCGCTCACCCTTTACATAGGCCGCGGCAGCAGGACTCGTCGACCGTTGGAGAGGAGGAATGGACGTGGCGGATTCACTTGTAATCGTCGAATCGCCTGCCAAGGCTAAGACTATTGGCAAATATTTGGGCAGCAAATTTATCGTCAAAGCGTCCATGGGGCATATTCGGGATTTGCCGAAGAGCCAGATTGGCGTTGAGATTCAGAACGGCTTCGAACCCAAATACATCACGATCCGCGGCAAAGGCAACGTTCTGAAGGAATTGAAGGACGCCAGCAAGAAAGTGAAAAAAGTGTATCTCGCAGCCGACCCTGACCGCGAAGGGGAAGCGATTGCCTGGCACCTGGCGCACTATCTGGATTTGAACGAGACTGACGCTTGCCGCGTCGTCTTTAATGAGATTACGAAGCAAGCGGTGAAGGATGCCTTCAAAGCGCCTAGGCCTATCAATATGGACTTGGTCAATGCGCAGCAAGCGCGCCGCGTGCTCGACCGGCTCGTCGGCTACAAGATTAGCCCTCTCTTATGGAAGAAGGTCAAGAAAGGGCTCAGCGCCGGACGGGTTCAGTCGGTAGCCGTCAAGCTGGTTATCGATCGGGAGAACGAGATCAAGGCGTTCGAGCCGGAAGAATATTGGAGCATTACGGCCAGCCTGTCGAAGGGCGGCTCCGCATTCGAGGCGAAGTTCCTGTCGCTTGGCGAAGGCAAGAAGGAGCTGCGCAGCGAAGCTGACGTCAATGAAGTGCTTGCCGCTATTCAAGGCAATCCGTTCACTGTCGGCGAAGTGAAGGAGAAGGAGCGGCAGCGCCATCCGTCGCCGCCATTCATCACGAGCTCGCTGCAGCAGGAAGCTGCGCGCAAGCTGAACTTCCGCGCATCGAAGACGATGCAGATCGCTCAGCAGCTCTATGAAGGCGTTGATCTGGGCAAGGAAGGAACCGTCGGTCTGATTACGTATATGAGAACGGACTCGACGCGTATCTCCCCGGTTGCCCAAGAAGAGGCGAAGGATTACATTGTCGGTAAATACGGCGAGAGCTATTATCCGGAGACGCCCCGCGTTTACTTGAAGAAGAACGCCAACGCGCAGGACGCGCACGAAGGGATTCGGCCGACCTCGGTGCAAAGAGAGCCCGATGAGATGAAGGCGTTCCTGTCGCGCGATCAATTCCGACTATACAAGCTTGTGTGGGAGAGATTCGTCGCGAGCCAGATGGCCTCCGCCGTACTCGATACGATGACCGTCGACTTGCACAGCGGCCGTGTCACGTTCCGGGCGAACGGCTCCAAGCTGAAGTTCCCGGGCTTTATGAAGGTATACGTGGAGAGCAACGACGACGGCCAAGCGACTGAAGAGGATCGGCTGCTGCCGCCTCTGGCGACAGGAGATGTGACCGAGACGGCTGCCATCGAGCCGAAGCAGCACTTCACGCAGCCGCCGCCTCGGTATACAGAAGCCCGCCTCGTTCGCGCGTTGGAGGAACTGGGCATCGGACGTCCGAGCACGTACGCGCCAACGCTCGAGACGATTCAGAAGCGCAACTACGTTGCGATTGAGGACAAGAAGTTCTTCCCGACAGAGCTCGGCGAATTGATCATCCAATTGATGGAAGAGTTCTTCCCGGAGATTCTTGATGTGGAGTTCACCGCCAATATGGAGGGGGATCTCGACCACGTCGAGGAGGGCAAGGAGAACTGGGTGGACGTCATCGGCGAGTTCTACAAGTCGTTCGAGAAGCGGCTGGAAGTCGCGGAAGAGCAAATGAAAGAGATTGAGATCAAAGACGAGCCGTCTGATGAGATCTGCGAGAAGTGCGGCAGTCCGATGGTGTACAAGATGGGCCGCTTCGGCAAGTTCCTCGCGTGCTCGGGATTCCCGGACTGCCGCAACACGAAGCCGATCGTTAAGGCGACCGGCGTGGAATGCCCGAAGTGCGGCAAGGGGCATATCGTCGAGCGGCGAAGCAAGAAGGGACGGATGTTCTACGGCTGCGATCGTTACCCGGAGTGCGACTATGTCTCCTGGGACAGACCGGTCGCGAAGCGTTGCCCTGATTGCGGCGGCTTGATGGTCGAGAAGCGTTCCAAGGCCGGCGTCAAATGGAATTGCACGCAGTGCAGCCATAGCGAGAACGCGCCGGAATCCGAAGAAGCGGCAGAGTAACGCGCCGCCTGTTGGAGGTAAGTCAAGTGAGTGAGTATCGTTCCGTGACGGTCGTCGGGGCCGGACTTGCAGGCAGTGAAGCAGCCTGGCAGATCGCGAGCCAAGGCGTCCCCGTCACGCTGTATGAGATGAGACCCGTGCAGCGTACGCCGGCGCATCACACCGACCGATTCGCTGAGCTCGTGTGCACGAACAGTTTGCGGGCGAACGGGCTGACGAACGCTGTCGGCGTATTAAAGGAAGAGATGAGGCGGTTCGGCTCGCTGATTCTGTCGGCAGCCGACAACAACGCGGTTCCGGCGGGCGGCGCGCTCGCCGTCGACCGCGAAGGCTTCTCCGGCGAGGTGACCAGCCGCTTGCGGGAGCATCCGCTCGTCACCGTCGTGAACGAAGAGCTGACGCGCATTCCGGAAGACGGCATCGTCGTGGTAGCGACCGGGCCGCTCACTTCGCCTCAGCTGTCGGAGCAAATCCGGGCGCTGCTGGGCGAAGAGTACTTCTACTTCTTCGATGCAGCCGCTCCGATCGTCGAGCGGGATTCGATCGATATGGACAAAGTATTCTATGCTTCCCGTTATGACAAAGGCGAGGCTGCATATATCAACTGCCCGATGACCGAGGAGCAGTTCGAAGCGTTCTATGAGGCGCTGACGACCGCCGAGACGGCGGAGGTCAAAGACTTCGAGAAGAACATGGTGTTCGAGGGCTGCATGCCGATCGAAGTGATGGCGAGCCGCGGTAAGCAGACGATGCTGTTCGGCCCGCTGAAGCCGGTCGGGCTCGTCGATCCAAGGACGGGCAAGCAGCCGCATGCCGTGATCCAGCTGCGCCAGGATAACGCGTCGGGCACGTTGTATAATCTGGTCGGCTTCCAGACGCATCTGAAGTGGGGCGAGCAGAAACGAGTGTTCTCGCTTATTCCGGGGCTGGAGAACGCGGAATTCGTCCGTTACGGCGTCATGCACCGCAATACGTTCATCAATTCGCCCAAGCTGCTCCGCCCGACGTACCAGTTCCGCGGCCGCGACACGCTGTTCTTCGCCGGCCAGATGACTGGGGTTGAAGGCTACGTTGAATCAGCAGCCTCCGGCATGATCGCGGGCTTCAACGCAGGCCGGCTGGCGAAGGGGCTTGAGCCGCTGGCGTTGCCGGCGCACACAACGCTTGGCAGCATGGCGGAGTATATTACGACAGCGGATTTCCGCCATTTTCAACCGATGAATGCGAACTTCGGATTGTTCCCTCCTCTGGGGCACCGGGTGCGCAGCAAGAAGGAGAAGAATGAACAGATCGCGATGCGCGCGCTTGCGGCGATCGAGCAATTCCGGGCGGAGACAGAGGACAGAACCGACATCAAGGCACAATGAAGCAGCGGCAGCCGGCCCAGGCGCCCGCTGCTTCGCCGCTTTCAATATTGAAGGGCCTTAAGACATTGATGCGAGGAGGAATTGGGATGGAGATGAGTTTTCACGCCACAACCATCTGCGCAGTTCGGCATAACGGGAAAGGCGCAATTGCGGGCGACGGGCAAGTCACCTTCGGCAACAGCATGGTGATGAAGCATTCCGCGAAGAAGGTCCGCCGGCTGTACCGCGGACAGGTGCTGGCCGGATTCGCGGGTTCGGTCGCGGATGCCATTACGCTGTTCGAGAAGTTCGAAGCGAAGCTGGAAGAGCATCACGGCAACCTGCAGCGAGCCGCAGTCGAGCTGGCGAAGGATTGGCGTTTGGACCGCGTCCTGCGGCGGCTTGAGGCGATGATGATCGTGCTCGATTCGACGGGAATGCTGCTGCTGTCGGGCAACGGCGAGGTTATCGAGCCGGACGACGGCATCTTGGCGATCGGCTCCGGCGGCAGCTTCGCCATGTCGGCTGCCCGGGCCATGCAGCGCCATGCGCCGCAGCTGGAAGCGAAGGAGATTGCGCGCAACGCGCTGCAGATTGCTTCGGAGATTTGCGTATTCACGAACAATAATCTGGTCGTGGAAGAGATTTAATTATCGGATCGGAGGGAATATGATGAACGATCAATTGACGCCGCGCACGATTGTCGCGGAGCTCGATAAGTACATCGTCGGACAGAAGCAGGCTAAGCGCTCGGTTGCGGTCGCGCTCCGGAACCGGTTCCGCCGCAGCAGCCTGCCCGATTCGGTGCGCGACGAGATCGTGCCGAAGAATATTCTGATGATCGGGCCGACCGGCGTCGGCAAGACGGAGATCGCGCGGCGACTCGCCAAACTCGTGCAGGCTCCGTTCGTTAAGGTTGAGGCGACCAAGTTCACCGAAGTCGGCTATGTCGGCCGCGATGTCGAATCGATGGTCCGGGACCTGGTGGAGACGGCGATTCGCATGGTGAAGGAAGAGCGGATGGAGTTGGTGAAGGATAAGGCGGAGGAAGCCGCGAACGAGCGTCTTGCCTTGTTGCTCGCGCCGTCTCCCTCCAAGCCGAAGTCACAGCGCAATCCGCTGGAGATGCTGTTCGGAGGCGGCCAGAACAACAGCAGCCAGGAGGAAGAGCCGGAGAAGACGGATCCGGCGCTGACGACGAAACGCGCTGACATTCGAGCTAAGCTCGCCGCCGGCAGCCTGGAGAACGAGATCGTTGAGATCGACGTGGAGGACGCCGCGCCGCCAATGCTTGATATGTTCGCTGGGGCAGGGCAAGAACAGCTCGGGCAAATGCAGGAGATGTTCAGCCAGTTCATGCCGAAGCGCCGCAAGAAGCGCAAATTGTCCGTCAAGGAAGCGCGCAAGGTGCTGGCCATCGAAGAGGCGGGCAAGCTGATCGACATGGACGATGTCGTCTCGGAGTCCGTGCGCCGTGCGGAGCAATCCGGTATTATTTTCATTGATGAGATTGATAAGATCGCATCGGGAGGCGGCAGAGGCCAAGGGCCGGACGTCTCCCGCGAAGGCGTACAGCGCGATATTCTGCCGATCGTGGAGGGTTCCACCGTCGTTACCAAGTACGGACCGATCAAGACGGACTACATTCTCTTCGTCGCTGCGGGAGCTTTCCATGTAGCGAAGCCGTCCGATCTGATTCCGGAGCTGCAAGGGCGGTTCCCGATCCGCGTCGAGCTGACCAGCTTGACGGATGAGGATTTCGTGCGTATTCTGACGGAGCCGGAGAACGCGCTGAC
The DNA here is from genome assembly GCF_014212015.1 of Cohnella lubricantis. GTDB lineage: Bacteria > Bacillota > Bacilli > Paenibacillales > Paenibacillaceae > Cohnella > Cohnella lubricantis. Next base: position 53,015 of record NZ_JACJVN010000081.1, on the reverse strand, counting down.
CAAACAGTATGCGGCTCTGCTGCAAACCGAAGGCATTGAGATTACGTTCACGGACGAAGCGATCGCCGAGCTGGCCAAGATGGCCCAGGACGTGAACCGCAACACCGAGAATATCGGCGCCCGCCGTCTCCATACGCTGCTGGAGAAATTGCTTGAGGATCTGAGCTTCGAGGCGCCGGAGCTGACGATTGAGCAGTTCTCCATCACGCCTGAATACGTTCGCGAGAAATTGTCAACTATTGCAAGCAACCGCGATTTGAGCCAATACATCTTGTAGACGCAGCTGCTGGTCATGAAGTAGGAGGAAAATGACAAAATGACGTTGTTGGAAAAAATCAGGTCTTTGAATTCGCTGCTTCAATCGGCGGCCGGCAAACCGCTCAACTTCCGGGAGATGGCCGAGGCGCTGCGAGATACGCTGCAGGGCGGCGTGTTCGTTGTCAGCCGCAAGGGCAAGATCTTGGGCGCGGCTCCCGCCCCCCATTTTCCGGAAGCGTGGTTACGGCAGAATCCCGCAGACGAGCTCCGGTTCCCGCCGGAGACGAACGAGAGTCTCCTGGGCATCGCCTTAACCGCGTCGAACGTTGAGCCGTCTGCCGTTCTCTCGCCGGTAGAAGCGGCCTTCGCGAACGAGACGATTACGGTCGTTCCGATTATCGGAGGCGGAGACCGATTAGGAACGATCGTCCTGAGTCGAGAGAACCAAACGTTCGGCGATGACGACCTGATTCTGGCCGAGTACGGCTCGACCATCATAGGGATGGAGATCTTGCGGGAACGCGCAGAGGAGCGCGAGGTTGAAGCTCGCAGCAAAGCTGTCGTCACGATCGCGGTCAACTCGCTCTCCTTTAGCGAGCTGGAGGCTGTCGAGCATATTTTCGAAGAGCTGGAAGGGAAGGAAGGGCTGCTCGTCGCATCCAAGATCGCGGATCGTGCCGGCATTACCCGCTCGGTGATCGTCAATGCGCTGCGCAAGCTGGAGAGCGCCGGCGTCATCGACACCCGTTCGCTTGGCATGAAGGGGACGTACATCCGCATTCTGAACGATCAGCTTCTCTCCGAATTGGAAGCGCGGAAGAATTAATTGGCAGATTTCCCATATGGAATTAAAAAGTCCGATCTTGTGTACAAGATTAGGGCTTTTTTCTTATTGTCTCTTTGTCTCATGTAATAGATGATTGTTCTTAGAAATTTTTAATATCGGCAAGAATCGACGAGAATTTCATAACAAAGTAGAAAGTTTTGTCGAACTTAGGCAGGAAATTGATAGACTCATGTTGAAACTCAAGAGATGGACCCGAGGTTCTGTGAATATTTTAATGAATTTGAGCATGCAACCCGAGTAGTTCTATTTAGCTAAAAGGAGCGGTTCATCATGGATTTGTTGGGCGGAGCTTCGTTTCAGCGAATGGAAGCCGCAATCAAGGCTTCGTCGATGAGACAGCAGGTGCTGGCGAACAACATCGCCAATGTCGATACCCCTAACTTCAAACGTTCCGATGTTCAATTCGAGGAATTGTTAAGCCAAGCGATGGGATCTGACGGTTCCCTGCCCGATTCGGCGCCTGCTCCTCGGATCGTCACGGACGAGAGCACACGGTTCAATAACAACAAGAACAACGTGGATATCGATAAGGAAATGGCTTTGTTAGCCGAGAACCAACTGCGTTACAACTTGTTTGCGCAGCAGATCAATCACGATATCAAAATGATGAATATCGCGATCAAAGGTCAGTAAGGACGCTACATAAACGGAGGGATTCGGGATGAAGCTGAGTGGGTTCGACATTAGCGCGTCAGCGTTGACCGCACAGCGGCTGCGGATGGACGTCATCTCGTCCAACATCGCCAATGCGGAGACGACACGCGCCGCCTATGTGAACGGAGAATACGTTCCTTACCGGCGCAAGGAAGTCGTCATGGAGCCGGTCCAATCGAATTTCTCGGATATTCTAAATGGCAAATTGGACTCGCAAGGCGTGCAAGTGACGCAGATCAAAGAAGATCCGGCGCCTTTCAAGCAGGTATACAATCCGACGAGTCCGGATGCCGACGAGAACGGCATGGTCAACATGCCGAATGTCGATATTCTCAAAGAGATGGTCGACATGATATCGGCTTCGCGTTCGTATGAGGCGAACGTTACGGCGATGAACGCCAGCAAGGCGATGTTCGTAAAGTCGCTGGAGATCGGCAGGGCATAAGACGTCCATTTACTTTTTTTCCATCGTTAGGAGGATTTAATGATGATTGAGAACACGATGCTGTCTGCCGTAACTCAGGCTTTAGGCTCTGCAGGGACGACAGGGCTGTCGTCTGCGTCCAAAGCGTCAACGCCGGCTGAAGCTGCGGAGAGCTTCGCCAACTTCCTGAAGCAAGCGCTGGACGGAGTTGCGGCACAGGAGAAGAACGTACATACGATGAACGATCAATTCATACTTGGCAATGCCGACGTTAACGACGTCATGATCGCAGCTTCCAAAGCTGAGCTGAGCTTGGAGCTTACCTCACAAATACGCAACAAGGTGATCGACGCCTACCAAGAAATCATGCGGATGTCGATCTAATCGCATCCATTAGCAGCAAAGACAGCAAGTGAGGTGGAATCGTGAGCGAGAAGTTGGCCCGTACATGGGAGAAGCTGCTTGGATTTTGGAACCAATACAGCAAAACCCAGAAGTGGGTGTTGGCATCAACAGCAGCATTATTGATCGTATTCATCATCATATTGACTTACCTGTTCACCCGGACCGAGTACGAGCTCGCGTTTCAAGAGTTAGATACGACCGATTCCCAAGCGATCATGCAATATTTAGAGAGCAGCGGCATTCCTTATAAACTCGAAGCTGGCGGCACGAGCATCTCAGTGCCGAAGGCGCAGGCGGACAAAGTGCGTGTGGCTGTAGGTTCGCAGGGCCTTGTGCAGAATGGCTCGCTCGGCTTCGCGGAATTGAGCAGCAATTCGTCGACGATCGGAACGACGGACCAAGAGTTCCAAGTGAAGTACCGCAACGCGCTGAACGGCGAAGTGCAGCAGCTGTTGCTCGGCCTTCAAGGCATCCAGCGGGCGAAGGTGCTCGTCAATCTTCCTCAAGAATCGGTGTTCCTGAGCGAAGAGGATAAGGAGAAGGCTTCGGCTTCCGTCAACCTGACGTTCAAGCCCGGTTTCCGTCCGAAGCAAGCGGAGATCGACAGCTACTTCAACCTTGTCAAGACGGCCGTGCCCAATTTAAGCGTCGAAGACATTACGATAACGAGCCAGAACGGCCAATTGTCGCCTTCTCCCGAGATCGGCGGTGCCGGCGGCTTCAACAGCAATGTGCTGGACCAGCAATTCGAGATCCAAAGCAAGTTCGAGAACGACATCAAGTCCAAGACCGAGCAGTTCCTCGCATCGATCGTCGGCATGGACAATGTCGTTGTCAGCGTCATGTCGTCGCTTAATTTCGACCAGAAGACGCAGCAGGAACAAATCGTCATGCCGCTTGACAACAACGATAACAAAGGAGCGGTTACGAGCGAGAAGACCAGCGCGGAATCGTATACCGGCTCGGATAGCTCGGCCGGCGGGGTAGCCGGCACCGGCGAGACGGACGTGACGAACTATCCGTCCGCTGGCGGCGGGAACGAATCCAGCTCGGAGAAGACGGATTCGGAGATCACTTACGAGAACGGTCACGTGACGACGAGTACGGTCTTCTCACCTTATCAGGTGAAGGACTTGTCGATTAGCGTGGCGGTAGATTCTGAGGTCATGACGGACGAGAGACAGCAGGAGATTCAGCAGAAGCTGGTTAACGACGTTCGGATCTTGCTCGCGAATTCCGGCCAGAATCTGACCGACGAACAGCTGGCGAACCGCGTCTCGGTCATCTCGCAGACGTTCAATACGCCGGCAGACGTTGCCGCAGGCAGCAATTCGTCGATTTATTGGATGGCTGGATTGGGATTGCTTGCGCTCGCGCTTGCCGGCGGCGGATACGCCGTCTATCGCAGACGCAAGAAGGCGCAGCAAGAGGAGATGGCTGCCGAGATGGCGCCGAAGGTGGAGATGCCGACGATCGACATCGACAGTGTCTCCAACGACAGCCAGGTACGCAAGCAGCTGGAAAGCCTGGCCAAGCGCAAACCGGATGAATTCGTGAATTTGCTCCGGACTTGGCTTGTGGATGAATAGAGGTGGCTTTCATGGCGAAATCAGGTCAATTCCAACTAACCGGCAGACAGAAGGCTGCGATTCTTCTTATTACATTAGGGCCGGAGGTCTCGGCCCAAGTCTTTAAACATTTGCGGGATGAAGAGATCGAGCAGCTTACGCTCGAGATTGCCAATGTCCGCAAAGTCGACAGCGCGGAGCAGGAGACGATTCTCTCCGAGTTCCATCAGATCTGCCTTGCGCAGGAATATATCTCGCAAGGCGGCATTACGTATGCGAAGGAAATCTTGGAGAAGGCGCTCGGCTCTCAGAAGGCATCCGATATTCTGAATCGCTTGACTGCGACGCTGCAGGTTCGTCCGTTCGACTTCGCCCGCAAGGCGGAGCCGACGCAGATTCTGAACTTTATCCAGAACGAGAACCCGCAGACGATCGCGCTTGTCCTCTCATACTTGCATCCGGAGCAATCGTCGGCCGTGCTGTCTTCGCTGCCGCAGGACAAGCAGGCGGATGTCGCGAGAAGAATTGCGCTCATGGATAGCACGTCTCCTGAAGTGATCGCCCAAGTCGAGCGGGTGCTCGAACAGAAGCTGTCGTCGACAGTCACGCAGGATTACACGAACGCGGGCGGCATCGAAGCGATCGTGCAGATCCTCAACGGCGTCGACCGGGGGACGGAGCGGACTATTCTCGATTCGCTCGAGATTCAGGATCCCGAGCTCGCGGAAGAGATCAAGAAGCGCATGTTCGTCTTCGAGGATATCGTCAATCTGGACAACCGCTCCATTCAACGAATCATTCGCGACATCGAGAACGCCGATCTGCGGCTGGCGCTCAAAGTGGCAAGCGAAGAGGTGCGGGAAGCGATCTTCCGCAACATGTCCAAGCGAATGGCCGACACGTTCAAGGAAGAGATGGAATTCATGGGTCCGGTTCGTCTGCGCGACGTCGAGGAGGCTCAGACTCGCATCGTAGCGACGATCCGCAGATTGGAAGAAGCGGGAGAGATCATCATCGCCCGCGGCGGAGGAGACGATATCATTGTCTAATCTGATCAAATCTTCCCATGTGATCTCGCTGGAGGATCTGAAGCGAATCGAACAGCTTCGAATGGCGACAAGACCGCAGATTATTTCGGATTCCGCTGGCGATACCGAAGGAGAATCATCGATTGATGTCGAAACTCAAACGATGAAAGAGCGGATTCTGCAGGATGCTCAGCAATTGGCGGATGAACTGGTGCGCGGAGCGCAAGAGTCCGCTGATCAAATTCGCTCCCAAGCGGCCGAAGAGGCGGAGGAATGGTGGCGCGCTCGCCGACAGGAAGACGAGCAGACGAAGGAAGCGGCTCGGCAATTAGGCTACGAGGAAGGCTTCCGTCAAGGCAGTGAGCAAGCGGAGCGACAGCTCGCGGCGGAGTGGGAACAGAAGCTCCAGGATGCTGCTAGAATCGTTCAGCAGGCGTACACGGTCAAGGAGAGCATCATCTCCGAAGCGGAGCAGTTCCTCGTTGAGCTAAGCTGCCGTATCGCTGAGAAGGTTATCGGACGCCGCATCGAAGAGACGCCGGAGCTTACGCTCGAGATGATCGCCAAGGCGCTGACTCGACGGAAGGAACAGGGCGTCATCACGCTCTGCGTGGCGCCTTCGCAATTGACGCTCGTACAGGCGGCCAAGGCGGAGCTTGCCCGGTCGATCGATTCACAAGCGAGCCTGGAGATCGTGCCCGACCCGAATGTAGAAGCCGGCGGATGTGTCATTCGCTCCGCATTCGGCAGTGTCGACGCTCGTATCGATACGCAGATGGCGGCGATTCAGAGCGAGCTGCTCCGCGTCGCGGCCCATTCCGCCGAAGCGAGGGATGCCGATGGCCAGCGCGATTGACATTGCCAAATACGAAGAGGCGCTGTCGCATCTCGACCCGGTTCGAGTGAACGGGAAGGTGACGCAGATCATCGGCCTTACGGTCGAATCCGAAGGGCCTGACGCCGGCATCGGCGACGTCTGCATGATTCATCCGCTGAAGGGCGGCGAGCCCATTCTGGCCGAAGTCGTCGGATTCCGCGATAATCGGGTACTGCTCATGCCGCTCGGCGATCTGCACTCCGTCGGTCCCGGCTGCGACGTCGTGACGACGGGACGGCCGCTGACGGTGCAGGTCGGATCGGAGCTGCTCGGCAAGGTGCTGGATGGGCTCGGCAGACCGTTGGACGGCTCGAAGCTTCCGCCGTATATGCCGCATTACTCGACGCATAACACGCCGGACAATCCGCTTCGGCGTCCTAGAGTTGCGGAGCCGCTCGGCACGGGCGTCCGTGCGATCGACGGCCTCCTGACGGTCGGCCAGGGACAGCGAATGGGCATCTTCGCTGGATCCGGCGTCGGCAAGAGCACACTGCTTGGCATGGTCGCCCGGAATACGACGGCGGATGTCAACGTGATCGCCCTCGTCGGCGAGCGCGGCCGCGAGGTGCTCGAGTTCATCGAGCGCGACCTCGGTCCGGAAGGTCTAGCCCGTTCGGTGGTCGTGGTGGCTACCTCGGATCAGCCCGCCTTGATCCGCATCAAAGGCGCGATGATCGCGACGACGATCGCCGAATATTTCCGGGATCGCGGGCTGAACGTCATGCTCATGATGGACTCGGTCACCCGGTATGCGATGGCTATGCGGGAAGTGGGGCTTGCCATCGGCGAGCCGCCGGCGACACGAGGCTATACGCCGTCGGTGTTCGCCTCGCTGCCGAAGCTGCTCGAGAGGGCGGGGACGAGCTCGGCCGGAACAATTACCGCTTTCTATACGGTACTGGTCGACGGCGATGACATGAACGAGCCGATCGCCGACGCGGTCCGAGGCATTCTCGACGGCCATATCGTTCTAAGCAGGCAGCTCGCCCACAAGGGGCATTTTCCAGCGATCGATGTGCTCGCAAGCGTCAGCCGGGTCATGAAGGACATCGTCTCCGACGATCAGAACGATGCAGCAGAGCAGCTCAAAAGACTGCTATCCATCTATAAAGATTCGGAAGACTTGATCAATATAGGGGCGTACCAGCGAGGTTCGAATCCGGAGATCGATAAGTCGATCCAGTTTATCCAATCGATCAACGACTTTACAAGGCAGCGAACTTCCGAGAAGGTGACGCTGCAGGATACTCAGGAGCGGCTAATTATCGATTTTTACAAGAGATGAGGCGGGGATAGATGAGATTCCGGTATCCGCTGCAGAAGATCGTCGACCTCAAGAGCAGCGAGAAGTCGATGGCCGAATGGGAATATGCCTCCGCTCTCAGCAAGCTGAGAGCGGAGCAGGAGCGGCTCGAGGAGCTTCGCCTAGAGAAGGAGAAGACGGAACGGCACATGGCTGAGCTAGCGCTTAGGCCGACGCCGCTGTCTGAGATTATGCGGCTCCAGCAGCATGTCGAATGGCTGGATGGCCGCATGAAGAGCCAATCGGCGGAGGTCCGCAGAGCCGAAGACCAAACGGCGCAGCGCCGGACTCGTCTCACGAGCAAGATGGTAGACGAGAAAGTATGGCTCAACGCGAGAGACAAAGCACGCGAGAGATGCCGCGCCGAGTGGCTCGCCCGCGAGCAGAACGAGCTGGACGAGATGGCGATCATGAGAGCGTCGGCAGCGTCCGGCCAAGCATAACAACATCTAGAACACCACACAAATCAGTGCAGAGAAGGAGGCGTTATCGTGCCCGATACGAACGCGGAGAAGAGCGGGTATTCCGGCTTCGAACGGTTCCTCTTTTTCCTGACTCCGATATTGTTTACCGTCGTTCTGCTAGGCGTTCTCTTGATTCTGTTCAATTCGGACTGGAGACAATCGGCGCTGAATGTCGGCAATAAGATTCCGATCTTGAACGCTGTGCTGCCGGATCCGGATACGCAAGCGCCGGGCGAAGGCGGGGACGCGCTCACGGTCGATAAGGCCAGAGAGAAGATTGACGAAGCGAACGCGCAGGTGCTTGCTTTGCAGACACAGCTTGAGCAAGAGCAGTCGAAGACGGCAGCGCAGCAGAAGACGATTGACGATCAGAAGAAGCAGGTTGACGAATTGACCCAGCAACTGCAGGACAAGTCGGTTACGGCGGAACAGTACGACGCGAAGATCCGGTCGCTCGCCGACATGTACGGCAAGATGACGGGAAGCAAGGCGGCTCCGATACTCGAGAAAATGACGGTAGAGGAAGCCGCGCTCATTCTGGGCGCGATGTCCGACACTGCGAGAGGGCGGATTCTGGAGAAGATGACGCCGAAGGTCGCGGCAGACGTCACGCTTCGGCTGAAGGATTCGAACAATGTGCAGGACCAGGAGATAGCTGCGCTTCAAGCCCGAATCAAGCAGTTGGAGGAAGAGCAGTCCCCAGGCTCTACGCTCGATATTGCGAATCTGAAGACGACGTTCTCGACGATGCAGCCGGATAGCGCGGCGGAGCTTCTGCTAGAGATGTCCGCGAAGGAGCAGAGCAAGGTGCTGCGAATTCTGAGCGCTCTAGACGATGCCAACCGGTCTCAGGTGCTGGCGGCTATGTCGAAGTTGTCCGACGATGGCCGCAAGACGGCGGCGGCTCTCGTTAGCAAGCTGATGCCGGCGAATCCGTAATGGATTGCGGCAGCCCATCCATTGAAAGGAGGTGAGAACATGAACATGGTCATGGTGACTTCTCAAATGAGCCCGACATCCTCTGCGGCTTCGAACGCGGGAACGCAAGCATCGGGCAAAGCTGCAGACGGGAATGCGAACGGCTTCGCTGGAGCGCTCGTTCAAGCGTTGGTTGGCGATTCGAACGGCGCAGCACAGGCTGGGATGAATGGCTCGCTGCTCACGGCTAACGTTGCGAGCTTGCTGGGCCAAGCGCAGACACAGCAAGGCGAACCCGAGAGCGGAACCGGTCTGATCGCGATGCTCAGCAAGCTGCTGGATCTTCTTCAAGGCGAAGGCCAGGACGCTGCGGCAACGGATGATGAATCAGCCGGTCCGTCGGCGGAATTGCTCGCTTCCGTGCAAGATTTGCTGAATCAGCTGAACCTGCTGCAGATTCCTGCAACGACCATTGCGGATAGAACGAACTTGCAAGGAGAGGCTTCGTTAATCGGCGGCACTCAGGCAGCATCACTCGCGACGCTTATGCCGATGCTGCTGCAATCGCTGAAGGAAGCTTCCCAGAAGGCTGGCCAATTGGAGGCGCTCGCGGAGCCGATGGCGGATCTCGCGCAGAAGATGCAGGAGGCGATCGCAGCCGCGGCAGCGACGAACCAGGCAGCTTCCGCTCAGCCAGCCGCGCAAGCAGCGAAGTCGGCAGCAGTCCCATCGGCGAATCCGCTTCAAGCTGCAGCCGCCCAATCGGAGCAGCCGGCAGCGTCCATCGCATCGGCGGAGCCTCGCAAGCCGGTATCGGCCTTTAAAGAGCCGATCGTCTACTGGAACCTCGCCGACAGCTTAGTTGCCAGCGAGCAGCCGGCGGATGTGCCGGTCGTAACCGCAGCCGCCAATGCGCAGCAGGCTTCCGATCAGTCGGTGCCGTTCCAACTGACGCTCCCGAATAATACGCTGCAGACGACGGCGGACGCAGGCAAGGCAGCGCTGCCAGCGCAAGTGCCGGTCCAGCAATTCACCGAGCAGGTTGGCAATTACCTCGTGAAGCAATTCACGCTGTCAGGCGGCGAAGGCGTGGCGACGGCGAAGCTGACGCTTCATCCGGATCACTTGGGGCAGGTTGACATCCGGATCGCGATGCAGGACGGGCAGATGACGGCTCAATTCGTCGCGCATAACGGAACAGCGAAGGAACTGCTGGAGAATCAGATGAGCTTGCTTCGTACAGCCCTTCAAGGCCAAGGCATCCAGGTCGAGCGGATGGATGTCGTTCAGCAATCGGACTTGACTAGCCAGACCTCCTTCCTCGGACAAGAGCAGCGTGAATCCGAATCGGGCCGCAGCGGCGGACAAGCCTCCAGACATGGCCGGGACGGATCGAATGACGAATGGATTGATTTTGAAGCCGAGATGGAGCGATCCTCCGTTCTCCGGGAAGCCGGCTATGGAAGCTCGATTAACGTAACGGCATAGAACCGCAGGGAGGTGAACGAATGGCAAGCGTCGGTACGACGAACGTATGGCCCAATTACGCGGCTTCTAACGTTCATACAGCAGCGGCCAGGAACACGACCAACGAGCTGGGCAAGGACGAATTCCTGAAGATCCTCATCACTCAGCTGCAGAATCAAGATCCGATGCAGCCGATGGAAGACAAGGACTTCATATCCCAGATGGCGCAATTCTCGGCTCTTGAGCAGACGTCCAACATGGCGACGCAGCTTCAGGCGATGCGGTATTCGCCAGCCATGACCGCGTCAATCCTCGGCATGAATGTGACGTGGATCAATACGGACAATCAAGGCCAAGTCTCGACGAAGAGCGGAACAGTAGATTCCATCGTCATGCGCAACGGCGTTCCTTATGCGAAGATCGGCCAGGATGAAGTGAAGATGGAAGACCTGGCGACGATCGGATATCCGTCAAGCGAGAGCGGATCGGAGGAGGACGCAAGTGAGTGACCGTATGCTGATCGGGCAGTTGGCGGCGAGCCGGACAGGGCCGATCCTTCCAAGCAAACGGAGCGGCACAGCGTCTGCGGACAGCACAGCGAATACAGGGACGGCGGACACATCCTTTAAACAGTGGCTCGACCGCGTCGATCTGAAGTTCAGCCAACATGCGGAACAGCGGCTAAGGCAGCGGGGCATTCAGCTTCAGCCCGAGCAGTTGGATCGCATCACAAGCGCGCTGAACCAGGCGGAAGCCAAAGGGGCGAAGGATTCGCTCGTCTTGTTCCGGGATATCGCGATGATCGTCAACATTCCGAATCGAACCGTGATTACCGCCATGGACGGCTCGTCCATGAAGGACCATGTGTTCACGCAGATCGACAGCGCCGTCGTCGTTCCTTGAAGATGGCAGCAAGAATGGCAGCATTATCGAACAAGGCCGGACCTCATCAGGGGGCCTTCGCTCCGCGGATCGATTGAAGCGGAGCCGTCAAGAACCAAATCAGGAGGTAGATGAGATCATGTTGCGTTCTTTATACTCAGGCGTCTCCGGCATGCGCGGCTTCCAGACGAAGCTGGACGTCATCGGCAACAACATCGCGAACGTCAATACGACCGGCTTCAAATCCAGCCGGGTTATGTTCCAGGACATTCTGAGCCAAACGATGTCTGGCGTTACGGCGCCGGTAGAAGAAGAGCAAGGCGGCGTTAATGCCAAGCAAATAGGTTTAGGCGTTGGCGTTGCATCGATTGACACCGTACATACGCCTGGCAGCGCCCAGACGACGAATGTCGCAACCGACTTGCGGATCGACGGCGACGGCTTCTTCGTTGTCAGCCCGACTGGCGAGACCGATGGCGCCTATTTGACTCGCGCTGGCAGCTTCGGCGTTGACGCCGCCGGTTACTTAGTGAATTCGGACGGTATGTACGTGGTATCCGCCGACGGCGGCCCGATTCAGATCGATTCTGAGACCTACACTTCCTTCTCGATCTCGCAGGACGGATCTGTCATGGCAGTTGACGACACGGGCGCGACGGAGCAAATCTACCAGTTAGCAATAGCCAAAGTCACCAACCCGGGCGGCCTCGAGAAAGTCGGCGGCAATCTGTACCAGCTGACACCGAACGCAGATATGGGAGAGATGGATGATATCATCGCAACTGCTGGCGAAGCAGGAAGAGGCGCAGTCATCTCCGGTCAGCTCGAGATGTCCAACGTCGACCTGACGAACGAGTTCACCGAGATGATCGTCGCGCAGCGCGGCTTCCAGGCGAACTCCCGCATTATTACAACGTCCGACTCGATCCTTGAAGAAGTTGTTAACTTGAAACGGTAATTGAAGTGATGCCGGGGAGGCCCTAAACCTCCCCCGGTATTCTGGGGGGATCCGAGTGATCGCTTTGACCCGATTGAACGGCACGGCCTTTCATCTCAACGCATTGTTGATCGAATCGGTGGAGCAAACGCACGATACGATCATTACGCTAACGAATGGGAAGAAATTCATTGTGCTCGAAAATTCTTCGGATGTGATCCGATCCATCCGTCAGTACTTGCGCAGCATCGGCGTATTGGCCGCGGTTCAGATGCCGCCCGAGACGCAATCGGAGGGAGCAACGTCATGAAAAAAATGTTACCTTGGCTGGTTTCGCTGCTTCTAGCGATCACGCTTATCGTTATCGTCGCGCTATACTTCTGGTCAACGCTGTCCAAAGATTCGGATGCCGCATCGCCGGACAAGCAAGCACAGGAGAGCGTCAAGGACGTGGAAGCGAAGCCGCTGTCTGCGGATGAGATTCTCAAGGTCACTTCCGAATTGAATGATATTAAGACAAACATTGGGGATAACGATTATGTCGTAACGGTCAGCTTCTCGTTCCAATTCGACAGCGAATCCGCGATGAAAGAATTCGATAAAGTGAAGGAAATTCAAATCAAACCGATCGTCAACCGCGCGCTTTGGGTGATGCAGCCCGATCAATTGAGCGGCACGCAGGGCAAAGACGAGCTTTGCGCCGAGCTGCTCAACGCGATCAATCCCGTATTGACGAAAGGCAAGCTGTCCAACGTTGAGATTACGTCCTTTATTATGGTTCCATTGTAAGAATTGCAGGTCTGATTCCAGCGGAAAGGGGTGAGAAAATTGGTTGACGTTCTTTCGCAAAACGAGATAGACGCGTTGCTCGCGGCCTTGTCATCCGGCGAGATGGATGCGGAGGAGCTCAAGAAGGAGGAAGCGCAGAAGAAGGTTCGAGCCTATGACTTCAAGCGGGCCGTCCGGTTCTCCAAAGATCACATCCGCAGCTTGACGCGAATCCACGAGAACTTCGCGCGCTTCCTGACCACTTACTTCTCGGCGCAGCTGCGAACGTTCGTCCAGATCAATGTCGTTCAGGTGGAGCAATTGCCTTACGACGAATTCATCCGTTCCATTCCGAAGATGACCATCTTGAACATCTTCGAGGCCGAGCCGCTTGAAGGAAGAATGGTACTCGAGGTTCACCCCAACGTCGCCTTCGCTATGCTGGACCGGCTGCTTGGAGGCGCAGGCTCCGTCCCCGGCAAGATCGGCAGCTTGACCGAGATCGAGACGATTATTATGGAGAAGATCTTCAGCCGCGCGCTCGAGACTCTTCAGGAAGCGTGGCGAACGATTGTCGATCTCGAGCCGAGACTGGAGGCGCTGGAGACGAATCCGCAGTTCATGCAGATCGTCTCTCCTAATGAGACGATCGCTCTGATCTCGCTTAGCACGAAGATCGGAGACACGACGGGGATGATTAACCTCTGTATCCCTCATGTCGTGATTGAGCCCGTGATGTCCAAGCTGTCCGTCCATCATTGGTTTGTCTCGCAGAAGAAGACGAGAGCGCCGGAAGAAGTGCAATTGCTGGAGCATCGGGTCAGCAAGGCCCAGCTTCCGATCGTCGCTGAACTGGGCTATTCGCAAATATCGATCCGGGAGTTCCTGAATTTGGCTGTCGGAGACGTCGTCATGCTGCAAAAATCGACCGAAGAAGGTCTGGACATTAAAGTCGGCGACAAGCTGAAATATATCGGCAGCCCGGGCGTCGTCCGGGATCGGATGGCCGTTCAGATTCACGAGGTCGTCAGCGAAGGAGAGGAAGAGACCCATGACGAGTAAAGACTACTTGTCGCAAGAAGAGATAGACGCCTTGCTGCGCCAGTCCGCCGCCGCGGACGACAGCTCGCCGAATCCATCTGGAGGCGCAGCTGTCGAATTGTCGACGGACGACTACTTGTCGGCGATGGAACAAGACGCGCTCGGCGAGATCGGCAACATTACGTTTGGCAGCGCCGCGACGGCATTGTCGACGCTGCTCGGCCGCAAAGTGGATATTACGACGCCGCAAGTGTCGATGATATCGCGTGACCAGTTCGCCAACGAATTCCCGATGCCTCATGTGGCGGTTCACGTTCATTACGTGGATGGCTTCGAAGGGATCAACTCTCTTGTCATTAAGTCGCACGACGCGCAGGTAATCGCGGATCTGATGCTAGGCGGAGAAGGGAGCGTGACGGAAGGCGAGCTTAACGAGATTCATATCAGCGCCGTACAGGAAGCGATGAATCAGATGATGGGCTCGTCCGCGACGTCGATGTCGACGATCTTCAACCGATTCGTCAATATCTCGCCGCCTGACGTCGATATCATGGACGTCCAGAGCGAATCGGGCACCTCGAGCATGCCGCCGGTGTCGGAATTCGTCAAAGTATCGTTCCGGCTCAAGATCGGCGATCTGATCGATTCGCGGATTATGCAGCTTCTAACGGTTCCATTCGCGAAGGAGCTGGTCCGCTCGCTGATCGGTTCCGCCGCAGACGAATCGGCTGCTCCGGCTCCAGCCGCGGCGCCGTCCGCTCCCGCGCAGCCGGCTCCGGCTGCGCAAGCGCCGGTTGCACCGCCGCCGCAGCAAGCGCCGCACGCAGCTCCGGCTCCAGCGCCGCAGCAGCCTGCAGCGGCTATGCCGCCGATGGGGTACCCGCCTTATGCCGAGCCGGCACAGCCGCAGACGCTTGGCGGCGCTGGCATGGGACGGGGCGTCAATGTGCAGCCGGTGCAGTTCTCGAACTTCCAATCCGGTACGCCGGTGCATGCGGACGAGACGAACCTGGGGCTGCTGCTCGATATCCCGCTCAAGGTCACCGTCGAGCTGGGACGCACGAAGAAGCAGATCAAGGAGATTCTCGAACTGTCCCAAGGCTCCATTATCGAACTGGATAAGCTTGCCGGCGAACCCGTCGACATCTTAGTTAACAACAAGTTGATTGCCAAAGGCGAAGTCGTCGTCATCGACGAGAACTTCGGCGTTCGGGTCACCGATATCGTCAGCCAATGGGATCGCGTGCAAAAAATCCAATAAAGTCACTGGGAGGAACCAACAATGGCAAACCGTATTTTGATTGTAGATGACGCAGCATTCATGCGAATGATGATCCGAGATATTCTGACGAAGAACGGCTATGAAGTCGTAGGCGAAGCGCAGGACGGCGCGCAAGCGATCGAGAAGTTCAAGGAGCTCACTCCTGATCTCGTCACGATGGACATCACGATGCCGGAGATGGACGGCATTGCGGCATTGAAGGAGATTCGCAAGCTCGACGCCAACGCTAAGGTCATCATGTGCTCCGCCATGGGCCAGCAAGCGATGGTCATCGATGCCATCCAAGCTGGCGCCAAAGATTTCATCGTGAAGCCGTTCCAAGCGGATCGGGTAATCGAAGCGATCAAGAAGACGCTCGGATAAGCGGGAGCTTCGCCAGATGGATTATGGTTTGCAACTGCTGAGAATCGTTCTTGTCCTGGCCTTCGTGGTCGGGCTTATTATCTTCCTGCTCCGGTACATTGGCAAACGCAATCGCGGCTGGTGGATGAACCGGACTCTCCGCTCTTTGGGAGGGCTTAGCGTAGGGACGAACAAATCGCTGCAGATCGTGGAGTGGAACGGCCGCATCTACGTTCTGGGTGTCGGCGAAGACGTGACGCTGCTGGATTCGATCACGGACGCCGACACGGTGGCCGCGCTGCTCGCCGAGCACGATTCGGCGAATGCCGAGACGCAGAAGCCGCTGCCCGCTTGGCTGCGGCGATTCGCTGCCCGAGGCCGGACGGAAGAGGCTCAGCAGCAGGGCGGCGGCAGCGCGCGCCAATCCAGCTTCGAGCAGACGCTGGAGAAGCGGCTGCGGGAGCTGTCGGATCGGCGCCAGAAGGTGGAACAGCTGCTGGATCAGAGCCGTTCCGGAGAACGGACGGATGAACCATGAAGAAGAGATTGTTAGCAAGCTTCATAGGCCTGCAAGCGTTGCTGCTTGCGGCGGGAGGGGCGGCGTACGCGGAGCCGATCGTCGGCGTTACGATAGGCGACGGATCGGATCCCGTCAATGCTTCCTCGCTGTCGATTCTGCTGCTGATCACGGTGCTGAGTCTTGCTCCGGCCATTCTCGTGCTCATGACCAGCTTCACCCGAATCGTCATCGTGCTCGGCTTCGTCCGCACTTCGCTCGGCACGCAGCAGATGCCGCCGAACCAAGTGCTCATCGGTCTCGCGCTGTTCCTGACGCTGTTCGTCATGTCGCCGACGCTGTCGCAAGTGAACGAACAAGCGCTTCAGCCGTATCTGAAGGGACAGCTGACGGAGACGCAGGCGCTGTCGAAGGCGGAAGTCCCGATGAAGGAGTTCATGTACAAGCATACGCGGGAGAAGGACCTGCTGCTCTTCATGAAGTACACGAAGGCCGAGAAGCCGGAGACGTTCGAGGACATTCCGATCACCGTTCTCGTTCCGGCATATGCAATTAGCGAATTGAAGACAGCTTTTCAGATGGGATTCATGATCTTCGTGCCGTTCCTCATCATCGACATGGTCGTGGCCAGCACGCTCATGGCGATGGGGATGATGATGCTTCCCCCGGTCATGATCTCGCTCCCGTTCAAGATTTTGCTGTTCGTTCTGGTAGACGGTTGGTATCTGGTCGTTCAGTCGCTGCTAACCAGCTTTCAGACTTAAATCTTGAAGCTTAAGACCGCTAGGGGGGACATTCATGAGTGAAGAGTTTGTCATCGGGTTGGCAGGGCAAGCGATCTATACCGTCCTGAAGGTAACCGCGCCGATGCTGGGGCTCGGACTGATCGTCGGCCTTCTCGTCAGCATCTTCCAAGCAACGACGCAGATCCACGAGCAGACGCTCGCATTCATTCCGAAGATTGTCGCCGTATTTCTGGCGATTCTGCTGTTCGGGCCGTGGATTCTGAACGTGCTGGTCGATTTCACCGAGCACTTGCTAGGCAACTTGGCAAGCTACATCGGATAACGGGCAATGATGCAGATGGATCTAATCATGCAGCTCGTTCCCGGGTTTATGCTGGTGCTTAGCCGAATGACAGCTTTCCTGGTCGTCGCGCCGGTGTTCTCGTCGAGGACGTTCCCGCGGACGCTCAAGATCGGCTTTGCGTTCTTCCTGTCGCTGATCGTCTTCCTGAACGTCGGCTTCGATACCGCTGTGCCGACAGACGGGACCTACATCATCGCCTTGTTCAAGGAGATACTGGCCGGCCTGTTGATCGGATTCGCCGCCAGCTTATTCTTCAGCATCGTACAGGTGTCCGGCTCCCTCATGGATATGCAGATGGGGCTTGGCGTCGCCAACATCGTCGACCCGATGACCGGCGTATCGGCGCCTATGCTCGGCAACCTGAAGTACATGCTGCAGATTCTGGTGTTCCTGTCCATCAACGGACATCATTATTTGCTTAGCGCGATCATGGACAGCTACAAGTGGCTTCCGCTCGACAACACGCTGTTCGCTGATATCGCCTCTGGCAGCGTCACGCAGTTCCTGTCGCGCACGTTCGCGGACACGTTCCTGATGGCGCTGCAGATCTCCGCTCCGATGGTCGTCGCCATGTTCCTGATTGACCTCGGACTGGCGCTATTGTCAAGGGCGGCGCCGCAATATCAAGTGTTCGTCATCGGAATTCCGATCAAGATTCTGCTCGGACTTGCGATTCTGCTCTTGCTGCTGCCGGCTTTCAGCGCGCTGTTCCAAATGATTTTCGACCAAATGTTCTCGGCTCTCGATAAGCTGTTCGTCGTGCTCAAAGCATGAGGACGGCTTGGCGGAAGCGGAACCGCAAGGAGGGTGCCTGACCGATGGCCCGTTATCAGCTTCGAATGGACCTGCAGTTGTTCGCGGGCGAGAAGACGGAGAAGGCCACCCCAAAGAAGAGGAATGATGCGCGGAACAAAGGCCAGGTCGCCAAGAGCCAAGAACTGGTCAGCTCCGTAGCGCTTATCGTCTGCGCCTCTTTGTTCCTTATGCTGGGCTCTTTTTTCTGGGAACGCATCCTTCGGCTGTTCAGCGACGTATTGCTGCACGGCTTGACCATGGAAGTGACGGAAGCGAACGTGCTCGGCATGCTGAGCCGTTATTCGGGGCAGATGCTCATCTTCCTCGCTCCAATCTTTATCGCCGTCATTGTCACCGCCTTCGCGGTGAGCTACATGCAGATCGGCTTCCTGTTCACGACAGAGCCGCTGAAGTTCAAATTGAGCGTACTGGATCCGATTAACGGGTTCAAAAAGCTGTTTGGCGTTCGGTCGCTCGTCGAGTTCGCCAAGAGCATGCTGAAGCTGTTCGCGACCGGCCTGATCGTCTATCTGGTGCTGTGGTCCGCCAAGGACCGCGTTCTCATGCTCGCCCATGTGCCGATTGTCGATATCTTCTCCTATACCGGCAGCTTGACGATTCGGCTCACGTTGCTGTTCGGCGTGCTGATGTTCGTTCTCGCTATCGGAGACTACTACTATCAGAAGTATTCGTATGAGAAGAGTCTTCGAATGAGCAAGCAAGACATCAAGGACGAGCACAAGAACGCGGAAGGCGACCCGCTCATCAAAGGCAAGATCCGGGAACGGCAGCGCCGAATGGCGATCATGCGGATGATGCAGGAGGTCCCCAAGGCCGATGTCATCATCACGAACCCGACCCACTTCGCGGTCGCGCTGCAGTACGACGGCACGAAGATGGATGCGCCGAAGGTTATCGCCAAAGGACAGGATTACTTGGCACTTCGCATTCGCGAGATCGCCAAGCAGCACAACGTCATAACGATGGAAAATAAACCGCTCGCCCGCGCGCTGTACGATCGGACGGAGATCGGGGATTCGATCCCGGCCGACCTGTTCCAAGCCGTCGCGGAAGTGCTGGCTTACGTATACCGCTTGAAAGGCGGACGCCGCCGGGGGTAATCGGACCTCGCGTCCGGCCGCCGGCTCTCATCTAGTAAATTCTTATCGCACGAAGTCAGAAGAGGGAGGAATACCGCTATGAGAATTCGGGACTTAAGCATACTTGTCGGCATCATCGGCATCGTCCTGATGATGGTCCTTCCTATCCCTCACCAGCTTCTGGATATTCTGCTCATCGTCAATATCTCGGCGGCGCTGATGATCCTGCTCATCTCGATGAACACGACCGACGCGCTTAACTTCTCGATCTTCCCGACGCTGCTGCTGATCACGACTCTGTTCCGGCTCGCCTTGAACATCTCGACGACGCGGCTTATTCTTCGGGACGGCGAAGCGGGCAGAGTCGTCTCTACGTTCGGCAAGTTCGTGGCCGGCGGCGAGCTCGCCATCGGCTTCGTTGTATTCCTTATTCTTGTGGTCGTCCAATTTATCGTCATTACCAAAGGCGCTGAGCGCGTGTCGGAAGTCGCGGCGAGATTCACGCTCGATGCGATGCCGGGCAAGCAGATGAGCATCGACGCCGATCTGAATGCGGGTATGATCAACGAGCAGCAGGCGAAGGATCGGCGCGAGAAGATCGAGAAGGAAGCCGACTTCTACGGCGCGATGGACGGCGCCAGCAAGTTCGTTAAAGGGGACGCCGTCGCGAGCATCATCATCCTGCTCATCAACCTGATCGGCGGCTTCATCATCGGCATGGCTGTTCACGGCTTCGACTTCTCCAAAGCGCTGAACACGTATTCGATTCTGACGATCGGCGACGGGTTGGTCAGCCAGATTCCGGCGCTTCTGATCAGCACGGCGACGGGCATCATTGTCACGCGCGCCGCTTCGGAAGGCAATATGGCGCATGATTTGTCGAAGCAGCTGCTGCGCTACCCGAATCTTCTCTATATCGTTGCCGGCACGATCGCGATGCTCGGCATCATGACGCCGATCGGGTTCTTCGCGACGATTCCGTATGCGATCATTCTGGCGATTGCCGCTTACCGCCTGCAATTGAATATGAAGCGGAAGCGCGTGGAAGAGGATCTGCTGGTCGAAGAGAAGGAGATCGAGGAAGTTCGCAGCCCGGAGAGCGTAATCAGCTTACTCCAGGTAGATCCGATCGAATTCGAGTTCGGCTACGGGCTGATCCCGCTCGCGGATACGCAGCAGGGCGGGGATCTGCTGGATCGAATCATTATGATCCGTCGCCAATGCGCGCTTGAGATGGGACTAATCGTCCCTGTCATCCGAATTCGCGACAATATTCAACTTAAACCGAACGAATATGTGATCAAAATGAAAGGAAATTTGGTGGCTCGTGGCGAATTATTGCTAAATCACTACTTGGCCATGAGTCCCGGATTCGACGACGACTCCGTCACCGGCATTGAGACGAAGGAGCCGGCATTCGGCCTGCCTGCCCTATGGATCGACGAAGCGACCAAGGAGCGGGCGGAGATGGCCGGATATACCGTTGTCGATCCGCCTTCGGTCGTTGCTACGCATCTGACGGAAGTAATCAAGAAATATGCGCACGAGCTGCTGGGAAGGCAAGAGACGAAGGCGCTCGCGGACAGCGTCAAGGAGAGCCATGCCGCCTTGGTGGAAGAGCTCATTCCGGGGACGCTGTCGATCGGAGAGCTTCAGAAGGTGCTCGCCAAGCTGCTAAAAGAGAAGATCTCGATCCGCGATCTGGTGACGATCTTCGAGACGCTGGCCGATTACGGCAAATTCACGAAGGATCCGGAAGTGCTGACGGAATACGTTCGCCAGGCGCTGTCGCGGCAGATTACACAGCAGTACGCATCGCCTAGCGAGCCGCTGAAGGTTATCACGGTCAGCCCCGCCATTGAGAAGAGAATTGCGGAGGCTGTCCAGCAATCCGACCAAGGAAGCTACCTGGCGCTAGATCCGGCATCCTCGCAATCGATCTATCAACGGCTCTCCGAGCAGGTAAGCCGAGTCGCGCAGATGGGCCAGCAGCCGATCATACTGACATCGCCAACGATTCGCATGTACATGCGCCAGTTGCTGGAGCGGACCATGCAGGATATACCGGTCCTATCGTACAGCGAGTTAGAACCCAATATTGAAGTGCAAAGCGTCGGGGTGGTGAACGCATGAAGGTCAAACGATATCTAGTGAACGATCTGCCTGAAGCGGTTCAGATGATCCGCAGCGAGCTTGGCTCGGACGCCGTTATTCTGAATACGAAGGAGATCCGTATCGGCGGATTTCTTGGCATGTTCCGCAAGAAGCGGGTGGAGGTCATCGCCGCGGTCGATGAAGCGGCGGCGAAGCCGAAGCCGCGCCAGCAAGCCAAGGCCTCGCCGCTCGCGTCTGCGCCGGCTGTGCTGGCAAGCGCAGCTACGGCGAAGCAGACAGCGCAGGCTAGCGCAGCCGTGGCTGCCGTAGCCGCCGCTGGCGCTTCATGGCCAGCAGCGGCTGAGGCTGGCGGCGGCATCGCGATCGCAGCGGAGCCGGAAGCTCCCGCGGCTGCGTGGGTGCCGCCGGCGGTGGCGCGCGGCCGCTACAGCGCCGCCGCGCCATCGGCGCCGCCGCAGGCGAATGCCGCAGCGAAGCCTGCGCCGCAGACGATCGCCGCAGCCGCGCCGCCGCGGGCGGCGGCGGATGAGGAAGCGGCGATGGAGATTCTCGCCGCGCTGGCGCAGGCAGCCAAGCCGGAAGCGAAGGCTCCGGCTATGGCTGAAGAAGCCGCAGCCGCTAGACCGGCGCTTGCGGCCATCGAGCCGGCAGCCACCCAGGCTGTTCGAGCGGAGTCCCCGCTGACAGCCGTTAGCGCCAACGCTGCCGAAGCGTATCCGAGCGGAAAGTCCAACCCGGAGGCCAACAGCGATACGGCCGCTTTGCTGCAGGAGATTCGCGCGATGAGGGAGATGATGCTGCAGGCGAGCCGGCAGCAGATGTTCCGCAGCTTGCCGGACGAGGTCATGGCCTTGTCGAGGCAATTAGCGAAGCAGGGGGTCGACCCCAAATACGTTCAGCAGTTCGCCGAAGAGGTGGGGGAACGTCTCGCGGCCAAGGAAGAGAGCGGTGAGGCAGCCGCCATGGAGGAAGCTCGCGCGGTGCTGCGGCAGTGGTTGCTGCCTGCCGCCGGGACGGGCATCTCCGAGACGACGCGCATCGTGAACTTCGTCGGTCCGACCGGCGTCGGGAAGACGACGACGATCGCCAAGCTGGCGGCCGATCAAGCCTTCGTTCATCGCCGCTCGGTCGGATTCATCACGGCGGACACGTATCGAATCGCAGCGGTCGACCAGCTTCGGACATACGCGGATATCCTGAACATTCCGCTGGAAGTGGTATTCTCCTCGTCCGAGCTTACGCGGGCATACAACAAGCTGGAAGAACGGGATCTGATCTTCATGGATACGGCGGGGCGCAATTACCGCAACGAGCTGTTCGTCTCGGAAGTGAACAGCTTGCTCGCGCCGGGCCAGCAAGCGGAGAGCATGCTCGTGCTGAGCTTGACGCACAAGTATGACGATATGAGGCAGGTGGCTGAACAGTTCGCTAAGTACGGCGTACGGCGGCTGCTGTTCACGAAGCTTGACGAGACCGACTCGGTCGGCTGCATTCTCAATCTCGCCCGGGAATTCGGCTTCGAGATTACTTATATTACTTGCGGGCAGACTGTGCCGGACGATATTCGTTCTTTTGATCCGGATGAGATCGTCGGGCGATTGCTGGGGGAGATCACCCATGCATGACCAGGCGCAGGCGTTAAGGCATATGGTGCTGAACCGAGACGGCCCGGCGGCCCGCCATACTCGGATCGTTACGGTAACGAGCGGCAAAGGCGGCGTCGGCAAATCGAATTTCAGCCTAAACTTCGCTCTTGCCCTGCAGAAGAGAGGCTACAGCGTATTGCTCTTCGACGCCGATATCGGCATGGCCAACATCGACGTGCTGCTGGGCATCCCGACGCAGTATAACCTGCTTCATCTGCTCAGGCGTGAGAAGACGATCTGGGAGATTATCCAGACCGGACCGCACGGCCTTCAATTCATCGGAGGCGGCTCCGGATTCAAGGATCTGGTGCGGCTTAGCGACGATGAGCTGGAGTACTTCGCCGACCAGATCAGCAGGCTGCACGGCGAGGTCGACTTCCTGCTGTTCGATACCGGCGCGGGATTGTCGAAGGAGACGGTCCGGTTCATCACCGCCGCCCAGGAGACGATTGTCGTGACGACGCCGGAACCGACCTCGATCACGGACGCTTATGCGCTGATCAAGATGGTGAACACGATGGGGCATCAGGTGGACTTCCGCCTTATCGTCAACCGGGTCAGCGACGACCGGGAAGGCCAGCAGACAGCGGACAACATTCGGCATGTCGCGGACAAGTATCTGGGCATTGAGCTGCCGGTTCTTGGCTTCGTACCGGACGATAATCATGTGACCAAAGCAGTCAAGCGGCAGACGGCGTTGTCGGTCGCCTTCCCGGACAGCGCTGCCGTCCGCGGCATTGACAGGATCGCGGCGAAGTTCTTGTCCGAAGAGACGAAGGAGAAGGAAGGAGACGTTCGATCGTTCCTGCAGCGCATGCGCCGATTATGGCGATGAGCAAGCGGCGAAGGATTCATCGGCTAGCTGTTGCGGTATTCCGATCATAGCTTCCTCGCTCATACAACTTAGATAATGAAAGGGGGGGAAACCGCATGTCGATATTCAAAGTTCTGGTCGTTGACGATTCCCCTTTCATGCGCAAGGTGTTCAGCGACTTCATCTCGGAGGATCCGGCATTTGAAGTGGCAGGTACGGCATCCGACGGGATGGAGGCGCTCGAACGAGTGCTTGCGCTTGCTCCAGATATCGTCACGATGGATCTAGAAATGCCGCAGATGAACGGATTGGAGGCGCTCAAACGTCTCATGGCCGTGCGGCCGACTCCAGTCATTATGATCTCGGCGGTGACGGACAACGGCACACGCGACACGATCCGGGCGCTGCAATACGGCGCGATCGACTTCATTCGCAAGCCTGACTCGTCTCTTAAGCTGGATATTCGCCAAGTCGGCGAGCAGCTGGTCGAGAAATTACATATCGCGGCGGAGATGGTCAGAAGCGGAAGCTCCCGCAATCTGGCCGGCGCCTATGAAGACCTCCACGCCGTTAACGGCGAATTGCCGCAGGAGGACGGACCCGATTCTTCTTCGCATAAGGAGGCTTCAGGTGTATCCGCCATTGAAGAGGCCTCGCAGCCAAGTCCGCTAGCGGATTCGTCTGTGCCGAACGCCGCGAAGGAAGCTATCGATCGCGCGGCAACGTCGGAAGATCAGCTTCCCAAGCCGAAGGCTCCCTCAGCGGAGCCGCACGCTCGCCAGCCGGAGGCTGCCGCCGCCAGCGTTCCGCCGCCAGCGCCGACAAGATCTCCTGCGCCGGCAAGCATGCGTCCAATCGCGCAGCAGGAGACGAGGCGCAGGCCTTCGCCGGAGCAGGCGAAGGCGCCTCTAGTGCCCGAAGCGGCTGACAAGCCGCCCAAGGCTGCTTTGAAAGGGA
Organism: Cohnella lubricantis; assembly: GCF_014212015.1. Taxonomy (GTDB): domain Bacteria; phylum Bacillota; class Bacilli; order Paenibacillales; family Paenibacillaceae; genus Cohnella; species Cohnella lubricantis. Next base: position 28,517 of record NZ_JACJVN010000081.1, on the reverse strand, counting down.
AAGCGCCCGCACAAGCATCGCCGCCCGCTCAAGGCGCAGCGGAACAGCCGACGATGCAGCGGCGCTTAGCGACACCGCCAAGAGCTGCGAGCGCGCCAGGCGAACCGGATGGCGGCAGGAAGCCGCCCGCCGGCGCCGGCGACTTCAGGCATTTGGTCGCGATCGGCACGTCGACTGGCGGACCTCGCGCACTGCATGAAGTGCTGACGAAGCTGCCCGCTGATTTCCCGGCGCCGATTCTAATCGTTCAGCACATGCCGCCGAAGTTCACGAAGTCGCTCGCCCAGCGGCTGGATTCATTCTCGCAGATTCGGGTATGTGAAGCGCAGGACGGGGACAGCGTGCAAGCCGGCACCGCCTATATCGCGCCGGGCGGCAAACATATGGCGTTAGTTAGGAGCTCCCAGTCATCCTATCGCATCGCGCTGACGGACGAGGAACCGCGCAGCGGACACAAGCCTTCCGTCGATCGCCTGTTTGAATCGCTGATCGGCTTGTCCCAGGTGAAGCGTCATGTCGTCATCATGACCGGGATGGGCAGCGACGGCGCGAAGGGAATGAAGGCGCTGCGGGACGACGGGGCGGAGACGACGATTGCGGAAGCGGAGCAGACGTGCATCGTGTACGGAATGCCTCGCAGCGCGGTCGAGCTCGGAGCCGCTTCGCAAGTGCTTGAACTGCAGCGAATCGCGCCGGCGCTCGTTCAAGAGGTGATCGCCCTCAAAAGTTAGGATCGAGGCAAGAACAGCCAACCAGGAGGTGTCCGTAAGTGGAAATGAACCAGTACTTGTCCATTTTTATCGACGAAGCGGGCGAACACTTGCAATCGCTCAACGAGAACATGCTCAAACTCGAACAAGCACCGGAGGATATCGGGATCGTGCAGGTCATCTTCCGTTCCGCGCATACGCTCAAAGGAATGTCCGCGACGATGGGCTTCGAGGATTTGGCGTCGCTGACGCACGACATGGAGAACGTGCTCGACCTAGTCCGCAACGAGAAGCTTAAGATGAACAGCACGATCTTCGACACGATCTTCCAATGTCTCGACTCGCTCGAGGGCATGGTGCAAGACGTCGTGAATGGAGGGACCGGCAAGGCGGACGTCAGCGCTTTGGTCGAGCAATTGAAGGCCATCGTTCGCGGCGAAGCGCCGGGCTCTAGCGCGGCGGCATCGGCATCCGCTTCGGACAAGCCGATGGTGGCGACCGAGATGCTGCTTGATCAATACCAGCTATCGGTGCTGGAGCAATCGATCGACAGCGGCTTGTCGGTGTTCCACGTCGAAGTGTTCATCCGCGACGATTGCGTGCTGAAGGCCGTTCGCGCGTACATGGTATTCGACCTGCTGGAGAAGAACGGCGAGGTCGTCAAGTCGCATCCGTCCGTTCAGGATATCGAACAGGACAAATTCGAGAAGAGCTTCTCGGTATACTATATCTCTCGTATAAGCCAGGAAGAGTTAACGGCGAGTATTCTGAAAGTTTCGGAAATCGAATCTGTCACCGTCCTGCCAGTTGACCGCTCGGTGCTTGAAGAGCTGGACCAATCGAAGGAAGCGACCAGCCAGCAGAGCTTCCAGGCCGTTCGCGAGACGGCGGCAGGGGCAGCGGCAACGGCCCCGAGCGGGGCGGAAGCCGCCAAGCCGGCTGCGAAAGCTGCGGACGCTGCGCCGCGGACTGCTGCGGCAGGAGGCGCCGCTGCATCCGGCCGTACAATCCGCGTCGACATCGAGCGCCTGGATACGCTGATGAACTTGTTCAGCGAGCTGCTTATCGACCGCGCCCGGCTGGAACAGCTGGCTTCGGAGGTTCGCCGCGGCGATCTGACCGAGACGGTGGAGCACATGGCCAGAGTCAGCTCGGACCTTCAGAATATCGTGTTGAAGCTGCGGATGGTGCCTGTAGAGAGCGTGTTTAACCGATTCCCCCGCATGGTGCGGGATTTAGCGAAATCACTTGACAAGAAGCTTGATCTTGTTATCACGGGCGCAGAGACCGAGCTGGATCGCACGGTCATCGACGAGATCGGCGACCCGCTCGTCCACTTGATCCGCAACTCGGTCGACCATGGCGTCGAGCAGCCGGCCGCTCGCGCAGCCGCCGGCAAATCCGAGACGGGAACCGTTCAGCTTCGGGCTTTCCACAGCGGCAATCATGTCTTCATCGAGATTGAGGACGACGGCGGCGGCATTAACCGTCCGAAGGTGACGGAGATCGCCATCAAGCGCGGCGTCATCACGCAGGAAGAAGCGAAGAAGCTTAGCGACGACGAGCTCAACATGCTGATCTTCGCTCCGGGCTTCAGCACAGCGGATAAGATCTCCGACATCTCCGGGCGTGGCGTCGGTCTCGATGTCGTCAAATCGAAGATCGAATCGCTTGGCGGCAGCGTATCGGTCACCTCGGAGCTCGGCAAGGGCTCGAGATTCACGATCCAGCTTCCGCTGACGCTGTCGATTATCTCGGCGATGCTCATCAAGCTCGGCTCGGAGAAATTCGCGATTCCGCTCTCGTCTATCGTTGAGACGGCAGCCATCCGCCGCGATGAGATCCGGGACCTGCAGGGCAACAAGGTAATTCAGTACCGCAATTCGGTCATTCCGGTCGTATCGCTCGCAGAAGTGTTGAATTCTCCCGATTACCGGGAAGATGGCGAAGCCGAGACGGAGACCGTCATCATTCGCAAGGGCGATAAGATGGCTGCCGTTCTGGTGGATGAATTCATCACGCAAGGCGAGGTCGTCCTGAAGACGCTTGGCAACTATTTGGGCAATCAGAAGCTGATCTCCGGAGCGACGATTCTCGGAGACGGGCAAGTCGCGTTGATCGTAGATCCGAATTCGCTCATCAAGTAAATATCCGTTCGATATGGGGAGGGCCTGACAATGGCAGAGGAATTGAAGGTAATCGTCTTTGCGCTGGGGCAAGAAGAGTATGGCATTGAGGTGGATAAAGTCCGCACGATCGAACGGATGATGCCGATCACCCGCGTTCCGAAGACGCCGGCGTTCGTCAAAGGCGTCATCAACCTCCGGGGGATCGTCATTCCGGTCATCGACCTGCGCGGCCGGTTCGGACTCGAGGAGACGGCGGAGAGCGACAATTCCCGCATTATTATTGTAGCGGTGAACGAGCTTGAGGTCGGATTCATCGTAGATTCGGCGAACGACGTCATCGATATCATGGATGATACGATCGATGTTCCGCCGGAAGTCGTCGGCGGCATCAAAGCGAAGTATTTGAGCGGCGTTGCCAAGATCGGCGACAATCGCTTGCTTATTCTGCTTAATCTGTCGGAAGTGCTGAATCGTTCGGAAATTATTCAATTGGAACAGTTTGGAGAATAATCGTGGAACTGTTCAACCATAACCCGGATTTCAAAATGGACGTCCTTCGCGAAGTCGGCAATATAGGAGCGGGCAATGCCGCAACGGCTTTGTCCCGGATGTTGGACAAGCCGGTAGATATGTCGGTGCCGACCGTCAGCTTCGTGCCTTTCGAATCGATCGCCGACCGCGTCGGCGGATCGGAAGAGGTCGTCGTCGCCGTCTTCCTTCGCGTTGACGGCGATGCGCCGGGCAATATGTTCTTCCTCATGAGCCGGGAGCAAGCCAGACTCTTGCTGCGAGAGCTGGCTGGCTTCGAGCTTGAGGACGAGAACGAGTACAGCGAGCTTGAGCTATCCGCGCTGTGCGAGATCGGGAACATCCTCGCAGGCTCGTACTTGTCTTCCCTTGCCGATCTGACGGGGCTTGCCATGTCGCCGACAGTGCCCCAGGTCGCGGTCGACATGGCGGGGGCGATTCTCAGCTACGGCTTGCTGCAGTTCGGCACGATGGGGGACGACGCCTTGCTGATCAGCACGACTTTTCTAAAGGATGAACGGGAAGCGGAAGGTTACTTCTTCTTCATTCCCGATCCGGAGTCATTCGCTAGGATGTTCGTCTCGTTGGGAGTGCCGCTTGAATGAATGAAGGGAATATGGTCAAAGTCGGAATGGCGGACATTGGGGTTGCATTCGGCGGCGCCATTCTGAAGACAACAGGGCTTGGCTCTTGCGTCGGACTGACGTTGTTTGATCCGCTGCGGCTCGTGGCCGGCATGGCGCACATCATGCTGCCAAGCTCGGATATCGCCCGAGAAGGCCAACTGAACATCGCGAAGTACGCTGACACGTCGATCCCCGAGCTGCTCGCGCGTCTGCTTCAATTGGGAGCGGACCGCCGGCGATTGGTCGCCAAGCTTGCCGGGGGGGCGCAGATGTTCGCTTTCGCAGGCGGCAGCGACAGCCTTCGGATCGGGCCGCGCAACGTCGAATCGGCCAAGGAGGAGCTCGAGCGTCTGGCGATCCCGATTGCCTCGGAAGATACCGGCGGCAATTACGGACGCACAATCGAGCTTGACAGCGCAAGCGGCATTCTCACGATTCGCAGCGTACAGTTTGGCACAAAGGAGATTTGAAATGAGCGGTAAATGGCGTTGGACGTTCGGTTTTGGCGTTTTCGGCGCCGTGCTGGCATTCTTGTTCCAAGTATCGCGCAACACGATTGGGACGACGCTTTTGCGCAGCTTTTACGCTTTTCTGGCTTTCGCGGCTTTGGCGGCTGTCGTCCGGATCGCGCTGAGCGTTCTGCTTAAACCGGCTGCGCCCAGTTATATGAAGCTGCCGAAGGAAGGGAACGGCCAGGCCATCGATCTGACGACTCCGGATGACGGCGGCGAATTGACCGACATGCTGAAGGAACAACGGACGGACGGCGGCGGCCGCCCGATCAGCGGATTTCAGCCGCTGAATCCGAAGCGGCTCGTAACGCTCGAGCATCCGAGTACGGAGGACGTTGTCACGGCAGTCAGGCGAATGACGGACGAATAAGGATGGTGATGCAAAGATGATCGATCATAACCGTTCACGCTTGTCCCATCAAGATTGTTGGAAGAGCTGGAAGGAAGATGGGGATGCAGAGGCGAGAAGACAGCTGATCGAGCATTATTTGCCGCTGGTCGATTACGTATCTAGCCGGATGGCCGTCGGTTTGCCCAAGAACGTCACCAAAGACGACTTGGCGAGCAACGGAATCATGGGGCTGATCGACGCGATCGAGAAATTCGATTACCAGCGCGGGCTGCAATTCGAGACGTATGCCTCCTGGAGAATTCGCGGCTCCATAATCGACGGTCTTCGCCAAGGCGATTGGGTGCCGCGTTCTGTCCGAGATAAAGCCAAAAAACTGGAGGACGCATACACCGTTCTAGAACAGCGGAACTTGCGTTCTGCTTCCGACGAGGAAGTATGCGGCTATTTGAATATATCGCACAAAGAATTTCAACAGATGCTTCAAGAAGTAGCCGTCTCGGCGGTCTGCTCCTTAGAGGATCCGATTCGGGAGGAAGAGTCGGAGACGAGGCTGTCGCTGCTCGTGGACGACAAAGCGGTCAACCCCGAATCCAAGGTTCATGAGACGTATTTAAAAGAAGCGTTAACGCAGGGGATCGAGAAGCTGACCCCCAAAGAACGAACGGTCGTGTCTCTCTTCTATTACGAGGATTTATCGTTAAGCGAAATAGCCGAAGTGATGTCTTTATCGCCATCTAGAATCTCGCAGCTTCACTCCAAAGCGATCCTTCGGTTACGAACAGCGCTGGGCAAGCAGAGGGACCAGCTGTTACAACATTAGCCTAAGACCGGGGGTGCGAAGGATGACTGCAAGTCCGCATCTAGACTGGAAGGAAGTTTTGCTGATCACGTTGTCGGAAGATAAGATGCAGGCGTATTTATCTTTTAAGCAAGTAGAGAATCCGATCCGGATGACCGATGCGGAGCTGGAGCGGTTCATCGCTTCCCATGGAGTTAAATACGGATTGCGCAAAGATATTCTGCAGATGATTTGCGCAAGCCCGCAAGATTTCTATCTCAGCGAGAATATTATTGCTGTCGGGACGGAAGCTCGCAACGGCGCCGACGGATTCGTTAAAGTGCTGTACGATGCCGATTCCAAGGATCGGAGGCCGCTGATCCGCGAAGACGGAAGCGCCGATTACAAGGAGATCGTCAAGCTTGCGAACGTGAAAGCCGGTCAATTGATCGCAGAGCGGTATCCGCCTCAGCCGGGCATACCGGGCATGAACGTCGCGGGAGAAGAGATTCCAGCCAAGGACGGCAAGGAAGCGAATTTTAAAATTGGTAAAAACGTCGTCGCTAACGCCGAGAACACAGGGTTATACGCGGCAATCGACGGCTTGGTCACGAAGACCGATAAAGATAGGCTGAACGTATTCCCGGTCTATGAAGTGAATGGGGACGTCGACTACAATATTGGCAACATCGATTTTGTCGGAACGGTCGTCATTCGCGGCAACGTTCTGACCGGCTTCAAGATACGCGCTTCCGGAGACATCCGGGTAACAGGCGGAATCGAAGGCGCTGAAGTGGAGTCCGAAGGATCTATCGAGGTCAGCGGCGGGATTATCGGAAGCAACAAAGGGTTCGTGAAAGCCGGACGGTCGGTGAAGTGCTCCTTCATCCAAGAAGGCAACGTTATCGCCGGCGAGGACGTAACCGTCATGCAGAGCATCATGCACTCCAATGTGAGAGCCGGGAACAGCATCACCTGCACTGGAACTAAAGGGCTTATCGTCGGCGGGGTGATGCAAGCGGGAGAACGCGTCGCGGTACGGATGCTCGGCAACTCGATGTCGACGGCGACGGCGGTTGAAGTTGGCGTGCGGCCGGAATTGCGCCAAGAGCTCGTCGAGCTTCGCAACAGCGTGCGGGAATTGACGGCGAGCCTCGACAAGACCGACAAGGCGCTGGCGCTGCTTAACCAAATGGCGGCGGTCGGCCAATTGTCGCCGGATCGGATGGAGATGCGCAGCAAGCTCGGCGCAACCCGCCGGCAGACGGCTGAGGAGCTTCAGCTAGCGAAGGAGGGCATTCTCCAGATTGAGAAGTCGCTGGAGGACATGACCTCCGCTCGGGTGGATGTGACGCACACGATATTCGGCGGAACGAAGATCGTCATCGGCCGCTATACGCGCTTCGTCAAAGACAGCATCCAGCGCGTATCGTTCCGCTTCTTCGATGGGGAGATTAATCTTGTTCCCTACGGCTGACAGGGGAGGGGCTCCGGATGAGCTACAGGCCAATCGATCTTCAGACCTCACTGCCGCGGACGCTCGAGATGTCTCCGCTGCAGCAGCAACAGCAGCAGCGTTCCGCGATGGAACAGGCTGCGCTCGGCCACCAAGCGGCCAAGCAGGCGGAGAAGCAAGCGCAGAGCAGCGTGAGGCTTGAGTCCGCTGGCAAGCGGTCCATCTCGGAGAAGGAGCCCCGAGAGCGCAAGAAGCATTCTTCTGCCGCTGGGAAGAACGGCGGCGGCGAATCGGAACCGGGCGAAGACGAACAGTCCGCGCACCCTTACAAGGGGAGACATCTGGATATCAAGCTGTAACGGGCCCCCGAGGGTAGTGGAAAGGTGGCAGAGATATGGAGCCTTGGCATACGTTGGTTATTATAGGCGCTGCGATTGCCGGCTATGGCTGGCTGCTTCCGAAGCCGAAGCAAGGCGAGGCGGGGGAGGCGGCAGCGCTTCAGAGCGACGAAGCATACGACAGGCTCCTCGAGGATCTGGAGGCAGAGAATCGGGAGCTGGTCGATGCCGTCGCTTCTTTTAAGAAGGAGCAGGACGATACGGTGCGCCGCCTCGGGCTGCGCATCCGGGAGCTAGAGACGCAGATGGTCGAATGGAGAGCGCAGGGTCAAGCTTCCGAGTCGCAGCAATCGGCAACTTCGGCGGCGTCAACGGATTCGGCGGTCTCAGCCGAACCGCACGGACCGGCAGCGCTATCGTCTTCGGCGTCTGCTTCGGATCTGGCATCCGTCCCTGATCTCGAGGCCAAGCCGCATCTTGCTGCAGAGGAGGCCGATCTGCATAACCTCGTTCCCCAATCGATTCACGCCAGGTACGCCGAACTGCTCGATCTGCATAGCCGCGGCCGGTCTGTCGAACAGATCGCCAAGACGCTCGGGCTGAACAAGGGCGAAGTGCAGCTCATTCTGCAACTAGCCAAGCGGGAGGAGGAGCAGCATGCGTAAACGCCGGAGCTGGCTGATCGGCTTCGGGCTTGGGCTGGCGATCGGCGCCATCCTGCTGCAGCTCATGACCGCAGCGGAATCCGCCGGCAAATCCGCTCTCCCGAACGAACCGTTAAGCAAGGAAGATCTGCAGAAGGAAGCGGCAGCGCAAGGCTTGACGCTCGTTGATCCGGAAGCGGACGGACGAACCTATACGCAAGAGGAGCTTGATGCCGCCGTCGCGAAGGCGAAGGAAGCAGCAGCAAGCGGTCAGACGGCAGCCGGATCGGAGGCGGAGCGGGCGAATGCCCGCACGCTGTATGTCTGGCAGGATGCCACCCTGGCGGAAGTCTCCGATGCGTTAATGAGCCTTGGGCTCATCAACGACAAACAAGCTTTTATCCAGCAGGCTAAGCCCTACAGCACGAAGATACGGGTCGGTCCTTGTACATTCGAAGGCAAGCCGTCCTATGACGAGATCATAGAGGAACTGACCCGCAATAAATATTGAGGAATCGAGCGGCCGAAGCCATTGCGCGGTCGCTCGCGATATGTTATAGTATTACCCGGTGTGAAAAAACGCACGCCGTTCAATTTCGTCAGGGGTGCTCGCGAGATCGCGAGTTCTGGCGGAAGATGCGAATGGCGGAGGAGATTCACCTACACAAAACCACTAGGAGGTGCAGTTAAGATGGCAGTAATCTCCATGAAGCAGCTTCTCGAAGCTGGGGTACACTTCGGTCACCAGACTCGTCGTTGGAACCCTAAGATGGACAAGTACATCTTCACTGAACGTAACGGCATTTACATTATCGACCTGCAGAAGACGGTCAAGAAAGTAGACGAGGCTTATAACTTCGTTCGCCAGCTGGCAGAGAACGGCGGCACGATGCTGTTCGTCGGCACGAAGAAGCAAGCGCAAGACTCCGTCAGAGACGAAGCGGAACGCAGCGGCCAATACTACATCAACCAACGCTGGCTCGGCGGCACGCTGACGAACTTCTCCACGATTCAGAAGCGTACGGACCGTCTGCACCAGCTTACCAAATGGGAAGAGGACGGCACGTTCGAAGTTCTTCCTAAGAAAGAAGTTATCTTGCTCCGCAAGGAGAAAGAGCGTCTTGAGAAGTTCCTGGGCGGCATCAAGAACATGCGCAAGCTTCCTGACGCGCTGTTTATCATCGATCCGCGCAAGGAGCGTATCGCGGTTGCGGAAGCTCGCAAGCTGGGCATTCCGATCGTCGGCATCGTAGACACGAACTGCGATCCGGACGAGATCGACTACGTCATTCCGGGCAACGACGACGCCATTCGCGCCGTTAAGCTGCTGACGTCCAAGATGGCCGACGCTATCGTCGAGTCCCGTCAAGGCGAAGTAGTAGCCGAATAATTAAAGCTATAAGCAAGCACGAAGCAAAGGGTGGTCAGAAGAGAACCTTCTTGCCGCCCTTTTTTTAAAGAAACAGTACTTACCCTTGCGCTGCGGCATCGCAGCGGATCAATAGGAGGTTATTCCCTTGGCAGTTAACGCAGCAGACGTAAAATCTCTCCGTGAGAGAACCGGAGCCGGCATGCTCGATTGTAAGAAAGCGCTGGAGGAAGCGAACGGCGATCTGACCAAAGCCGCCGAACTTCTCCGCGAGAAAGGCCTTGCGGCAGCAGCAAAGAAAGGCGACCGTGTCGCTACTGAAGGCCGCGTAGAATCCTACATTCACGGCGCAGGCCGCATCGGCGTTCTGGTCGAAGTCAACTGCGAGACCGACTTCGTTGCGATGACCGATCAATTCAAAGAGCTCGTTCGCGACATTGCGATGCACATCGCAGCTGCGAATCCGAAGGTTGTTCGCCGCGAGGAAGTCGACCAAACGGAACTCGACAAGGAACGCGAGATTCTTCGCGCTCAAGCGCTGAACGAAGGCAAGCCTGAGAAGATCGTCGACAAGATGGTGGAAGGCCGCCTGAACAAGTACTACGAGGAGAACGTTCTTCTGGAGCAATCCTTCGTTAAGGATCCGGACAAGACGGTTCAAACGCTGCTGAACGAGAAGATCGCTACGATCGGCGAGCAGATCACCATCCGCCGCTTCGTTCGTTTCGAACTGGGCGAAGGCCTTGAGAAGAAAGCCGACAACTTCGTCGAAGAAGTTATGGCGCAAGTTAAAGCATAAGCTTTCGTCTCGACCCGAGGGAACACGACGTGTTCCCTTTTTTTGAACAAAGCGGCTGGTTTCGCCTTCCGCGAAGGACCGAATAGAATGATGGAGGTACTAACTTGAATCGTCCCGTATACAAGCGTGTGGTGTTGAAGGTCAGCGGTGAGTCGCTGTCGGGGGCTAACGGATTCGGCATTGATGCGACAACGATCATCTCGATCGCCGAACAAGTCAAAGAAGTCGTCGAGCTTGGCGTTGAAGTGGCTATCGTATGTGGAGGCGGCAACATCTGGCGCGGCATCTCCGGCAGCCAGAAAGGCATCGACCGCGCGACGGCCGATTACATGGGCATGCTCGCGACCGTCATGAACTCGCTCGCGCTGCAGGATGCGCTGGAGCAGATCGGTGTGCCGACTCGCGTGCAGACGTCGATCGCCATGCAGCAGATCGCAGAGCCGTACATTCGCCGCAGAGCCATCCGGCATCTGGAGAAGGGGCGCGTCGTTATTTTTGCCGCAGGCACGGGCAACCCGTTCTTCTCCACCGATACGACGGCAGCGCTTCGCGCAGCCGAGATCGAAGCGGAAGTGATCCTCATGGCGAAGAACAAGGTTGATGGCGTATACAGCGCCGATCCGTTCAAGGACCCGACCGCCGAGAAGTATGAGCAGCTCACCTATCTAGACGTCCTGAACAAGAATCTGGGCGTCATGGATTCGACGGCATCCTCGCTGTGCATGGACAACAATATTCCTCTGCTTGTGTTTGCCATTACGGAGCAAGGCAATATTAAACGTGCTGTATTGGGCGACAAAATCGGTACGATTGTGAAGGGGAGCGTGGACTAAGTGCCTCAAGCGATCAAGAAGAACGCTGAAGAACGGATGGAGAAGGCGCTCGGCGCCTTGAAGCGGGATCTGTCAACCTTGCGCGCAGGCCGTGCGACGCCTGCCATCCTTGACCGCGTACAAGCGGAATATTACGGAGCGATGACTCCGGTGAACCAATTGGGCTCCATCACGACGCCGGATTCCCGTACGCTGATCATTCAGCCATGGGACAAATCGGCGCTGGCTGCGATCGAGAAAGCGATTCTGAAGTCGGATGTCGGCTTGACGCCGGCGAACGACGGCAGCATCATCCGGTTGGTCGTTCCTCCGCTGACGGAAGAACGCCGCCAAGACTTGGTGAAGTCGACGAAGAAGTACGGCGAAGAGGCGAAGGTAGCAATCCGCAACATTCGGCGCGATGCCAACGACGACATCAAGAAGCTCGAGAAGGGCGACATCTCCGAAGACGAATCGAGACGTCACCAAGAGGACGTTCAGAAGCTGACCGATCGCTTCGTCGCGGAAGTGGACAAGATTCTCGCAGCCAAAGAGAAAGAAATCATGGAAGTTTAATGTGTCTGCCAAGCCCCTCCGTCAGGTGGGGTTTATTGTTCATCATCGGCTAGAACGACGATGTTACGGCGAGTTGATCGGGAGGTACGACCATGGTGAAGCGATTCGGCAGCAGCTGGCTTCGTCGATTGCAGAACGCCAATAAGCATAAGCAAGAAGATTCGGAGGAGCATGACGGACGTACCTTCGGGATATCCGCAGACAATGTGCCCCAGCATGTAGCCATCATTATGGATGGCAACGGGCGTTGGGCGAAGGCGCGCGGGTTGCCGCGCGTCGCCGGCCATCACAGCGGCATGAAGGCGGTCAAGCGCATTGTGAAGGCAGCCGACAAGATCGGCGTCCGATATTTGACGATGTATGCCTTCTCCACGGAGAATTGGAAGCGTCCCAAATCCGAAGTGGACTTTCTGATGAAGCTGCCGCAAGAATTTCTGTCTATCGAGCTGGATGAGTTAATCGAGAACAATGTTCAGGTGAAGATGATGGGCGTTCGCGACTTGCTTCCCGACCATACCGTATCAGCTCTAGAAGAAGCGGTTCGGAGAACCGAACAGAATACCGGACTTGTGCTTAATTTCGCGTTGAACTATGGCAGCCGGATGGAGATGGTAGAGGCCGCCCGCTTGCTGGCGCGCCGCGCCGCGAGCGGAGAGCTGAATCCCGACTCCATCAGCGAGGAAGACTTCGCGTCCAGCCTTCTGACGGGCGATATGCCCGATCCGGATCTGCTCATTCGCACGAGCGGAGAACTTCGGCTGTCGAACTTCATGCTATGGCAGCTGGCTTATAGCGAGTTCTGGTTCACCGACGTCTATTGGCCAGAATTCTCAGAACAACATTTCTACGAGGCGATCCGCGAATATCAACGACGGGCACGCCGTTACGGAGGGCTCTGACGTCATGGGTCAACGGTTAGTTACCGGGATCGTGGCCGGAGCGGCCTTTATCGCTCTGCTGCTTCTCGGAGATGGATATTATGAAGCGCTGCTAGCGCTGCTGGCGCTGCTTGGATATGGCGAATACGTCCGCCTGAACAACTTGCCGAAGATGAGGGGCGATGTGCTGATCGGCTTCGCGGCCGTTCTGGTTCTGTCGCTGCCGAATTTGCCGTTCGGCTGGACGGAGCCTCCGATTCTGACAGCGGCATGGCTGGCGATGTTCCTCCTGCTCGCGGCGACCGTTACCAGCAAGAACCGCACGACGCTGGACCAAGCTGCGCTGCTGTACTTAGGTGTCATCTATATCGGCCTCGGCTTCCGTTATATGGCGGAGACGCGCGATTTGCCGCATGGCTTGTTCTGGTGCCTGCTGACGTTCTTCTGCATCTGGGCGTCGGACGCCGGCGCCTACTTCATTGGGCGTGCGTTCGGCAAGCGCAAGCTGTGGCCGGCCATCAGCCCGAACAAGACGATCGAAGGCGCCGTCGGCGGCCTTGTCATTGCTGTGGTCGTGGGCATCATCTTCAGCCTGATCGAACCGGAGTGGCTTGGGATCGGGCGCGCGATCACGATTGGACTAGCCGCAGCGGTAGCGGGCACGATGGGCGATCTGATCCAGTCTGCCTACAAGCGGCTGCGCGGCGTCAAGGACTCGGGCCAATTGCTGCCGGGCCACGGCGGCGTGCTCGACCGGACAGACAGCTGGCTGATCGTGTTCCCGATCGTGCATTTGCTTCATCTGCTGCCCGTGTAAGCGAGCGGTACATAGTTAGACAACAAGGAGTAAGATGTCGATGAGAAAAATAGCTGTGCTTGGCTGCACCGGCTCGATCGGCACCCAGACGCTCGACGTCGTCTCGCGCGACCCCGAAGCTTACGAAGTCGTCGGGCTCGCCGCGGGCACGAACGTCGAGCTTCTGCTTGATCAGGCAGCCGTGTTCCGCCCGCGGATCGTCTCCGTCGCGACGCTCGAGCTGGCGGAAGATATCCGCTCCCGTCTGCCCGGAGGGACGAAGGTCGTCTTCGGCGAAGAGGGACTAATCGAGGTCGCAGCCGGCGCCGGAGCCGACTATGTCGTCTGCGCGCTGGTTGGAAGTCTGGGCCTGACGTCGACGCTGGCGGCGATCGAGGCGGGAGCCGCGATCGGCCTTGCGAACAAGGAGACGCTGGTGACGGCAGGGCATATCGTCATGAAGCGCGCGGCTGACAAGGGCGTGCCCATTCTGCCCGTGGACAGCGAGCACTCGGCGATCTTCCAATGCTTGAACGGGGAGAATCGCGGAGCCGTCAAGCGGCTCGTCATTACCGCCTCCGGCGGAAGCTTCCGCGATCGGACGCGCGAAGAACTGACGAACGTCACCGTCGAAGATGCGCTGAAGCATCCGAACTGGTCGATGGGCGCGAAGATTACGATCGATTCGGCGACGATGGTTAACAAGGGCTTGGAGGTGATCGAAGCGCATTGGCTGTTCGATCTGCCATATGACCGGATCGACGTTGTGCTCCATCCGGAGAGCATCGTGCACTCGATGGTCGAATTCGCCGACACGAGCGTTATCGCGCAGCTCGGCAACCCCGATATGCGGGTGCCGATCCAATACGCGCTCACGTACCCGGAGCGCAAGCCTTCCCCGGCTTCGCCGCTGGATTTGGTCAAGGCGGGTGCGCTGCATTTTCGCGAGATGGACTTCGAACGATATCCTTGCCTTCGTCTCGCCTATGAAGCAGGCCGCGTCGGCGGCACCGCTCCGACGGTGTTCAACGCGGCGAATGAAGCCGCGGTCGCAAGGTTCCTGCGCGGGGAGATTCCATTCCTCGCCATCGAGACCATTATTGAGCGGGTGCTGGCCAAGCATACGGTTACGCCGCTTCCGGAGTTAGCCGCGATACTGGACACCGACGCATGGGCTCGCCGGGAAGCAGCCGCTTTGAAATAAATGAAGTCAATTTGCCGCCGTCGCCGTATTCTCTTGTAACGCCTCGGAGAATAATGTTAATCTAAGGACAGCCGTCACAGGCAACGGGGGTAGATGCTCATGCAAATGGTACAGGTCGTATTCCTGACGGTTCTCGTATTCTTCTTGCTCGTCTCGATTCATGAATTCGGACATTTCTACTTCGCCCGCCGCGCCGGCATCCTCGTGCGAGAATTCGCCATTGGCTTCGGCCCGAAGCTGTTCTCGATTAAGCGCGGCGAGACGCGCTATACATTGCGTTTGCTGCCAGCAGGCGGATTCGTGCGGATGGCCGGAGAAGATCCCGAAGTGGTGGAGATGCAGCCGGGCCAGACCGTCGGCGTGCGAATCAAGGACGGGCTGGTGACGCGCTTCTACCTGGATCGTCTTGATGAACGAACGAACATCATGCGCGGCGAGATCAAGGCGCTTGATTTGGATAGAGATTTGTTCATCACGCTGGACGTAGACGACGATATTCAGCGGTACAGCGTACATCCGCAAGCGCTCATCGTCGCCAGAGGCCAAGAGACGCAGATCGCGCCGATTAACCGCCAGTTCGGCGGCGTATCGGTCGGCAAGCGCGCGATGGCGATCTTCGCCGGGCCTCTGATGAACTTTATATTGGCTTTCTGCTTGTTCCTGCTCTACATTCAGATGTCCGGCGTCCCCGTCCAGAACTCCTCGAAGGTGTTCATCAGCGGAACGGAATCGGGCATGCCGGCCGCGCAAGCCGGACTGCAGAAGGGCGACTGGGTGAAGTCGGTCGACGGCGAGCCGCTCGTCGGCGACAGCAGCGTGCTGGTCGGGAAGATTACCGAATCCGCCGGCAAACCGATGAAGTGGGTCGTCGAACGGAAGGGCAAGGAGCTGACGATCAGCGTCACGCCGGACAAGACGACCGCGAAGGTCGGCGTTTACCTCAGTCCCGAGATGAGGCGTCCGGGCATCGGAGAGACGCTGAAGTATGCGGGGACGTCCATGGTGGACACAACCAAGAATATTTTCGAGAGCTTCCGCAAGCTCATCTTCGGAGAATTTAAGCTCGACGACTTAGGCGGACCGGTGCGCACCGCGCAGATGACCGGCGAGATCGCCAAGCAGGGCTTGCCGCAGACGACGTTATGGGCCGCCATCTTGAGCCTGTATCTCGGCATCTTCAACCTGCTGCCGATTCCCGCGCTGGACGGCAGCCGCCTGATCTTCATCGGGCTGGAAGCGGTGAGGGGCAAGCCGGTCGATCCGAACCGGGAGAGCATGGTGCACTTCATCGGGTTCGCGCTCATGATGGTGCTGATGGTCGTCGTCACCTATAACGATATTTTAAGATTGGTCAAAAATTAAGCCGTTGTCGGGGGTTGGAGATTCGTCATGTCGAAGGACAAAGCGTTTGTGACCGAGATTACGCCGCAAGGCGAAGATTTCTCGCGTTGGTATATCGACGTCATTAAGAAAGCTGATCTGATGGACTATTCGCCGGTTCGCGGCTGCATCGTGTTCAAGCCGGACGGCTATGAGCTGTGGGAGAACATTCAAGGTGCGCTCGACAAGCGCTTCAAGGATACGGGACACCGCAACGCGTACTTCCCGCTGTTCATTCCGGAGAGCTTCTTCCAGAAGGAGAAGGAGCACGTCGAAGGCTTTAATCCGGAGCTGCCTTGGGTAACCGAGGCAGGCGGAGAGAAGCTGGAGGAGCGCCTCGCGATCCGTCCGACGTCCGAGACGATGATCGGTCATATGTATTCGAAGTGGATCAATTCGTACCGCGATCTGCCGCTGCTCATTAACCAATGGGCGAACGTCGTTCGTTGGGAGAAAAGAACGCTGCCGTTCCTGCGCACGAGCGAATTCCTGTGGCAGGAAGGCCATACGGCGCACGAGACCGAAGAGGACGCGCGCCAAGAGACGATGAAGATGCTCGACGTCTATACAGACGTCGTCGAGAACGTGCTGGCCATTCCGGTCATCAAAGGCCAGAAGACGCCGTCAGAGAAGTTCGCCGGCGCGGTCGATACGTACTCGATCGAAGCGATGATGAAGGACGGACGCGCGGTGCAGGCCGGTACGTCGCATTACCTCGGCACGAACTTCGCCGTCGCGTTCGACATCAAGTATTTAAGCCGCGAGAACACGCAGGAATATTGCCACACGACTTCGTGGGGCGTGAGCACGCGTCTCATCGGCGCCCTCATCATGGTGCACGGCGACGACCGCGGTCTCGTCATGCCGCCGAAGGTCGCGCCGACGCAGGTCATCATGATTCCGATCGGCCCGCCGAAGATGCGCGAGCAAGTGATCGCGAAGACGGACGAGCTGTACGCGCAGCTGAAGGCTGCCGGCGTCCGCGTCCGCGTCGACGACCGCGCCGACGTGTCGCCGGGCTGGAAGTTCAACGAATACGAGATGCGCGGCATCCCGGTTCGCCTGGAGCTTGGCCCGCGCGACTTGGAGAACGGCGTCTGCGTGCTCGTCTCCCGTGTGACGGGCGAGAAGAAGCAGGTGCCGCTCGATAACCTGGTCGCCGAAGTACAGACGATGCTGGACGAAGTGCATCAGCAGATGTTCGAGCGCGCTTCGCAGTTCCGCGGGGAGCACTTCTTCTCCGTCGAGACGCTGGACGAGTTGAAGGCTTCGCTCGAAGAGAAGCGCGGCTTCGCGCTGGCCGGCTGGTGCGGCTCCGAAGCGTGTGAGAAGCAGGTCAAGGAAGAGACCGGCGCGACGAGTCGGAACATTCCGTTCGAACCGGGCGAGACGAAGGCGAAGTGTCTCGTCTGCGGCGACGAATCGAAGCATACGGTCGTGTTCGCGCGGGCGTATTGATATCGATCACTAAATACGGGGGGTTGTCCCAATCAGGCTGCGCAAGCGGGCCTGACTGGGACAACCTTTTTTTTTGTCGTTCGTCCGAGTGCTGGAACGCTTACGGTCGCCGCAACCTATTTTCGCCAGCGGATATCATCTAACATCGATTAGTACCTTGCATTGTACAGTACCGTGTGTTATTTTGTTCATAACGGTACTTCCGATAACCAAGTACTATATATTGCATAGTAGCGGTGAATAGCTGTGAGAGAGAAATGAGGTAGGAAAGCCGGCATGAACATCCAGTTTAAAAAAGGGGTATTGGAGCTTTGCGTGCTAGTCTTGCTTGACAAGCAAGATCGCTACGGCTATGAGCTGGTGCAGACCATCTCCGAGCAAATCGCGATATCCGAAGGCACCGTCTATCCGCTGCTTCGGCGGATGACGAAGGAAGACTATTGCACCACCTACCTGCGCGAATCCAACGAGGGGCCTAGCCGCAAATATTACAGACTGACGGACAAAGGAAGAACCTATCTCCGGCAGTTAAAGGAAGATTGGCAGGCGTTCATTCATGGCGTCCATCAGATCTTGAGAGAAGGGGTTCACGATGAATAGAGAGCAATTTATCGATCAATTGAATCGTTCTTTGCGCAGGCTTCCGAACGAGGAACGTCTAGATATCGTGCAGGACTTTCAAGAGCACTTCGACATCGGCTTGGAGAAGGGGAAGACGGAGGAGGAGATCGCCGCGTCGCTGGGCTCGCCGGCCCAGATCGCGAAGGAGCTGCTGGCCGTCCATTACCTGGACAAGGCTGAAGCGAAGACATCGGCCGGCAATCTCTTCCGAGCGGCATGGGCGGCCGTCGGCTTAGGCTTCTTCAATATCGTCATCGTCCTGGGGCCGTTCATCGGCCTAGCGAGTCTTCTTCTCTCGGGATGGGCGATGGGTCTTTCTCTTCTGGTATCGCCGTTGGTTGTTCTGTTGAACTTGATTCTGTCTCCGAAGTCCTTCGACCTGTTTGCCTCGTTCGCATCCATTGGGCTGGCGGGGCTCGGAATCTTGATGTCCATCGGCATGAGCTACGTAAGTCGAAAGGCACTCAAAGGCTTCGTCTCCTATTTGCGTTACAACGCCAAGCTTGTGAAAGGAGGGTTAAAGCATGAGTAAGCCAAGACGCGGAATCCAATTGGCCATCGCTCTGATGCTCATCGGCGGCGTCGGCAGTTTGATTACCTTCTTCGCGGCGGAGCGGCACGAGATTCGGCAGTCCGCCACAGTCGCTGCCGCATCTCTCGCCGCGGTCGATGTTCGATTGGATAACGGCAAGATCGAGTTGCTGCCTTCGGAAGACGAGGATCTTCATGCGGAGCTGTCCGGCACTGAACGCAAAGAAGCGAGCGTGAAGCTGCAAGTGAAGGAAGAGGACGGCACGTTGCGCATAGGAACGGCAACGGCTGCTAGGATGGTTGTGGATTTGTTATCCGGCGTTCGACAGCTTCGCCTCACCGTCTATGTTCCGGACAAGATGCAAGTGAAGGTTCATTCCAACAACGGCAGCATACGGATGGATCATGTGGACGCGGATATCGCCGGAACAGTCGATAACGGGTCTATCACGGTGCTCGCAGAGGATTTGGATCGCAGCTTGGATTTGAGATCGAACAACGGCAATATCCGAATCGAGACGGAGAACCGGCCGGCCAATGCCGCCTTCGACCTGCGCGCCGTTAACGGCAAGATCAACGTATTTGGAAGCCGCGATTGGAAGCCCGCTGTCGGCAATGGGGATCAAACGATCAAATTAAGAACGAATAACGGCAATATCCTAATAGAGGAGTGATCGGCTTTGAAGAGGAGAAGCGGAGCTCGTGTGTCTCGTATAATCTATTTTTATTTAGCTGTTATCTTCGCTCTTTGCTTGGCGGTGCAGGTCTTTCTTGCAGGATATGCGATCTTCGTCGATCCGGTGAAGTGGGACTATCATACGACCTTTGTCAAAATCTTTGAATACGTGCCGATCTTCATGCTGATCGTCAGCTTCTTAGGCAGATTGCCTGCAAGCATGCGGTGGTTAAGCTTCAGTCTGTTCCTCTTGATCATGTTGATGTACGCGACAGCCAGCCTGACCAGCCAAGCGCCGATCGCAGGAGCCTTTCACCCCGTCGCCGCGCTGCTGATCTTCTGGCTGTCCATCGCCATTACGCGGAAGGCTTGGCGACTGGCCTATCAGCCCGCAGGCGTGCAAGAGGTATGAGCTCCTTGCCTATGCCTATGTCTATGCCTATACTTTTGCTTATGCTAAAGCCTATGACGATGCCGTTCGGAGGTTGCCGATGAGAGAGATGAACATCCCCTGCCGTCGATTGCTGAATCAACGCATCGCGCGCGATAGATTCGCCAAGCCGGAAGACGTCGTCCGCCATCTCGGGGCGATGCAGGCGCAGGATTACCATCAGGCGGTCTGGGCGATCGCCTCGCGGACGCGCGGGGCAACGCTGGCCGACGTCGAGCGGGCGATCGAGGAGCGGAGAATCGTGCTCTCGTGGCCGCTGCGGGGGACGATTCACGCCGTACCGCCGGAGGAACTGCGCACGCTGCTGAAGCTGTCCGCTTCGCGGAAGCTGTCGCAGCAGAAGCGCCGGCTGGAACAGCTCGGACTGACGGAGGAGATCGTCGATCGGTGCGGTCGCCTGATCGAGGATGAGCTTCGCGGCGGCGGCCGAATGACGCGGGAAGCGCTGATGCAGCTCTATGAAGCGAACGGCATTCGAACGGAGAAGGAGCGGGGCTACCAGATCATCTGGCGGTTGGCGCAGTCGGGACGCATCTGCATGGGGCCGAGGGAAGGCAAGCGGCAGACGTTCGTGCTCGCGGACGAATGGCTCCCGGCCGATCCCGGCGGCGTGTGGGACAGGGGAGAAGAGCTGGCGCGGCTGGCGCTGCGCTATTATGCCGGCCACGGACCGGCAAGCGTTCGGGATCTAGCCTGGTGGGCCGGCCTAACGCTGGCGGACGCGCGGGAAGCAACGGAAGCCGCGGCGCACGGTCTGACGAGGCTTCAAGCGGGAGATCAAGAGCTGTGGGAGGCGGCGGACCGTTCGGTTGATGCCGGAACAAGCAGCGTCAGGCCAAGCAGCGGGAGAGGGCTTAAAGCTTCCGTCCATCTGCTGGCCGGCTTCGACGAATACCTGCTCGGATACGAGGACAGAAGCGCCGTGCTGCCGGATGCCGTAGCTCCTAGCGTCGCGCCGGGCAACAACGGGATGTTCATGCCGATGGTCGTCATCGGCGGGAGGATCGCCGGGGTGTGGAAGCGGACGATCAAGACGAAGCGGTTCGATGTCGAGTTCCGGTTGTCCGTTCCATCCGCGCAGTGGGAAGAAGCCCTAAACCGCGAAGCAGAGCGTTACGGCGCCTTCATCGGCTTGCCTCTGGGTGATGCGGCGTTCCGGCCGTTGGAAGAATAGGTTGATCCGCATTCGACGGATCCAACCCCTCCTCCTTCTCGCAACCGCTGCCTGTCATTGTCTATTGATGGTTCTCCCTGGACAAGGTAGAATAGCTAGTAGCGCATTCGTGAAGATCCGGGCTTCCGGCGGGAGCTCGGATTCTATTTATCATGGGAGCATATGGCGAGGATACGACGCGGAGGAGGAACGATCATGCACAAGGCAGCGGATCAGAGACAACGGTTCGAGCTGCTCCTGCAGCAAGCCGGCGTATCGGCGGAATGGGCCGATTCCTATTTTCGCGATGGATACATAGATCGGGTCGAAGTGAGCCGGTCGAAGAAGGAATGGCATTTCTATCTGGTGAAAAGCACGCTGCTGCCCGCGGCGGTCTACGCCGATCTCTTCGAGCGGCTCAAGAGCAAGCTCGGCCATTTGGCGCAGATCGCCATGACGCTTCGCTACGAAGAATCGATCTCGACCGACGAAGTGCTGACGGAATACTGGAGCGTGTTCGTCCATTGGATGCAGTCGGAATTCGCGTCCGTGAACGGCTGGCTCGCGAAGGCGAAGGCCGAAGCGAAGGACGGCGTATTGACGTTGACGCTGCTCGACCAGCTGGGGCTCGATCTGGCGAAGCGCAAGAGCGTCGATACGCATGCGGCGGCGTTCTTCGAGCGGAGATTCGGCAGGGCATGCCGGGTGAAGATGGTTGTCGGCGAGACGAGGCAGGAAGCGTACGAGGAGTTCCAGCAGAAGATTCAACAGCAGAACTCCGAGCATATCCAACAGATGATGGCTAACTCGCGCGAGGAGGCTGCAGTAGCGGCGTCGGCGGACGGCGAAGCGCCGCAAGTGCTCGTGCACGGCTACGACATTAAGGAAGATCCCGTACCGCTCAAGGATATTAAGGAAGAAGAGAAGAAGGTTACGGTTCAGGGCACGGTGTTCGGCCTTGAGGTGAAGGAGCTGCGCAGCGGAAGCACGCTGTTTACTTTTAACGTGACCGATTACACCGATTCGATCTCCGTGAAGATGTTCGCCAAGAACAAGGAAGACGTGAAGATGCTTAGCCTGATCTCGAACGGCAAATGGCTGAAGCTGCGCGGACGGATCGAATACGACCGGTTCCTTAACCCGCCCGAGCTGGTCATGATGCCAAGCGACGCAAGAGAGATTCAGGCTCGCCCGCCGCGCAAGGACGAAGCGGCGGAGAAGCGGGTCGAGTTCCATCTGCATACGACGATGAGCGCGATGGACGCCGTCACGCACGTCGATGACTATATCAAGACAGCAGCCAAGTGGGGACACAAGGCGATTGCCGTCACCGATCATGGCAACGTGCAATGCTACCCGGAGGCGGCCAAAGCCGGCAAGAAGAACGGGATCAAGGTCATCTACGGCGTCGAAGCGAACGTCGTCAACGATTCCGTTCCGATGGTGCTGAACCCGCGCGAAGAGCCGCTCGAGAGCGCGACCTACATCGTATTCGATATCGAGACGACAGGCCTCTCGGTCACCGCCAACAAGATTATCGAGCTGGCGGCGGTCAAGTGGAAGGATGGCAAGGAGATCGACCGGTTCGCGACGTTCATCAATCCGCACGAGCCGATCCCGTACAACATTCAGCAGCTGACGAATATTAATGACGAGATGGTTAAGGACGCGCCGGAGCTCGAACCGAAGCTGAAGGAATTCATCGCCTTCATCGAAGACGCCGTACTCGTCGCGCACAACGCCCGGTTCGATATCGGCTTCATGCAGCAAGCGTGCAAGGAACACGGGCTGCCGCCGATTCCGAATCCGGTGCTCGACACGCTCGAGCTGGCGCGGTTCCTGCATCCGACGATGAAGAACCACCGGCTCAACACGTTGTCCGATCTATACAAGGTGAGCCTGGAGAACCACCACCGGGCGATCGACGATACGATCGCGCTGGCCGGCGTCTTGACCGGATTGGTCAAGGACGCGGTGGCTCGCGGCGTCACCGATCTGAGCAAGCTGAATTCGATTAACGGCAACAGCTGGAAGACGACGCGCCCGTTCCACTGCGGCATCTATGCGCTGAACGCCGTCGGCAAGAAGAATCTGTTCAAGCTGATCTCGATGTCCCATACCGAATACTTCCACCGTGTGCCGTGCATTCCTCGCAGCAAGCTGATCGAGCTGCGCGAAGGGCTGCTCTTGCTGTCCGGCTGCGAGAAAGGCGAGCTGTACGAGACGGTGTTGAACAAGTCAGTGGAGGAAGCCGAGGAAGTTGCCGAATTCTACGATGTGCTGGAGATTCAGCCCATCGACTTCTACTTGCACCTGCTGGACAAGGGGCTTGTCGGCAGCCGAGCGGAGCTGGAAGAGGCGCTGCGCAAGATCGTGCGGATCGGCGACAAGCAGGGCAAGCTCGTCGTCGCGACCGGCAACGTTCACTATTTGGAGCCTCGCGACAAGCTGTTCCGCGATATTACGATTCACGGCATTACCGGCTTCAGCCCGCTGAAGGATCAGCGCAAGCCGGACGCGCACTTCCGCACGACCGGCGAGATGCTCGACGCGATGAGCTTCCTTGGCGCGGAGAAGGCGCGCGAGGTCGTCATTCGCAATCCGAACGAACTGGCGGACCGGTTCGAAGAGATCAAGATGTTCCCGGATGAGCTCTATACGCCGATCATCGAAGGGGCGGACGACGAGATCCGCAATACCTGCTATGAGACGGCCAAGTCGATGTACGGCGAGCCGATTCCGGACGTCGTCGTACAGCGGCTCGAGAAGGAGCTCGTGCCGATCATCAAGTACGGCTTCTCGGCCAACTATCTGATCTCCGAACGACTCGTCAAGAAGTCGAACAACGACGGCTACCTGGTCGGTTCGCGGGGTTCGGTCGGCTCGTCCGTCGTGGCGACGTTCCTCGGCATCTCGGAGGTTAACCCGCTGCCGGCGCATTACTTGTGCCGCAATCCCGAGTGCAAGCACAGCGAATGGATTCTGGACGGCAGTGTGCCGAGCGGCTTCGACTTGCCGGACAAGCCTTGTCCGAATTGCGGCACGATCATGCACGGCGAGGGGCAGGACATTCCGTTCGAGACGTTCCTCGGTTTCAAGGGCGACAAGGTTCCCGATATCGATCTCAACTTCTCCGGCGAATACCAGCCGCAAGCGCACAACTTCACGAAGGTCATGTTCGGGGAGAAGAACGTGTTCCGGGCCGGCACGATCGGCACGGTGGCGGAGAAGACGGCGTTCGGCTTCGCCAAGAAGTACGAGGAAGACCGCGGCATGTCCTGGCGCGGAGCGGAGCTGAACCGGCTGGCGGCCGGCTGCACCGGCGTCAAGCGCAGCACCGGCCAGCACCCGGGCGGCATCGTCGTCGTGCCGGACTATATTGAAGTCGAAGACATCACGCCGGTGCAATATCCGGCCGACGACACCAGCTCGGAATGGAAGACGACGCACTTCGATTATCACGCCTTCGACGCCAACCTGCTCAAGCTCGATATTCTCGGACACGACGATCCGACGATGATGCGGATGCTGCAGGACTTGACCGGCGTCGATCCGACGACGATCCCGATGAACGACCCGAAGGTCATGAGCCTGTTCAGCTCGGTCGACGCGCTCGGCGTCACGCCGGAGCAGATTCGAACGCCGGTCGCTACGTACGGCGTGCCGGAGATGGGCACGCGCTTCGTGCGCCAGATGCTCGAAGAGACGAAGCCTTCGTCGTTCGCGGACTTGCTGCAGATCTCGGGCCTGTCGCACGGAACGGGCGTATGGCTGGGCAATGCGCAGGAGCTCATCAAGAACGGCACCTGCACGATTAAGACCGTAATCGGTTGCCGCGACGACATTATGCTCTATCTGATCTACAAGGCAGGCATGGACGCTTCGCTCGCGTTCAAGATTACCGAGAGCGTGCGGAAGGGCAAAGGGCTGACGCCGGAGTGGATCGAAGAGATGAAGAAGTGCGGCGTTCCGCAATGGTACATCGACTCGTGCCTGCGCATCGAGTACATGTTCCCGAAGGCGCACGCCGCCGCTTACGTCATATCGGCCGTGCGCACGGCGTACTTCAAGCTGTATTATCCGATCCAGTATTACGCGACGTACTACTCCGTACGGGCGGCCGACTTTGATGTCGAACTGTTCTGTCAAGGCTACGACGCCATCCTGAAGATGCTGAATGAGATCGAAGCCAAGGGGTTCCAGGCCACGACGAAGGAGAAGAACATGATCTCCATTCTGGAGATGGGCCTTGAGATGACGGCTCGCGGCTTCAAGTTCAAGCCGATCGACCTGTACCGCTCGGACGCGACGCGCTTCATCGTCGACGGCGAGGCGCTTATCCCGCCGTTCTCAGCTATCGCCGGCATCGGCGAGAACGCCGCGAAGAACATCGCCGCTTCGCGCGACGGAGGCGAATATCTGTCGGTGGAAGATTTCCAGCAGCGGTCGAAGGCGAGCAAGACGATCGTCGAGGTGCTCGCCGGCATGGGATGCTTCCGCGGACTGCCCGAATCGAACCAGCTATCGCTGTTCTAACAAGGGCTCGGCGGTTGTTCGATGGGAATGGCAAGGTAAAATTTCGGTTGCTATCCGATTCAAGGTTATGGTATATTAATTCTGGTAATCATGTGGATAACACCGTCTGCAGAAGAGTGGGGAAACCCACTCTTTCCGTTTTGCCATGGCCTTTTTGGGTTGTGGAGGATTAGGGCAGCCTAGCGCTCATCTCCTCCGAACGATCAGATGCAAAGCTTCTTCGGCGTCGGATGCGTCGAGGTTGTTTTTGCTAGGCTGCGGCAAGCCGCCGGACGATCCAATGAAGCAAACCCGGGAGGTCATGATTTGAGCGCACCGAAAATCAAATCCATCGTGGAATCCTTTATGACTCCGTATCTGGAGGAGAACGGATTCCAACTCGTGGACGTGGAATACGTCAAAGAGGGAAGCAACTGGTATCTGCGAATCTACGTGGACAAGGATGGCGGCATCGACATCGACGACTGCGGACGAATCTCCGAATTCGCGAGCGCTAAGCTTGACGAGCTCGATCCGATCAGCGAAGCTTACTTCCTCGAAGTCAGCTCGCCGGGAGCGGAGCGCCCTCTCAAGAAGGCGGAAGACGTCGCGAAGGCGGTCGGCAAGCATGTGTTCGTCACCACCTATGAGCCAATTGACGGAGCGAAAGAATTCGAAGGAAGACTGGACGCGTTTGAAGGCAATGTCCTGCAGATGACGGTCGGACGCCGCAAGCACGCCATCCCTTACGATAAAGTGGCCTCTGCCCGCTTGGCCATCGTTTTCTAATCTTGAAAGGAGGAATTATACGGTCATGAGCATGGAGTTTATTGAAGCGCTGTCCGAAATCGAGCGAGAGAAGGGCATCTCCAAGGACGTCCTGATCGAAGCTATCGAAGCGGCACTGATCTCCAGCTACAAACGGAATTTCAACACGGCGCAGAACGTTCGCGTCGATATCAACCGATCGACGGGCCTCATCAAAGTGTACGCCCGCAAGACGGTTGTGGAGGAAGTGCTGGATCCGCGCCTGGAGATCTCGCTCGAAGCCGCACGAGGCATCAACCCGCATTATCAATTGGAGGATACGGCGGAGCTGGAAGTGACGCCGCGCGACTTCGGACGCATCGCCGCCCAGACGGCGAAGCAGGTCGTGACGCAGCGGATTCGCGAAGCGGAGCGCGGCTTGATCTACAATGCGTATGTGGACAAAGAGCAGGACATCGTCACCGGCATTATCCAACGCATCGATCAGCGCAATCTGTACGTCGACCTCGGCAAAGTCGAAGCGGCATTGCCGCTGACGGAGCTGATGCCGAACGACAAATTCAAGCAAGGCGACCGCGTCAAGTCGTACATCACGAAGGTCGAGAATTCGAGCAAGGGACCGCAGATCATTCTGTCCCGCACTCATCCGGGGCTGCTCAAGCGGCTGTTCGAGCTTGAGGTTCCCGAGATTTTCGACGGTACGGTAGAGATTCGTTCGGTGGCCCGCGAAGCCGGCTTCCGCTCGAAGATTGCCGTCTACTCGCGCAATCCCGAAGTCGATCCGATCGGCTCCTGCGTCGGCCCGAAGGGCGTCCGCGTGCAGACGATCGTGACCGAGCTGAAAGGCGAGAAGATCGACATCGTGCGCTGGTCGGATTCGGTGGAGGAATACGTCGCGAACGCTCTTAGCCCTTCGAAGGTGCTGGAGGTTATCGTGTTCGAGGCCGAGAAGATGGCGCGCGTCATCGTACCGGATTATCAATTGTCGCTCGCGATCGGCATCAAAGGCCAGAACGCCCGCCTGGCGGCGAAGCTGACCGGCTGGAAGATCGACATCAAGAGCGAGGCGCAGGCGGAGCAGGAATACGGCCGTCCGAGAACGGCGACCGGCGCCGTCATGCACCAAGACAGCGTAACGATCGATTGATCCGTTAAGCGCGCCAAGCAGCGCTTCGGAATAAGCTGCATGGCGGGGAGGGGATGAACCTTGAAAACGAGAAAAATTCCGCAGCGCAAATGCGTAGCGTGCCAGGAAATGATGCCCAAGAAGGAATTGATCCGCATCGTCCGCTCGCCGGAAGGGGACATCCAAATCGACTTGACGGGCAAGCGATCGGGCCGCGGCGCCTATCTGTGCGGCAAGACCTCCTGCTTCAAGCTGGCGAAGAAATCGAAGGCGT
This sequence comes from Cohnella lubricantis, assembly GCF_014212015.1. Classification (GTDB taxonomy): domain Bacteria; phylum Bacillota; class Bacilli; order Paenibacillales; family Paenibacillaceae; genus Cohnella; species Cohnella lubricantis. Next base: position 1,057 of record NZ_JACJVN010000081.1, on the reverse strand, counting down.
TCGAACGCGCGCTGAAGGTGCCCGTGTCTTCGGACATCTACGACCGGCTGGAAGCGGATTTCATAAAAGTGGAAGACGAGTTCCACGCGAACAAGGAGCTCGAGACGAACGATGACGACGAATAAAGCGTTGTCCCGATTAGGGCTCGCCATGCGGGCCGGCAAGCTCGTCTCCGGCGAGGAGCTGGTGCTCAAGGCAATCCGCGGCGGTGAAGCGAAGCTTGTGCTGCTCGCCAAGGACGCGTCCGAAGGCACGCGCAAGAAAATCGGCGATAAATGCGAAAGCTATGGCGTAGAGCTGTTGGTCGGGTATTCCCGGTTCGAACTTGGGGGAGCCGCGGGCAAACCCGAACGGGTGCTGTTTGCCGTAACAGACAAAGGTTTTGCGGACATGATTCGAAGCGGTTGGGTTGAACATTCGGAGGTGGAGAATATTGAGTAAACAAGAAGACAACAAGGATAAGCTGCGCGTATACGAATATGCGAAGCAACTGAACATGAGCAGCAAGGAGATTATTACCATATTGAAGCGGGTCAACATGCCCGTGAACAACCATATGAGCGTCATGGAAGACAACATGGTCGGAGCGGTGCAGAAGTTCTTCCACGACGTGAAGGCGAACGCAGCTGCGAAAATGGCGCAGAACGCCAAAGCTCCGGCAAGCGGAGACCGTCGTACGGAGCAGCACGGGGCGTCCGGCCAAGGCTCGGCCGCGCCGCGCCAAGGACAAGGGTCTGGCGCGCAAGCGCCGCGCAAGCCGGAAGATACGGCGTCCGTCGCTTCCAGACCGGCTGCGACGGAGCAGCCGGCGGCCGGCCAATCGCGCGCGTCTGAGCAGCGCCCGCAGGGCCAAAGCCATGGCGGCAGCGGCAATCGCGGCGATCGTCCGCAAGGCCAAGGCCAAGGCGGCTACCGCGGCGATCGTCCGCAGGGCCAAGGCCAAGGCGGCTACCGCGGCGATCGTCCGCAGGGCCAAGGCCAAGGCGGCTACCGCGGCGACCGTCCGCAGGGCCAAGGCCAAGGCGGCTACCGCGGCGACCGTCCGCAAGGCCAAGGC
>NZ_JACJVN010000080.1 GCF_014212015.1 Cohnella lubricantis | reverse complement strand
CAGCACACAGTAAGGTTAGAACGTTTCAAGCGCAAATCGTTTCGTATCCGGTTATCAAGGCGCAAGTCCTTGATTGTTCCTTGGACAAGCTTGTGTTTGTGGCGGCGTAGCTCAGCTGGCTAGAGCGTTCGGTTCATACCCGAAAGGTCGGGGGTTCGATCCCCTCCGCCGCTACCAATATCGTCTGTCCATCTTATGGAGGCTTAGCTCAGCTGGGAGAGCATCTGCCTTACAAGCAGAGGGTCGGGGGTTCGATCCCCTCAGCCTCCACCATCTTCGATTTATAATCGAAGAACCTATATGATATCGCGGAGCCGTGGTGTAGAGGCCTAACATGCCTGCCTGTCACGCAGGAGACCGCGGGTTCGAATCCCGTCGGCTCCGCCATTTCATTACACGAACTATTAACATGAATAATATTTGGCTCGGTAGCTCAGTTGGTAGAGCAGAGGACTGAAAATCCTCGTGTCGGCGGTTCGATTCCGTCCCGAGCCACCATATGTTTCTTCCGGTATAGGCGAGCGTAATCGCGAGCATCCTATCGGCGGGTACTGTGGAGGGTTAGCGAAGCGGCCAAACGCGGGAGACTGTAAATCTCTTCCTTCGGGTTCGGTGGTTCGAATCCATCACCCTCCACCACTTTTTTCACAACATGATACGCAGCTTTGAAGTGTAAACCGAACCCAATTCGGGGACCCTGATTGTTGCGAGCCATTAGCTCAGTTGGTAGAGCACCTGACTTTTAATCAGGGTGTCGAAGGTTCGAGTCCTTCATGGCTCACCAGTTTAGACATGACAGCGGACGCGCAGGCGTCCGCTTTTTTGCTGTCCGTTGGGACCATCCCGGCTGAACCGAAGCAATTTGCAGTCAGCAGGGTGATTTTTCATCTATTGGGGAACAGTAAGGAGCAAACCGCTGCACCGGGAGGATCTTCCATGATCTACATCTACGCGCTCGGGCTCTCCTTCGTACTTGTGTTCCTCATAGTACCGATCGTGCGCGCCGCAGCGCTCAAGCTGGGCTTCGTCGACCGTCCGACGAAGCGCAAAGTGCATCAGTCGCCTATACCGCTCAGCGGAGGCGTCGCCATCTATGCGGGCGTCATCCTCACGACTTGGTTGTTCCTAGGCGACAGTTCGATTCTTCGCGTCCTGGCATTGGGTGGGGGCCTGCTCGTAGCGGTCGGCTTGGTCGACGATTCCTTCAAATCGAGAGCCCGCGACTTCCCGGTCTGGCCTCGGCTGATCGTCTACATCGGGGTGTCGCTCATTCCATCCGCCTTCGGCATTCAGATCGCCGGCATCTCCGCGCCTTCGAGGTCGGCGATGATTCTGTTCTCGCCGGGCTGGGCTGCCTTCTTCACGCTGCTATGGGTATTCGCGCTGATTAACATGTTGAACTTCATTGACGGGATCGACGGCCTCGCTTCCGGCGTCAGTGTCATCTCCTCCTTCACGCTGTTCGTCGCCTCTCTGATCGGCGAGCAGGATGTGACCGCCTTAATCGGCGTCGCGCTGGCCGGCTCGTGTCTAGCCTTCCTTGTCTATAACTTCCATCCCGCGCGGATCTTCATGGGCGACGCGGGCGCCACCTTCCTCGGCTACACCCTCGCCGTGACGGCTATCAACGGTACGCTGAAGGGAGCGACGTTCCTCTCGCTGCTCGTTCCCGTGTTGGCGCTGGGGGTTCCTTTTCTCGATACCATTATTGTGTTCTCGCGCCGTCTGCTTGAAGGGAAAGGGCTTCATCGGGCAGATAATCTCCACACGCATCACAGCCTCATGAGATGGGGCCTCACGCAGGTTCAGACCGTCTCCTTCCTCTATCTAATTGCGGCGGTGTTCTCGTTGCTGTCTATCGTCATCCTGCTGATGCTGCGTTAAAGGGCGCCATCCCCTCCTATCCTCTAATTGTGCTACAATGTGGATAACAATACAGGGATGGGGGGCGTGCAGCGATGAACAAAACGCAACTGCAGCGGATCCAGCTGCTGACCGGCGCACCCGCGGAAGTCCAGTCCATGACGCTGTCGGATTGGGAGCGGATCGGCGGCTCCAAGCATCCGGTGCTCGGCGACTGCATCGAGCTGCGGCAAGAGAGCCTGCTGGTCGTTCGCGTAAGCGCGGCTGAATTGCAAGTTCTCCGCATTCATAGCGCGTTAACGCCTCTTGAACAGGAATTGCTGAAGTGGGCAATTCAGCCGTCCCAGCAACGGCCGCAGGGCGGGTCCAGCGATTCGGAGCGGCAGGCGAGACGGCTAGGCGAATGGATCGATCAGAGCCTCTCGCTCGGGGAGATGAGGGCGGAGGTCCCGGAGCGATTCGAACTGGGCGGACGATTGTTTGATGGGATGATTCCGTTCTTGCTTCACAGCGAGCAGCAGGCCGAAGAGAGAGAACCTTCCTATGCAGAGCTGGAGAAGGTGCTGAGATCATTTATCTCCGACGAGATGATGCTCATTCCGATTCGAGAGCGGGAATGGCTCGTGCTTGGTTCCGACCGTCTGCTGGCAGAGGTTGAAGGGGCGGAGGAGGATATCGTCGACCACGACGTGACGAAGGAGGCGCTGCATTCACTCGCGACGGGGCTGCATCAGATGGTGACGGAGGAATGGGGCGGCGAGTGCCATGTGGCGGTTGACTTGCCGATGATTCCGAGCGAGAGCCTCGTTCAGACCGTTGCGACGCTAAGGGACACGATGTATCTCGGACGCAAGTTCCATGCCGGGCTGCACGTTCACCTCCCTTGGATGGTCCATCTAGAGCGGCTGCTGAGCGGTATACCGGAAGGGACGCGGCTTCGCTTCATGGAAGAGATGGCGGCAAGGCCGGACCTGTTCACGGAGCCGGAGACGATCTCGACGCTGGATGCGTTCTTCGCGATGGACTGCAACGTGAGCGAGACAGCCAAGAAGCTGTTTATCCACCGCAACACGCTCTTATACCGTCTGGACAAGCTGAAGCAGGAGACCGGGCTCGACGTTCGCTCCTTCAACGACGCGGTTCTTGTCCGAATCATGCTGTTATTGTACAAAGTCACGAAAAGGAAATGAATTTTTTGTACGCTTTGTGCATAGTCATTCGACATGCCTCTGCGGTAAGATATCACTGTACCTTAAACGGAACGTTAGGGGGATATATCAATGGCAGGCGTACGTTTAGAGCATGTTTATAAAAAATATCCAGGTGCCGACAAAGCTTCGGTTACCGACTTTAACCTCGACATTCAGGACAAAGAGTTCCTCGTGCTCGTAGGCCCTTCCGGCTGCGGCAAATCGACGACTCTCCGGATGATCGCAGGTCTCGAAGAGATCTCCGAGGGCAAGCTGTACATCGGCGACCGTGTCGTGAACGACGTCGCTCCGAAAGACCGCGACATCGCGATGGTCTTCCAGTCCTACGCACTTTATCCGCATATGAACGTTTATCAGAATATGGCATTCGGCCTTAAGCTTCGCAAATTCCGCAAGGACGAGATCGACCGCCGCGTTCGCGAAGCGGCTCGCACGCTCGAGATCGAGCACCTGCTCGACCGCAAGCCGAAGGCACTGTCCGGCGGTCAGCGCCAGCGCGTCGCCCTGGGCCGCGCGATCGTCCGCGAACCGCAAGTGTTCCTGATGGACGAACCGCTCTCCAACTTGGACGCCAAGCTGCGTACCCAAATGCGCGCTAACATCTCCAAATTGATGAAGCGCTTGGAGACGACTTGCATCTACGTTACCCACGACCAGACGGAAGCTATGACGATGGGCGACCGCATTGTCGTCATGAAGGACGGCTTCATTCAGCAAGCTGCTACGCCGGAAGAGCTCTACAACCATCCGGTCAACCTGTTCGTAGCTGGATTCATCGGCGCTCCTGCGATGAACTTCATTACGGGCCAACTGGTTGAAGCTGGCGGCGCTGTTCACTTCAAGGCAACCGGCGTCGACGTTGAAGTTCCGGAAGGCAAAGCGAAGGCGCTGCGTGCGAAGGGCTACGTTGGCCGCGAGGTCATCATGGGCGTTCGTCCGGAAGACATTCACGAAGAGCCGGTCTTCATCGAAGCTTCTCCGAAGTCGATCATCAATGCGAACATCGAAGTATCCGAGAACCTCGGCCACGAGATGTTCCTCTACCTGAACGGTCTGGGCAAAGACAACGTCATCGCCCGCGTAGACGGCCGCTCCGGACTGCAAGAAGGCCAGAACGTGAAGCTGGCGATCGACATGAACAAGATCCATGTCTTCGACTTGGACACGGAGCTTAACATTCTCGAGAACTAATCGTTATCCTTTATAAGACGCTCGGCCTTGGGCCGGGCGTTTTTCATTGCTGGGCGCTCTCGGGTAGGTGCAGATGGGACGCGGATGAGGCTTGGGTGCGTTATCGTTGATTTCCTGCTTTTTTTTAGATACGATGAATAGGACTATGGAAGGAGCCTTGTGATGGGTAAAAAAGTGAGAGTATCCGAGCTTGTTCACCAGTTCCAGCTCGAAGTCGTTGCTGGCGGCGATGGCCTGCGCCGTACGATCGAGACGGACGACTTGAACCGTCCAGGGTTAGAAGTGGCGGGTTATTTCGCCTATTATCCGGTTGATCGGGCACAAATTCTCGGCAAGACGGAATTGGCGTTCCTAGAGACGCTCTCCCCTTCGGAACGGCGGGATCGTATGACCCGGCTCTGTACGGACGAGACGCCTTGCATCATTATTACACGCGGATTGGACGTTCCTGTAGAGCTGGTCGAGGTTGCGAATGAGCGCCGCTTCCCGGTTCTGCGCAGCACCGTGGCTACCACGATTCTGCTCAGCCGCATCACCACCTTCCTCGAGAAGAAATTGGCGCCAACTGCAACCATTCACGGCGTATTGGTCGATGTTTACGGCGTCGGCATGCTGATCACGGGCGGCAGCGGCATCGGCAAGAGCGAGACGGCGCTGGAGCTCGTGAAGCGCGGCCATCGTCTCGTCGCGGACGATGCAGTCGAGATTCGGCAGACGGCGGACAACCTGCTCTACGGCAGCGCGCCTGAGCTGATCCAGCACCTGCTAGAGATTCGAGGCCTGGGGATTCTGAACGTCATGACGTTATTCGGCGCTGGCGCCGTGCGGACGCAGAAGCAGATCAGCCTCGTTATCAAGCTGGAGAACTGGCAGCAAGAGAAGCAGTACGATCGGCTCGGGCTGGATGAAGAGACGACGAAGATCATTGAAGCTGAAGTGCCGCTCGTGACCGTGCCGGTTCGACCGGGACGGAACTTGGCCGTCATTCTGGAAGTGGCTGCGATGAACTTCCGCTTGAAGCGGATGGGCTACAACGCGGCGCTGCAATTCACGAACAAGCTGACGGAAGCGATCGCGGACGAAGACTATGAATAATCGACCGATCTCGGCTCGGTAGAGCCGGGATCGGCAGGACGGAGGATAAAGATGTTGCCGTTATTGAAGCTGGATCCTGTCGCATTCTCGATAGGATCGATATCCGTACATTGGTACGGATTAATTATCGGAACGGGAGCCCTGCTGGGGCTGCTGCTCGCAATCTGGGAGGGCAAGAGGTTCGGGCTGACGTCTGACTTCTTCCTGGATTTGATGCTGTATGGCGTGCCTTCCGCTATCATTGCCGCGCGCTTGTACTATGTAGGCTTCAAATGGGACTATTACAGCCAGCATCCGGGAGAGATCATCGCGATCTGGAACGGGGGCATCGCGATCTACGGCGCCATTCTCGGCGCATTGATCTGCGGATACTTCTACTCTCGTTATAAAGGATATTCGTTCTGGCGGATCGTCGACATCTGCGCGCCGTCCCTGCTGGTCGGCCAGATGATCGGCCGCTGGGGCAATTATGTCAATCAGGAAGCGTACGGCGGACCGGTGGACGAGTCCTTCCTGCGCCACACGCTTCATCTGCCCGCGTTCATCGTGAATCAGATGAACGTGGACGGCACGTATCATCATCCGACGTTCTTCTACGAGTCGATGTGGAGCTTGGTCGGACTCATCATCCTGTTCGTGATCCGCAGGCAGTGGAGGTGGCTGCGGGCCGGCGAGATGTTCTTCGCCTACTTGATCTGGTATTCGATCGGCCGCTTCTTCATTGAAGCGCTTCGCACGGACAGCCTGGCCTTCAAAGGCTCGGACACGCTTGCCTCGTTCGTCAATTGGCTGTGGTCACCGATGAAGTGGTTCGGCTTCGAGCTTGGCGATCTAGATCCGGCATACGGCAACGTGCGCATCTCGCAGCTGCTGGCGATTGTCTTCATCATTGCAAGCTTCATTGTGATTGCCATTCGACGCCAGACGGGCATGGCCAAGGAGCGGTATTCCGATCCGGTCATCAGCACGAAGGGTCCGTCTGCGAAGGACGGCGGCGGTTCCTCAGCAGCTGCGGACACCGAGGCCCGCAACGCCGATGACGGGGCAGCGGGAGAGGCTGGCGTCTAACGCGTCGGCTGAGCAGAAATATAGGAACGGGGATAGGATGCCGGCATGAGCAATAGAGAGATCACAACCGTACTGTTTGATTTGGATGGCACGATCATCGACACGAACGAATTGATCATTGAGTCGTTCCTTCACGCGCTGCAAGGAATCGTCCCCGATACGTTCAGCCGCGAGGACATCATCCCGAAGATGGGGCTCACGCTGAAGCAGCAATTCCAGATCTTCTCGGGGCGCGAAGAGGTCGATGATCTCATGAAGATCTACCGCGCTTACAATCTATCTAAGCATGACGAGATGGTATCGCTCTTCCCGGGCGTCGCCGAAGCGATTCCGCAGCTTCGGGCACAGGGGATGAAGCTTGGCGTCGTCACGACGAAGATGCGGGATTCGACGGAGCGCGCGCTGAGGCTGCTAGGCGTCTATGACGCGATGGACGTCATCGTGACGCTGGACGACGTCGAGCACGCGAAGCCGCATCCAGAGCCGGTGCTGAAGGCGATCCGGGCGCTTGGCTCGGAGCCCGCGGCGACGCTGATGATCGGCGACAGCACGGCGGACATCGAGTCGGCGATTCGTGCGGGAGCGGTTCCGATCGGCGTCGCCTGGTCGCTGAAGGGCGAAGAGGTGCTGAAGAATGCGGGAGCGAGGCATATACTGCGCGACATGAAGCAGCTTTTCACCCTTATTGGAACGGAGCAGTGAACGCGTGAGAAGGCTGGAACGGTATCCGGTGGAAGGGCCGAATTCGCTGTGGCAAGTGTACAGAACGGTATCCCGCTGGAAGGCGGTCCGCAATTTTATTTTTATCCAATTGGCACGGTATTGTCCGGAGCTTCGGGTGAAAAATTGGATTTACCGCCATGTGCTGGGCATGAGAGTCGGTAAGACGACATCGTTCGCGCTGATGGTCATGGTGGACGTGTTCTTCCCCGAGCGGATTACCGTCGGAAGCAACAGCATCATCGGTTACAATTCGACGATTCTGACGCATGAGTATCTGATCCAAGAGTATCGTCTGGGCGATGTTCATATCGGCGACGGGGTCATGATCGGGGCGAATGTGACGATTCTGCCGGGCGTCACGATCGGCGACGGCGCGGTCGTAGCGGCCGGTTCGGTCGTTCACCGCGATGTGCCGGCGAATGCGCGGGTAGGCGGCAATCCGCTTCGCGAATTAGGGTCGGACTGAAGCGGCGCGTGCGGCATTGGATGGGACAAGGATGGGAATAGATAGCCGAGTTGGATGAGAGGCGAGGAGGGCGAACGGCCGCATGGCCGGGCGTTCAAGCTGCTTGGGGTCCAACTCGGCTATTTGGCTTCGGGGAAGCGAAATGTGATGAGAGGGGCCATCGGATTCGCTAGGGCAGATCGCCGGCGCGGAGCGCGGGACGTTCCCGCCATCGCGGGAAGAGCCGGATGCAAGGCACCGCCGTCGGGTTGACGCTCCGGGGCAATCGTGCTAAAGTACATAGTATCCTTTATTTTGGCAGTATGGTAACATGTTAGAACTTTAAAGCACTAAAGATATAGATCAGAATCGAGGTATTGTTGTGTCGAAGCCAAAAGTATTTGAGAAGCCGATCGGGGTCAGGGATTATCTGCCGAACGCGGTAGCCAAGCTTAGGCGCATCGAGCAGAATGTGCTGGACTGCATGCGGCGCTGGGGCTATGAGCAGATCATCACCCCGACGATGGAATATTACGATACGGTCGGCGTTGCCAGCTCCACGTCCGATCAGAAGCTGTTCAAGCTGCTCGATCCGCGCGGCACGACCATCGTGCTTCGCTCGGAGATGACTTCGCCGATCGCGCGAGTAGCGGCATCGCTGCTGAAGGAGCGGCCGTTCCCGTTGCGGCTCAGCTATCACGCCGGCGTGTTCCGCGCCTTCGAGGACGAGGCGGGACGGGATGCGGAGTTCTTCCAGACGGGTGTGGAGTTAATCGGGGATTCTTCTTCGGAAGCCGATGCCGAAGTGATCGCGCTGGCGATCGCTTCGCTGCGGGCTGCCGGTGTTCCGGCGTTCAAAGTGGCGGTCGGGCATGTCGGGTTCCTGAACGGATTGTTCCAAGAAGCGCTGCCCGGCCGGACTGAGGAGCAGGAAGCGTTGAAGGAGTGCTTGCTTCAACGGGATCACGTCGGCTACCGGCAGACGCTTAGTCGGCTGTCGCTGGATGACCAAGTGCGCTCGGAGCTGGAGGGTATTCTTCGTCTCCGCGGAGGAGCGGAGGTCTGCGAGCAGGCGCTTGGCTTAAGCGCCAGCCGAGAAGCGCAGGCTGCGATCCGGCAGCTGTGCGAAGTATGGGATGTGCTGGGCGCTTACGGCGTGCAGGAGCATGTGCTGATCGATCTGACGATGATCGGGGATTTCTCCTATTATACGGGAATTAACTTTGAAGGCTATGCGTCCCATCTCGGGTTCCCGGTATGCAGCGGCGGGCGCTACGACAACCTGCTGAGCCAGTTCGGCCGCCCGGCTGCGGCGACGGGCTTCGCGCTCAAGACGACGCGCATTCTGGAAGTGGCGGAGGATGATACGCCGGCAGAAGGCGGGCGGACGCTAATCGTCTACACGCATGAGCAAAGGCGGGAGGCGCTGCAGGAAGCAGAGCGGCTGCGCGCGGAAGGGCTGCTCGTCGTGACGGAAGCGCTGGATGCGGCATCGCCGGAGTGGGGCGGACTTCGCGAGCGGGCTGCGCGCGTCGAGACGTTCGAGCACCGGGGAGCGGATTACGACAGCCTGCTCGTGTACGGAGTCGGAGAGGAGGCGCGGCCATGACGGGGAATGACCGCATGATGGAGAAGACGGCTGGCGATAGTGTATTGAAGGTAGCGATGCCCAAGGGGCGTATCTATAAGCAAGCGAGCAAGCTGTTCCGGGAGGCGGGACTGCTGATTCCGGAGGACTTCGACGATTCGCGCAAGCTGATCATTCCGGTGCCGGAAGCGAACATGGAGTTCATCATGGCGAAGCCGGTGGACGTGCCGACATACGTGGAATACGGTGTAGCGGATATCGGCATCGTTGGCAAGGATGTGCTGATGGAGGAGAACAAAGACGTCTATGAGCTCATCGATCTCGGCATCGCGAGGTGCCGTATGTCCGTGATCGGCTTGCCTGGCTGGAAGCCAGTCATGTATCCTCGTGTGGCGACGAAGTACCCGAGCGTGGCGTCGCAGTACTTCCGCGAGGGCGGTCAGCAGGTGGAGGTCATCAAGCTGAACGGCTCGATCGAGCTGGCGCCGCTCATCGGCCTTGCCGACCGGATCGTGGATATGGTCGAGACGGGGCAGACGCTGAAGGAGAACGGGCTTGTTGAGATGGAGACGCTGTTCCAAGTGACGAGCCGCTTGATCGCCAATCGCGTCAGCTACCGGCTGAAGAACCAAGCGATTCAGGAGCTGTGCGACCGGCTGGGACAGCGGATCGCGGCGCGGGGATAGTTAGGGCGGATGATCGTTCGCCCGATGAACATATAACGACGGCTGCGTAAACCGGAATTGTCGGGTTACGAGTCGCGAGGCAGCTAAGGCGGCTCTGTAACCGGGATGGCCATGTCGAGGTATTAGCGAGGCTGAAGGTTTGTCTCATTAAGAACCGGGTGCAGCAGTTTGCATGAGAGATAAAGGCGTACGGTGAGGATGGAACTGTCGCCGAGGGAGGTCAAGCGGAGATGTATATAGGATCGGCAGCGGGCTTCAAGCTGGAGCGGGAGAGCGAATACGGCTCCCCCGAGCAGAATGCGGCGGTGAAGGAGATCGTCGAAGCGGTTCGCCGCGAAGGCGATGCGGCGCTTCTGCGGTACACCGAGCAGCACGACAAGGTGAAGCTGAGCCCGGCACAGCTGCGCGTAACGCCGGAGGAGATTGCGGCGGCTTACGATCGGGTGGAGCCGGATTTTCTAACGGCGCTGCGGCAGGCGGCGGCGAACATCACGACATTCCATGAGAAGCAGAAGCGTTCGTCTTGGATGGATGTGCAGCCCGACGGGACGATGCTTGGCATCGCGATCCGCCCGCTGAAGCGGGTCGGCTTGTATGTGCCGGGCGGCAAGGCGGCGTATCCGTCGTCGGTGCTCATGAACGTGCTGCCGGCCAAGGTCGCCGGCGTGCCGGAGATTGTGCTTGTCACGCCGCCGTCTACCGGCGGCCGGGAAGGCATCGACCCGTACATCCTGGTCGCGGCCGCGGAAGCGGGCGTGACCGAGATGTACCGGGTCGGCGGCGCGCAGGCGGTGGCCGCGCTGGCATACGGGACGGCGAGCATTCCCGCCGTCGATAAGATCTGCGGGCCCGGCAACATCTATGTCGCTCTGGCGAAGCGCGCCGTGTTCGGCGCGGTCGACATCGACAGCATCGCCGGGCCGAGCGAGATCGTCGTGCTCGCCGACGACAGCGCCGATCCGCGCTATGTGGCCGCGGATCTGCTGTCGCAGGCGGAGCATGACGAGATGGCGTCGGCGGTGCTCGTGACGCCATCCCGCAAGCTGGCGCAAGCGGTCGCAGCCGAGCTGGAGCGCCAAGTGGCGACGCTGCCGCGCGTCGATATCGCGCGGGCGTCGCTGGAGATGTACGGCGCGATTCTGACGGTAGCCGACCTGGCCGAAGGCGTGTCGGTCGTGAATAAGCTCGCGCCGGAGCACTTGGAAGTGATCACCGAGGACCCGCTGGCGCTGCTCGGGGGCATCGAGAATGCGGGCGCCATCTTCCTCGGCGCGTATAGCTCTGAACCGGTGGGCGATTACTTCGCCGGACCCAACCACATTTTGCCGACGAATGGAACTGCACGGTTCTCTTCGCCGCTGAACGTGGACGACTTCTTGAAGAAGTCGAGCTTGATCCGGTACAGCCGGGAGGCGCTGCTGCGGGACGCGGCGGGTATCGCCACGCTGGCTAGGCACGAAGGGCTGGAGGCCCACGCGAGAGCGGTTGAGATCCGATTGGAAGGTGGAGAAGCGCAATGACGCAAGCAGCAGGCGCGGGCAGCCGTATGGCCGAAGTCGCCCGGAAGACGAATGAGACGGATATCAAGCTGAGCTTCGGCTTGGACGGTACGGGCTCGGTGAACATCGAGACGGATGTACCCTTCCTGAATCATATGCTGGACCTGTTCGCCAAGCACGGACAGTTCGATCTGACCGTGGAAGCGCGCGGGGACGTGGACATCGACGACCACCACACGGTGGAGGATATCGGCATCTGTCTCGGCCAGACGCTGCGCGAGGCGCTGGGCGACAAGGCCGGCATCAAGCGTTACGCAAGCGTGTTCGTGCCGATGGACGAAGCGCTGGCGCAGGTCGTCATCGACGTGAGCAACCGGCCGCACTTCGAATACCGGGCGGAGTATCCGTCGGCGCAGGTCGGCAGCTTCAGCACGGAGCTCGTGCATGAGTTCCTGTGGAAGTTCGCGCTCGAAGCGCGGATTACGCTGCACGTCATCGTGCACTATGGGCGCAATACGCACCATATGATTGAGGCGGTATTCAAAGCGCTTGGACGTGCGATTGACGAGGCGACGGCGATCGACCCCCGCGTGAAAGGCGTGCCCTCCACGAAGGGAGTGCTGTAAGATGATCGCGATCATCGATTACGGCATGGGCAACTTGCACAGCGTGGGCAAAGCGCTGGAGCGGCTCGGCTGCGAGGCGGCCGTCACGTCGAAGCCGGAGGAGATTCTGGCGGCGGACGGGGCGATCCTGCCGGGCGTTGGCGCATTCGGGGACGCGATGAGCAATCTGCGCGACACGGGGCTGGATGCCGTCGTGAAGCAGTACGCTGCGTCGGGCAAGCCGCTGCTGGGCATCTGCCTGGGCATGCAGCTGTTGTTCGACGAGAGCGAAGAGCATGGCAAGCACGAAGGGCTCGGGCTGCTGCCGGGGCGCGTCGTGCGGTTCCAAGGCAGCTTCAAGGTGCCCCATATGGGCTGGAATGAGCTGAGCTTCACGCAGCCAAGCCCGCTGTTCGAAGGGCTTGAGCCGGGACACGTCTACTTCGTGCATTCCTATCACGCGCTGCCGGAGCGGCGCGAGGATCTGCTCGCGACGACGGACTATCACCGTCCGGTGACGGCGATCGTCGGGCGCGGCTCAGTGTACGGCATGCAGTTCCACCCGGAGAAAAGCGGAGAGCTCGGCATGGCGCTTCTCGGCCGCTTCGCCGCATTGGTGGATCAAGCGGCGGCGGCACGCGCATAGAGACGAGGAGCGTGCTGCCATGGCCAGGCTTCACTAGAAAATGGAAGAAGGGCTGAGAGCCTTGCGATTCAGACCTTGCATCGATATTCACCAAGGCAAAGTGAAGCAGATCGTCGGCGAGACGCTGCAAGCGGACGCCTCGAAAGTTATAGAGAACTTCGTCTCCGAGCGCGACGCAGCCTATTACGCCTCCCTATACCGGGAGGACGGGCTGACCGGCGGGCACATCATCATGCTCGGCGGCGGCAACCGGGACGCGGCGCTGTCCGCGCTTCGCGCATACCCTGGAGGCTTGCAGATCGGCGGCGGCATCACGGCCGAGAACGCGGCGGAGTACCTGGGCGCAGGGGCGTCGCACGTCATCGTCACATCGTACGTCTTCCGCGACGGGCAGCTGCACCTGGATAATCTGCGGCGGATCGCCTCCGAAGCCGGCAAGGAGCGCCTTGTGCTCGATCTGAGCTGCAAGGAGCGGGACGGCAAGTGGTACGTCGTGACGAACCAATGGACGACGTTCAGCGACCTGGAAGTGAACGAGCGCACGGTGCGGGAGCTCGAACAATATTGCGACGAGTTCCTGATCCATGCGGTCGACGTTGAGGGGAAGCGGGAAGGCGTGCAGGAGAAGCTCGCGGCGAAGCTGGCCGAGTGGGCGCGCATACCGGCGACCTACGCGGGAGGCGCTCGCTCGATTGGCGACTTGGCGCGGTTCCGCGAGCTGACCGGCGGCAAGCTGGACATTACGATCGGCAGCGCGCTCGACATCTTCGGCGGAACGCTGCCTTATCGCGAAGTCGTGGACTATTGCAATCCGCCGCTGCCGCGATAGAAGGAGGACCTATATGTTAGCCAAAAGAGTCATTCCCTGCCTGGACGTCAAGGACGGCCGCGTCGTGAAGGGCGTCAACTTCGTCAATCTGCGCGACGCCGGCGATCCGGTCGAGCTGGCCGCCCTCTATGACCGCGAGGGGGCGGACGAGCTCGTGTTCCTCGACATCTCGGCTTCGGTCGAGGGGCGCGCCACGATGATCGAGGTCGTGCGGCGCACGGCGGGCGAGATTACGATCCCGTTCACCGTCGGCGGGGGCATCTCGTCCACGGACGACATGAAGCGGCTGTTGCGCGCGGGCGCGGACAAGACCGGCATTAATACGGCGGCTATTCGGAATCCGGACCTGATCACGGAAGGGGCGCGGATCTTCGGCTCGCAGTGCATCGTCGTCGCCATCGACGCGCGGTTCAACGCCGAGTGGGGCGAATGGGAAGTGTTCACCCACGGCGGCCGGAACCCGACGGGCATCAAGGCGCTGGAGTGGGCGAAGGAAGCCGAGCGCCGCGGCGCGGGCGAGCTGCTGCTGACGAGCATGGACGCGGACGGCACGAAGGACGGCTTCGACCTCGCGCTGACTCGCGCGGTGTCGAGCGCAGTCGGCATTCCCGTCATCGCATCGGGCGGCGCTGGCAATGCAGCGCATTTCGCCGAGGCGTTCCGTGAAGGCCAGGCCGACGCGGCGCTTGCCGCAAGCATTTTCCACTACAAAGAAGTGACGATCCGGGAGGTCAAGAACCTGCTGAGAGAGCAAGGAGTGAACGTAAGATGACGCAACCGATCGCGGAGCAAATCAAATGGAATGACGACGGGCTCGTGCCCGCCATCGTACAAGACGCGGTCAGCAAGGAAGTGCTGATGCTGGCCTATATGAACCGGGAATCGCTGCAGAAGTCGCTCGAGAGCGGCGAGACGTGGTTCTGGAGCCGATCGCGGAGCGAGCTGTGGCACAAGGGTGGGACGAGCGGCCATACGCAGCAGATCGAATCGCTGCGCTACGATTGCGACGGGGATACGCTGCTCGTGCAGGTGCGGCAGAACGGCGCGGCTTGCCATACCGGCGCGTACAGCTGCTTCTACCGCGACGCGGACGGCGAACTGCCGCAGGATAAGCTGCCGCAGCCGGACCGCTTCGCGCCGCTGAGCTCGCTCGAGGAGACGATCGCGAAGCGCCAAGCCGAGCGCCCGGAGGGCTCTTATACGACGTACCTTTTCGACAAGGGACTAGACAAGATTCTGAAGAAGATCGGCGAGGAATCGGCGGAGGTCATCATCGGCGGGAAGAACGGCGACAAGGCGGAGATTCGCTGCGAGGCGGCCGACCTGATCTTCCACTTGATGGTGCTGCTGCGCGAACAAGAGATTCCGCTCGACGACGTGCTGAAGGAGCTCGAATTCCGCCATCGGAAGCCCGTGAAGGATAAATAAGCCGGCACGGTCCCGAACTGGATTTGCTTTGGAAAACGCGCTGATCTCATGTATAATAAAGTCGAATTGTGTAAAAAGGGTGTAAACCGGCGAGAATGACCGATCCATTGGAGGGGCGCATGTACAGCAGCAGCAAGCTTCGCATTTTCTCGGGATCCTCGAATCCGTTGTTGGCAGAGAACATCGCCGATCACCTCGGAGTGTCGCTCGGGAAGATTAATCTATCCCGTTTCAAGAGCGGAGAAGTGTACGTTAACTATGAGGAGTCGATCCGCAATTGCGACGTGTTCCTCGTGCAATCTTTATCGCATCCGATCAACGAGTATTTCGTCGAATTGCTGGTCATGATCGATGCGGCGAAGCGGGCTTCCGCCCGAACGATTAACGTCGTGCTGCCGTATTACGGGTATGCCCGGCAGGAGCGGAAGGCAGCGCCTCGAGAGCCGATCTCGGCGAAGATGGTGGCGGACGTCCTGACGACGGTCGGCGCGAACCGGATCGTGACGATTGATCTGCACGCCGCGGCGATTCAAGGATTCTTCAACATTCCGGTGGATCACCTCACAGCGCTGGACCTGATCAGCGATTACTTGAAGGCCAAGGACATCCGCCATCCGGTCGTCGTCTCGCCGGACGCGGGACGAGCCTCTACGGCGGAGAAGCTGGCGAACCAGCTCGATTCTCCGTTCGCGATCATGATCAAGAAGCGGCCCGCGCACAACGAATCGGTCATTACGCATGTGATCGGGGACGTGGAAGGGCAGACGCCGATTATCATCGAAGACCTGATCGATACGGGCACGACGATCGTGAATGTCGTCGAGAGCTTGAAGGAGCGAGGGGCGGAGGACGTGTTCGTCTGCGCGACTCATCCTCTCTTCTCGGGGGATGCGCTGCGCAAGCTCGACCATCCGAGCATTCGGGAGGTTATCGTGACCGACTCCATCCTGCTGCCGGGCGATCGGCCGTCGCGCTTCAAGCTGCTGTCCGTCGCGCCGATGCTTGCGGAAGCGATCCGCATCATCATGGAAGGCGGATCGATCAGCACGCTGTTTAAGAACAAAGGGGTGTAGACGTCCCCTGCGCCGCTTGAGGCGAACGCCGCTCAAGCGGCGTTTTTGTTTTATGGTTGCGAACGCTGTGGTATAATCGGGTTGACGTATCCGGCATAGAGGCCGGAAGTTTAGGCAGGAACAAGGAATGAGACGACAACCGGGGAGGTGCCTTGCCTATGAATCCGCGCAAGCGCAAGCAGGCGGCGAACACTAAACGGCCGAAAGTGATTCCTTTCTCGCTGGACGCCACTTTCTTCTTCGAGAGAGCTGTCCAATCGCTGGATCGGTTCCATTACGACAAGGCACTGAAGTACTTCCGCCGCGCGGTCGAGTATGAACCGGACAACCCGGTGAACCATTGCAACATGGCCGGCATCCTGTCGGAGATGGGCCGCTATGAGGAGTCCAACGACGTGCTCCGTTCGGTGCTGGACCGGATTGATCCGGCGATGACGGAATGCTATTACTATCTGGCGAACAACTACGCGAATATGGAATTGTACGAAGCGGCAGAGGACGCCTTGGTGCGCTACCTCGAGACGGATGCAGAAGGGCAATTCCTGGACGAAGCGGACGAACTGCTCGATCTGCTCCATTACGAGCTGAATCGGCCGACGAAGCTGTCGACGATCAAGTCCAAAGAGAACGTCTACGCGCATGACAAAGCAAGGGAGCTGCTGGAAGCGGGCCGATTCGCGGAGGCGGTGCGCATTCTGGAAGAAATTATCGAGCGGCAGCCGGACTTTCTCGCGGCGCGCAACAATTTGGGATTGGCATACTACTATATGGGACTGTTCGATAAGTCGATCCAGACGATCTCCGCCGTACTCGAGGCGGAGCCGGGCAACCTGCACGCGCTGTGCAATCTGGCGATCTTCTACCAGCATTCCAATCAATCCCCGGAGCTCAACGGGCTCCTCGAGCTGCTGCGGAAGACGATCCCGTTCCATCCGGAGCATGTCTTCAAGCTGGCCACGACACTCGGCATCGTCGGCGAACATGAGGGAGCGTACCGCCACTTCCGCCGGCTGCTGCGCACGGGCGAGCTGTCTGGCGAGCCCAGCCTGCACCACTTCGCCGCCGTGGCCGCCGCTAATATCGGGCGCTACGACGATGCTGAGCGCTATTGGCTTCAAGCGCAGCGGTTGGATTCGCAGTCGGAGGTGCCGCCGTTCTATCTGAAGAGGCTTGCGCTCATGAGAGAAGGCGAGTGCTCTCCTCCTGCGCATTATCATTACCACTTGCCGTTCGACGAGCAGTTCCGCAAGTGGGAGCAATCGCCGGAGCTGGTGCCGGGCGAGATGAAGCAGGATCCGCTCATTCGCTCTTCGTTCTTCTGGGCGCTTCGCCACGGCGACCGCCGCACGAAGATGCAGGTGATTCAAGCGCTCGGCTTGGTCGCAGACGATGAAGTCATCGAAGCGCTCAAAGGGTTCCTCGCCGATCCGGAGGAGGAGGACGAGCTGAAGCGGGTGGCGGTGCTCGTGCTCCGTTCGATCGGGATCCAGGATCCGCTGAACGTCGCGTTCGGCGGACGCATGCTGACGCTGGAGCCGCGCCGCAAGTCGGCCAGACTGCCCGTCTGGGACAGCGCTTGGCAATCGGTGCTGGAGATCGCGATGGAGCAGATGGCAGAACGTTACGACGTCGTGCAGCAGCATGACTTGATGACGCTGTGGGTCGATTATCTGTCCCGCGTCTACCCGAACGTTCCGAAGCTTCACAATGCAGCTGGATGGGCGGCTGCGCTCGAATATTGGACGGCGAAGATGCATCGCCGAATCATTACGTACGCCGACTTGGTGAGCCGGTACGAAGCTTCGCAGGCGAGCATCAGCCGATATGCGAACCGGATCGACGAAGTATGCGGCATACGCGAGAAGCTGGAGCTGTCGATGAAGCTGTCGGCGTATCCGGAGAATTAACCGCAAGGTTGATAATGTAGTTAAACACGCGAACTTCGATGATATAGGCTTGAGGAGGAACTGACAACATGTACAAATCCATCGTAATCGGAACCGGCCCGTCCGGACTGACGGCTGCAATCTATCTCGCGCGCGCGAACCTGAACCCGCTCGTCATCGAAGGCCCGGAGCCGGGCGGCCAATTGACGACGACGACGGAGGTCGAGAACTTCCCTGGCTTCCCTGGCGGCATCATGGGTCCTGAACTCATGGACAACATGCGCAAGCAGGCAGAACGCTTCGGCGCTCAATTCCGCACTGGCTGGGTCAATTCCGTCGAGCTGTCCAAGCGGCCGTTCAAGCTGTCGCTGGAAGGCGGCGAGACGCTGGAAGCCGAGACGCTCATCATCTCCACGGGTGCATCCGCTAAGTACTTGGGCATTCCGGGCGAGAAGGATAATGTCGGCCGCGGCGTCAGCACGTGCGCGACCTGCGACGGCTTCTTCTTCCGCGGGAAGAAGATTATCGTCGTCGGCGGCGGAGACTCCGCGATGGAGGAAGCGAACTTCCTGACGCGCTTCGCTTCCGAATTGACGTTGGTTCACCGCCGCGACGAGCTGCGCGCCTCCAAGATCATGCAGGACCGCGCGAAGGAGAACGAGAAGATCAAATGGGGCCTCAACCGCACGCCGCTGGAAGTCGTGGCGAACGGGATGGGCGTTACCGGCCTCAAAGTGCGGAACAATGAGACGGGCGAAGAAGAGATTCTCGAGGCGAACGGGGTCTTCATCGCGATCGGCCATACGCCGAATACGAAGTTCCTCGGCGGGCAAGTGGAGACCGATGAGCATGGTTATATCTTAACGAAGCCAGGTTCTACGGAGACGAACATTCCTGGCGTCTTCGCTTGCGGCGATGTCCAAGACACGAAATATCGCCAAGCCATTACGGCAGCCGGCAGCGGCTGTATGGCTGCGCTGGATTGCGAGAAGTTCCTCGAAGGGGCTGCTGCGCAGGACTGGAGCGTATCGCTTAACTGAACTTGGCCTGCATGGCATAGCTAAGCTCGGATTTGTTGAACGGACAATTATTCAGACGATTCATCTATCATCATGATTTAGGCAATCCCATTACGATCTCGAGGTGTCCATCATTATGTCTCAAGCTTTATACATTGGCGTAGATCTTGGCGGTACCGCTATTAAAGTTGGGCTGTGCAATGCCGAAGGCGAGCTCCTTCGCACGCATGAGGGCCCGACCCAAGCGGACGGAGGAAGCGAGACGGTTCTGAACAACATTGCGGCTTACGTGAAGGAACTTGTTCCTCCCGGTACGCCGGAGTGGGAGCAGGTTCAAGGGGTCGGCATCGGCATCGCAGGGTTCCTTGACATACCGAACGGAATCATTAACTTCAGCGCGAATCTTCCGTTCCGGGACGTCCCGGTCAAGCAGATCATGGAAGACAAGATCGGCAAACCGGTCAAGATCAACAACGACGCCAATGTAGCCGCACTCGGCGAAGCTTGGGGCGGCGCTGGCAAAGGTGTGAGCGATTGCGTCTGCTACACGTTGGGCACCGGCGTCGGCGGCGGCATTATCGTCGGAGGCCGCTTGATCGAAGGCTTCAGCGGCATGGCCGGCGAGCTCGGGCATATGTCCGTCGTGCCGGATCTCGAAGCAATCCAATGCAACTGCGGACAATCCGGCTGCCTGGAGACGGTATCCTCCGCGACGGGTATTATCCGCATGGCGAAGGATGCGGTAGCGCGCGGTGACAGAACCTCTCTCGCCGCGGTCGAGAAGATTATGGCGAAGGAAGTATTCGACGCAGCCAAGGCGGGCGACGAAGTGGCTGCCCGTATCGTCACCCGTGCGGCCTTCTATCTCGGCAAGTCGATGGCGGCGGTAGCTGTTGTCGTCAATCCGCAGCGATTCATTCTAGGAGGCGGAGTGAGCAAGGCAGGAGAATTCCTGTTCGAACAAATCCGGGAAGTCTTCTGCAAGCTGTCTCCGCAAAGAGCGCATGAAGGCGTCGATATCGTCGCGGCAGAATTGGGCAACAACGCGGGAGTCGTCGGCGCGGCGGGGCTGTTCCTTCGCGCATGATCATTGGCGCCTGCTACGCCGAGAGACTCGGTGTTCGGGCGCCTTCTCTATTTAAGGATTTATGACTATCGGAGGCTTATCTGAGAAAGGAAGGACGGACTCATGGATACGATCATAACCAAGCCGACGTTGGTCATCATCACAGGCATGTCCGGAGCCGGCAAGACGATAGCGGTTCAGAGCATGGAAGACCTCGGCTACTTCTGCGTCGATAATCTTCCGCCGGTGCTCATTCCGAAGTTCGCCGAGTTGATCGATCAATCGCAGGGCCGAATCGGCAAGGTGGCGCTCGTCATCGATCTTCGCGGCAGGGAGTTCTTCACGGCGCTGTCCGAATCGCTCGGCTATATGCGCGAGCACTTCACTATCCATTACGAGATTCTGTTCCTGGATGCGACGGACAGCGTCTTGGTGCAGCGCTACAAGGAGAGCCGCCGGCGCCATCCGCTCGCCCCGGACGGCAACCTCCTGGACGGCATTCATTCGGAGCGTAAGCTGCTGGAAGATCTGAAGGGCTGGGCTACGCAGGTGATCGATACGAGCAGCCTGAAGCCGGCCCAGCTTAAGGAGCGGATCGTATCCCGATTCTCCAACCTCGATCGTAGCACGATGTCGATCAACGTCATCTCGTTCGGGTTCAAATATGGCGTCCCGATCGACGCGGACCTGATCTTCGATGTTCGGTTCCTGCCCAATCCTCATTACGTAGAACATCTTCGGCCGAAGACAGGCCAGGATGCGGAAGTGTACGACTACGTGATGAAGTGGCAAGAGACGCAGACGTTCCTAGGCAAGCTGCTGGATATGCTGCAATATCTGATTCCGCTCTATCACAAGGAAGGCAAGAGCCAGGTGATTATCGGAATCGGCTGTACCGGAGGGAAGCATCGCTCGGTCGCCCTCGCCGAGTACCTCGGGCGAATGCTCGGCGCGAGCGAGACGGAGGCGGTCAAAGTCAGCCACCGCGACTCCGATCGCGATCGTCATGGATGAGGTGAAGGGATGAGTCCGAAGCCAAGCGCTTCCTTGAATATATTGGGCAGATTGCCCCGCATTGTCGTCATCGGGGGAGGGACCGGCCTATCGGTCATGCTGCGAGGGTTGAAGCAGCAGCCTCTCGACATAACGGCTATCGTGACGGTCGCCGATGATGGCGGAAGCTCCGGCATTCTGCGAGAAGAGCTGCAGATGCCGCCCCCGGGTGATATCCGCAGCGTGCTGGCGGCGCTCGCCGACGCCGAACCGCTGCTCGCCGAGATGCTCTCCTATCGCTTCAACAATGGTAAAGGGTTGGCCGGGCACAGCCTGGGCAACCTGATCATAGCGGCGATGACCGACATCTCGGGCGACTTCGTGACAGGCATTCGCGAGCTGAGCCGGGTTCTGGCCGTCCGCGGCCGCGTGCTTCCCGCGGCGAATCAAGCGATTGTACTGAAGGCGGAGATGTCGGACGGCAGCGTCGTCGTAGGTGAGTCGTCCATTCCGAAGGCCGGCGGGGCGATCAAGCGGGTGTTCATTGAGCCGCCAGATGTGGATCCGCTGCCGGAAGCGGTAGGGGCGATTGAACAGGCAGATGCGATTCTGATGGGGCCGGGCAGCTTGTACACGAGCATCATCCCCAATCTGCTCGTGCCCAAATTGGCGGAAGCGATCGTGAACAGCGATGCGATCAAGATTTTCGTATGCAACGTGATGACACAGCCTGGAGAGACCGACGACTATAGCGTCAGCAATCATCTGGATGCCATACAAGCTCATATCGGGCATCCGATATTCGATTATGTCATTGTGAATGACGGAGAGATTCCGGAGCAAGTTCACTCGATGTACGCGGAGAAGGGCTCCAAAGCGGTGCTCGTCGACATGGACGAGGTAACCAGGCGAGGCTACAAGGTTATCGCCGATACGTTGGTGCTGTTTAGAACCTATCTTCGCCATGACGCTTCCAAGCTTAGCCAGCACATCTACCAGTTGGTGACGGATTGGGTGCAAAGAAAGGGGTAAGATGCGGTGTCCTTCGCGGCGCAAACGAAGAAAGAGTTGACGATGGCCGAAGCGGAGCCGTGCTGCGAGAAGGCGGAGTTATCCGCGCTCATTCGCATGAACGGTTCCGTGCAACTGACCAACAAACGGATTGTTCTCGACATCTCCACCGAGAATGCCGCGATCGCAAGGCGGATGTATACGCTGCTCAAGCGGCATTATGCGGTTCCGACGGAGCTGCTCGTCCGCAAGAAGATGCGGCTCAAGAAGAACAATGTATACATTGTGCGCGTTCCGGTCGGGGTCGAGCAGCTGCTGGCGGAGCTTAAGATTACGAGCACGGGATTCCTGTTCCAATCGTCGATCGACAAGGACTTGATCCGCAAGCCTTGCTGCAAGCGGGCATATCTAAGAGGCGCATTCTTGGCTGGCGGCTCGGTGAACAATCCCGAAGGGTCCTCCTATCATCTGGAGATTGCGTCGATGTACGAGGAGCACTGCCGGGCGCTCGTCGAGCTGGCGAACAAGTTCCAGTTGAACGCTAGATTCATCGAACGCAAGAAGGGGTTCATTCTCTACATCAAGGAAGGCGAGAAGATCATCGAATTCCTGAGTATCATCGGCGCGCACCAGGCCTTGTTCAAGTTCGAGGACGTCCGGATCATGCGGGACATGCGCAATTCGGTCAACCGGATCGTCAATTGCGAGACCGCGAATTTGAACAAGACGATCGGAGCGGCCGTACGCCAGATCGACAACATTAAGCTGCTGGAGAAGGAAGTCGGTCTGGAGAACTTGCCTGATAAGCTGCGGGAGGTCGCTGAGATTCGATTGAAGCATCCGGATCTGAATCTGAAGGAGGTCGGAGACATGCTGAAGGGCCAAGTCAGCAAGTCCGGCGTCAACCATCGTCTGCGGAAGATAGACGAGTGGGCAGAAAAAATCCGGAACGGCGGCGCATAAGCGTATGGCGAAAAGCTTGACAACAAGATATAATAGAAAGCAGACCATGCACGGCGAGTCCCGATTAGGGGATTGATGAACAAAGATAGGGGGTATCCGTTCCATGACCAAACAGCCCGTGGTTGTTCGGCTAAAAACGGGGCTTCACGCCAGGCCGGCGGCTTTATTCGTTCAAGAAGCCAATAAATTCTCCTCCGACGTCTTCGTGGAGAAGGACGACAAGAAGGTTAACGCCAAGAGCATCATGGGCATCATGAGCTTGGCGATCAGCTCGGGCACCGAGGTGTCCATCAGCGCGGAAGGTTCGGACGCCGAGCAAGCTGTAACCGCTTTAGTCCAATTAGTCAGCAAGGAAGAACTCGAGAACCAATAAGAACTGAAGCTCGAAGCTCCCGGAAGGGAGCTTTTTGCGTTTCTGCGGGGCGTATTAACCGAGTCTATTCGGGATTGCTTGCAAGCAGTGATTTTCGGATAGAATCGGATAGTACATGCAACCTTTCGCCTAAGAGCGGCGTCGAGAAGACAAACGTTGGAAGGGGATGAATGGCGATGGTCTGGAGAAGAGGATTGCCGATTGCGGCACTTATCGCAGCTGCGATGCTGGTAGGCTGGATCGGATTCGGCGACAGAGGGGAGGCGGCTTCCGTGTCGGCAGAGACCGCGAATTCGGCTTTGAACACCATTACGGTAGGCGCCGAGGGATCGATTAAGGTCGAACCGGACGTCGCCTATGTGACGTTCACGGTGGAGACGCGCGGCAAGACGGCCCAAGAGGCTCAACAGGCGAACGCGGATCAATTCGCAGCTGTGGAGAAGACGCTCTATGAGACGTATGCTATGGACAAGAAGGACGTGCAGACGACGAGCTTCAACGTGCAGCCGGAGTATAACTACACCGAGAAGGAAGGCCAAGTGCTGAAGGGCTATGTGGCCGATCACACGGTGCAGGTCGCTTACCGGAAGCTGGAGGAGATCGGCAAGCTGCTGGATGCGCTGTCGGCCGCGGGAGCGAACCGGATGAACGGTGTCAGCTTCGGGACGGAGAAGCAGGAGCAATACGAGCTGGAGGCGCTCAAGCAGGCGATGGAGAACGCGGACGCGAAGGCAGGCGTGCTGGCTTCCTCGGCGAAGCGGCAGCTGGGTGCGGTTCTCAATATCGTGCAGGGAGACGCAGCGGAGATTCCGTCCTTGGTGCGCGCGGAGA
Source organism: Cohnella lubricantis (assembly GCF_014212015.1). Lineage (GTDB taxonomy): Bacteria > Bacillota > Bacilli > Paenibacillales > Paenibacillaceae > Cohnella > Cohnella lubricantis. Next base: position 22,823 of record NZ_JACJVN010000080.1, on the reverse strand, counting down.
GCGCCAAGCTGTCGTTCGATGCAGCCGCTTCGGCAGCCTCTACTTCGGTTCAGGGCGGGCAGATCGAGATTCGAACGAGCGTCACTGTGCAGTATGAGATGAAGTAATCGGGTCGAAAAAGCAAGCGGCCGTCCCGCCGGGTCTACCTGATCTGGCTCGGGACGGCCGCTTGGCGTAATTGGCGTATCGCGAACAATGATGCTATGATGTGCTTCTCGCCGGCTGCTCGTGCCAGTTGAACATCTGGTTGTAGACGACGGCGGATAGGACCGCTAACACGGCCAGCGCGAGGAAGGTCGGCTTGTAGCCAATCCACTCGCCGAGCGGAATCGACAGCGGCGCGATCGTGCGGCCGATCGTGTAACGAAGGCTCGCCGCTGCGTAGTATTGGCCGCGCATATGCTCCGGCGCGAGCCGCGCGATGAACGTCTGCTGCAGCCCGGCGGTCATTAGCTCGGCCAGCGTGAACACAGCCATGACGGCGAAGAAGCCCCAGAAGCCGGATGCTTGGCTGAACAAGTAGATGCCGGCCGCGAATATAAGAGAGCCTCCGATGAACGCATAGCGGTCTCGCAGCCCGTTCATGATCCGGGTGACTAGAACGGTGAACAGGACGACCATCAGGCCGTTCTCCGAGACGATAATGCCGAACAGGCCTTCGCCGGTCAGCTGCCAGTTCAGGAAGGCGACCGATCGAATGGTATCCTCCAGATAGACAGGGAACAGCAGGTCCAGCTGCATGAAGGTCTGAGCCACCAAGATTCCGCCCGTGATATACATCAGGAACACCCGGTCGGACGCGATGATGCGGTATTGCCGCAGCTGGTTCCAGACGGCGCCCCGCCAGCTGACGCTCGCGGAAGAGACAGCCTCCTTGCCGCGAGGCCGAGTCTCGGTCAGCATGTGGCCCAGGACGATGGAGATCAGCGCGCAGACGACGGCTGCCGCTCCCAGCACGGCGAACGGATAATTCACGTACAGCTGAGTGCCGATCAGCGGGCCGAGAACGACGGCCATGTTCGTCGACGTATAGAAGATGGCGAAGACATGGGACTGTTCCTTCTCCGGGACGACATCCGCCACCATCGCCTGGCTGGCGGGCCAATAGATCGCACCGAACAGGCTCGAGATGGAGAAGCCGGCGAAGCTGGCCGCCGGCCAGTCGATCCAAGGCGTCGCCGCCAACGCGAAGAGGCCGTAGCCGAAGCTCTGTCCGGCCGTGGCGATCACCATCATCCGCTTGCGGCCGAAGCGGTCCGCGCAATAACCGCCGATGAGGTTGGCGAACACCGAGAGAATCTGCGAGAAGACGAGCAGAAGGCCCGCCCAGCTCTTGCCGAACGACTCTGCGAAGTAGATGGACAAGAACGGGTAGAACGTCCAGAACAGAAGGTTAGTGGCGGCTTCTCCGCCCAACCGGATCTTAAGATTAAGGTCCCAATCTTTAAATTTCATGAGATGTTAGCTCCAAGAGGCAAGTGTTCATCCATCATACAACGCGCCTCTATTCAGATACAAGAAGGAGAATGATGATTGATCGCCGGCCGAATCCGGATGCGGAACAAACAAAATAGCGCCCTCCGTCAGGAAGGCGCTTATGCGCATTCGTACTCTAATTCGTGCTTGTTATGCCTTTAAACGGCCCAACTCACGCATCTCAATCGCTTCTTCAAGAAGCTCGATGAATTCAGAAGACAGATTCATCTTCTTGGCTTCGCGATAGACTTCCAGCAGATGTTCGTCTTTAAGCGGACGAAGCAGCAATGCCTTGTCGCTGAGGCTGCGCGCGGAGAACATATTCGATGATGTGTCTGCGTCCTGCGGTTCGCTGAATAACGGCCTCGAAGCCTTCTTCTCGCTTGAGACGAGCCGGAGTGAATAGGATGAGCGACTCATACGGGGATCCCCCCTTTGCGGTATTTCTAGACCACAGCTAGATATGGTTGTTTATGGAATGTTCACTTAGTAGCATACCATGTGTAGTTGATTTCGAAGAGGGGGGATTCAGAGCTTTGAATTTCTGTTGACAGAATGAGATAAGTGTGGTAAAGGCCCCTTGGCAAGCGGCGAACGCGCTTGAAGGGGCCTTCTTGGATAGGATAGCTGGCGGCTCTTACAGCTTCTCGATAACCTTATCGACGAGTCCGTAGGCTCTCGCTTCTTCGGCATCCATGAAGTTGTCTCGGTCGGTATCCTTCTCGATCTTCTCGAGCGGCTGGCCGGTGCGTTCGGACAGAATAAGGTTCAGCTTGTCTCGCAGCTTGAGGATGCGGCGCGCGCGAATCTCGATGTCGCTCGCTTGACCCTCCGCCCCGCCGAGCGGCTGATGGATCATCACTTCGCTGTTCGGCAGCGCATAGCGCTTGCCTTTGGCTCCGGCAGCCAGCAGGAAGGCGCCCATGGAGGCGGCCATGCCCACGCAGATCGTCGACACATCGGGCTTAATGAATTGCATCGTGTCGTAGATTGCCATGCCGGCCGTGATCGAACCCCCAGGGGAGTTGATGTAGAGGCTGATGTCCTTCTCCGGGTCATCGGCAGCCAGGAACAGCATCTGGGCGATGATCGAGTTGGCGACGACATCGTTAACGCCGGTGCCCAGGAAGATGATGCGATCCTTCAGTAGACGGGAATAAATATCGTAGGCCCGTTCTCCGCGATTGTTCTGTTCAATGACCATTGGGACGAAACTCATACGGGAACCCTCCTTCGAATGGTTAGTTTCCTCATTTTATAGGATTGGCAAACAAAAGTCAAAGAAAGTCAAACCGACGAGATCAAAAAAAAGCGGCCGCATCAGCGATCGCTTCGTCTGTGTCGATTATATGGCGCGCCCGTAGGGAATCGAACCCCAATCTCAGGCTCCGGAGGCCTGCGTCATATCCGTTGGACCACGGGCGCATGGATAGCTGTCAATGGCATGCAGGCATTAACTGCTCTGTTGCCAGTAACTGCTTAGTTGCCAGTAACTGCTGTGTTAAAGGACAGCAAAAATTATTATAGGCGATCGAGGTGTAAAAAGCAATACGAATCCGAAAATGAAAAGAGGGCAAATATTTGAAGGCGTCCCTTGCATAAGAAGGGAGGTTTCGTTAAAATGTGGTTGTGGGACTTAAATGGGTGTGGCGGGACATAAAGCGTCCAGCTATCGCTTGCATACATGCCGAGGCCAACCGGCAAAGGGGGGCCTAACTTTTGCGGGACATCCTTCATATTCAGAAGAAGCTCGTTCCCGACCTAGTGCAAGTCATGGAGAAGCGGTACAAGATTCTCCACCGCATCTTCGTCGCAGGAACGATGGGACGGCGCAGCCTAGCCGCCAGCTTGGATCTGACGGAGAGAACGCTCCGGGCCGAGCTTGATCTGCTGAGGGAGCAGGGGCTTCTCGATGCCGGCACATCCGGCGTAACGCTTAGCGAAGCCGGCCGGCGGCTGCTCGAAGAGCTGGAGCCGCTCGTCAAGGAACTGTTCGGCTTGTCCGAGCTCGAAGAGGCGGTTCGCCTGAAGTTCGGTCTGCGCAAGGTCGTCATCGTAGCCGGCGATTCGGACGAATCCGACGACGTGAAGCGGGAGATTGGGCGCGCGGGCAGCCGCGTGCTCGCCCAATCGATGGAGCCAGGCGATATCGTCGCTGTCATGGGCGGCACGACGATGGCCCGGATGGCCGCCCACCTCAAGGTGAGCGCACCGATGAAGGACAACTGGTTCGTGCCTGCCCGAGGCGGCCTGGGCGAGAGCGTCGACTATCAGGCGAACACCATCGCCTCGGAGCTCGCCAAGCGAACGGGCGCACGGTATCGGATGCTGCACGTGCCGGACCATCTCAGCGAAGATGCCTATCAGAGCATCATGCAGGAGCCGAACGTCCGGGAAGTCGTCGACATGATCCGGTCCGCCCGCATCGTCGTCCACGGCATCGGCGATGCGGCAACGATGGCCCGGCGGCGGAAGCTGAGCCAGGAGACGATCGATGAGTTGATCCGAGACGGCGCGCTGGCGGAAGCGTTCGGATACTACTTCGACCGGGAGGGCCGAGTCGTTCACCGGATGGTAACGGCGGGTCTGCGGCTCGAGGATATCGAAGCCGCAGGCACGGTCATCGGATTGGCCGGCGGACGAAGCAAGGGCGAAGCGATCGCCTCGGTAATGCGATTCGGCCACGACGACGTGCTCGTGACGGACGAAGCCGCGGCGGAGGAAGCGCTGCGCCGCGCTTAATCGATGGGCCTTGCGCGCGTCCCCGCGCGAGACCGAAGAAGAATTGGCATGCGATCCATGTGGTCTTGGCGCATTAATGCGCCTCTTATAGATCAAATTAAAACAAGGATTTTCCAAGGAGGAACCATTCATGAGTGTTAAGATCGGTATCAACGGATTTGGACGAATCGGCCGCAACGTATTCCGTGCTTCCTTGAACAACCCGAACGTAGAAGTGGTTGCAATCAATGACTTGACGAACGTCGATACGCTCGCTCATTTGCTTAAATATGACACGACGCACGGCCGCCTGAAGGCAACGGTAGAAGTAGCGGATGGCGCGCTGGTCGTGAACGGCAAGACGATCAAAGTATTCGCGGAGCGCGACCCGGCTAACCTGCCTTGGGCTTCCGTCGGCGCCGAGATCGTCGTTGAGTCTACGGGTATCTTCACTGAGAAGTCGAAGGCCGAAGCCCACCTGAAGGGCGGCGCGAAGAAGGTTATCATCTCCGCTCCGGCGACGAACGAAGACATCACGATCGTTATGGGCGTTAACGAAGACAAGTATGACGCGGCTTCCCACACGATCATCTCCAACGCTTCCTGCACGACGAACTGCCTGGCTCCGTTCACCAAGGTGCTGCATGAGAAGTTCGGTATCGTCAAGGGCATGATGACGACCGTTCACTCCTACACGAACGACCAGCAAGTGCTCGACCTGCCGCACAAGGATCTGCGCCGCGCTCGCGCTGCGGCCGAGAACATCATCCCGTCTTCCACGGGCGCGGCCAAGGCAATCGGCCTGGTTCTGCCGGAGCTGAAGGGCAAGCTGAACGGCATGTCGATGCGCGTGCCGACGAAGAACGTCTCCGTTACCGACCTGGTAGCCGAGCTGAAAGTATCCGTCACGGCTGAAGAAGTGAATGCCGCGCTGAAGGCTGCTTCCGAAGGCCCGCTGAAGGGTATCCTGAACTACTCCGACGAGCCGCTCGTCTCGAGCGACTACAACAGCGATCCGGCTTCCTCCACGATCGACGCGCTGTCCACGATGGTCGTGGAAGGCAACATGGTCAAAGTCGTCTCCTGGTACGACAACGAGTGGGGCTACTCGAACCGCGTCGTCGACCTGGCTTCGTACATCGCCAGCAAAGGTCTGTAAGACTAGAGCATATTCCGCAGAACGGCCATTTAAAGAGGAGTCCACGCGCTCCTCTTTAAGTCCGTTAAGGATAGAGTAGAACCTGCCGAAGGAGAGCTGACCATGAACAAGAAGAGCATTCGCGATATCGATGTGACTGGCAAGAAAGTGTTCGTCCGTGTCGACTTTAACGTACCGCTCGAGAACGGAGCGATCACCGACGATACCCGGATCCGCGAGACGCTGCCGACGATCAAGTATCTGATCGAGCGCGGCGCCAAGATCATCCTGGCGAGCCATCTCGGCCGCCCGAAGGGCCAAGTCGTGGAAGAGCTGCGCCTGACGCCGGCAGCCGCTCGCTTGTCCGAGCTGCTCGGCAAGCCGGTAGCCAAAGCGAACGAGGCGATCGGCCCGGACGCGCAAGCGAAGGCGGATGCGCTGAACGAGGGCGACGTGCTGCTGCTCGAGAACGTTCGCTTCTATGAAGGCGAAGAGAAGAACGATCCGGAGCTGGCGAAGGCGTTCGCGTCCCTCGCGGACATCTTCGTCAACGACGCCTTCGGCGCCGCTCACCGCGCACACGCTTCGACCGAAGGCATCGCGCATCACTTGCCGGCTGTCTCCGGCCTCCTGATGGAGAAGGAGCTGGACGTGCTCGGCAAGGCGCTGAACAACCCGGAGCGTCCGTTCACGGCGATCGTCGGCGGCTCCAAGGTGAAGGACAAGATCGACGTCATCAACAAGATGATCGAGATCGCGGACAACATCATCATCGGCGGCGGCATCTCCTATACGTTCTTCAAGTCGCAAGGCCATGAGATCGGCCTCTCTCTGTGCGACGATTCCAAGCTGGAGACGGTGAAGGAATTCGTGGAGAAGGCGAAGAAGATGGGCAAGAAGCTGTACCTGCCGTCGGACATCGTCGTCTCGGAGAGCTTCAAGGAGCCGGTGGGCATGGAAGTCGTCGGCATTGACGGCATTCCGGCGAACAAGGAAGGCGTCGACATCGGGCCGAAGACGCGCGAGATCTATGCGGACGTCATCAAGAATTCCAAGCTTGTCGTCTGGAACGGACCGATGGGCGTATTCGAAGTGGATGCCTTCTCGAACGGCACTCGCGCTGTAGCGCAAGCCTGCGCCGAGACTTCGGCTTACACGGTTATCGGCGGCGGCGACTCCGCGGCGGCAGCCGAGAAGTTCAAGCTTGCGGGCGAGATGGACCACATCTCTACCGGCGGCGGCGCATCGCTTGAATTCATGGAAGGCAAAGCCCTTCCGGGAGTTGTAGCACTTAACGATAAGTGAGGTCGAATCCGATGAGCAGAACTCCGATAATCGCAGGCAACTGGAAAATGTTCAAAACCGTCTCCGAAGCAGTCGCTTTCGTGAACGGCGTGAAGGGCAAGGCGGAAGTCGCCGGCGTCGAGAGCGTCATCTGCGCTCCGTTCACCGCGCTTCCGGCTCTAGTGGAAGCGGTGAAGGGGACGTCGCTGAAGGTCGGCGCGCAGAACCTTCATTATGAAGACAACGGCGCGTTCACGGGCGAGATCAGCGGCGTCATGCTCAAGGATCTCGGCGTGACCTATGTGATCGTCGGGCACTCCGAGCGCCGTCAGTATTTCAATGAGACGGACGAGACAGTTAATAAGAAGCTTCACGCGGCCTTCAAGCATGGCTTGATTCCGATTCTATGCGTCGGCGAGAAGCTGGAAGAACGCGAGGCTGGCAAGACCAATGAAGTGAACCGGGTGCAGACGGAAGCGGCTCTGGCGGGCCTGACCGCCGAACAAGCGGCGCAGGTCGTCATCGCGTACGAGCCGATCTGGGCGATCGGCACCGGCAAGTCGTCGACGGCGACGGATGCGAACGAAGCGATCGCTTCTATTCGCAGCGTCGTGAGCGGCTTGTACGGCGCGGAAGTCGCGGCGAAGGTACGGATCCAGTACGGCGGCAGCGTGAAGCCGAACAATGTGGCCGAGTACCTCGGCCAGTCCGACATCGACGGCGCTCTCGTGGGCGGCGCCAGCCTGGAGCCGGATTCCTATGCAGCCCTGGTCGAGGGGGCAAAGTAAGATGGCGGCACCTAAACCGGTAGCGCTAATTATTCTTGATGGCTTCGGCCTTCGCGAGGAGACGCACGGCAACGCCGTTGCTCAAGCGAAGAAGCCGAACTTCGACCGTCTATGGTCGACTTATCCCCATACGCAATTGACGGCGCAAGGGGAAGCGGTCGGCCTGCCGGAAGGGCAGATGGGCAACTCGGAAGTCGGCCACCTGAACATCGGCGCGGGACGCATCGTGTATCAAGACCTGACCCGGATTACGAAGTCGATTCGGGAAGGCGATTTTTATGAAAATGAAACGTTGCTTGGCGCGGTTCGCCACGCCAAGCAGAACGGCAAGAAGCTGCACCTGTACGGCCTGCTCTCCGACGGCGGCGTGCACAGCCACATCGCGCACTGCTTCGCGCTGCTCGAGCTCGCGAAGAAGGAAGGGCTGTCCGAAGTGTACATCCACGCGTTCCTCGACGGACGCGATGTGGCGCCGGACAGCGCGGTTGGTTATCTGACGCAGCTTCAGGAGAGAATCAAGGAGATTGGCATCGGCCGGATCGCAACGGTCCAAGGCCGCTACTACGCGATGGACCGCGACAAGCGGTGGGAACGCGTGGAGAAGTCGTACCGCGCCATGGTCTATGGCGAAGGCCCGGCTTATCAGGACCCGATCCAAGCGGTTAAGGAGTCTTACGAGAAGTCGGTCATGGACGAATTCGTTATGCCGACCGTTATCGTAGGCGAAGACGGCAAACCGGTCGGGCTGGTCGAAGCGGAGGATGCGGTCGTGTTCTTCAACTTCCGTCCGGACCGTGCGATTCAGCTGTCGAACGTGTTCACCAACGAAGACTTCCGCGGCTTCGACCGCGGCGACAAGTTCCCGAAGAACCTGTACTTCGTCTGCTTGACGCTGTTCTCCGAATCGGTCGGCGGCTTCGTCGCCTACAAGCCGAAGGAGCTCGACAACACGCTCGGCGAAGTGCTCGTGCAGCAAGGCAAGACGCAGCTTCGCATCGCCGAGACGGAGAAGTACCCGCACGTCACCTTCTTCTTCAGCGGCGGCCGTGACGTGCAGCTCCCGGGCGAGACGCGCATCCTCATCAATTCGCCGAAGGTCGCTACTTATGACCTGCAGCCGGAGATGAGCGCGTATGAAGTGGCGGATGCGGCGGTGAAGGAGATCGAGGCGGAGAAGCACGACGCGATCATCCTGAACTTCGCGAACCCGGACATGGTCGGGCACTCCGGCATGCTGGAGCCGACGATCAAGGCGGTTGAAGCGACGGACGAGTGTCTCGGGCGCGTCGTCGATGCCATCGTGGCGAAGGGCGGCGTCGCCGTCATCATCGCCGACCACGGCAACGCCGACATGGTCATCGACGACCAAGGCCGTCCGTTCACGGCGCACACGACCAATCCGGTGCCGTGCATCGTGACGAAGCAAGGCGTGACGCTGCGCGAAGGCGGCATCCTCGCCGACGTAGCGCCGACGATGCTGACGCTGCTCGAGCTGCCGCAGCCGAAGGAAATGACCGGCAAGACGCTGGTTCAGTAGGGCGTCGGCCAGCTGGCGCCGCTGCTTCCCCACTGCCGCTGCTGCTGTAAGCCGGAAAAGTCGGGTTACAGAGCGGCGGAAGCGCTGCAAGAGCTCTGTAAGCCGGAAAAGTCGGGTTACAGAGGAGCGGAAGCGCCGCAAAAGCTCTGTAAGCCGGAAATATCGGGTTACAGAGCGGCGGAAGCGCCGCAAGAGCACTGTAAGCCGGAAAAGTCGGGTTACAGAGCGGCGGAAGCGCCGCGAGAGCACTGTAAGCCGGAAAAGTCGGGTTACAGAGGAGCGGAAGCGCCGCGAGAGCACTGTAAGCCGGAAAAGTCGGGTTACAGCGGAGCGGAAGCGCTGCAAGAGCACTGTAAGCCGGAAATATCGGGTTACAGAGGAGCGGAAGCGCCGCAAGAGCACTGTAAGCCGGAAAAGTCGGGTTACAGAGCGGCGGAAGCGCCGCAAGAGTACTGTAAGCCGGAAATATCGGGTTACAGAGCGGCGGAAGCGCCGCGAGAGCTCTGTAAGCCGGAAATATCGGGTTACAGAGCGGCGGAAGCTCGCCGGCTTACGGGCGAGGCATGAGGCTGGCGGCGGCGCACAACATCTTTTTCACCGTATGAAGGTTCAATCAGATTAATAATTAAGGAGTGTATACTTATGACGATCATCTCTGATATCTATGCTCGTGAAGTGCTCGACTCCCGCGGCAATCCGACCGTTGAAGTAGAAGTTACCCTCGAGTCCGGCGGCTTCGGCAGCGCTATCGTTCCTTCCGGCGCTTCCACCGGCGCATACGAAGCGGTAGAGCTTCGCGACGGCGACAAGAATCGTTACCTGGGCAAGGGCGTTGAGAAGGCAGTCGAGAACGTCAACGCCATCATCGCGCCTGAGATCATCGGCTACGACGCGCTGGACCAAGTGGCGATCGACCGCAAGATGATCGAACTGGACGGCACGCCGAACAAGGGCAAGCTGGGCGCTAACGCGATCCTTGCGGTCTCCATCGCCGTCGCCCGCGCTGCAGCCAATGCGCTCGACATGCCGCTGTCCGCTTACCTGGGCGGCTTCAACGCCAAGACGCTGCCGGTACCGATGATGAACATCGTCAATGGCGGCGCTCACGCCGACAACAACGTCGACGTGCAAGAATTCATGGTGCTGCCGGTCGGCGCTCCTACATTCAAGGAAGCTCTTCGTACCGGCGCTGAGATCTTCCACTCGCTGAAGTCCGTTCTGAAGGCGAAAGGCCTGAATACGGCTGTCGGCGACGAAGGCGGCTTCGCGCCGAACTTCGGCTCCAACGAAGAAGCGCTCTCCACGATCATCGAAGCGATCGAGAAAGCCGGCTACAAGCCGGGCGTCGACGTGTTCCTGGGCATGGACGTCGCTTCCACCGAGTTCTACAAGGACGGCAAGTACCACCTCGAAGGCGAAGGCAAGTCCTTCACCTCCGCCGAGTTCGTTGACCTGCTCGAGAGCTGGGTGAACAAGTACCCGCTGATCACGATCGAAGACGGCTGCTCCGAAGACGACTGGGAAGGCTGGAAGCTGCTGACCGAGCGTCTGGGCGGCAAAGTGCAGCTCGTCGGCGACGACCTGTTCGTCACCAACACCGAGCGCCTGTCCACCGGCATCGACAAGGGGATCGCGAACTCGATCCTCGTGAAGGTGAACCAGATCGGTTCCTTGACCGAGACGTTCGACGCGATCGAGATGGCGAAGCGTGCCGGCTACACGGCCGTTATCTCTCACCGTTCCGGCGAATCTGAAGACAGCACGATCGCCGACATCGCGGTTGCGACGAACGCTGGCCAGATCAAGACGGGCGCTCCGTCCCGTACGGATCGCGTGGCGAAGTACAATCAGCTGCTCCGTCTGGAAGACCGTCTGGGCTCCACGGCGATCTACGCCGGCAAGTCCGCGTTCTACAACCTGCGCAAGTTCAAGTAAGGGCTGCGTTTAGCATATAGGCATAGAAGAGGGCGGTTCCCATAGGTCTTGGACCTGGGGGACCGCCCTCTCTGGTTGCTGTGTCAGCAACTGGCGCCTCATAGCGATTAGTTGTCCATATCGTTGCAGCGCTATAGGCGACAGATCCGGCGCTATTCCCCGACTAAAGTCTAATCCGAACCAGAACCGAGGATTGGTCTCGCCATCCGCGGCGTCTGATAAGCTAAATTCGAGGTGATTGACATGACTCGGATTCAGTCTATAGAGGATGCGGATAACAGCATATACGTGCTGCTGACGGACACCGGCACTTTGTTCACGACGCTGATCAAGCGGTTCACGTCCGCGCCGTATAATCATGCGTCGCTGGCGCTCGATGCCGGATTGAACCAACTGTACAGCTTCGGCCGCAAGCGCCCGACGAACGCATGGGATGCCGGCTTCGTCGAAGAGGACGTCTATGAGGGGACTTACAGCTGCTACCCGAACACGCGCTGCGTGCTGCTCCGCATGCGGGTGTCGAAGCAGCAGCGGGCGGAGGCGATTCGGGTGCTGCAGCTGTTCCAGCGGAATCGGGAGGATTATCGGTATAACCTATTCGGATTGCTGGGCGTGCTGGTGGGGCTCGACTTCAAGCGCAAGAACGCCTACTTCTGCTCCCAATTCGTAGCCGAGGCGCTGGCACAATCTGGCATGCCGCTCTGGGAACGGCCGGCGGCGCTGGTCACGCCTGACGACTTCTTCCGCCACCCGGTGTTCGAGAAGATCTATGAAGGCTGCCTGTATGACTACCCATTGCTAGGCGATCGAAAAGCATCGGTCGTTGCGGCGTCTTGCTTGATCACCGCATAAACTGGAGCAGTCCGGGGGAACCGGACTGCTCTATTGTCATGCCGCTCTGCGGTTGAAGTACGTCAATCCCGCCGCGAAGAAGACGCAGAAGCTGCCGAGCACGACGAGGTAGAGCGTCTCCAGCGACAGGTTAAGCGCGCTGGCAGCCATGCTGCCCCGCGGAAGCATGGCGAGCATCGGCTGCGCCCATGGATCATACGGGGCGTACTTCGCCGAGTTCAAGACCATGATGTTCGGCAGCGTCAGGATGACGTTGACTGCCAGCGGCGCGGCAAAGCTCTGGAACGCGATGGACACGAACAGCTGCAGGGCGGCGAGCGGCAGGCAGGCGACCCAGCCTCCGCCGAAGGAGACGAGCAGATCGTGCCACGGGATCGGGCTCGTGAAGCCGTGCGCGAAGCCGACGATGAGCAGCGCGGCCAGGAGCAGCAGCTGCGTCAAGGCCAGCAGAAGCATGACGACGGCGAACTTGGCGCAGAAGACGTGCGTTCGCTTCACGGGCATGGCAAGCATCGCTTTCCAGCCGCCGCCGCCATGCTCGTAGCGGCAGACGACAGCCGCGAATACGCCGGTCAATAGCGGCAGGAACAGCATGGCGTGCAGCACGGACATGAGGGACAGCGCCTCCTGCCATGGGAAGTCGCCTTCGTTCTCGGCGCCGAACAGGCCGAACAAGCCGGCGAGCAGCGGACTGACGACCGCGAGCAGCCAGAGGACGGAACGGCGGATCTTCAGCCATTCCGAGCGGAACATGCGAATCATCTACTTCACATCCTTTCGAACGAACTCGCCCATGCCGAGCAGGAGCACGATAGATCCGAGCGCGAGGCCGGCGCCGACAGCATAGAGCGGATGGGGCCAGGTGTTCACGAGCGCCGGCCACTTGTAGGGAACCCAGTCAGGGAACCGGTAGGCGCCGAACATCGTAACGATCATGCCGACGATGCCGACGGTCAGCGGCACGGCCTGGTTGTGCATCGTGACGGACAGCCAGGATTGCAGCGCGATGAGCGGCATGGCGGCCAGATACGGATAGAAGGAAGCGCGCAGCAGCTCGCCGAACGGCACGGGTCCGTGAAGGCCGATCATGGAGTTGAGAACGGAGCCGAATATATAGGTGAAGATAGCCAGCAGCACACAGGAGACGAGCAGCAGCAGCGAGGTCAGCAGGAACTTGCCGGCGAAGACGTGGCGCTTCTTGACCGGGAGCGCCAGCGTCATTTTCCAAGCGTTCATCTGATGTTCGATACCCGCTGTCATGGAGGCGATAATGGCGAGGCCGATCAGCAGCGCGGGGAGCGCGAGGCTCTCAACGCTTTGAATGGCGTCGCTCCACAGTTCGGACGCTTTCTCCGGACGCACCAGATAGTCCCAGCGCAGGCCGTAGTTAACGATCTGCAGGCCGACGGCGCCGAGCGGGCCGAGCACGACGAGGAACCAGATGAGCTTGCGGCGGATCTTCAGCAATTCGGAGGAGAGAATGCGCAGCAGCATTACAGGCTCCCCTCCGATCCGGTCATCTCGAGGAAGATGCTCTCCAGCGACGCATGCTCCTCCTCCACCCGATACACTTGAAAATGATGGTTGACGAGCCGCGACACGATGCTGGCGACGGTGCGGTCGTCAGTCTGCCCGACGGTCAGCTTCGAACGGTCCCATTCCGCCGGATAGCCGTAGGAGAGCAGCATCTGCCAGGCCGATTCGGGATCGCTCACGCCGAGCCGTATGCGGCCCTGCGCCTGCTCGCGCAGCCGTTCGATGCTGTCTTGATAGATGAGATTGCCTTTGGCGATAATGCCCACCCGCGTGGCCATCTGCTCGACTTCAGAGAGCAAGTGGCTGGAGATGAGGATCGTCACGCCGCTCGTCTTCGGCAGGCTCTTGATGAGCTCGCGAATCTCCTGAATGCCCGCTGGGTCGAGGCCGTTGGTGGGTTCGTCCAGAATGAGCAGCTCCGGGTCGCCGAGGAGCGCGGTGGCGATGCCGAGGCGCTGCTTCATGCCGAGCGAGTAGCCTTTGACCGCGCGGCGCGCGTCATTCGTCAGGCGCACGATCGACAGCACCTCGTCGATCCGCGACTTCGGCACGCCGGGGAGGAGACGGCGGACGGCCTCTAGATTCTCGACCGCGTTCAGGTGGCCGTAATAAGACGGATATTCGACGAGCGAGCCGACCTTGCGCAGAATCGCCAGCCGCTCCTTGCGGATATCCTTGCCGAAGATGCGGATCGCGCCGTTCGTCGGCCGGGCCAGTCCGAGCAGCATGCGGATCGTCGTCGTCTTGCCCGCGCCGTTCGGGCCGAGGAAGCCGTAGATGTCCCCGCGCCCGATCTGAAGATTAACGCCGTTCACGACCGGCTTGCCGCCTAATCTCTTCGTTAAGCCTTGCGTCTCTAATATTAGTTCCGTGTTCATTGTCAATGTCATCTCTCTTCACCTCGTACTCCATCTTAGAATGCCAAGTTTAAAGCAAGGGGAGGGGCAAGGTTAAGATTGGTTTAAAAAGTATGGGGCCGAACAAATGGAATGGCTTGAAAAGTATGGGGGCGAACAAAAGAAAAAGCCCCGGTGCGGGGGCTTAATCTGGGGGATGCTGGCCGGGCCATGACGATCAGAGCCGGCTGATATGCACTTCCGTGCCCAGAGGCCCGCTCCGCACGACGCTGCGCAGCTTCATGTCCTTGAGCATAAGCGCGGCGATGGAGAGGCCGATGCCCGCGCCCTTCTCCATCGATTCGGCGTTCATGCCCGGCCCGCGGTCGGCGACGACGATCCTCCCGCCGGCCTCGGCGAATACGCGAAGCGCGACGCAGCGTCCCGACTTCGCATGGCGCAGCACGTTCTGCAAGTAGTTGTCCAGCACGCGCTCCAGCCATTGCGTATCGACCTCCCAATAGACGGCCTCCTCCGGCAGGTCGGAGTCAATCTCGAAGCCTTCCTGCTCGAAGGCGGGGTACCAGCCGGCCAATTGCGTCCTTGCCATCCGGACGATGTCTACGCGCTGCGGCTTGTAAGGATACTGGCCGGAGGCAAGCAGCGTGAACGAGAACAGATTGTCGATGAGCCGGCCCAAGGAATCAATCTTCCGATCGATCAGGGCGAGCGATTCGCGGCCCTTCTCGCTCAAGGCCTCCTGCTGCAGGCCGAAGGCGTGTCCGCGAATGGCGGTGAGCGGCGTACGCAGGTCGTGCGACAGCTTGGCGATCAGATCGCGCCGCAGCGCCTCTTCCTGCGCTTCGCGTTCGCGGCTGCGCTCGAGCTTCGCGATCATGTCGTTGAACGCATGCTCGAGCCGCCCGATCTCGTCCAGCCGCTGCGCGGCGACCGGCGACGGGATGCCTGTCTCGGCTGGCGTCGTCATGGCGGTCTCCAGACGAACCAGCCGCTTGCGAATACGATAGAAGAAGAGCAGCGAGATGAACAAGAACAAGCCGAGCACAGCCAGGAGGCTCGAGTATAGAATCGCGGTAGAGCGGGCGTTAAACGGCGATCCCGCCTTCGGCATCTCCGACCGCGGAATCTGAAGCGTCATGAAGCTGCCGGTCTCCGGCTGGTCGCCGAGGAAGGCTACGACCGAATAATTGCCGCTGCCGCTCGACGCCTCCTTCATGAACTGGATCGTATAGGGGACGCTCCATTCGGAGGGCAATTCGAGCGTCTGCGGCAGCTTGAGCCGCGTTGCGCCCGTCTGATCGACCCAGAACATCGCGGCTTTGGGATACTGCTCCTTCAACCGGCGCAGTGCCTCGTCGACCGACTCCGGCGAGGCATCAGCAAGCTTGGCGGCTTCGGCGTGCCACATCTTCTCTAGCGCGCTGGAGTTGTAAACGCCGTCTGCCAGGCGATCTCCTCCATGAGCTTGCAGCGTCATGACGACCAGAATGGCTGGAAAGCCGATCGGGAGAATCAGCATCGCGGATAAGACGATTAAGAAGTACTTGGTGAGCAGCGAGTTGCGCAGGCTAAGCCGCCGTCTCTTCTGCTTCATGGCCGCACCCGGTAGCCGATGCCGCGGATCGTCTCGATGATGCGAGGATCGCTCGGGTCGAGCTCAATGCGCTCCCGCAAGTAACGGATGTGCACGTTGACGGTCTTGTCGCCGTCCATGTAGGGCTCGCCCCACACGGCTTCATAGATTTGCTCCTTCGTCAGAATCTGTCCGCGATTGCGAAGGAAGTAGAACAGAATTTGCAGCTGCTTCGCCGTCAGGGAGATCTCCTCCCCCGTGCGGCTGTCGACGACACGCTGCTGCTCCGGATGAATGAGCAGATGCGCGCATACGAGCGGCTCGCCCGAGGACAGGCCGGCCCGCCGCTGCAGCACCTCCAGCCTCGCGGCCAGTTCGTCCGGATGGAACGGCTTCGTCAGGTAGTCGTCCGCGAATTGCAGCCCCTGAAGCTTGTCGTCCACCGCCGTGCGGGCGGACAGCATTAGAATCGGAACGTTCGGCGCTTCCTTCTTCAGCCGCCGCCCGACCGTGAAGCCGTCGAGCCCAGGCAGCATCACGTCAAGCACGACCAGGTCGGCCTGCGCGACCCGTGCCGCCGCCTCTTCGCCCGAGACGAGCCAGTCAACCTCGTAACCGCGGCGCTCCAGATCTTCCTTCACCCACTTGCCGATGTCGGCATCGTCTTCGATATATAGCACCCTTCTGGCCATAGGGACACCTCGCTTCCAAAACTTGTTCTATCCCATGATAGAGGAACGCTTCCGCTTAAGGGAAGTTAAATTTCGTTTAAACAGCGTCTTCGGGGGCACCGACCAACATGCCATAAGAACAAGGCAAAATCAGCCATGCCTGCTTGAAAGCGATTCCGATATAATAAGGAAGTATTGCCATATCGGATAAGGTGGTGCATGATCGATGGCTAAACCTCAAGTAGGCATTCAAATGTATTCCGTGCGGGATTTGTGCGCGCAAGACTATCTGGGCACGATCCGGCAGATCGCCGGCATCGGCTATCGCAACGTAGAATTGGCGGGCTATTACGACGTATCGGCACGCGAATTGAAGGCGGCGCTGGCGGACGCGGGGCTTAACGCGCCTTCTGCGCATATTGGCTTGAATGCGCAGGAGCCGGTAGCGGAGCAAGTGAAGCGGCAGCTCGAATATGCGCAGGAGCTCGGACTGAAGCGATATATCGTGCCTTATTACCCGCTGGGCGACAACCCGACGGAGGACGATGTAGCCCGTATGGCGGATCGGCTGGAAGAGGCGGCTCGGATCGTCACCGAAGGGGGCCTCGCGTTCGGCTATCACAACCATGCATTCGAGTTCCAAAAAGTAAACGGCACGCCGGCGATCGACCTGCTGCTCTCGCGCATCTCCCCCGAGCTGATGTTCATGGAATTCGATCTCGGCTGGGTGAGGGTCGGCGGCGAAGATCCGGCCGCCTACGTGAAGAAGTACGCGGGGCGGGTGCCTGTCGTTCACGCGAAGGACTTCAAGGAAGACGGCCAGGACACAGAGATCGGCAGCGGTTCGGTCGATTGGGATGCTGCGCTGGCCGCCTGTGAAGCGTCCGGCACCGAATATGTCATCATCGAGCAGGAGCAATATGACGTAGGCTCACTCGAGAGCGCGAAGCTGAACTATGCTTGGTTCAAGGAGCGCGGCTGGATCTAATCGGCAGCGCGATGCGCGAGCGCATAAGAAGCCCGAGGCGGGAGACCCGCCCCGGGCTTTCGTGCGTTGCGGGGGCGGCTGGAGGGAGATGTCCTGGTTCGGGCACTTTTACGGGCTTATCCCCATACCTCAGCGGGGGGCTTATGGGCTGAGGCCGCTTTGGTAGTGCGTGTGTGTCCACTGGGTTGCATGAGCGCCTGCTAGTTGTATTTGCTACAACTAATTAGGCTGGATCTTACCCATTCGGCGGTCTAGTTGTACGGGGTACACTTATTTTTCCGAGGAGGGCCGGTGTTGGGGGGGGTGCTCTTGAATTGTTGCAGATTTGCAACAAGATGCCGCCTAACGCCCGTCTGAGCTCAAAATAAGTGTACAAATAACAATAGCGTCAGCCTCGACGGAGGGGATAGATGCCGCGATTCCGCGGGCCGAGAGGGAGATGCCGCAATCACCTAAGTGGCTTGGACTTCGGCGCGTTCTTTGGCTTCGGGACGCATCATGCCGCTAATGATTAGCGTGATTAACGAAGCAAGGAAGCAGCCGGCGGAGAAGAGGCCGATGCTCTCGTAGCCGCCGAATCCGGCGTACAGCATACCGGCGATCCATGCGCCTGCGGTCGTCGCCCCATTCATCATGGAGGTGGACAAGCTCGAGATCGTCCCCCGGACCTGGGCGTTCAGCGAGTTCAGCATGGCCACGACCAGCGGGAACAGAACACCGAGCACGGCGAACAGGATGAAGAAGATCGCGGACACTAGGCCGGCTGAAGCGGCATGCGGCAGTGCGGCATACAGTGCGGCGAGGAAGAGAAGCGCTGCCGTCGTCGTCCGGAGCGGGTTCAGCTTCTTGACGACATAGCCGCTCAGCAGGCTGCCCAGCAGATTGCCAAGGCCGAGGCCGATGATCACGTAGCCCGTCTCCCCTACCGAGAGGCCGAAGCGGTCGGCCATCCATTTGCCCAGGAAGGCGAACGCCGAAGCGCTCCCCAGATGGATGAGGAAGTAGCCAAGGAAGCCGCCTCTCGCCCGGCCGCTCTTCACAAGGGGGATGTAACGCCCCAATAGCAAGGCGGGCAGCCCCGACGCCGGTCTCGGCTTCATGTCGGGAACCGCGAACAGGGCGCAGACCGCCAGAAGCAGCGAGATGAAGCCGATGGCGAAGAAGGGGAAGGACCAATGCACGGTCGCCAGCAAGCTGCCGATCGGTACGCCGAGCGCCTGAGAAGCCGCGAGTCCGGCGAAGATAACACCCATCATGCGCGGAATCTTCGCCGGCGGGAACAGCGTCGGCACGCCGGCCCACACCTGCGGCGTCGTGAACGCGGCGCTGATCCCGGCCAGCAAGCGGAACAGGCACATCGTCCAGAAGTCGGTCGCGATACCGCACAGGGCAGTCGAGATGGCGAAGCAAGTTAATCCGGCGATCAGCACGCGCTTGCGGTTCATGCCGTCGGACAGCGGCCCGGAGACGAGCGCAAGCACTGTCGAGCCGAGCGTATACGCGCCGATCATCCAGCCGGCGCTCCCGGTCGGTACGTTCAGCTCGTTCTGAAGCGTCGGGATCAGCGGCGAGATCAGGAACGTATCCGTTCCGATCACGAACATAATGAGGAAGAACACGGCAGTCAGTCGAAAGGTTGCCATAACAATTGATATCCTCCATTCGATGTCTTATGCTCTGACTGTAGCGCATATTGGTGACAACTCTTGTCATAGATTCGGAAATGAGGTTGAAGGAACGTGATGTCCAAATCAAAGCGCCTGATGGAGCTTATGCTGACCGTCAATCGCAAGCGGCGGTTCAAGGTGCGCGAGCTGGCGGACGAGTTCGGCGTCTCGGCGCGGACGATCATGCGCGATCTGCAGGAGCTAAGCGAGCTTGGCGTGCCGCTCTACGCGGAGCCGGGCCCGCACGGCGGCTACCAAGTCGTGCGCGAGCGGGTGCTGCCGCCGATCGCCTTCACCGAGGAAGAGGCGGTGGCGATGTTCTTCGCGGTGCACGCGCTGCGGCACTACGTGTCGCTCCCGTTCGAGACGGAATCGTCCTCGGCGCTGAACAAGTTCTACCTGCACCTGCCGGGAGACCTGCGCGACCGGATCGATTCGATGAAGGATCGGGTCGACTTCATCACGCCGCCTTGGAAGCGGGAAGCGCCGCTCCTTCCCGTGCTGCTGGACGCGGCGATCTATGGGAAGACGCTGGCCATCGAATACGAATCGGCCGCGAGCGCACCTGCCGTCAGATTCGGCCGGTCGGCATCTATGCGAACGGCGGGCTGTGGTACTGCCCTGCCTACTGCTTCAGCCGCGAGGATTACCGCGTGTTCCGCTGCGACCGAGTTCTGGAGGCGAGCGCGGTCGAGACAGGCGGTGCGGCCGAGCCGCTGGCGGCGGATCGGATCGTCCACCTCGGCAACTGGCGCTCCTTCGCGCAGGCCGATGCGGAGGAAGCGGGTGACGACACCTTCTTCATCCGGGCAGAGCTGACGCGAGAAGGCGTGCAGCGCTGCGAAGGCGAGATCTGGCTCGCTTCCAGCTTGCATATGCGGCCGGACGGGACCGGCCGGCTGGAGGGCCGCTGGCCGAAGCGGGACATCCCGTTCTATGCCAAATTCTTCATCGGCCTTGGCGAAGAAGCCTCGCTGGAAAGTCCGCCCGAGCTCGCAGCCGAGATTCGCCGGCAATTGGCCGTTCTAGCCGAGCGATATCGCTTGCCTGGAACAGAATTGTAAGAGGTTGTCACCCATTGGCGGGTATGGTACAATAGGAATACTGTTCTTGCAGGTTTCGCGGTTTATTGTGGGGGGTGGAAGCAATGGAAATCGCTTTGAAAATTTTGCTGATTATTTTCTCGCTCGGTCTGATCGGCGTTGTCCTGTTGCAGCGCGGCAAGAGCGCGGGTCTGTCGGGTGCCATCTCCGGCGGCGCTGAGCACTTGTTCGGCAAGCAGAAAGCTCGCGGCATGGACCTGTTCCTGCAGCGCATGACGATCGCATTGGCTGTCGGGTTCTTCGTACTGGCGCTCGTGGTCGCATGGGTCGTTAAATCTTAATAAGCGAATACCGAGAGCGGGAGGCGGCGGCTTCCCGCTTTTTTTACGTCAACTGATTGGATAATTTTTCATGTGCATAGGCAATTGTTCCCTAACCGGCCATGACGGGTATCCCGGTTGCCGCGCAGCAAAAGCGTATATACTAGAAGCAGGATTGAGGTGATGCGGGTGGCATTGTGTACGGAGCAGGAGCTGCTGGGCTTCATGCGCGAGAACGCGTACAAGCCGATGACGTACCAAGAGCTGGAGAAGCACTTCGGCATCGAAGGTGCCGTTGAATTTAAAGACTTCCTGAAGCTTCTGACGGAGCTGGAACAAGAGGGGAAAATCATGCGAACCCGCACGGAGCGCTACGGCGTGCCGGAGCGGATGAATCTGCTGAGAGGCCGGCTGCAGGCGCATCCGAAGGGATTTGCTTTCCTCATCCCGGACGAGCCGGACCATCCGGACTTGTACATTCACGCGAACGACCTGAAGAGCGCCATGAACGGGGACATCGTCCTCGGGCGCGTCACGTCGAAGAGCGAGAGCGGCAAGCTGGAAGGCGAGATCGTGCGCATCGTGAAGCGTGCGGTGACGCAGATCGTCGGGCAGTTCGAGAATCACGAGAGCTACGGCTTCGTGATCCCGGACGACAAGCGAATCAACAAGGATCTGTTCATTCGGCGCGAGAACTTCCTCGGAGCGGTGAGCGGCCAGAAGGTCGTCGCGAGCATTATTCATTATCCGGAAGGCCGCTCGGCGGCCGAAGGCGAAATCATTGAGATTCTCGGTCATAAAGACGATCCCGGCGTCGACATCTTGAGCATTATCCGCAAGCACGGCTTGCCGGAGAGCTTCCCCGAAGAAGTGATGGCGGAAGCCGAAGCGGCGCCGGATTCGATCTCGGAGGAAGAGATCGCCGCCCAAGGCCGCCGAGATCTGCGGGGCAAGACGATCGTGACGATCGACGGCGAGGATGCGAAGGATCTGGACGACGCGGTGAACGTGGAGCGGCTGCCGAACGGCAACTACCTCTTGGGCGTGCATATCGCGGACGTCGGGTATTACGTGCGCGAGAAGTCGCAGCTGGACCAAGAAGCCTACAACCGCGGCTGCAGCGTGTATCTGGTCGACCGCGTCATTCCGATGCTGCCGCACCGGCTGTCAAACGGCATCTGCTCGCTGAATCCGCAGGTGGACCGGCTGACGCTGTCGTGCGAGATGGAGTTCGAACCGCAGTCGATGCGGCGGGTTCGCTATGACATTTTCACCAGCGTCATTAAGACGACGGAACGAATGACCTACACGAATGTCCGGAAGATCCTCACGGAAGAGGATCCCGAGCTGATGGAACGCTATGCGCCGCTCGTGGAGACGTTCCAGCAGATGCGCGATCTGGCGATGGGGCTTCGCAGCATGCGAATGCGCCGCGGCGCGATCGACTTCGACTTCCAGGAGTCGAAGGTCATCGTGGACAGCGAGGGCAAGCCGGTCGATATTGTGAAGCGGGAGCGGTCCATCGCGGAGCAGATCATCGAGGAGTTCATGCTGGCGGCGAACGAGACGGTGGCAGAGCACTTCCACTGGCTGAAGGTGCCGTTCGTGTATCGGATTCACGAGGAGCCGAGCAGCGAGAAGCTGATGACGTTCATGCAGTTCGCGGCGAACTTCGGGTATGCGATCAAGGGCAAAGGCAACTCGGTGCATCCGCAGGCGCTGCAGACGCTTCTCGAGGAGATCAAGGACACGAAGGAAGAGACTGTGCTCAGCACGATGATGCTGCGCTCGATGAAGCAGGCGAAGTACGATTCGCAGAGCCTGGGCCACTTCGGCTTGGCTGCGGAATTCTACACGCACTTCACGTCGCCGATTCGCCGCTACCCGGACTTGGTCATTCACCGGGTCATTCGGGAGGTGCTGGAGAACGGCGGCATGCTGCCGGAGGCGCGGATGGAAGCGCTGGGCGCGCGCATGCCGGACATCGCCCAGCAGTCATCGGAGCGCGAACGCATCGCCGTTGACGCGGAGCGGGACACGACGAAGCTGAAGAAGGCTGAGTTCATGCTCGATAAGATCGGCGAGGAATTCGACGGCATCATCAGCGGCGTGACGGGCTTCGGCATGTTCGTGGAATTGGACAATACGGTGGAAGGGCTGATCCGGCTTAGCGATATGTCGGACGACTACTACCATTTCCACGAGCTGCATATGGCGCTCATCGGCGAACGGACGTCGAAGGTGTACCGGATCGGCGACGAGGTTCGCATCCGCGTAGCGCGCGTCAATATGGCGGAATACGCCATCGACTTCGAGATGGTGGACATGCGCCCGCGCGGAGCCGGGCCGGTCAAGTGGCTTGAGGGCCGCGGCGGCTTTGGCGCCGCAGGCGGCGGCGGGCGGCGCGGCAAGCGCGGGCGCCGCAGCGATGCGGCCG
>NZ_JACJVN010000079.1 GCF_014212015.1 Cohnella lubricantis | reverse complement strand
GCGCTGCCGAAGCCGAGGCCGAAGCGGCGGGGGCGGCGCGCGAGCTGGCGGCAGGCGAAGCGCAGGAGCCGCCTGCCGGAGACGGGGGCGCCGCGCCAGCGATGGCGGCGCCGGAAGGCACGGCGTCCGGCGAGGTGTCTGCCGCCGGAGCGAACGGCGGCGCTGCGCAAGCCGCAGCCGCCCCTGCGCAACCGGGCGGCGACGGATCGAGCGATCCGGACGCGCTTCCGCCGCGCAAGGCGAGAAGATAGGCAGTTGACGAATGCTAGAGGTATTGCTAGGATAGAACGCAATGAAGCGAAGGGTTCCCTAGGGTTCCGCGCATCGGCTTCCGGAACGGAAGCGGCTGGTGCGGCCTGGTCCGAGAGGGAACGCGCCGATCCGCGAGTTCGGCGTACACGGAGGGACAAAAGCCCGGGAGTATCGCAGGCGGCGAACGCAACGACCATGTTGCGGCGGCTGGCTTGAGATGCTTCCGGGTTTTTCTATCCGTCTATGTCTTGCTGGGCAGGACAACAATGGGACAGAGGGGGTCTGCATCATGAATCGATATTGGTTGCTGCTCGTTGTGGCGGGATTAAGCGAGATCGGCTGGGTAGCGGGCTTGAAGCATGCGAACAGCTGGTGGACGTGGCTGCTGACGTTGGCAACAATCGCCTTCAGCTTCTGGGTGATGATTACGGTGAGCAGGGTGCTTCCGGTAGGCACGACCTATGCGGTGTTTACCGGCATCGGCGCTGCAGGGACGGTGATCGGGGAATCGGTCTTCTTCGGTGTGGAGCTGAATGGCGCCAAGCTGGCGCTGATCGCCGTGATGATCATCGGCATCGCCGGCTTGAAGCTGACGACGGGACATGACTCCGAAGCCGGGAAAGAAGGTGATCGCTGATGGCGTGGATCTGTTTGGTGCTGGCAGGATTGGGCGAGGTCATCGGCGTCTTCGGCCTGAACATGATGAATACCCGCAAGCGCGCGGCGGGCTTCGCCGTATTGGCTTGCGGGTTCGTGATCAGCTTCTCGTTATTGACGATTGCGATGCAGTCCATCTCGATGGGGACGGCTTATGCCATCTGGACGGGAATCGGCACGGTTGGCGCGACGGTCATCGGCATGCTGTTCTACGGCGAATCGCGCCATGGGCTGCGGCTTCTCTGCCTGGCGCTGGTCGTCTGCTCGGCTGTCGGGTTAAAGCTCATCGGCTAGCCGCGAGGAGCAGTTCCATTCGCAGCCGAACGGCCGCCGCATCACTAGCCGTATTGTACGTATAGATAAAGGGCAGCCGCCGCCGCCGCCAGCAGGACAAGGACGAAGAACGTGATTTTGACCGCGCTGCGCGGCGCATGTCCGGCCACGAGGCCTGTCTGGCCGTTCACCATATAGCGGTAAGTCTTGCTGCGGTACGAGTAGTTGGCGTTCCACACCGGCAGCAGTACATGTTTATAAGTGCGGTTGAAAATGCCTGTTCGAATACGAAGCCCGCGAATCTCGTCTCCGCCGATCTCGCCCTCGATCTCTTCGCGCAGCGCGGCGTCGATCTGCTCCTCCGCGAGCTCCCACCCTTGCCTGCGGTCGATCGAGTAACGCTCGGCGATGAATCCGCTCAAATATTCGGGCTTGTAGCCCGTCAGCTCTGCCAGATCGAAGTTGCCGAGCTTCTCGAGCAGCTTCGTCTCATATTGGCCGGAAGCGGGAATGAGAATGTCGTCGAACGAGCGGCCGTAGTCGCCGCTGACGCGGTGCCACACCGTATACCGTTCGGTTGCGGTGTACGTCTCCGTTTTCCCATTGACGGTTCTCGTGCGCGTGACGGTCCGGTAGTGGTAATCGCCACGCTCGGCCGAGTAGGAGGAGGCGGTGTCCGCGTCGTACGTCCAGAAGGGGATATAGATGCCGGTCAGCTTGGATTTGACGCTTCCCTTCTTGAAGGCGTTCGGCACGAACCAGCGCTTTTTCTTCCACGCGCGGAACGAGGCGACGGCTTCTTCCATCGACACTTGAAAAGGGATCATCGTCTCCGGCCGCATACTGGCCTTATCCCCTTGGCTCAGCACCTTCGGAGAGCCGCAGAACACGCAGGCTCCCGCCGTTTGCAGCGCCGGAATGATCGTCTCGCCGCCGCAGCTCTCGCAATGAATCGTCTGCTGCGCCACTCCCCAGTCCGTCGCTTCGGGACTCTCTTCGTCATCCTCCGCATCGTATTCATGCTCGATCGGCCGCACGTCCGATTCCGGAATCGGATGCTCGCCGCCGCAATACGGGCACTTCAGCGTCTGGCTCTCGGAATCGAACGCCATCGCGCCTCCGCAGCCCGAGCAAGGGAAGGAGATCGGCGCCGCCTGCGTCTGCGCGTCCATCGCCATCCCTCCCTATGCCTTCGTGCCGCAATAAGAGCAGAATTTAGCGCCGTCGAACAGCTTCTCGCCGCATTCGGAGCAGAACCGCTTCGGCGGCCGGGCCGCGTCGTTCGCGCCGCTGTCCGCACCGCTGTTCGCGCTGCCGTCCGCGCCTGCGCCAACCCTCGCATCGTCCGTACGGCTGATCGCGCCTCCGCCTCCCGTCGCCGGAGCCGGCGGCGCATTGCCGGCTGGCGCGGCGGCATTATTTTCGACCGGACGATTCATCATCTGCCCGATCATCTGCGCCATCGCCATGCCCGCGCCAAGTCCCGCCCCGGTCCCGGCCGCGCCGCCGTCCGGATGGTTCGCCGCCTCGCGGATGGCTTCCGCCGTCTGGAACTTCATATATTGCTCCAGGTTGCCGACCGCCCCCATCGCGGAACGCCGGTCGATCGCCTTCTCCACCTCTTCGGGGAGGGACAAATTCTCGATCAGCAGCAGCGTCAGCTCAAGTCCCATCCCCTCGAAGCCCGGCTGCACGCGCTCCATCGCCTTCTCGCTCAGTTCCTCGTAGGACGCGGCCAGATAGGTGACCGGGATGTTGGATTCGCCCAACAAGTCCGTAATGCCCGTGACGAGCATCGACTTGAAGAAGCCGGCGATCTGATCCGTCGTGAAGCCGCTCTGCGTCCCGATCAGCGCCCGCAGGAACACGGCCGGATCCTTCACGCGGAGCGAATAGGTGCCGAAGCCGCGAAGCCGAACGACCCCGAACTCGGCGTCCCGCATAATGATCGGGTTCGTCGTGCCCCACTTCAGGTTCGTGAAGTTGGCCATGCTGACGAAGAAGACATCCGCTTTGAAAGGGGAGTTGAACCCGTGCTTCCACGATCGGAGTGCCGTCATTACCGGCATGTTCTGCGTGCTGAGCGTATAAGTGCCCGGGCCGAAAACATCGGCGATCTGGCCTTCATTAACGAATATAGCCGCTTGCGATTCGCGGACGACCAGCTTGGCGCCCATCTTGATCGCATTGTCGTAAGCGGGGAACCGATGCACCATCGAGCCGCTGTCGTCCAGCCATTCGATGACCTCGATAAATTGGCCTTTTAAGAAATCAAACAGTCCCATTCGTCAACCTCCCGGCGTAATCTGCGTATGTTAATTGCCTTTATTATACAGGACATTGAATATGGACGATATACCCGTTATAATGGATGGGAACGTATATTCTGATTTTTCGGACGGTCTGGATATAGATGATTACTTGTGAAAATGGAGGTGGCGAACGATGGCGGATACGCCTATCGCGTACGAACCGGCGAACTTTCAGGTCGTCTCGGATTACACGCCCCAGGGCGATCAGCCGGAAGCGATCCGGCAGCTGACCGAGGGACTGGAAGCCGGCATGAAGCATCAGACCTTGCTCGGGGCGACCGGAACGGGCAAGACGTTCACGATCGCGCACACGATCGCTAAGGCGAACCGGCCGACGCTCGTGATCGCGCACAACAAGACGCTGGCGGCTCAGCTATGCAGCGAGTTCAAGGAGTTCTTCCCGAACCATGCGGTCGAGTACTTCGTCAGCTACTACGATTATTATCAGCCGGAGGCGTATATTCCTTCGACGGATACGTACATCGAGAAGGATTCGAGCATCAACGAGGAGATCGACAAGCTGCGCCACTCCGCGACGTCGGCGCTGTTCGAGCGGCGGGACGTCATCATCGTGGCGAGCGTCTCGTGCATCTACGGCTTGGGTTCGCCGGAGGAGTACCGCGATCTGCGGCTCAGCCTGCGGGTCGGCATGGAGAAGCCGCGCAACGCCATTCTGCACAAGCTGGTGGACATTCAGTACCAGCGCAATGACTTGAACTTCGTCCGCGGCACGTTCCGGGTGCGGGGCGACGTGGTGGAGATCTTCCCGGCTTCGCATGGGGACCGCGCGATCCGGGTGGAGCTGTTCGGCGACGAGATCGAACGCATCTGCGAGATCGACACGCTGACGGGCGAGATCGTCGGCGAGCGCGAGCACGTCGCGATCTTCCCGGCGTCTCACTTCGTGACCGCCGAGGAGAAGATGAAGGTAGCGATCGTAAACATCGAGCGGGAGCTGGAGGAGCGGCTGGCCGAGCTGCGCGAAGCCGGCAAGCTGCTGGAGGCGCAGCGGCTGGAGCAGCGGACGCGGTACGATCTCGAGATGATGGCGGAGATGGGCTTCTGCTCCGGCATCGAGAACTACTCGGGCCCGCTGACGTTCCGCGAGCGGGGCGCCACGCCTTATACGCTGCTGGACTTCTTCCCGAAGGACTTCTTGATTGTGATCGACGAGTCGCACGTGACGCTGCCGCAGATCCGGGCGATGTACAACGGGGACCAGGCGCGCAAGACGGTGCTCGTCGACCACGGCTTCCGGCTGCCGTCCGCGAAGGATAACCGGCCGCTGAGGTTCGAGGAGTTTGAGCAGAAGGCGAATCAATTGATCTACGTCTCGGCGACGCCGGGCCCTTATGAGCTGGAGCATTGCCCGACGATGGTCGAGCAGATCATCCGGCCGACAGGGCTGGTCGATCCGATCATCGAGGTGCGTCCGACGAAGGGGCAGATCGACGACCTGCTCGGCGAGATCCGGAACCGGATCGCCAAGGACGAGCGCGTGCTCGTAACGACGTTAACGAAGAAGATGGCGGAGGACCTGACCGACTACCTGAAGGAGGTCGGCATCAAGGTCAACTACCTCCACTCCGACGTGAAGACGCTCGAGCGGATGGCGATTCTGCGCGACCTGCGTCTCGGCACGTTCGACGTGCTCGTCGGCATCAACCTGCTGCGGGAAGGGTTGGACTTGCCGGAGGTGTCTTTGGTGGCGATACTGGACGCCGACAAGGAAGGGT
Source organism: Cohnella lubricantis (assembly GCF_014212015.1). Classification (GTDB taxonomy): domain Bacteria; phylum Bacillota; class Bacilli; order Paenibacillales; family Paenibacillaceae; genus Cohnella; species Cohnella lubricantis. The sequence goes on along the minus strand of NZ_JACJVN010000079.1, from coordinate 631 downwards.
TCCTGCGCGCGGAACGGTCGCTCATCCAGACGATCGGCCGCGCGGCGCGGAACTCCGAAGGCCGCGTTATCATGTACGGCGACAAGATGACGGATTCGATGATGAAGGCGATCGGCGAGACGGAGCGTAGGCGCACGATCCAGACGGCGTACAACGAGAAGCACGGCATTACGCCGCAGACGATCCGCAAGAAGGTGCGCGACGTCATCGAGGCGACGAAGGTGGCGGAGCAGAAGAGCTCTTATCTCACAGGCGCCGAGGCCATCGACAAGATGTCGAAGAAGGAGCGCCAGTCTTTGATTCAGCGGCTGGAAGCGGAGATGAAGGACGCGGCGAAGAACCTCCAGTTCGAGCGCGCCGCCGAGCTGCGCGATGCACTGCTCGAGCTGAAGGCGGGCATGTAGGCGCGGAGAGGCAGCTCTTGACGCGTTCGCGGACGCGCTAGCGGGGGCTGCCTGCCAGCGCTGCGGCGCGCCCGCTGCCGCGATTGCTGTTCTGCGGTAATTAGCCGGATGCCGCGAGGGCGCCGATGGCACCCTGGCAGGCGCCGAGCATGTTAAGCAACCTCCCGATGGTCTGCCGAATGGCAGACCTACCGGGAGGTTGCTTTGCGAAGTGACTCCAAAGAGAG
>NZ_JACJVN010000078.1 GCF_014212015.1 Cohnella lubricantis | reverse complement strand
CTAAGCCGTCGTACGACGGCAGGTGGGTGCCGATCAAGCGCGGGTCGGTCGCGATCGTCTGGTTGAAGAGGCGCACCGCCTGAACGGCCGGCCCTTGCTTGTCGGGGTTCAGCGTGCGTCCCCGCAGCAGCGTGTTGTCCGCGGCGATGAGCGCGCCGGGGTTGGCCAGCCGGATCGCGAATTCGAGGTAGACCGGGTAGTTCTCCTTATCCGCATCGATGAAGAAGAAATCAAATCTTCTCCCCTCCGCCTCCAGCTTGGACAGGCTGTCTGCAGCCGTGCCGACGAGCATCTCCGAGCGGTCGCCATAGCCGGCCGCCGCCAGATTGGCGGACGCGAGCTCGGCATACTCCGGCTTCAGCTCCAGCGAGGTAAGCAGGCCGTCGTCAGCAGGCAGACCGCGCGCAAGGCAGATGCCGCTGTAGCCGGCAAGGGCGCCGATCTCCAGCAGGCTGCGCGCGCCTGACGCGGCAACCAGCATCGTTAGCAGCCTTCCATAACCGGGGGCAACCGAGATCTCCGGCATCCCCCGCTCGCGGATGGTGCGGGTCACCCGCTCCCACTCCGCATCAGGCTCGAACAGTCCGTCCAAATAAGCTTCCGGATTCACATGGTTCTCGTTCAACTCGATCTCTCCTCTTCTCACGCCGCGTCCAGACGCGTGCTCCTCTTCTCTCCATTGTAGCCGATTCCCCTCAAGCGAAAAACTTCCAATAGGCTTGCCTTCGTTGAATCACCCTTTTGTTAGCGTTATACTAAATTTTGTTTACAATTCGATTACAAATGGAAGTGATTCACGATGTTAACCCCGCTGCAATCCGCGGCGCGGCGAAGCGCAAAGCTGTCGCTCGCAGGCCTGCGTTGCTGGCCTTATTGGGGAGCCATGCTCCTCATCGCCTCTATGCTCTACAAATTAAATTGGCTGGATGGCCAATTGAACGTCGGCGGCATGAACCATTGGAAGTGGACGGTCAACCTTGGCGCGATGGTACTGGCCACGTTCTGGACCGTTTGGCTCGGCCGCAGATCAAGGGCGATTGCGCTCGCGGCAATCCACCTACTCTGTACCATCATTATCTTCGCCGATCTCATCTACTTCCGCGCGTTCAAGGACTTCATCTCTGTCCCGGTGCTGCTTCAAGCCGGCCAGGTTGGCGAAGTCGAGGGCAGCATCTGGACGTTCATCCATCCGCGCGATTGGCTTCTCTTCATCGACGTACCCGTCGCCGTTGCCCTCGCGGTGTGGACTTGCATCCGGCTGCGCGGCTCGCGCGTGAGGCGGCTGAACGGCGGCGTGTTGCCCCGTCCGTTCCGCAGGTCGTATTGGGTTCGCGTGGTGCTCGGGATTGCGCTGTTCTTCGGAGGCTTCTACATGATTGCCGTTCCGGTGAACGTCCAGAAGAATGGCTGGGCCAGCGGCCTGTTCGTCGGCAATTGGTGGAATATCCCGATCTACAATGTCACCGGCTTGTTCGGCTTCCATGGCTATGATACCTACCGTTACGCCAAGCAGCATTGGCTAGGAGGCGGCGTTACGGAGGAGCAGCTGCAGCAGGCAGCGGAATGGTTCACCGACCGCGCCGTTCTGCAGAAGCAGGCGGAGGAAGAGCCGTTGTTCGGCGCCTATAAGGGCAAGAACGTGCTGGTTATTCAGGCGGAGGCGTTCCAGACGTTCGTCCTCGGACAGACGTGGAACGGCCAAGAGATCACGCCGAACTTGAACCAGCTGATCGGGCAGAGCATGTATTTTCCGAACTTCTATCACATGACTTCGCAGGGGCGGACGTCAGACGCCGACTTCCTGACCAGCTGCTCGCTGCATCCGATGCCGTCGGGCTCGGTGTTCGTCCAATTCGCTGACCACGAATATAATTGCCTTCCGTCCATCCTGAAGGAGCAAGTCTATGATACGACCGTTCATCATGCGTATGACGGCAGCTTCTGGAATCGGACGAATATGTACCATAATATGGAGTACGACAAATTTTACACGATCAAGGATTATGAAGTGGATGAACCGCTGGGCTGGTCGCTCAGCGACAAATCGTTCTTCCGCCAGACGGTCGATCAAATTGCGGAACGCGGCAACTCGCCGTTCTACGCGATGGCCATCACTATCTCAAGCCATCATCCGTATGACTTGCCGAAGTCTGTCACGAACTTCGATTCGGGCTCGTTCTCGGGCACGACGTTCGGCAACTACCTAGCTGCGGCGCACTATGTCGATGCGGCAGTCGGGGAGCTTGTCCAGGAATTGAAGGATGCGGGCCTATGGGAAGACACGATTCTGATGTTCTATGGCGACCATGACAATTCGCTCTATGATATGAAGACCTACGAGCAGTTCTACGGCCGCAGCCTGACGGACCTGGAGAAGGATCGAATCGTGCGCCAAGTGCCTTACTTCATCCACTTCCCGAACGATGAGAACGCCGGCGTGAACGAGAAGTCGGTCGGACAGATCGATACGGCGCTGACGATTCTGCAGCTGCTCGGCATACCGGTCTCTGACAACAAACTGATGGGCGTCAGCATGGTATCGGAAGCTCAAAGCCCCGTCGTCTTCCGCAATGGCGGCTATACCGACGGGCAGACCTATTACGTGCCTTCCAGCGACGGCGTCATCGATAACGGCACCTGTTATTTGCTGCCGGACGGCAGTAAGACCGACATGGCTTCATGCAAGCCGGGTGCGGAAGCGGCTCAGGAAGAGCTGGAGATATCCGACCTGGTGGTGCAGCATGATCTGATTCCGGATTTGATAAAGGAAGAGGAGCAGGAGTAAGATTCGGTTCCCGTTCGTACAAGAAGCCCCGGCCGCGCTTAGATGCGCTGCCGGGGCTCTCTTCGTTCCAATGTGAGAGTCATCTTCGACGATCACTTGACATACTTGCTCGCCTTCTCCACCGCTTCATCCTCGGTCGGCGCCGTTACGTAGCGTCCGTTGACGAACACGAAGGCGTACTTGCGGCAAGGTCCGCAGTAGGACTTGCATCCGACCTTGATCTCCGCCTCGGGAGCTGCCTTCTGCAGCTTGCCCAGCATCGATTTGACTCGAATGTGGCGGCACTTGTCGCAGATGCGAATGTCATTCGCGGATCTTGCCGGCGTTACAGACACTGTAGAGGATTCCTCAATGCTCGCCATGGTTGCCTTTGGACGGATTGGTGATGACGAAGCCTTCCTGCGGGAGGTACAGGTAATCGATGATGATGCCGTCCAGCATATCCTCTCCCGATTTGAGCAGCACATCGATGCCCTTGTCGGTGGATACGAGGACATCGTCTTCCTTCTGTGTATCCAGGTCGAGCCCGTAGTGGGCATGATCGCCGTGGCTATGCGTAACGAATGCGCGAAGCTTCAGTTCGGCATTCTCAGGCTTGTCCAATTCGACGCGCAGAATTTTAGCCGCGTTGCGGGTAATTTTGCATTTCATAATAGCAATCGCTCCTGTCCTATAGTCGGTCGGTCACATCGCGTTCAGCTTGGGGACGTTCTCGTTCTATTGTAAAGAAACGCCGCCATCCGCGCAAGACCGCCATGACGAGACAGAAAGGGCAGTTCGGATTTGATTGGCATCATCGGCGACCAGAGATCCATATAAAGCAGTCTGCGCTACTCCGGGGGCTGCAGGCCGTACTTGCGCTCCATCCGCCCCGCGAACCAGCCGGCGACGCCGAGCGTCACGGCGATATCGTCGATGGGAATGAAGGGCATGAAGTCCGGAAGCACCCAATAGAGCGCGACCGGAGCGATGAACCACAGCTTGTCCGTGACGGATACCTCGGAGGAGCGCAGAATGCGCCACACCCGAGACGGCAGCCGCGACCATAAACGGTACCAGGATGCCTTAGAGCGTTGCGCCATGACACGCTCCTCCTTCGCTGCTGATGAATACGTTACAGAAATGGCCTAGCCGCTCTACCCAGTGTACCCCGTAGAGCATCGTCATACCCTCGCCGCGGAATTGCTCGCTGTCCTCTGTAACCGGGCTCCGGCCGGTTAGATGAAAACCGTTCGCGCCCAGCCGCTCCCGTAAGCTTATGGAGCATCCGCAGCCTCCCATGCCATCGCTTCGACGAGCAGCGCGGCCGTCTCCGGATAGAGATCCGGGAATACATCCAGCGGCAGCGGATTATGCCCCCAGCCCGCTTCAACCGTGAATCCGGGCCGGCGATACTGCGCGATGAACCAATCCTTGAATCCCGCGTCGCTCCCTTCCAGCCGCACTGGGCGATAGCCGGAAGCCCGGCCCAGCGCCTCGGCCAGAGCCTTCGACGACGGCGGCTCCAGTCCGCGGTAATTCCAATAGATCTCTTCGCCCTGCGTATGGAAGGACAGCACCGCGTGGAAATCCTTCTCCGCCGCGAATTCAGCCAACGCCCTCGCTTCCGGTTCGGAGAGCGGCGACGGTCCCGAATAGTCTCGGGGAGCCGGGCCATTCAGTCCTCGGCGCCGCTTCTCTTCCTCCCAATGAGCGGGAAATTGATCGTTCAGATCGACGCCGCGTATGTTCGCTTTCCAGCGATGGAACCGGACTGAGCCATGGTTCCACTTGAGCAGCTCTTTATAGTAGGGGTGGCCGCTATCGAGCGGCTCCAGCGTGAGATCGACCCCGTCCGGGTTAACCATCGGCACCAGCCACAGCGTACATCGCCGGTAGAGATCGGACGACGACCGCCCAGCGATCGTGCCATGCCGCTTGCACGCCTTCGCGTAATCCTCGAGTAACCGCATCAGCGCGAGCGACGTCACCCATTCGTTCGCATGAACGGCTCCGTTCGCGTGCAGCCTCAGAGCGCCTTCGCCGATGCGAATGGCCTGAATTGGCTTGCCCATCACGCTACGGCCAATCACCTCGGTGGTCAGGAACGAATATTCCCGCTTGAGCCGCTCGATATCCCGGCTAAGCTGCGCTGAACCGTATTCCGCATCCGCGCGGACAATGCGGTTCGAGCCGGCAGCCGGTAATTCAATCCATTGCCCTTCTTCTGGCTCCTCCCCCATGACCGCGCGATTAAGCTCGCGCAGACGGGCTTCGGAGCAGCCCGCTTTGGCAGCGACCTGCGCCCACGTCTCATCCGGCTGAACGAAGTACCGCCTGGGCATCCGGACCGGGACAAGCGCCATCTCCCCGGGAATCAGCGGCTCGCCGTCCGTCCATTGGGGGTTGGCGGCGATCAGAGAGCCATAGGATATGCCGAACTGCGAAGCGATACGGCGCGGCGTGTCCCCCGGCCGCACGATATACGTCACCGTGGTCACTAGCATTCCTCCCCTTCCATCCGGTTCTTCTCGGTATATGTGAGAATTAACGGCAAAATGCCACTCTTCCGGTTCAATGAACCGGCAAGAGCGGCATGATCAAGGAACAATCTATGACATTACGAACAGCACAGCCTCAGACTTCATCCGAAAGGACAAGCTATAGCCTCGAGCGGACAGCCGGCCGCCATATCAAGCGCCTATATGCGGCACGTGCCACCCAACGGGCTTCACGCAAATTGGGATTCCAAGCCAATCTTGGGCGATCTCTTGGAATTTCTTCGAATCCCCACTGCAGAAGAACTGGTGCGCCGGAGCCTCATCGTTGTGCGCGAGCAGATTGTTCTCATGCAGAATCGTACTGACCTCTCGGGCTGTCTCCTCTGCAGAATTAAGCAGCGCGACGTTCGGCCCCATCACTTCGGAGATCGTGTCGATTAGGAAAGGATAATGCGTACAGCCAAGGATCAAGCAGTCAAGCGGATATTGCTTAAGCGGCTCCAAACAGCCAAATACTGTCCGGCGCGTCTCCTCCGAATGGAAGTTGCCCGCCTCAACGAGCGGAACGAAAGGCGGACAAGCCTTGCTCACGACTTCCACGCGCGGCGACAGCCGTCGCAGCGCCTGCTCATAAGCGCCGCTCTTGATCGTTCCGATGGTGCCGATAACGCCGACATGGCCGGTCTTCGTCCGGCCGATCGCCGCTCGCGCCCCGGGATTAATGACGCCGACGACGGGAATGCTGACACGGCTCCGAATATCCTCCAGCGCGACGGCTGTAGCGGTATTGCAGGCGATAACGATCATCTTAGGTTGGTATTGAGACAGGAAATCTACAATCTCTCTCGTAAATCGAATGACTTCTTCAGCGGGACGAGGCCCGTATGGCGTGCGCGCGGTGTCGCCGAAATATAATACCTGCTCCCGGGGCAGCTGGCGCATCACTTCTTTGACGACAGTCAGGCCGCCTACGCCAGAGTCCAGGAGTGCGATCGAGTGATTCACGGGAACACCGCTTTCTTCATGTAGGTGATGTCGGAACATGATAAATTATGAGACTTTATCGCGAAAAGTACCTACATCTTAGCCTATATTCTAACGATGTTCAAGGCACGCCAAGAAGCCGCCCCGCGGGAGAGAGCGGCTTCTTGGCAACGAATTTCCTGCTCGAATTATTGAGCGGCCGATTCCTCGGAGGCAGCTTCCGCTTCGGTCTCTTCCTTCTCTTTGCGGCTCAATTTGCTGCGGATCTCGGATGCCCAGTCGCCCGAGCGTTTGACGATATTTTGCGCTGTGCTGCCTGCCATGCGCGAGATTTCGACCGTTTTCTCTCCGACAGTCTGCGCCGTATCCTTGATGTCCTTGCGCAGCTCGCTTCCCTTCTTAGGAGCGAACAACAGGGCAGTGACCGCGCCAGTGACGGCGCCTGCCAGCGCCCCGTAGAGGAATGATTTAACCACTTTCTTCTCTGCCATATTACCAGAACTCTCCTCTCGGTTCGGACTGTCCGAACGTTGCCTCCCGCGCAGCCCAGTTGATCTTGGCTTGCCGTCGGGCCGATTCTTCTCTGTCTGCTAACGTTCGGACGCTTACCGGTTCTCTTCCGCCGGCTCTTCCGGTTGGCGAGAAGCCGGATGCGTCGTGCTGGCTGCGCGGCGAAGCGTCTCCCATAGGGAGAAGCCCACTTCCATCCAGTCCATCGCCTCCCCGAGACGGCGCGTCTGGCGATCCGCCGTCTCGGACAGCCTGTCGGATAACCGTTCGGTCCACTCAACGACGGTGCTTGCCGCTGCGTATGCAGCTGTCTGCGCGGCTTCTCCGATCGCCCGCCCCCCTTCCGCGAGCGACTCGAAGCCGCTAAGGCTCCTTCGGCATTGCTCCGCTGTCTCGGATGCTTCCTTGCCAAGCCGCCGCCACTGCTGCAGCGTCGCTTCTGCTTCCTGCTCCAGCCGTTCAAGCGAATGGCTCCACTTGTTCAGCAAGCGGCGAACAGCGACGGCGGCGGCTGCAATTGCTACGATCGCGATAAGCCCAAGCGCCGAGAGCACATAAGCGGTCACTTCCCATGCCACAGAACGCGCCTCCCTTCATCCGATCTCGATCAACCGGGACATTCGCCCATGCGGTTAATGTAGTATAAGAATTCTGGGCTCGTCTTGACACAACGGACAGGCAAGAAAATCCGGATGCTTGGGCTGCGCAGGCGCACACAGCAAAAAACACGCCTCTCTCAGCAGGCGTGCAATCAGTCCATTATTCTTTATTCGGATACGGCGGAAGGCTTCCGGCGGATCGCATACGTACAGCGCATGCCGCTGTCGGCCAGGCATTCCGTGCGCACCACATCGGCGCCTAACAGCTCGCTGAACAGCTCTTGTTCGCAATGGCAGGCTTGCCGGTAACGATTCGCCACTTGGGCGATCGGGCAGTTGCGCTCGTGCAGCCTGAAGCCGCCGTCCTCATCCCGCTCCCAATCCGCCATATATCCGCCGGCGTTCTGGATGGAAGCAAGCTCAGCGACCCGTTCTTCCAGCGTCTTGCTCGACATTCGTTCCCGGTAACGCGCTTCCAGCTTGACGCGGCGGCCCGAGAACAGCTTGCCGACCAGTTCGGCGCCCCCGGGCTGCTCCTCTAACTCGGCCAATAGATCCAAGGCCAGGTGCGGATAATTTTTCGGAAATAGATCATCTGCCTGCTCGGTCAACGAATACCGGTAAGAAGGCCTGCCCATCGCTTGGCGGACCGCTGCGGATCGGACGAAGCCTTCCCGCTCCAGCGAATGGATGTGCCGGCGGACGCCCATCTCGGTTATGTCCAGCGCCTTGGCCAGTTCAAGGATGCTGCAATCGCCCCGGGTTCGAAGCAGGTGAAGAAGCCGGTCGCGGGTTGTTCCTTCTACTTGCGGCAATCGAAGCATCCTCCTTCCAAGGCGTTCCATACCGCCAGCGCCTCTCTTGATTTCCTTCATTGTACCGGATGTCGGCCGGGGTGTAAAAGAAAAAAACAAGGCAGCCTGTTAAAGGCTACCTCGCTTCCCATGGATCCAATTCTTGACGCAAATACGCTCGAACGTCCGCGGCGAATCGCCCTAGCAGATCCGGCAATTCCTGCGTCAGCGGCTGCAGCGTCCCGCGCGGCCAGCTGTCATAATCTTGAACGAGCGGCTTGCGCAGCGACACCAGCTCGCGGAAGACAGCCGCCTGCGCCCCCGGAAGAACGCCTTCTCCGGCAATGACGTCGATGATATCTTCATAACTGCTGGCATCTCTCATCATGAAGCCGTCGATCAGGAAGCTTCCGACGTCCGTCACGATCTCGAGTGCCAGATGAAGCGCACGCTCTTGCGCAAGCCCCTCCAGCAGCGTTCCCTTCCATTCCGACGCTAGCGCCTGAAGGGCAGCCGCCAGATCCGGAATGCAGGCCAGCCGGTTCTCGATTCCTTCCCGATTCACATAGTACATAGCTTACCCCTCGTCATCCCGGCGTTTGCGTTTGCCTTTACGCTTCAGCCATACGACCATGATAAAGGCGCTGATGATAATGACCAGCAGATAGGTCATCATCTCGTACAGATCTCCTGCACCCGAGTCGGTCGAATTCACAAGCTCTCTTCCCTTCAATATTCGTAATCAACGCTGATGGACGTCTCTCTAGCTTCGTTCATATACGCGATTACTTTCTTGTGCTCCGGGTGAACCTGATACGCTTCAAGTCCGTCCAGATCGCGGAATGTCGTCGTAAGCGCGATATCGAAAGAACGCTCCGAATGAAGCACGTCGGTGCCGACTTCGATGGACAGCAGCGATTCCACCTTGCCTTCCAGGTTCTTCAGCATCGCGGCCGCTTGCGCCACACTCTCCGCGCTCCGGTCTTTCAACTTGAACAATACGATATGCTTGATCACGAGCCGTCAACTCCTTCTGCACGATATATACCCAATTATAAAGCAAATAGGCGATCTTCGCATGAGCCTGTCCCTGAACAAGCATACTATAGGTTAGATAAGGAGCCCATCTCGCGGAAAGGAGACCATTCGTGCGCTATCGAGTCACCTTGGCATGCACGCTGATCGGCGTAGCGCTCTGCCTGTTCAACGCCACCGGCTACGATCCGCATAACATCTTCCTGTTCATGCTCAGCGTGCCGATCTGGTTCGTTGAAGTGTTCGGAGATATTCATCAAGTCAACGTCTGGTTCATGTACCTGCTTACCGTTCTGAGCTGGGCTGTCATCGGTTACTTGGCCGACAAGGGAATCGCCCGGACCCGGTCGAGACGCTCGGCATAACGTCCACTTCTGCAAAAAAAGGAGCCATCCGGCTCCTTTTTCCCGTGAACATGCGTTAATCCGAATGAATTACTCGACGATGACTTTAGCCGTCATGCCGGCATGACCTTGCCCGCACTGAATCGAGCAGTGCAGATCGTAAGTTCCCGGTTCAGTGAAGGTATACTCCATTCGCGGGTTGTCCTTCGTTAAGTTGATGTTCAATTCGTCGATCGCGGCGCCGTGATTGCCCAGATTGTTCGAGAAGCTGATAACGTACGGCGTACCCGCCTTCACATGGTATTCCTCTTCATTGAAGTTAAAGTTGGTGGCGGTAATCTTCAGAAGCTCTGTGCCTTCCGCCAATTGTTCTTCCTTCGGCTTCTCGGGCAGCCCTTGCGCGAGCAAATATACGCCGAACAAGCATGCGATTACAATCAATGCGGGCATAATCCACTTGTACATTGATGCTCCCCCTGCTTCCTTCGAATGTCTCCCTCCTATATTACCTAATATCCCCGATTAATCTCAACTGTTCGAATGGGACGGCCGTCAACTTTTTTTCACATTTGACAAAATGATGAACAAAAGTGGTGCGCCATCCTATAGAGGGAGGATCTTCCGGACCGGCTGCCGCACGATGTGTCAGTCGATCCGCCGCATTAGCTGCGGTTAGCTTCCGGTCAGCTTCCGGCTTTGCGGTATCCCGCGCTAACCGCCTCATCTTCCGTGCAGAACATCGCTTCCGGCTTCGTCGCCTCATATTGCGCGCCGCCCGGCACATGATAGATCTTGTCGCCTTTGGCATTGATGTTGCCTTTGATCTGCGGGTTCGGGCACGATGCGAGGGCAGCGGCCTCTTCCCCTTGCTCCTGCTGCTCCTTGGCGTCTTCTGCGCCGCTCTTCTCGCTATCGCTGGCTTCCGGCATTGCGATGCTTGCCTGCAGCGTCTCGAAGCGGCTGTCATCATTCCACATCGCTTCGAACTGCTCTTCGAACGAACGCGCGATACCTTCGTCATGGAACACAACGAACACTTCATCGTTGGCGGTGCTTGCGGCCTTCGAATAGTTGAAGGAGCCCGTCGTCGCCACTTGCCCGTCGGCCACCGTCATTTTCAGATGCATCAGTCCGCTATGGGTGTTGATCTTGAGCGGAATGCCGGCGCTGCCGAGGAGCTTGAGCGCTTCCTTCTGCGACTTCCCGCTCGCTTGGATGCGGTCGGTGATGAGACGCACCTTCACGCCCCTCTGCGCGGCATTCTTGATCGCTTGGACGATGTCCGGGTACGTCAAGCTATAGACGGCGATATCGAGCGTCTCGTTCGCGCCGTCAATGATCGCCGTAAGCCGCTGCTCCGGATGCTGGTCCGCCTGCGTGAACGCCCACTCGACTTGCCCATCCTTCAGCTCCCCGGTCGCCGGCGTCGCCGAGCCGCCGGTCAGCGTGCAGCCGGCCAGCAGTACGAACGCCGCCAGCATCAGAAGCCCCGCCGTTAATGTTCGCGTCCCCTTCACAGCCATCTTCCTCTCGTTGCCAGCTTATGGACTTCGCCAAGTGATCATTATCCCACCCGGGCCGTTGGCAAGTCAATGGACGGAAAGAAGCAAGGACGAGAGCGAACGCTTGGCGGGCCTGATGCGCCATTCGGCCTACTCGAGAGGCAGCAGCTCCGGCTTCGCGCAAGTGCTCTTCATCGAATAATGGATGCCTTGCTCGGAAGCGTCATGGAAGCCGTGCATCGCCTCCAGCACATGATACGCGAGCTCGCCGTTCGCGCGATGCTGCCGCCCGGCCAAGATCGCAGCCGCCATATCCGCCGCGCCGATGCCGCGGGCATTGTCGTCGTTGCCGTAGGCAAGCGGCATCTCCTTCCATTCGCTGGCGCCTGCGCGCTTCAGCAGAATCGGCCCGCCGAACGTATTCGGATCCGGGACGCGCAGCGTTCCCGCGCTGCCGTACACTTCGATGTTCGGCAATTGGGAGCCGCCTTTGACATCGAAGCTGGTGAGCAGCGTGACGACCGGCCCCGCCTCGAAGTCCAAGATGCCTGCCACGTGCGTCGGCACCTCCACATCGATTCGCTGGCCGAACTTCGGCTGGCTCTTAATGGTCCGCTGCGGATAGGAGATGCGCGCCGAGCCGGTCACCCGGCGGATCGGGCCGAACAGCGCGACCAGCGCCGTCAAGTAGTAAGGGCCCATATCGAACATGGGTCCGCCGCCCTTGCGGTAATAGAATTCCGGATCCGGATGCCAGCTCTCGTGCCCGCCGCTCATCATGAACGCCGTCGCGCCGATCGGCGTGCCGATCCAGCCGTCTTCAATCAGCTTGGCGCACGTCTGGATGCCGCCGCCCAGGAACGTGTCCGGAGCGCCGCCGATGTACAGCCCTTGCCGCTTCGCCGTCTCGAGAATCCGTTGCCCTTCTTCTCTCGTCACCGCCAGCGGCTTCTCTACATAGACATGCTTGCCCGCTTCCAGCGCCTGCAGGCAGACTGCCGCATGCGCTTGCGGGATGGTCAGATTAATGACCATCCCGATCTCGTGATCGGCGAGCAGTTCTTCCACCGTGCAGCCGCGGATGCCGAATTCGGCCGCTCTCGCCTTCGCGCGTTCGACGTCCAGATCCGCGCATGCGACGATCTCCATTGAGGCGAACCGGCTGCCGTTCTTCAAGTATATGCCGCTGATATTGCCTGTTCCGATGATGCCGACTTTCATTTTCTCCATCCCACTCGCTCCCCTCGAGGACTATTAGAGTTGATTATCTGCCATGCCGGTATACGAACCGAACGATACAGAGCTATTCGCGGCTGCCGCCTTGCCTTCCGCACACCAGAGGAAGCCGCGCCGCATCATCTCCGTAACGACGGGAATGTCGACGATATCCGCATGATGGCCTAAGGAATTGTAGTACACCCGTCCGGCGCCCCAGCGCTTCGTCCAAGCAACCGGCATGTCGACAGGCTTATTCAGCGAATGCGGCCCGGGAACGACCGGGAAGCGCGTTGTCGCCAGCACTTCGACCGCCGGATCGATGTGCAGATAATATTGCTCGGTCTTAACGGTGAAGTCGTCGAGGCCTTCGACTAGAGGGCTGCTCCCTCTGGCGATGTGGACGGCATACTCGACACCGTCGTTGCCCGGATGGGCGACCCATTGCCCGCCGGTCATGAACTGCCAGTCGGTGTTCTCGCGGAACGAGTCGCACATGCCGCCGTGACAGCCGGCCAAGCCGACGCCCGACTGCACCGCGTTCGATACGTTGGTCACCCACTGCTGCTCGATTCGGCCCATCGTCCATACGGGAACGATCAGGTCGAGTCCCTTCAGCTTGCTCTCATCCGCGAACGCTTCGAGCGTGTCTGATACTTCGACTTCAAATTGCTCCTTCTCCAGCACGTTCCGGAAAATGTCTGCCACCTCGCGCGGCTGATGGCCATCCCAGCCGCCCCATACGATCAATGCCTTTCTCATCGTTCCTTCTCCTCCCGTTGTACGCTTATCTGCTGGTTTGCCTAACGACAAGGCTCGTTCGCAGCACTTCGCGAATGACGCCTCGGCTTGCCTTCTCTTCCTTCATGCTCTCCATCAACCGCTCGGCTGCTAGCTTGCCCATCTCGTAGAAGGGAACCGCGACCGACGTCAGCGAAGGATCGAACCAGTCCGCGATATCGGAGTTGTCGCAGCCGACAATCGCGAGCTCCTCGGGTATGCGGCGGCCTCTCTCCTTCAACCCTTGAATGAGCCCGACCGCCATCCGGTCGTTCGCGCAGACCAATCCGTCCAGTTGATCCAGCTGCCGATCGACCGCCTCTGCTGCCTTGTAGCCGCTCGAGCGGCTGTAGTTCCCTTCGAATTGTAGCGATGCATCCGGCTCAAGGCCCGCTTCCTTCAGCGCCAGCCGGTAGCCTTCCTGTCGGTCTGCGCTGTTCGAATAATGCGGCGGTCCGTTCAGGAAGCCGACACGCCTGCAGCCTATGCCGAGCAGATGCTTCGTCGCCGAGATGCTGCCCTCCGCATGATCCGCGCAGACGAACGAGATTCGCGGATCGTCATACCGCTGGTCGACGACGCAGAACGGCAGCTGCTCTTCCGCCATTCGGGCGATCGCCTCTGCTTCATGGCTGGCTGCGCTTGCCCCAAGCACCAAGCAAGCGTCCACCCGCTGCGTGGCGAACAGCGACACGTAATCGAACGGTTTAAGCGGATCCCGGTACAGCAGCAGCAAGCCCTGTCCCGATGCTCTCGCCGCTTCTCCGATGCCGCTTAACATCTCGGAGAAGTAATACGTGGAGAACAAATGAACCTTCGGCACATGCGGCAGCACGACGCCGATGTTCCCGCTCTTGCCTCTGGCGAAGCTGGCCGCCACAGCATTCAATTGATAGCCGAGCTTCTCGGCGGCTTCCCGCACTCGCTTCCGCGTCGACTCCTTGATCGGACCGACACCGTTCAAGACGCGGGATACCGTCGCCTCGGACACGCCGGCGAGCGCCGCCACCTCTTTGCGAGTCGCCATCGGCCCGCATCCCTCCCGTCGCTTCATTGCGCCTCGGCGCCAACCTGAAGCTTTGCAATCGGTTACAAATGTACGCGCGTACATTATCTCACCCGATCGCCTCCCCGTCAATGCATAAAGAAAATCCTTCGGGCCTGTTCGCCCGAAGGATTGATGTCTTGCGCTTGCCCGCGCCGATGAATCTAGGAATTCACTGCGGATCTAGGCTGCCGTCGGCTGGCCCGATCTTCTCGTCCTTGTCCGGAAGCTGCTTCACGTAACTGTCGGACATATTCAGGAGCTTAAGCGCATTGTCATATTGCTGCTCGGTCGTACCGGTCGCCGACTCGCTGTTGTCGAAGACCGAATAGTTGGTTCCGTCTTCGTAAGAGATGCCCGGCAAGAACACTCTCGTATCGTTGATGAACGATCCGGTCGGCAGGAAGTGCCGCATCGGCACCAGGTTCGTATCTTGATTCAGCAGATCTTGGCCGAAGTGGATCTGATTCGCCATGGATACGCCCAGCAGATTCGCGACCGTAGGCATCACATCGATCTCGGCGCCCATTTGCTGAATCTTGTCCGGATAGGTCACGCCTGGCGCATGAAGAATCAGCGGAATGTTAAACATATCCGTATAGCCGTAGTCGCGGCCCAATATCTCATGCATCAGGTCTTTCTCTTTGTTGTCCAGCGCGTACAGCGACACGCCTTGGTGGTCGCCGTAGAACAGGACGACGCTGTTGTCCCACAGTCCGCTTGCCTTCAACTGGTCGACGAATTGCCCCAGCGCCCAGTCCGCGTAATTCTGCGAGCGGATGTAGTCGCCGACGAACGTTCCTTCGTACCGTTCCGGCAGCTCCATCTTATACTTGCGTTCCGGAATGTTGAACGGATGGTGCGCGCTCTGCGAGATGACCATCGCGTAGAACGGCTGGCTGTTCTGGTCCATCTCCTTCAGCACCGGCAGCGTCTTGTCGAAGAGCACTTCGTCGGATGCGGAGAACGCGACATGGTCGTCATCGCCGTAGAACTTCTTGTCATAATACTTCTGCCAGCCAAGCGCCTTGTACAGCTCGGTCCGGTTCCAGAAGCTGATCTCGTTCGTATGGAACGTCGCCGTGTTGTAGCCCGCGTCCCCGAGAAGCTTCGGCAAGCTCGGCAGAGCCTTGTCCGCATAATGCTGAATGGCCGGCTCGTGCTGCGGCACATACAGCGAAGTATTGACCGTGAACTCGGCGTCCGAAGTGGTTCCAGCGCCTACGTTCGTGTAGAAGTTGTCGTAGTGGAAGTTCTCTCTTGCCAGCTTGTTCACGTTCGGCGTAATTTCCTTGCCGTCGATCTTCAGATCGATAAGGAAATTCTGGAACGACTCCATCTGAATGATAATCAGGTTCTTGCCCTTGTCGGCTCCGAAGTAAGCTGGCGCCGCCGGATCTTTGATGCCCTTCAGCTGATTGATCGCATCTTGGGTAATATCCTTCTGGTCGATCAATTCTTCCTCTTGCGTCGAATCCGCGAAGATCGTATAGACCTCGTAGTTTAAGATGCCCATGCCTTCGGCTTTCTTAAGCTCGTTCATGCTCGCGTGATTCGGCCAGATGCTGAAGATGCACAACGCCACGGACAGCACGAACGCTCCGGACAACAAGCGCCTGTTAATACGTTTGTTCATGCCAATGCTTTTCAACTTCGCGATCGTCTTCGGCCGCACCATGAACATGCCGATAATGATGATGTCGACGAAGATCAGCAAATAATAAGGATCCATCAGCGAATAGGTGCTCTCGCCTACTTGCGTCACCTTATCCGCCTGGTTCAACGCATGGTAAGTGACGATGATGCCGTAATATTTGTAATACATGAGTACAGCGAAGTAGAGAAACGTGATTACTAGATTGACGGCCATATAGTAAAGAAATTTACGTTTGCTGGCGAACCATTCGATTAAGCAGAATATAATCCAGAAGAACGGAATTTCCGTAACGATCGTCTCCCAGGATGGACCGTCGTCGAATACGACGAACCATGCCAATGCGCCCTTGATCAATAGAATAATCGTAAAAAAGATAAAGGGTCTGTTGCGTAAAGCCCGTATAATCGACATACCTCTCCCCTTCCTTCCGCGCGCAAAAGACAGGCTGGATGGGCGAACAGCCTGTCATCTATGCGTCTTCCCCTGTCCATACTTCGCAGTCGTAGTTCATTGATAGAGACATTATGCTACGCCATTATTACTTTGTCAAAAAGAAACTTATACCGACACCTAGATTTTATGAAGATTTTAACTTAGAAGTTCCGCCGCCCGACTCGGACTTGCAGGCCGCTTGTACTAACCTATGCGGACACGCCTGCGAATGTGCTTTATTTCGGCAGAAGTATTCCGTTACGCGCGATCCGCCGGGTAGACAAGCCCCATCTGCCGTCTCGCTTCATCCATTACTTCCATGACGGCGAGAGAATTCTCGAAGGAGTTGACCGCCGATTGGGACGCGCCTTCGGCGATCAGATCGATGAATTCCTGCACCTCGTACCGCATGTCCTCGTCCGATTGCGGCACGCCCACCACTTTCGTACGGCCGTCGCGGTAACGGAGCTCGATCCGTCCGGGCTGGCTGATGCGGTCGATCAGGATGCTTCCCTCTTCGCCCTGAATTTCGCTGGGCAGGCAGGAATTTGCGATTTTTGAATATTGCACGACGCCCTCCATGCCCTCATACTTAAGCAGCAGACTTCCCTCGCCGTCGACGCCGGAGGACAGCATTATCCCGTTCGCGCGAATCTCGAGCGGCTTGCCGAAGAGCACGATTGCCGGGTAGAGGCAGTAGATGCCTAAATCCATTAAGGCTCCGTTCGAAAAGGCGGGATTGAAGGCGTTCAGCACCTCCCCCTTCCGGAAGGCGTCATAGCGCGAGGAATACTGGCAGTAGCTGCCGAAATATCTTCTGACCTTGCCGATGGACGGCAAATGATCGCGGATCGCTTGGAAGCCCGGCATCAGCGTCGACTTCATCGCCTCCATCAGCAGCGCGCCGCCGCGGCCCGCGGCTTCGATCATGGCGCGCGCCTCGCGCGCGTTCGAAGCGATCGGCTTCTCGCACAGCACATGGACGCCGCGTTCCAGACAGGCGATCGCATGCTGCGCATGGAAGCTGTTCGGGCTTGCGATATAGACGGCATCGATCTCCCCGCTCTCCGCCATCTCCGCTACGTCTGTATAAGTATGGGCCGCTCCGTGCCTAGCCGCGAATTCGCGCGCCTTCTCCTCCGTCCGAGAGTAGACGGACGTCAGCTTGAATGGGGCTATGCTTGCCGCTGCACGAAGGAACGCTTCTGTAATCCAATTCGTTCCGATAACGCCGAATCTGGTCATGCTGTGAATCACTGCTCCTTGATGATCAGTTGGGATATTGAAAGTTTCCGTTTGAATACTGACACACGAATTGCATTATAGCATCTATAATTTGTTCTGAATATGAGTTCGCCGGCTCGATCTTCATCATGAGCGCACGACCACCAGGAGGTTGGAAAGGTGTTAACCACCGATAAGAAATTTACGCTATGGGCATTAGCTTGGCCCATATTTCTAGAGATTCTGCTTCAGACGCTGCTTGGTTCGGTGGATACCGTCATGGTTAGCCGCATCTCCGACGATGCCGTCGCGGTCGTCGGCTTCGCGACCCAGCTGTTTAACGCGCTGAACACGCTATTCATCACGATCGCGAGCGGGGCCGGCATTCTGATCGCCCAGCGGCTCGGCTCCAAGCGTCAAGAGGATGCACGCACCATAGCGATTATGGCCGTTACGATCAGCACGGCGATCGGGCTTGTCATCAGCACGATGCTGTATCTGTTCCCTCGTCCCATCGCCGGCATGCTGCAGCTGTCCGACGAGCTGATGCCGCTGGCGGACGTCTATATCTCCTACGTCGGCGGCGGGATGTTCATGGTCGCGATGACGGCGGCCTTGAGCGCTTCTATTCGCAACACAGGCAATACCCGGGCGCCGATGTACGTCGGCATTGCAATTAACCTGATCCATATCGTCCTGAACTACTTATTTATCTTCGGTTCGTTCGGCTTCCCGAAGTGGGGCTTGGCCGGCGTGACGGTGTCCGATAACATCTGCCGGTTCCTGTCCGCCGCGTTGCTGCTCTATATGTTCTTATTCAGCTTCGAGAGGCGCATTAGGCTGTCAGACTTCCGAGTCTTCAAGCCGAAGCTGCTTAAGGATATTCTGAAGATCAGCTGGCCGCTTGGCATCAACTCGAGCTGCTGGGTGCTATCCCAGCTCGCGATCTATTCGTTCCTGGCCATGCTCGGCGCCAAGGAGCTCGCCGCGCGCACGTACATGAATACGCTGGAGTCGTTCTGCTTCACGCTTGGCTTCGCTATCGCGCTAGCCGCCCAGATCCAGATCGCCCACTTGTACGGAGCTGCGAGAACGCGCGACGCTTACAAGGCAGCCTACAAGGCGCTCTTCATCGGGGAGACTCTCGTCATTGCGTTCTCCGTGCTTCTATATCTGATGGGCCGGCACGTGCTCGGCCTGTTCACGACGGACCCAGAGATCATCTCGATGGCCATTCCGCTTCTCGTGCTCAATCTCATCTTGCAGCCTGGGAAAATGCTCAATATGGCGCTCGGCAACTCGCTTAGCGCCGTCGGCGATACGCGGTATATTATGATGACGTCCATTGCTTCCATGGGATTGATCGCGACGGGCTGCTCTTACTTTCTCGGCATTCACTGGGGATGGGGGCTCATCGGCATCTATTGCTCCATGATCGCAGATGAATACGCCCGCGGCATCCTCTCTTACCTCCGTTGGCGCAAACGCAAATATTTGCGCAAAGCGGAAGCCGCCTTTAACCAGAGCCAGCCGCCAGCCGCGCAGGCCGGCGCTTCCTTAAGCGTGTGACATTTAAGGTTAAATTAACATTGCCCTCAGGTCATTCTAAGGGACGAGGCGTAATATAATCTTACGACCCCTTCTGATATATAGATTTTGGCCCGCGCCGTTACGGCGCGGGCCCTTTTTTTATATTGCCGGCTTTGCAAGATCTTTGCAAAGCCGTGCTAGCATTCGCGGTTCGATCAGGTACAATGGAAAGAAAACAAGAGGTGCCTGGCCATGAACAATTCCAAGTCTCAGTTCCTCCCGCTCTCCATTCTCGGCATCATGATCCTCATCTTCGGCGTGGTCGATATTATCTTCGTCAATCCCGTGATCGGAATCGTTCTCGCCGTCATTGGCGCGATATTGGCCGCGTTCGGTTGGAGCCGGCACAAGAAGCTGAAGCGGCAATAATGTGTCGCAGCATTGAATGAAGATTACAATGCACAAAAAAGCAGCGGCTCAGGCGGGGGGACTGACCCCCTAGCGTGAGACCGCTGCTTTTGTGCATTGCTGCTTAGAACGAGCTCGCTTCCATCTGGTTCATCTTGTTCCGAGCCAGCTTCAGATAGCCTTCCACGTTCTGCAGCTCGCTGTTCTCGATGAAGCGAAGCCGCATCGAATCCGCCGCTTCCAGAATGTAAGGCTTAAGCGCCGCGGCGCCTCCGCCAAGCACATAGAAGCATTGAATATCCGGGTACTTCTTCCAACGCTTGCGAATCAGATCAACGATCTTCTGCGCGGCGCGCCCGAAGTACGTGTCCACGATCGGCCGAATGTCGGCTTGTCCTTCGCCGACCCGCTGAATGATGTATTCGCCTCGGCGAATGCGCTGAACGAGCTTCGTCCGGCTCGGGAAGCGATAACCGAATTCATCTTCGACATCGCGGATGATCGAATCCAGGTACGAAGCGAGTCCGAGCTGCTCCCCGGTGCTGAACTGATTGTCGATGCTCATTCGCTTCACGACCGGGAAGTCCGTCGTGAGCGCGCCCATCTCGCAAATGCCGATGCAGCCGTAGTACAGTTCCTCATCGCGAACCTGCAGATTGTCGTTGGTCGCCATATTGAACAGCGCTGCCGCTCCTTCGACGGAGATGATGGCCCGGCGAATAACGAGACGTACCGTGCGGCCGCGCAGCTTAGGCGTGGAGAGGAACGATACCTCATGCTCGCCGACGAGCCGCTCCTCGAACGCCTGATGGAACTTCGCATAGGTGCGGACGGGAAGTCCGGTTCCGATCACATATTCGATCTCGTCCGCCGCCTGGCCCGGCTCGCGAGCGGCGCCCGCTCCCATCACTCCAGCGTATGCTAAGGCGGTCAGCGCAACGATTAGCGATTGGTCGCTCGTCGCCTTGTTGTCCGTCTCCTCTTGCTCCGCATTATCCTGATCCTCCGAAGCGATTAGCCCGACGAAGGTGCGCACGCTCTTCTTCTTCAGCTTCGGACTGTAGACCATTACGTCAAGCGCCTTGAGCGGCGAATCTTCCTCTTGAAGCACAAGCCGGTCGTATCCGGGAGATACGACATTCGGAATAATGATCGGTTCGCTGCTCCCGTTCACGATCAGCTTCACGCTGTCGTTCCCGATGTCGATGCCCGCCAATCTAACCATAATAGTCCTCCTATCCATCTGTCGCGCGAATGTACGAAGTACGGACAGCTCGGAACTCGCCGCTGTCGGTATCTAATTAGTCGTCTATCATTATCCATTTCTCCTTAGTCCGACAAAATCCTGCTTATTTCGTCGTAATGTTGAAAAATTTTCCTCAAAAAAAGGAATATTGTGCCTTTGCGTCGAATTAGCCCTCTTGACGATGCTGCTCATTGAACCAGGAGGTCAGTCATGAAGTGGAGCTTTAAGCGGTTCACATTCGTGGTTATTCCGGATGCGAACGGTTCGGTTAAACGGATCAATCTCCCCGCCGTCGTTGTCATCTTGATCCCTATTCTTTTTGTGCTGCTAATTCTGTCCGTCATTTATCTCTATTTGCTGTACAGCGGCAATATCGGCAGTATCAGCACGCTGCAGACCAAGCTGGCGGATTCCTCCTCTCAATACGAGAAGATTCTAGCCGATAAGAACAACAACATCGATACGCTGCAGACGCAAGTCGTCAGCCTCTCCGAGAAGGCTCAGTCGATTCAGAAGAAGCTGGAGGAAGTGAACGAGCTCGAGACCCAGGTGAAGAACATGGTTGGGCTTAAGACCTCCGACACTTCCAAGAAGACGCCGACCGGCGCTGCCATCGAGGATGGCGATCCGCAGGACGGAGGCGTCGGCGGCGAAGACATTCCGGTCACCGACGCGGAGATTACGAGCCTGCTGAACGATACACTCAACGGCCTTGCGAAGCTGGACCCGGCTGTTGAGGAGATGAAGAGCCGTCTGGAGAGCACCAAATCCGAGATTGCCAAAGAGCAGGCCAAGCAGAAGAAGATCCCGACGATCTGGCCGACGGACAGCCGGCGCATTACGTCTCAATATGGCGTGCGCAAGGATCCATTCACCGGCAGCGCCCGATTCCATGCCGGAATCGATATCGGAGGCAGTACCGGAGATCCTATCTACGCGGCAGCAGACGGCGTCGTGGTGCATTCCGGCAAGGACGACGCGGAAGGCAATAACATTACGGTCGACCACGGCAACGGAATCCGCACGAGGTACATGCATATGAGCAAGCTGATCGCCAAAGTCGGAGACAAAGTGACCAAGGGCGAAGTGATCGGCGAACTCGGTTCGACCGGACGCAGCACCGGGCCGCATCTTCATTACGAAGTGCTGGTGAACGGCGACACGACCGATCCCATGGCATATATCAACTAGAGCAGAGAGGGCTGTGAACAACAACGATGATGAAGAAGAAGACGAAGATCGCTCCCGGCACGACCGATACGTTAATTGGCGAAGGCAGCACGTTCGAAGGCAAGATTCGTTCCCGGGCGAGCGTCCGCCTGGAAGGCGAGATTACCGGCGACCTGGAATGCGAAGGCGACGTCATTATCGGCGAGGAAGGAATCGCCCGTTCCAACGTCACGGCCCGCAACGTCGTGCTCGCCGGCAAGGTTCACGGGAACATCACCGCTAGAGGCAAGCTGACGATCAAATCGTCAGGCCATCTGTCCGGCAACTTGAGCGCCGCCGAACTGGCGATCGAGTCTGGCGGATTCTTCAAGGGGATCAGCAAGATGGAGGATAAGAATGGATCGAGCGAGCTCGCCAAGGAGCCATCCGAGCAAGAGAAGCCTGCCGCAAGCTCCGGCGCTCTATCCCCTGCCTCCGGCTCGCGGAACTCTTATGGATCGAGTTCTGCAGGGAGCTCCAACCAGCTGCGGAACGACAACAGCTCCGCTCTGTTCAAAGAATGGTAAAGCGAAGAACAGCAGACATCCTCCGAGGCCTTCGGCTGAAGCGGATGTCTTTTTTTGATTCAGCTTCCACGAATCCACGCTTTCCCCTACCTGCCGCCGATGTGATATACTAGTAGGCGGTTTATGCGCACTTCTCGACTAACAAATTCATTCGAATAAGGTGAATCCAATGGAACCAAACCAATATAGAGTGCTTCTCTTCTATAAATATGTGAGCGTCCCGAACGCCGAAGAATTCGCCCGCGAGCATCTGGCTTACTGCAAGGAGCTTGGCGTCAAGGGCCGGATTCTCGTCGCTTCCGAAGGCATTAACGGAACGCTGTCTGGAACCTTCGAGCAGACGGAGCAATACATGCGCGATCTTCGCGCCAATCCGCTGTTCGCAGACACCGTCTTCAAGATCGACGAGAACGAGGGCCATGCCTTCAAGAAGATATTCGTGCGCTACAAGCAGGAGCTTGTCACGCTGCGCTTCGATGAAGAAGAGCTGGATCCAAACGTCATCAGCGGCACGCGCCTGAAGCCGAAGGACTTCTACGAGCTTCTGCAGCGGGAAGACGTCGTCGTGCTTGACGGACGGAACGGTTACGAATACGATCTCGGCCACTTCCGCGGCGCGATCCGTCCTGACGTGGACAGCTTCCGCGAGTTCCCCGAGTGGATCCGCAGCAACATGAACGAGTTCAAGGACAAGCCGGTGCTGACCTACTGCACAGGCGGCATTCGCTGCGAGAAGCTGAGCGGGCTTCTGCTGAAGGAAGGCTTCCGTGAGGTGTATCAGCTAGACGGCGGCATCGTGACCTACGGCAAGGACGAAGACGTCAAAGGCCGGCTGTTCGACGGCAAATGTTATGTATTCGACGAGCGAATCTCGGTGAAGATCAATCATACCGAGGAGGACGTCGTCGTCGGGCGCTGCCGCCATTGCGGCAAGCCTTCCGACCGGTACATTAACTGCGCCGACGATACTTGCCATCTTCAGCACATCTGCTGCGAGGAGTGCGATTCCGAGCATAACGGATATTGCTCCGAGAAGTGCGCCGTTCACGACCAAATGGCCGGCTAATGTCCAGTAAACGCCGGATAATGGCCTAGCTGGGCGGGCGATCGCGGATTGTTGCGCCCAACCGCTGCAGACCCGGGACATGACGGATATCACGGCATATGCTAGGAGGGAAGTTAACCATCCTTGCTCGAAGGCGGTGATACATGTGAGTCATCCTGTCGCAGGCACCGGATACGGCGGCGCGGCGTTCGCTCTCGTCCTGTTCGTATTGCTGGTCATCATTCTTCGCGCGGGCTGGACATTCTGATCGCTCCGCATCTTCTCTCCAAGCCATCGCGCCAAGAGGCGCGGTGGCTTTATCTTACATACATAGGAGGATTATCGCCAATGAAGCTTAGCATCCTGGACCAAGCCCCGCTGTCATCGGGCCGGACGGCTCGCGACGCGCTTGAGGAGGCCGTTCGGCTCGCGCAGGCGGGCGAGAAGTTCGGTTATTCGCGGTATTGGATGGCCGAGCATCACGATCTGCCCGGCCTCGCTTGCAGCGCCCCGGAGATCATGCTCAGCTTGATCGGCGGGCAGACCCGATCGATCCGGCTCGGAGCCGGCGCCATTCTGCTGCCTTACTACCGCCCCTACAAGGTCGCCGAGACGTTCAACCTGCTATCGACGCTGTTCCCCGGACGAATTGACCTGGGCATCGCCCGCTCGCCCGGCGGCTCAGCGGAAGTGTCCATAGCGCTCGCGGACCGATTCCTCGAGAACGTCTGGAAGCTGCCCGAAGCGTTCGAGGAGCTTCTGCGTTTCCTAGACGGCAATTATCCCGAAGACCACCCTTATGCCCGAATCGCGGCGGCGCCCATACCGTCCGCGCCGCCGGAGCCTTGGATTCTCGGCACGAGCGTGAAGAGCGCGAAGCTGGCCGCCGAGCAGGGCGTGCCGTATGCCTTCGGCCACTTCATGAACACCGAGCACGCAGAAGAAGCCATCCGCGTCTATCGCGAGCAGTTCCGCCCGCTGCGATCGCTTCAGCAGCCCTATGTGATGCTCGCCGTGTCCGCCGTATGCGCGGAGACGACCGAGCAGGCGAGGGCCGTTGCTCTCAGCTCCTACGCTTGGAGAAGGCAGCTTGCGCAAGGCTCAGCTCCTGCACAAGGCCTCCCGTCCATCGCCGAAGCCGAGCGTATGCTTCAAGGAGAAGACCAGGCCGATCTGCTGCGGCGCATGCAGACCAGCGCTGCTATTGGACAACCCGGCGAAGTTGGCGCAAGGTTGAAGGCTTGGAGCCGGACCTATGAGGCGGACGAGCTCTTGATTATGTCGTATGCGCATGATTTCGAGCATCGGCTCCGTTCCTACGATTTGATCGCCCGCGAACTCATAGCGGAGGGGCAAGAAGCCGCATTTTCATAAGCCAATGCCATACCTCCTCGCTAATCAGATCCAGATTCGATAAGCCATTCCCATCGATGAAGGGAGCTCTACTGCGGAAATAATCGGCGTGCCCGCCAACGATCGGTACAGATACGATGTTCCCCGGAGCATGCTGATCGCGCCTCCATGTCCGCCATCTTCTGCTCCCCGGCGAATGCCATCCCCCGAAGGTGCCCAGCCTTGTGACCGGATCGGAATAGACGACCTGCCTCCCCTCTCTTCCCCTTCTGCGGGCGGCATGAAGATACAGCACCGAGCCGCGCAGCTCATCTGGTATCCGGCACTTCGGCGAGCCGATCATGACGACGGGACAGGGTGTCCCCCCCATCCGCGCCAGCAGCAGGCTTGACGCATGGACAGCCGCTACTCCTCCCCCGCTATGGCCGATCAGAATCGGCAGACGAGGGCGTTCACGGTCTTCGCAGCCTTCGCGGCCCCGGCTATCTTCCTCATGCAGGCTCGCCTCCCGATCCCGCGTAATCGCCTCGAGCACGTGCCTGCCGCCGATCGAGCGCTCCAGACGATCCGGGCTAAGCCGCATGTCGCGGCGAATCTCCAGCAACTGCGAGACCGGGCCTCGGCTCCAATCGCCATAGGGGAACAGCAGCTTGGAACGCACTCTCGCCCCCGCCTTCTCCAGCCGGCCCTGCAGCGACACGCGGAATTCCTCCATGAAGAGCGGCGCCGTACGGAAGCCCGCAATGAAATACAAATCCGAGTTAATCTTAGCGCTGTTCGTTGAATCGCAAGGCATCGGCCATTCTCTCCATATCGCTCGGGTGGGTATCGCGGAACCAACGGACGAGCAGCGGCGGATTGACGTCGCTTAAGGACGCGACAGCCATCCCTTGGTACATCGGAATCGCCGCGTCCGCGTTGCCAATCAACCGCATTCCATACCGATCCGCCGCCGCTTCCGCTTGCCTGGAGACTGCGTTCGTGATTGGCAGCGATACGAAGGACAGCACCGAGAGCAGCAGCAGCAGGAGCGGCAGCGCCGCAAGATCCGATCGGGAGCGTATGCCCCAGCGCTCGCCTCGCCGCCTCAGCAGCCATTCATACAACCACGCGCCAAGCCGCAGCATGACCAGTGAAGAGGCTACCGCGCCGACAGCGCTCCATTCCAGATGGTGCATCGCATAATGTCCGATCTCATGCGCCATGATGAGCAGAATCTCCGGCTCGTTCAGCTTCTGAAGCGTCGTGTCCCAGAGCACGATGCGAAGCGACGGACCGATCCCCGTCACGTAAGCGTTCATCGCATTCGTCTTGGCGGACATCGCCACTTCATAGACCCGGTCCGCATGTATGCCGGCATCGGCGGCCAAGCTTAATATTTGCCTCTCCAATTCCGGATTGGTCAGCCGGCTGAATTGATTGTACAGCGGATCGATGACGACAGGCTGTATGTACATCGTGAACAAGGTGAACGGAATGGAGATAAGCCATAGCTTGAGCCACCAGCGCCCGCGACGAGACAGCAACCAGAAGAGCACAGCCGTGACGAGGAGGTATGTGATATAACTGACGCCGAATTCCACAAGCTTGTCCCGCATCCAACCAGAAGCCGGCTGTGTCGTAATGCCGTACGACTTGGACAAGGCGTAACTGAAGATTCGCAGCGGCAGATAGAGAACAAACGTGAATAAGCTCACAAGGAATACATATATGGGAAACCTAATTGCCAGAAGGAGCTTCGTCCGCTCCAGCCCCTCCTTCCACTTGCGGGCGATGCCGCTGGTCAGCAAAGCGAGATAAATCAGCCATTCCCAAGGGCCGCTCATGAAGAAGATCCAATTCCGTAGGGCATTCAGCCGTTCGCTGTCATGAAGCTGTTCGGGCGTATAGAAGGTGGCCGGATCGACGGCCGTTCCCTTATAGGCGTCCGGCACGTCATTCGAAGACGTGCACCAGACGTAGGCGGCCATGAGGATTGCGTAGACCGAGAAGAGGAGTACATATCGTGCCAAGGCAGAACGAATTCGCAACGGAATAAGCCTCCTGTTCTGAAAATGTTATGAATTGGCCGCGCCTTAACCAGCCCCGGCCGGAACCGCATCCGGATCCGTCTCCTTCGTCTCCCGAGCCAAGAACAAGACAGTCAGCGCGCCAATAACGATCGCGACGAAGAAGATCATGAAGATCGAGCCGATCGCGACTTCCCTGTCCATGAGAAGGCCGACCAAATACGGGCCTATGACGCCGCCGATCCGGCCGAACGAGGCGGCCATGCCGACGCCGGTAGCGCGAATGTCCGTAGGGTACAGCTCCGGCGTATAGGCGTACATTGCTCCCCATGCGCCTAAGTTGAAGAAGGATAAACTAATGCCGGCCGCCAATAGCGCCCCTTCCGTGGGTGCGTTGCCGAACCAAGCGGCGCAGGCTGCCGTCAGCAGCAAGTAGACGACCAGCACGAACTTGCGGCCGAACCGCTCGATCAGATAGGCCGCCGTGAAGTAACCCGGCAGTTGGGCAAGCGTCATGATCAGCACGTATTCGAAGCTTCTCACCAGATCAAACCCCATCTTGACCATGACAGTCGGCAGCCACAGGAACATGCCGTAATACGAGAATACGACCGTGAACCACAGCACCCACAGCGCTGCGGTCTGGCCGGCATGCTTGGCCGACCATATGGACGCGAACCGCCGACGGAACGGGAGGCGAGCCTTGCGCCGGTCGAACTTCGGCGAATCTTCGATGCTCCGGCGCAGATAGATCGCGTACAGCGCAGGCAGAGCGCCTATGATAAGGGCGATGCGCCAGCCATAGGTTGGAATGACGAAGTAAGAGATCAACGCAGCGATGAGCCAACCGCCGGCCCAGAAGCTCTCGAGCAGCACGACAGCTCGTCCGCGATCCCTTGCCGGCATCGACTCGGATACGAGCGTAGAGGCGACAGGAAGCTCGCCGCCGAGACCGAAGCCGACGACGAAGCGGAGCGCGCACAGCATGGCGAACCCAACTGCGAAGGCGGACAGACCGTTCGCGACGGAGAAGATCAGCAGCGTCGCTACCAGAATGTTGCGGCGGCCGTAACGATCGGCGAGCGCGCCGGAGACCGCCGCGCCCACTGCCATGCCGATTGAGTTCACCGCGGTGAGCACTCCTCCTTGCTCCGCGCTTAACTGCCATTCGACGGTCAACGCCGCGATGACGAAGGAGACAAGCCCTACATCCATCGCATCGAACAGCCAACTCATCCCGGCGCTGCCTAGCAGTCTTCTTTGCTTCGGCTCCCGTATCCATGAAGGATTATTTATGATGCGCACCTCCTCGGGCCATAGCGTTCCCGAAAGCTTCCAAGGACAATCAAGTCCATCATCTTCTAACCTCTATCTTCATCCTCAGCTTTATGGAAGTCAACCACTACAATTGCAGATACAATTACAGAAGCCCTCCCATCCGTTCGCAGGAGAGAGGGCTTGCTAAGCGCTTGTTCCCGATCCGAACTTACCCGGTCTTGAAGGAGATCGCTTTCGCTTGGGTGAACAGCAGCAAGTAATCGTGGCCGCCGGCCTTGGAATCGGTGCCCGACATGTTGAAGCCGCCGAACGGGTGCGCGCCGACGAAGGCGCCGGTACATTTGCGATTCATGTATAGATTGCCGCAATGCATCGTCTCCGCAGCTTCTTCTATCCGGTCAACGTCCGTCGAGAAGAACGAACCCGTCAATCCGAATTCTGTATCGTTGTAGAGACGGATCGCCTCACGCCAATCCTTCGCCTTGGCGATCGCCAGTATTGGACCGAAGATCTCCTCCTGCATAATGCGTGCTCCGCCTTCCACATCCACGAATACGGTCGGTTGAATATAGTAGCCGTTGCCTCCGGCAATTCTGCCACCGACTGCCAGCGTTCCTTCACCGCGGCCGATCTCGATGTAGTTAAGAATTCTGCGATAAGAGCTCTCGTCAATGACAGGGCCGATCGGGCAGTTCCTCTCCGGCATTCCGACCGCAAGTCTGCGGGTCAGCTCTGTCACTTTCGCGACGACTTCGTCATAGACGTCTTCCACGATAAGGGCACGGGAGCCGGCGGAGCACTTCTGTCCCTGGAATCCGAACGCGGATGTGACGATCGCTTGTGCGGCAGCATCCAAGTCAGCCGTCTCATCGACGACGATGCCGTCCTTCCCGCCCATCTCCGCAATGAGGCGCTTCATCCAGATTTGACCCGGCGCGACTTCCGCGGCGAGCTTGTTGATGCGAAGGCCGACCTCCTTCGAACCTGTGAAGCTGATGAACCGCGTCTTCGGATGGGTCACCAAGTAATCGCCTATCTCGCTGCCGCTTCCCGGGAGATAGTTGATAACGCCATCCGGCAGGCCAACCTCCTCCATTAGCTTGGCGAACTTGTAAGCGATGACCGGCGTGGGGGATGCCGGCTTCAGCACTACCGTATTGCCTGCGACCACAGCAGCCGAGGTCATGCCGGCGCAGATCGCCAGCGGAAAGTTCCATGGCGGAATAACGACGCCGACACCTAGCGGAATGTAAGAGAATTTATTTCGCTCACCTTGAATTTGAACCAGCGGCATCGTCTCGTTGATCTGGCTGAGTCGAATCATCTCGCGGGCGTAGTACTCCAGGAAGTCGATCGCTTCGGCCGCATCCGCATCGGCTTCGGCATAGTTCTTCCCGGCTTCCAACACCATCAGCGCGGAGAATTCATGCTTCCTCTCCCGCATGAGGCGGGCGGCTCGGAACAGATAGCTCGCCCGCTCGACGACAGGCGTCTTCTTCCAACTCTCGAAGGCGAACAAAGCGGCCTGCATCGCTTGCTCCGCATGTTCCAGATCCGCCTTGCTCACATACCCGACGACTTCATCCAGATTGCCCGGATTAACCGACTTGGTCATCAGATCCGTGAAAATCTTCTCCGCGCCGATTCGAAGAGGGATGCTGGCACCGAGAATCGTCTTCGTTCGGGCGATGGCCGCTTCCATCGCCATTCGGTTCTCTTCCGATTGGAAATCCGTCAAAGGCTCGTTAGCATAAGGAGCGATGCTTTGCCACTCGTTCATCGATCGGGCTCCTCTCCTTATATTCATGCGTTGTACTTCATTGTATGTGCGAATGCCTCTATTCTCTAATTAAAAAAGAGCCAGATTACCGGCCCTTTTAGCAAAGTATATGAATCAGTGCAACAAAAAAGAGAAGAACCAAATGGATCTCCTCTTCTTCCTATATAGCCGGCCCGGCAACGTCCTACTCTCCCAGGACCCTTCGGTCCAAGTACCATCGGCGCTAGAGGGCTTAACGGTCGTGTTCGAGATGGGTACGCGTGGAACCCCTCTGCCATCACCACCGGACCGGTGTCTAGCCAAGGCTTGCGCCTTGATAACCGGATACGAAACGATTTGCGCGTTTGTGAAGCGTCGTGCTCTAACCTTACTGTGTGCTCGTGCATGTGCCCTTAGCATCCGTTGGTGCTGGTGCACATGCCGACGCTTTTCCGTTGGAAAAGCTGCGTATGCTTCCGAAGTACCTTTCTGACGAAAGGTTGGAATAGGATAAGCCCTCGACCGATTAGTACTCGTCAGCTGCACGCGTTGCCGCGCTTCCACCCCGAGCCTATCAACCTGGTGTTCTTCCAGGGGTCTTACGAATTGGGAAATCTCATCTTGAGGCGGGCTTCGCGCTTAGATGCTTTCAGCGCTTATCCCTCCCGCACTTGGCTACCCAGCGGTGCTCCTGGCGGAACAACTGGTACACCAGCGGTGCGTCCATCCCGGTCCTCTCGTACTAAGGACAGCCCCTCTCAAATTTCCTACGCCCGCGACAGATAGGGACCGAACTGTC
>NZ_JACJVN010000008.1 GCF_014212015.1 Cohnella lubricantis | reverse complement strand
ACTGGTGCGCAGCAGCGGCGCGTGCCTGCGGCGAAGCCTGCCGCAGGCACGGGCGCCGGCTCGCCGCAGCGGGCGGCCGTCGGCACCAGCGGCGCAAGCGCGGCGCAGCAGCGCGTGTACATCCGCATCGGCACGGAGCGCGAGCAGCCTGCCGTGCTGACTAGCCTCAAGCGGCTGCTCGCGACGCATCCGGGGCCGCTCCCGACGCTGCTCTTCTACGAGCGCGAGCGGCGCACCGTCGCGCTCTCGGACGAGCTGCGCGTGAAGCCCTCGCCGGAGCTGACCGGCAGCGTCGAGCGGCTTCTCGGCGAGGGCAGCATCCGCGTGAAGTGAAGCGAAGCCGGCTCCCCAACCCGAAATAATCGGGTTAGAGAGACCGCCTGCTGCGCATAAGTGCTTTGGTTCCGCCCGGCGGCTCTAATAGGGGCCAGCGCTCGCCCGCGCCGCCCAACCCCCGCCTCGCCGACGCTCGGTTGCTAGTCTTACAGCATCTGTGCTATCATTTCTGTATTGTGGAGTAACTCTGAAGCTCCCATGGTATTTCGGCGCAGCAGGTCCGTACGGCCTGCATTCGGGCTCATGCCGGAGGCAGTGGAAGTCCATGAAGAGCGGCTTTGATCCATTATGCTTGGCTCCTCTACTAACAGATTTTTGCCATCCATTGGGGGTACCGCTTCATGTGGACGGTCATTTACATTGCGCCGACCGCGAAGATTGCGGAACGGATTCAGACGCGCTTGACCGAGGAAGGGTTCCTCGTTCGGGTTCGCCCCATTAATTTGACTAAGCCTCAGTACGAGATATTGGTGCCGTCCGGAGAAGTACAGGAAGTGCAGGAAGTGCTCGGCAGCATTCTGCATTTATAATTTTCCGGATTCCGCCGGCTTGCGTTTGGCTTGCCCGGCGGATTGCCCCGCGCACGTCACGCCTGAACGAAGCGGACCGTTCCCGACCTACGGGCGGACCGCCATTTTTGCGCCTTGTGAGGTGTCGCTGTGTTTAAAGATTTTTTCCAGAAGAAGAAATACGCTGTCGTTCCGGCCCAGTCGAATTCGAACGCCCAGGCGGCTGACGATCGGCCCAAGCGGGAGATTCCGGAAGGGCTCATGAATCGTTGCCCGAAGTGCGGCAATATTCAGTTTACCAAAGAGCTGGAGAAGAACATGAAGGTCTGCTCCACCTGCGGACATCATTTTCGACTAACCGCCTTGGAGCGGATCGCGATGATCGTCGACGAAGGAACCTTCGCGGAGATCGATGCGAATCTAGTCTCGAAGGACCCGCTGAACTTCCCTGACTACAAGAAGAGGCTGGGGCAGCATGCAGCGAAGTCGGGTCTTCGCGAAGCGATTGTGACGGGGGAAGGGCTGATCGGAGAGTTCCCGGTCGTCATCGGCGTCATGAGCTTCGACTTCTTCGCCGGGAGCATGGGATCTGTCGTCGGCGAGAAGATTACCCGCGCGATCGAGCTTGCGATGGAGAAGAAGCTGCCGTTGCTCCTGTTCTCGACGTCCGGAGGGGCGCGTATGCAGGAGAGCATCCTGAGCCTCATGCAGATGGCGAAGACTAGCGCCGCTCTCGCCAAGTTCCAGGGGGACGGCGGGCTGTTCATCTCGGTCATGACCGACCCGACGATGGGCGGTGTCTCCGCGAGCTTCGCAAGTCTCGGCGATTACAATTTGGCCGAGCCTGGCGCGCTTATCGGCTTCGCGGGACGGATCGTCATCGAACAGACGATTCGCCAGAAGCTGCCGGATAACTTCCAGACGGCCGAGTTCAATATGCAGCACGGCCAGCTGGATCAAGTCGTCCATCGCAAAGACTTGAAGGCGTTCTTGACGAAGCTGCTCGACATGCACGCCGTGAAAGGAGAGCGAGCGGATGTCCGCTGAACTGCCCTTTGAGAAGCCTTTAGACGAGCTTCGCAAGAAGATCGACCACTTGCGTCAAGTCGGCATCGACCAGCAAATTGACTTCTCCGAAGAGCTGACGAAGCTGGAAGAGAAGTACAAGCAGTTGGAGGAAGAGATCTACAGCCGCTTGAGCGCTGCCCAGATTATGCATCTGGCGCGTCTTCACCAGCGCCCGACTTCGCTTGATTATATCCACTTGATTTTTACCGATTTCATTGAGCTTCATGGCGACCGCACGTTCGCGGACGATATGGCGATCGTCGGAGGATTGGCGAAGCTGAACGGCGTGCCGGTGACCGTCATTGGCCATCAGCGGGGCAAGGATACGAAGGACAACATTCAGCGGTTCTTCGGCAGCCCTCACCCCGAAGGCTTCCGCAAGGCGCTTCGCCTCATGCAGCAGGCGAACAAGTTCGGCCGCCCGATCGTGACGCTCATCGACACGAAGGGCGCGTATCCGGGCGATTCAGCCGAAGCGCGGAACCAATCGGAGGCGATCGCCCGCAATCTGCGCGAGATGGCGACGTTCGGCGTACCTGTCATCTGCGTCGTCATCGGCGAAGGCGGAAGCGGCGGCGCGCTGGCGCTTGGCGTCGGCAACCGCGTGCTGATGCTGGAGAACGCGATCTACTCCGTTATCTCGCCGAACGGCGCCGCGTCGATTCTGTGGAAGGACGCGTCCAAGGCGGATGAAGCTGCGGAAGCGATGAAGATTACCGCGCGCGACCTGAAGGCATTCGGCATCATTGAAGAGATCATCCCCGAGCCGAAGGGCGGCGCGCACCGCGATCCGGCCGCTTCTGCTGAAGCGGTCAAGGATGCGCTGTGGCGCCACTTGGAGGAGCTGTCCAAGATGACGCCGGAGCAGCTCGTTGAAGACCGCTACCGCAAGTTCCGGACGATCGGCGAGTTCGATGAATTGAACGATGCCGATATCCAGGCCGTAGCGGGCGCGGCTAGCTCCGAGTAACACCTGCATACTGCCGTTGATTTTCCCGATTCCTTCACGCCTTCCGGCGGGGAGGATCGGGTTTCAGTCATGTCTTGATTTGAACAAACGGAGGAACGATAACCCTATGCGCAAAACCAAGATTGTTTGCACCATTGGCCCTGCCAGCGAATCGCTCGAGAACACGAAGAAGCTGATTGAAGCAGGCATGAACGTCGCCCGCCTGAATTTCTCCCACGGCGACTTCGAAGAGCACGGCAACCGGATCAAGAACATTCGCCAAGCGAGCAAGGAGCTCGGCAAGACCGTCGCGATTCTGCTCGACACCAAAGGTCCGGAGATCCGTCTCGGCAAGCTGAAGGAAGAGCCGATCGAGCTCGTTCAAGGCGAGACGATCACGCTGACGACGGAAGAGATTCTCGGCGACCTTAACCGCATCCCGGTTACATATAAGGAACTTCCGAAGGACGTCGAAGTCGGCTCCACGATTCTGATCGACGACGGACTGATCGGCCTGACCGTTCTCGAGATCGCGGGCACGGAGATCAAGTGCCGCATCGTGAACAGCGGCCAGATCAAGAGCAAGAAGGGCGTTAACGTGCCGGGCGTCGCCATCTCTATGCCGGGCATTACCGAGAAGGACGCCAGCGACATCCGCTTCGGCATCGAACAGAACGTCGACTTCATCGCCGCTTCGTTCGTGCGCCGCGCCAGCGACGTGCTGGAGATCCGCGAGCTGCTGGAGCGCCACGGCGGCAGCCATATTCAGATCATCTCCAAGATCGAGAACCAGCAAGGCGTTGACAACCTGGATGAGATTCTCGAAGTATCCGACGGCCTGATGGTCGCGCGCGGCGACCTCGGCGTCGAGATTCCGGCGGAGGAAGTGCCGCTCGTTCAGAAGCGCATGATCGAGAAGTGCAACCGTGTCGGCAAGCCGGTTATCACGGCGACGCAGATGCTCGATTCGATGCAGCGCAACCCGCGCCCGACGCGCGCGGAAGCTTCGGACGTCGCGAACGCGATCTTCGACGGCACCGACGCGATCATGCTGTCCGGCGAGACCGCCGCAGGCAAGTACCCGATGGAGTCGGTGCAGACGATGGCCGCCATCGCCGTACGCGCGGAATCGGCTTTGCATTACCGCGAGATTTTCCAGAAGCAAGCGCAAGCCCAGCAGACGTCCGTCACGGAAGCGATCAGCCAGTCGGTCGCCATCTCCGCGCTTGATCTCGACGCGAACGCGATCGTCACGTCGACGGAGAGCGGCTATACGGCGCGTATGGTATCCAAATACCGCCCGAAATCCCCGATTATCGCCGTTACCCCGACGAACCACGTGCTGCGTCAGCTGCAGCTGGTCTGGGGCGTTACGCCGGTTGAGGGCACGCTTGCGGGCTCGACCGATGAGATGTTTAACGTTGCGGTTGAGGGCGCGCTTAGCACCGGACTCGTTCGTCTCGGCGATACGGTCATCATCACGGCCGGCGTTCCGGTCGGACGTTCGGGCACGACGAACCTGATCAAGATTCACCATATCGGCGATCTGATCGCGCAAGGACAAGGCATCGGCTCGCAGAGCGCGACGGGCAAAGTCGTCACGGCGCGCACGCCGGAGGAAGCCGTCCGCAAGATGACCAGGGGCGCCGTTCTGGTCGCTCCGTCGACCGACAAAGATTATATGCCTGCATTCCAGCAAGCGGCGGCAGTCATTACGGAGAGCGGCGGCATCACTTGCCACGCGGCAGTCGTCGGCCTGAACCTGGGCATTCCGGTTGTCGTAGGCGTCGCCGGTGCGATGGACAAGCTGGAGGATGGCATGGAAGTAACCTTGTATGCGGAGAAGGGCGTCATCTACTCCGGACAGGCGAAAGTGTTGTAAGACCGAATCGGATATCTGTTGACCTGAAGGAATAGCGGCCGCACAAGCCGCTATTCTTGCTTCATTTTCCAAAGGTATAACGATCATTAGACCGCTTCATCCGAGCAAGAGGAGGTTGCCGCTATGAGCGCATGGTTTAAGCATTCCTTGAGAGTCAGATACGGAGAGACGGACCGGATGGCCGTCGTTTATCATACGAACTATATCAATTGGTTTGAGATCGGTCGCACCGAATGGATTCGGCATACGGGCTTGGCGTATAGAGCCATTGAAGAGAGGGGCCTGCTCCTGCCGGTGGTCAATCTCGAATGCTCCTATATTCAACCGGCGAGGTATGACGATGTCGTCACCGTCTTCACCCGCGTCACGGAGTTTACCAAAGTCCGCATCCGCTTCGAATATCAAGTATTGCTCGGCGACTATACGGACGGCGGCGCGGAAGCCGAGTGTGCGGAGGTTCCCGAAGGGAAGGTTCTGGCCAGAGGCGCTTCGCTGCATGGCTGGATCAACAACAACTGGAAGGTGGTCGCGCTCGACCGGACCGCGCCGGAGATATATGAACTGATCAAGCGAACCATCGGCGGCGAAGCGAAGTAGCGCAGGGGCCAATTAATTGGCGGAATGGAGGGGAAGCTATGCTGCAGCGCAAAGCGGGTCTTATCGTGCTCGTTGCCATCGCCGCGGAGCTGGCTGGCATTATCGCGATGAGCTATTGGATCGGCGGTTGGGCGACGTTCGGGCTGCTGCTGCTCGGCGCCGTGCTTGGCGTTTATCTCGGCATGACGCTTGGGCGCAGGCATTGGGAGAGGGCGAAGAGCCAGCTCCGCGAAGGCCAGCCTCCGGGTCGGGCAGTGCTTGACGGAGTGTGCATCCTGGCGGGCTGCTTGCTGCTCGCGATCCCGGGCTTCCTCTCCGACATCGCCGGCCTGACGCTGCTGCTGCCGTTCATCCGGCCGCTCTATCGCGCGGGCTTGTACGTCTGGCTGGAGAAGAAGTTCCGCTCCGGCTCCTTCCCTATCTTCCGATGGCCGGGACGTTGATAGAGCGACTGTTCAGGTCAAAAAAATGATGGAGCGGGCGCCACTCTCGGCGCTCGCTTTCTTGCTGTCATTTGGTCAATCTTCCCCCATGAAGGATGAACCGCCCGATGTCCCGGAACACGTTCGCCCGATAACAAGCCGTCATCACGACGATCGCAACGGGGCCGATGATCAGCCCGAGGAACCCGAACAGCTTCAGCCCCACGAACATGGCGATCAGCGTTGGCAGCGGGTCGAGCCCGACGCTGGTAGCGAGCACCTTCGGCTCGATAATCTGCCTGGCGATGAGCACGATGCCGTACAGAATGGAGAGAGCGGTGCCCAGCCGCCAATCCCCGACGATGTATTGATAAGCGATCCAAGGAACCATCACGGCGCCGACGCCCAGATAGGGCAGCAGATCGATGAAGCCGATGAGCAGCCCGATAGACACCGCATCAGGAATGCCGATAATCCAGAGTCCGATGACGACGACGATCGCGGTGATCGAGATCATGATCAACTGCGCGCGGATGTAGCCCATGAGCGCATGCCTCAGATCGCGCGAGACGGCACCGACCCGCTGGCGCAGCGGCTTCGGGCACCAGCTGACCGCCCAGTTCAAATACCGGTTCCAATCCTTGCTGATAAAAAAAGAAGCGAGCAGCGCGACCACTGTAATCGTGGCGACTTGCGGAAGCGAAGTGAGCACGGTGACGATGCCGTTGAGCACCGCGGCGATCAAGTTCGATCCGGCCGCCGCGATCGCCCGGGTCGTATCGGCGATCCGTCCGTTAATCGTCTCCTGGTAATTCGGATTGTCACGGTAGAAGGCGTTAAGTCGCTCGATGAGGCTTTGGATATCAGGACGGGCGATGAAGCCGTTGATCGTCCGTTCCACGCCGCCTATGATCCGCTGCAGCGAGCCGGACAAGTTCATGATCTCGTTCACGAGCCGCATGACGAAGGCGGAGACAACCGTGAGCATTGACAAGGTGAACAGCATCAGTGTCAGCGTAACCGCGAGCCAGCGCGGGAGCCGGGCGCTCTGATGGAGGAAGTTCACGAGCGGATTCAAAGCGTAAGCGAGCAGCCAGCCCAGCACGAAGGGATATACAAGCGGAAGAGCCCAACCGATCGCGATGAGCAGACCAATCGAGGCGGCGACGGTCGCCGCAAGCCGCAGCCATTGGCCGCTTGTTTGCCGATCCATGCTTCGGACGCCTCCTTCCGTCTGCATCTACTATATTGTAGAAGCGGCCCGTCCGAATTAGTACAAGGCTTCCCGCCTCTTTGCCCGAGTTTTTTCGACTTGGGGCAAGCAGACAGCTCCTTTCTACCGCAGGCTAACAACTCATGCCAAGATCATGCTGGCCGTACGCCGGGAGCAGGGTCAGGCCATCGAGACGTAAGGCCACAGCGCTTCGCTCCAAACGGCAGATCCCGCCTCAGATTGAGACGGGATCTTTTTTTTTTACAAACTTCGAGGGCCGCCGCTAATCTAATCTTAACAATGGGCGAATAGAATGAATTTAATCGAACCTCAGAGAGGAGGACGTCTATGATCGTATTCGACGTCATTGTCGACGGCGTCGTCAGAGAGACGATTCGCCCGGATACGCGGAAGCTCAGAGACATCAGCCGGTACATGAACGATCAATTGAAGCTGATGGGCCGCAAATATGGTTATGAAGTGCATGTCAAAAGAAGAATGGTTTATTGAAGAATAAGGTGGCTCAGGCGCCTTATTTTTTTATGACTTAGGGATTATCCTCGAAGGAACGCGTCACTTTTGGGGGATGGGCTCCTTCGTCGCCGTCACGGACAGCTTGGGCGCGAACCCCCAATTCTTCTTGAACTCCTTCGCGATGGAGTCGACTTCCATTCGCTCGATCGGCATCGTGTGGCTGGCGGTCGCCGACAGCCGCAGCTTGTTGTGGCCCCGGACCGATACCTCCAGCGAGGAGATCGCCTGCGATTCGCTGCGGTCGAGGGCTGCCGCCAATTGAAGCAGAGAGCCCAGCTTCATCGCTAGGGTGAAATCCCCATCTCTCAGAATACGCCGGTAAGGCGATAGCTTCCGGCGAAGCGGATTCGCGCCGCGGTACGAAGCGATGCCGGCGGCAAGCACGATCTCACGGTGGGACAATCCGTTCCAATGGGCGTGCATCAGGATATAGAACGTATGGTCGGAGAAGTCTCCGGCATCGATGACCGCGCCGATCTTGAACAGCCGCGAAGCGGTGCTCAACAGCCTCCGGGAATCGGCCGGAAGCCCGGCGGTCGGGGCAAGGCGTTCGAACAGCTTCAGCGCCAGCCGGTTGACTTGGGCGAGATGTTCTTCCGGGACGGTAGGATATAATGCCGTCAAATTGCGAATGCTTTCTTCCAGAACTTGGTCTTCGGGTAACGGCTCTTCTTCCGGCATGCATGTCTCGTAGAACAGGCCGTCCCGCAGCCCGGCGCCGCAGACGACGATCTTCGAGGACGAGCTATGCCCCACGATGGCGCGAAGAATGGCGAGACCAGGGACGATGATGTCGGCGCGGTCTTTGGACAAGCCGGGCACTTTGCGCCGCTTGTCCAGGTTTAACGAAGCAAGCCTCGCGATCGTCTCCTGGAGCGTCGTCTCCGACAGCTCGAAGCCATGCAGGTTGGCATAGGGATAATCCTGCGCGCGCTGGCACAGCTTGGCGAGCGCGCGAGTCGTACCGCCAAGCCCGATCAGCGGCAAGTGCGCGTTCTCCGCAATCCAGGGGTAGGAACGCATGACGCCGATCATCTCCTCTTGCATCCGTTCCATTTGATGATCGGTAACAGGGCCGCTGTTCAGCGAATGGCGCGATGCCGTATTCACGCAGCCGAACGGAATAGAGATGCCGTGTACGAGCCGGCGTCCCCGAACCAGGCTGATCTCGGTGCTGCCGCCGCCGATGTCGACGAGCAGCGCGTCAGAGATACCCATGGTGCGGAGCACAGCAACGCTGCCGAATCGGGCCTCTTCGTCGCCGGAGAGCAGCTCAATCTCCAGTCCGGTCAGCTTGCGCAGCCTATCGAGCACTTGGCGGCCGTTCACCGCTTGCCGGATAGCGGCTGTCGCCACGGCGCGAGTCCGCGAAGCCCCGTTCATCTTGCAGATGCGGCGGAAATGCCGAAGCACCTCCGCCAATTCGTCTATCGCCTCAAGAGGAAGCAGTCCCTCGCTGGTCAGCTTCTCGCTAAGCCGAGCGGGCCATCTGGCTTGGTCGACGACGCGGTAAGCGCCCTTGCCCAGAACTTGATATACAGCGAGGCGTACAGTGTTGGAACCGATGTCGATCATGCCGGTGACTTGGGTGAATTGCTTCAAGTAGGGTGCGCCTCCTGGCCCTTATGGTATAGAACCTATTTTATCACCCGGAGGGCTGTGGCAAAAGAACCTTTATGGCAGCGATAAAGCAATTTTATCCCTGGTTTGGTTCCAATCGCTGTTCATATCGATTATCATTAGAAATGACTGAAATTGCGTTTCCATATCCGGTTTTCCTTGAGGAATCGCGCCGAATATCCGCTTTGCGCTGGCGGAGCATGCCGCATCTTTGGTTTGCGCAGCGGGAATCGCTTTGCGAGATGAGATAATCTCTATATTTTGTTAGAGAAGGAGAGAATTCAATGACGGCAACGAAAGGTCTTGAAGGCATTGTCGCCGCTTCTTCTTCGATTAGCTCTATTATCGATGGGGTACTTACGTATCGCGGCATCGACATCGACGAGCTGGCGGAGAAGGCGTCCTTTGAAGAAGTCGCTTACTTGCTGTGGCATGGCAAGCTTCCTACACGGCTGGAATTGAAAGGGCTTCAAGAGCAACTGGATCAATATGCGGTACTGCCGGAGCCGGTGATCGCCGGCCTAAAGCTGTATCCGAGCGGAACCCATCCGATGGCCGCGCTGCGCACAGCCGCCTCCAGCTTGGCGCTGTATGATGAAGAAGCGCAGGATATGAGCCGGGAAGCGAACGTTCGCAAGGCGATCAAGCTGCAGGCGCAGCTGCCGACGATCGTTGCGGCATTCGCGCGCATTCGCCAAGGCCAGGAGCCGATCGCGCCGAAGAAGGGCGTCTCCGTGGCGCACAACTTCCTCTACATGCTGACGGGTGAAGAGCCGGCGGCTGTGGCGGTCGAAGCATTGGACAAGGCTCTTGTACTGCATGCCGATCATGAACTGAACGCTTCGACGTTCGCGGCCCGCGTCACCGTCGCGACGCTGTCGGATATTTATTCCGGCGTCACCTCCGCGATCGGCGCCTTGAAGGGTCCGCTGCACGGCGGCGCCAACGAAGCGGTCATGGTCATGCTGGATGAGATCGGATCGCTCGCAGACGTCGAGTCCTATATTCAAGCCAAGCTGGACAAGAAGGATAAAGTGATGGGCTTCGGTCATCGCGTCTACAAGAACGGCGATCCGCGCGCCAAGCACCTGCAGCGGATGTCCCGCCAGCTCGGCGAGCTGAACAAGGATATGTCGCTCTATGAGATGTCCGTGAAGATCGAAGAGATGGTGACGGGTCAGAAAGGCCTCAAGCCGAACGTAGATTTCTATTCGGCTTCATGCTATACGATGCTGGGCATCCCGCGCGACCTGTTCACCCCGATCTTCGCGATGAGCCGTGTATCCGGCTGGACAGCTCACATTCTGGAGCAGCTGGCCGACAATCGCTTGATTCGCCCGCGCGCCGAATATGTGGGTCCGGTGAACCAACGCTACGTTCCGATCGCCGAGCGCGGCTGAACCGGCACGAATTCACCGGCGGACCGCCCGGGTCTCCGTAATGGGGACTTGGACGGAACGCCGGTTTGTTGCGATAATCAAACCATACGATACCTAGGAGGATATGTTAACTATGGCACAACTCGAGAAATTCGCTCCGCCGGCTTCCGGTCAACCGATTACCGTTCAGAACGGCGTCCTGAACGTTCCGAACAACCCGATCATCCCGTTCATCGAAGGCGACGGCACAGGCCGCGACATCTGGCGCGCTTCTAAGCGCGTGCTGGACGCAGCCGTTGAGAAAGCATACAAGGGCGAGAAGCAAATCGCTTGGTACGAAGTGTTCGCCGGCGAGAAGGCGTTCAACACTTACGGCGAGTGGCTGCCGAACGACACGCTGACCGCGATCCGCGAATACATCATCGCCATTAAGGGTCCGCTGACCACGCCGATCGGCGGCGGCATCCGCTCCCTGAACGTCGCGCTGCGCCAAGAGCTCGACCTGTACGTCTGCTTGCGTCCGGTTCGCTACTTCAACGGCGTTCCTTCGCCGGTCAAGCGTCCGGAGCTCGTCGACATGGTTATTTTCCGCGAGAACACGGAAGATATCTATGCGGGCATCGAGTATCAAGCCGAGACGGCCGATGTGAAGAAAGTGATCGACTTCCTGCAGAAGGAGATGGGCGTCAAGAAGATCCGCTTCCCTGAGACGTCCGGCATCGGCATCAAGCCGGTATCGTCCGAAGGATCGAAGCGTCTCGTGCGCGCCGCGATTGAATACGCGATCAAGCACAACCGCAAATCCGTTACCCTCGTACACAAGGGCAACATCATGAAGTTCACGGAAGGCGCGTTCAAGAACTGGGGCTATGAAGTAGCCGAGACCGAGTTCGCGGACAAGACCTTCACGTGGGGCCAATACGACAAGATCAAAGCCGAGCAAGGCGAAGAAGCGGCGAACGCGGCTCAGAAGGCTGCACTGGCGGAAGGCAAGGTCCTGATCAAGGACGCCATCGCAGACATCGCGCTGCAGCAGGTGCTGACGCGCCCGACCGACTTCGACGTCATCGCGACGCTGAACCTGAACGGCGACTACCTGTCCGACGCGCTGGCAGCGCAAGTAGGCGGCATCGGTATCGCGCCGGGAGCCAACATCAACTATGTGACCGGACATGCTATCTTCGAAGCTACGCACGGCACTGCGCCGAAGTATGCCGACAAGGACGTCGTTAACCCGGGCTCGGTTATCCTGTCCGGCGTTATGCTGTTCGAGCATCTGGGCTGGCTGGAAGCGGCTGATCTGATCTACAAGGGCCTGGAGAAGTCGATCAACAACAAGGTCGTTACTTATGACTTCGCCCGCCTGATGGAAGGCGCGACCGAAGTGAAGTGCTCGGAGTTCGCGGACGAGATTATCAAGAATATGTAACATTAAGCACCTTGATAGAGGCTGGGGAAAGGGGCTGCCGTTCATGCATACGGATTTTCGGATGCGGAACGTGCGGGGTGCGATGTAAGATCAGGCATTCGGAGAATTTCCGAATGCCTGATTTTGTAGCGGAAGCCATCTCCCTTATATCGCATTTTGATATGCGAGTCCGTGCTGTCACGGAATCAGGTTCTGTTAGAACGTCAGCGTCCAGCGGCGAATCGTGCAAGCTGCTATTCTCTAGCCTATTCGGTGATTAATACATGAAGCATATCTGTTGTTATCTCCTGTCTGAATCGAGGGGATAATGGTATAGATCGGAAAAATGCAGATACTCATAAGGATACGATGAATAGGAGGCAATCCATATGGCAATTAAGCGCGCGAAAATAACGGTTGTCGGAGCCGGATTCACCGGCGCGACCACTGCCTTGATGCTGGCGCAGAAAGAGCTCGGGGATGTCGTTCTGCTCGATATTCCCCCATTGGAGAACCCGACCAAGGGCAAAGCGCTCGACATGCTGGAATCCACTCCGGTCCAAGGCGTCGACGCCCGCATTACCGGCACCTCCGACTATGCGGACTCGGCTAACTCCGATGTCGTCATCATCACAGCCGGCGTCGCCCGCAAGCCAGGGATGAGCCGCGACGATCTCGTGAACACGAACGCCGGCATCGTGAGGTCCGTGTGCGAGAACGTGAAGGCAACGAGCCCGAATGCCTACGTTATCATCCTGTCCAATCCGGTTGACGCGATGACCTATGTCGCCAACAAGACGCTCGGCTTCCCGAAGAACCGCGTCATCGGCCAGTCCGGCGTCCTCGACACGGCCCGTTACAATACGTTCCTAGCGGAAGCTCTTCACGTATCTGTAGAGGATGTGCGCGGCGTTGTGCTTGGCGGCCATGGCGACGATATGGTGCCGCTCGTCCGCTATACGACAATCGGCGGCATCCCGGTCGACAAGCTGCTGCCGAAGGAGCAGATCGAGGCCATTGTCGCCCGTACCCGCGTTGGGGGCGGCGAGATCGTCAATCTGCTCGGCAACGGCAGCGCGTACTATGCGCCGGCGGCATCGCTCGTCCAGATGACGGAAGCGATCCTGAAGGACAAGAGACGAATCTTGCCGGTCATCGCCTTGCTTCAAGGGGAATACGGCTACAACGATCTCTTCATGGGAGTCTTGGCCGTACTGGGCGGCGACGGTATCGAGAAGATCCTCGAGATTGAACTGACAGCGGAAGAGAAAGCTGCATTGGACAAATCCGCAGACTCCGTTCGCAGCGTCATTCAAGTCGTCGAGAACGCCTGATTGAACAATGCCGTGCGGCAAAATGCGATTTTGTTTGCCGTCCGATATCATGTATACTGGGTTTGATAGGCTCTACATAG
This sequence comes from Cohnella lubricantis, assembly GCF_014212015.1. Lineage (GTDB taxonomy): Bacteria > Bacillota > Bacilli > Paenibacillales > Paenibacillaceae > Cohnella > Cohnella lubricantis. Next base: position 29,197 of record NZ_JACJVN010000008.1, on the reverse strand, counting down.
AGTTAAGGAGGATTCATCTTACATGAACATGATCATGTTGTTCCTGCACATAGTGGGCGCAGTCGGGATGGGGATCTATGCGATTCTTCCATTCCTTGCGGGACGCTTTAAGCAGCTGTCCAATCCTGCTCAGGAAGGGCTGGCGAGCGGTCTGCTGACTGCCGGCCGCATCGGCCAGTTCGCGCTTGTGCTGCAATTGCTGACAGGCGGTTATCTGATCTCGCAGAGCGACTATGAAGTTTCCTGGATGATTGTCGTCATCGTCTTATTCATCGCGATGGGCGCGCTTGGCGGCATTATGCAAGGTCCGCTCAAACGAATCAAAGCCGCGGCGGCAGGCAGCACGGACGCTTCCAGCGACGTGTCCCGCGTCCAGACGCTGAGCATCGTCACGCTGGTCGTATTCCTCGTCATTATCTGGCTGATGCAAGATCCTTGGTATGCCTGAGCCATCAAGCGACAAGACAGCTCCTCCTCTTCCTACGGGAAGGCGAGGAGCTTTTTTTGCACCGGACGAATCTTGATCCCTCTCCCGAAAAAAGAGAATAAGCCGGGTCAAGGACCGACCCGGCTCAACAACTCATAGGGGTGGTTGTTGCCCAGTATGGCTTCTTGCCTAACAGGTACCAACCGACCGGCCTACTTTTTCTTCTCTATATACGAGAGCAGTGAGATCAGGAATACACCGAATGCGAAGAGAACGGATAACGACTGAAAGAGATCCATGAACAGCCTCCTCCCTTCCGAAAGCTGCCCACCCTCCTACAAGTTGTACATTTAAAATAGCAATCTATGGGTAATAATGGAAGACCATAAAAGAACTATTTTTTCTACACGATCCGCTAGTCTTGCCGTCCTGTTAAATATCTTCGACTTCCTCCGACAGCTCGTCGATCGTCTTCTCGAAGCTGGGAGCGAGCTTGTTCAAGAACCAGTCGACCTCAGGCATGTTCAGCGACTGCAGCCGCTCTTCCATCTGGCGCCGCGCCGTCGCGAATTCCCGGTTGCCGGCGGACATCTCCTTCACGCACTTCAAGTAAGCGTCCAATACGTCCGCGGCCTTGACGAGCTTGGCCAGCTCGGGGGACTCCGCTTCGCGCGACAGCATCGACCGATAGACGTCCCGCAGCTCGACGGGTACCGTTCCCAGCAGCCGATCCGCTGCCAGCTGTTCGATGCGGCGGAAGTTGCCGAGCAGCTCGGGGTTGTGGTGCTTGACGGGCGTCGGGATATCCCCGGTGATCACTTCCGTCGCATCGTGGAACAGCGCATAAGAAGCGGCTTTGTCCGGATCGATGTCGCGTCCAAATACGTGCTTGGCAATATTGCCGAGCAGATGGGCAAGCAGCGCCGTATGGTACGAGTGTTCGGCGACATTCTCGGACGTCGTCTTGCGCATCAGGCTCCACCGTTCGATATATTGCAAGCGATAGAGGTAAGCAACAAAATGATGGGACATGATGGTTTCTCCTTCTCTCTCAACAGGTGTCTGTGTGCTATTATATAATTATTGAAGCATTGCGAACAGAGAGGAGCTGTTTGATTGTGTCTGCCTTCGAACAAAGCGTCTATGAACTTATTGTCGAGACGTCAACGAACTTGCCCGCCGACGTCAGGAGGACGATCGCCAGAGCGCGTGAAGCCGAGGATCGCGCCACCCGCGCCGGCTTGTCGCTGTCGACGATCGCCCAGAATATAGAGATGGCTGAATGCAACGTATCGCCGATCTGTCAGGACACCGGCATGCCTACGTTTATCGTCCATACGCCGGTCGGCGCCAACCAGATCGTCATGAAGCGAGAGATTCAGCAGGCGATTGCTCGCGCCACGAAGGATGGCAAGCTGCGGACGAATTCGGTCGATTCGCTGACGGGAGCCAATACGGGGGATAATCTGGGTCCGGGTACGCCGGTCATCCACTTCGAGCAATGGGAGAAGGATGAAGTAGACGTTCGCCTCATTCTGAAGGGCGGCGGCTGCGAGAACAAGAACATTCAGTACAGCCTTCCTTGCGAGCTGGAAGGGCTGGGCAAGGCCGGCCGCGACCTCGACGGCATCCGCAAGTGCATTCTGCACGCGGTCTACCAGGCGCAAGGCCAAGGCTGCAGCGCAGGCTTCATCGGCGTCGGCATCGGCGGCGACCGGACGACCGGCTATGAGCTCGCCAAGCAGCAGCTGTTCCGCCATATCGAGGACGTCAACCCGATTCCCGATCTCGCGAAGCTGGAGGATTACATCCTCGACAAGGCGAATCAGCTCGGCATCGGCACGATGGGCTTCGGCGGCAACGTGACGCTGCTCGGCTGCAAGATCGGCGTCATGAACCGGCTGCCGGCCAGCTTCTTCGTCTCTGTCGCTTATAACTGCTGGGCTTACCGCCGCCAAGGCGTTCTGCTCGACGGCAGCACGCATGAGATCAAGGAATGGATCTATGAGACTGGTTCAAATGTGAGAATGATAGAAGAGAACGAAGCCGCTGCAGCAGCTGCGGCTCCTGCGGCGGAGCGCCGCGAAGTGGTGCTGACCGCTCCGTTGACGGAAGAGCAAGTACGGTCGCTTCGGGTCGGCGACGTCGTCATTCTGAACGGCGAGATGCATACCGGCCGTGATGCGCTGCACAAGCACTTGATGGATCACGACGCTCCAATCGACTTGAACGGAGGCGTCATCTACCATTGCGGTCCGGTTATGCTGAAGGACGAAGCCGGCTGGCACGTCAAGGCCGCGGGGCCGACGACAAGCATTCGCGAGGAGCCGTATCAAGGCGATATTATGAAGAAGTTCGGCATTCGCGCCGTTATCGGGAAGGGCGGCATGGGACCGAAGACGCTCGCTGCGCTCAAGGAGCATGGCGGCGTATACTTGAACGCGGTCGGCGGTGCGGCGCAATATTATGCGGAATGTATTAAGCGAGTGAATGGCGTCGACTTCATGGAGTTCGGCATTCCGGAAGCGATGTGGCACCTGCAGGTCGAAGGCTTCGCGGCGATCGTCACGATGGATTCGCACGGCAATAGCCTTCATGCTGAAGTCGATCTTGATTCCAAGGAGAAGCTGGCGCAGTTCAAGGATCCCGTATTCGCCTAAGATTAACTCAGGAGAGTGCTCATGCACAAATTTCGCGTTAAGCTGACGGCGTTGTTCATGCTGGTAATCGGTCTGACGGTGATCGCGGCGGGCATTCTGATGGGACGGTCCTATCAGGTGAATCATCAGAACACGCTGAAGTCCCATATGATGTCCGAGATTCGAGTGCTGATTGCCGCGGCGCCTTGGCCTTCAGGCCAGACGGCAGCAGAACAGACGGCATATCTGGAGAGTCAAGCGCTGCGGTTCAAGGAACTGGCGGATATGCGGATAACCTATATTCGCCCGGACGGCGTCGTGCTCGGCGATTCCGATCATGATCCGGCGACGATGGAGAATCATGCGAACCGCAAGGAAGTGAAGGAGGCGATGGCTTCCGGCGTCGGGAGCAGCATTCGACGCAGCACGACGCTTGGCGAGAGCATGCTCTATGTGGCGATGCCCGTCCAACAGGACGGCAAGATCGAGGGAGTTGTGCGCCTCGCAGTCAGCCTGAGAGACGTGGAGCGCAGCTTGGGCAACATGTGGCTGGCGCTCGTGTTCGGTCTCTTAATCCTGTTCATGATCGCCGCGTTCATCAGCTATCGGATCGCGCGCAGCGTCACGCGGCCGCTGGAGCGGATGACATCGGCCGCGAAGCGGATGGCGAATATGGATTACGAGATTCGCATCCCTGTCGGGGGCAAGAAGGACGAGGCTAGCGAGCTGGCGCGCGCGCTCAACGCCATGGCGTCCAGCCTGCAAGGGCAGCTGGATGAGATCCGGCAGAACGAGGTTCGGCTCCAGTCGGTGCTCGATAACATGACCAGCGGCGTGGTCATGATCGATCCGAACGGCCGAATCAAGCTGTACAACCGGAGCGCGGAACAGCTGCTGGGCAGCACCGCTCAGGAGAGGGTCGGGCGGGGCTTCAGCGAAGCCAAGCAGCAGTACGAGCTTGTGCAGCTCATTCGAGAAGCGCTGCAGAGCCATGAGCCGCTTCACGAAGAGCTGACGGTCTACTATCCGGAGGAGCGGCTGCTCGAGCTTATCTTCGTGCCGATGCGCATGAATGAAGGCCAGGAGCCAGGGCTGCTGCTCGTCCTTCAGGACGTCACGGCCATCCGGAGGCTGGAGCGCATGCGCAGCGAGTTCGTCGCGAACGTCTCGCACGAGCTGAAGACGCCGGTCGCGGCGGTCAAAGGCTTCGCGGAGACGCTGCTCGCCGGGGCGGTGAACGATCCGGAGACGGCTCATTCGTTCCTCACGATCATTCACGACGAGAGCGAGCGGTTGAACCGGCTGATCGGCGACATTCTGGAGCTGTCCAAGATTGAATCCCGAAGATCTCCGCTTCAATTCTCGCCGATTGATCTGCATGCCTTCGTGGAGAGGCTCGTTGAATTCATGTCCACCGAAGCCGCGAAGAAGAATATACAGCTCGAATGGCAAGCCGAAGAGGGACTGTTCGTCGAGGCTGACGAAGACAGGCTTGGCCAAATTCTGCTGAATCTGCTTCAGAACGGCATCAACTATACGCCGGATGGCGGCAGTGTGCGGGTGAAGGCCGAATTGCTGGACGGAGACGGCTCGGAAGAGGATCGCGTTCGAATCACGGTGTCCGATACGGGCATCGGCATTCCGAAGAAGGATCTGCCCCGGATCTTCGAGCGCTTCTACCGGGTAGACAAAGCGCGTTCCCGCAGCTCCGGGGGAACCGGATTGGGCTTGTCGATCGTCAAGCATCTCGCCGAGCTTCATCACGGCTCCATTCGCGTGGAGAGCACCGTCGGGGTAGGCTCGCACTTTGTATTGGAACTGCCGTTAATTCAGCCATAAGAAGGGCAGCTTTTATTTAACGCATGTTTTACAATTCGATAATGTGAATTTTACATTGCCATGATAATATGAGCATAAAAAGGTGCAAACGGCAGATCTCGTGCCGGACCGGAGGGTGAAATGTCGGACAAGGTGCTGATCATCGAGGACGAGCCGACCATTGCACGGCTTGTCACGTACAACCTGTCGCAGGAAGGCTACGAGACGGAAGTGGTTGGCAACGGAGCGGAAGGCCTGCACACCGCCTTGCACGGAGAATATGCCATTATTTTCCTCGATCTGATGCTTCCGGGCATGAACGGCTTCGAGGTGCTGCAGAAGCTTCGGCAGAACGGAGTCAAGACACCGGTCATTATTCTGACGGCGCGCAATGCGGAGGAAGAGGTCGTGCAGGGGCTGAAGCTCGGTGCGGACGACTACATCACGAAGCCATTCGGCGTGGCGGAGCTGCTGGCGAGAACGTCCGCTGTGCTGCGGCGCTCCCGCAACGAGGAGTCCAAGGAGACTGGCGCGCCGACCGACGAGAAGGTTATTGCGCTCGGCGATCTGCAGATTTTCCCCGATAAATACGAAGTGTACTTGAACGGGCAGTGGATTACGCTGCGGCCGAAGGAATTCGAAGTGCTGCTGTACTTGGCGGAGCGCCCGGGAATCGTCATTACACGGGATGACCTGATGAACGTCGTGTGGGGCTTCGATTATATCGGCGGCCAGCGAACGGTCGACGTGCACGTCAGCTCGCTTCGCAAGAAGCTGGAGCTGAACCAGCAGACGGTGCAGATCGAATCGATCCGCGGCGTCGGGTACAAGCTGATGGTGAACCGCAGAGGCGGGACTTCTTCGGCGAAGTAGACGAGATAATAGGCAATAGGCGCTAGAGCGGCTCTATGGAGCTGCTCTTTTTTGATGAGATCGAACGGCATTCCGGAGCGATATCCCCCTTTTGCAACAACTGTGCCACTATCCCTTCGACTCAGACTATTATGAGGCCAATCGGGGTTCGGTGCCATTATCCCCTTGGTTCAGACGATCCTGGATATTGTATAGCGATCCTGAGCGAGTGGGATAGTGTGGATGTGCCATGACGTTATTCTGAGTGAATGGGATGATGGTATACTTCGTGGCCAAAGCGTAGTCGCCCTGAGCGAAAGGGATAGTGGCACAACCGAGGGAAAAACGCATATACGCATGAAAAAACCGGAGACAGAGGTCTCCGGTTTGCTGTCGATCGCGAAAGTGTACCCGCGAGGCGGCACGGTTCGACACGATGGGGTGCGGTGCTACAGTACCTGCTCCAGGAAGCGGGCGGCGCGTTCGGTCTTCGGCTTGGCGAAGAAGCTGTCCGGCGTGGAACGCTCGAGCAGCTGGCCGCCGTCGATGAAGTAGATCGTGTTGGCGGCTTCGCGGGCGAAGTTCATCTCGTGCGTCACGATCAGCATCGTCATGCCCGAGGAGGCCAGATCGCGGATAACCGCGAGCACTTCCTTGACCATCTCCGGATCGAGCGCGGACGTCGGCTCGTCGAAGAGCATGATGTCGGGGTCCATGGCGAGGCTGCGCGCGATGGCCACGCGCTGCTTCTGGCCTCCGGACAGCCGGGAAGGGTAGAAGTCCGCTTTGTCCTTCAACCCGACGCGATCCAGCAGCTCCATGCCTTTGGCGACCGCCTCCTCGCGAGACACCCCTTTGACGCGGGTCGGCGCGAAGATGAGATTGTCCATGACGGTCATATGCGGGAACAGGTGGAAATGCTGGAATACCATGCCGATATGCTGGCGTACGCGGGTAATATCGGTCTTGCGGTCCGTCAGGTCGACGCCGTCTATCGTAATTCGGCCGGAGGTTGGCGTCTCGAGCAAGTTGAGGCACCGCAGGAAAGTCGATTTGCCGGAGCCGGAAGGCCCGATGACGGCAACGACTTCTCCTTTGGCGACCGTAGTCGAGATGTCCTTTAGAACCTCATGTTTGCCGTAGCTCTTGGTCAAATGTTCAACGTTAATCACTTCGGCGCATCCTCCTTTCAAGCAGTCGGGCAAGCGAAGTCAGCACCAGTACGAGTACATAGTAGATCGCGCCGATGAATAACAACGGCTCAAGTGCCCGATACGTGTCAGCTTGCACGATGTTAGAGCGGCGAAGCAGATCGGCTACGCCGATGACCGACACGAGCGAAGATTCCTTAACCAGCGCAACGCATTCGTTGACGAGTGCAGGCAGAATGTTCTTGATCGCTTGCGGCATGATGATGCTGATCATCATCGTGCGATAAGGGATGCCGAGCGCAAGCGATGCTTCGCGCTGGCCTTTGTCTACGGCCAGAATGCCGCCGCGGATCGTCTCCGACAGGTAAGCGGCCGAGTTGAGGCCGAACGCCAGTCCAGCCGCAAGGAGCGGAGGGATGTTGTAATGGAACAACTGCGGAATGGCGTAGAAGAGCAACAGCAGTTGAAGCAGCAACGGCGTTCCGCGGAAGATGGACGTGTAGACCGTCGAGAACCATCTTAATGGCGGGATGTTCGATAGCTTGAACAACGATAGAACGGCTCCCCAGATGAAGCCGAACGCTGCCGAGACGATGGTGAACAGGAGCGTCACGTAGATGCCTTTGAGCAGGAAACTCATATACGGCTTCAGGACGCCGAAGTCGATCGTTCCGCCGCCAGAGTCGCTCGGAGCCGCTGTCTCCGTGCCGAAGCTTGCATCGATCATCTGCTGGAGCGTTCCATCCGACTTCATCTGTGAGAGGACGGAATTAAACTCCTCACGCAGCGGCGAGCCTTTCGGGAAGGCGATCGCATACCCTTCATCGCCGCCGGCGGCCGGCACCATGGTGAACTTCAAATTCTCATTGGCATTCGCATATCCAGCTGCAACGGCATCCTCAACGATAAGCGCATCGACGCGCCCTGCCTGCAGCGCTTGGATCAAGTCCGGAATCTTGTTCAGCGACAGAAGGGTGACGCCTTCCAATTCCTTGGCTGCCGTCTCCTGCGTGGAACCGAGCTGGACGCCGAGCTTCTTGCCCTTGAGCTCGTCCAGCGACTTGTATTCATGCCCGGATAAGGACACGATGGTATTCCGCGCTAGATAATAGCTGTCGGAGAAGTCGACGCTTTGCTTGCGTTCCTCCGTCACCGACATGCCGGACATAACGAAGTCGACGCGTCTTGTCTGCAATGCGGCGATCAAGCCGTCAAAGTCGGATGGAGAGATCTCCAGCTTGTAGCCGAGCTTGTCTGAGATATACTTGGCGATATCGATGTCGAGTCCGACGATCTCGCCGCTGCCGACGGCATCTACGCTCTCGTAGGGAGGGTAATCGGGCGATGTGCCCATCGTAATGGTTCGGGTCTCCGCATCTGCGCGTCGATCCGCAGATGGAACGAACAAATAGCCTGCCAGGATGATCAGGCAAGCGAGCGCGGTTACGATCCGCCCTGTTAAACCTTTCTTCATGAAGTCACTTCCAGCGATGTGATATTTTGGGCGGCACTTTAGAAAGCGCCTATGTTACTATACCCAAAAGCAAACCCTCCCTCAATGCCGAAAATTTACCTAAATATCCAGCCCGAACGCAGACGTCACAGCCGGTTCAAAAAAGAAAAGCGCCCGTGTGGGCGGATTATTTCGGGCTTATCTCCGGTTCCAGCCGAGCATCTTACGCTGGAATTCCTTAGGGGAACAATGGTTGAAACGTTTGAACATTTTGTAAAAGTGGGCCATGTTCGGCATCCCGGTCTGATCGCCGACTTCGCTGATGCTGAGGTCGCGGGTAAGCAGCAGCTGCTCCGCGCGTTTGATCTTGCGGAAGTTGACGTATTCGGTGAAGCTTAAGCCCATCGTCTTCTTGAAGAATTTCACGAAGTAGTAATAGCTCATGTTAATGAGCCGGCAAGCCTCTTCGACCGTAATGCGCTCGCTGATGTTGTCTTCCACATAGTCGAGCACCGGCTTGAGCCGGATCCGCTCGACGCGGTCCTGATCCGCCAGCAAGCCGAGCGTATCGCTGCGGATGAGAATGAGCAGGATGCGCTTGATGAGCAGGTTGACCGCGAGCTCGTAACCGCTTGCTTTGCGGAGCGACTCTTCGTAGATCTCGCGGATGCAGTCCGCCACGCCGCGCCTAGCCTTCTCGTTGTCCCGGAATATATAATTCATAGCGCTAAGCGGCACTTTGGTCTCGTTGAAGTATTGCAGATAAGGAATCGTGCTCTGGTCGAAAAAGGTCTGGAGATCGAATTGCAAGACGATATATTCGAGTCTCTCCCCGAAGCTGCGGTCGCGGTGAAGCTGCGAGCTTCCCAGAACAATGACGTCCCCTGCCTGCAGCGTATAGAGCTCGCTGCCCACTTCGACTTCCAATTTGCCTTGCTGGATCAGCATCAGCTCGCATTCCGGATGATGGTGCCAGTTGATGGGGAAGCTGCTATTGCGCTCTGCCAGCCATACTTTGATGGAGAGCAGAGGGTTCTCGTATTCTATCTTCTCTTTAAAAATATGCATAATGAGCAAGCCTCCCAGACAGCAAAATAGCATAATGACCACTCATGATCGGAGATGGGAATCAGGCAAACTAATGCTATACTTGAATTGTAGAAGGAAAACCTAAACTCTGCAAGGAGGATGGATCTGTTGAGTCAAGTTAATATTGGTATGATCGGCTGCGGCGGCATTGCGTTCGGCAAGCACCTTCCGTCGCTGGCCAAAGTACAAGAGGCGCGCTTGACGGCGTTCTTCGACGTATCGGAGGAACGCGCCCAAGAAGCGAAAGCCAAATTCGGTACACCGGATGCGAAGGTGTACGGTACGATTCAGGAGCTGCTGAACGACCCGGACGTGCAAGTCGTACACGTGTGCACGCCGAACGATACGCATGCGGAGATCTCCATCGCGGCGATGGAAGCCGGCAAGCATGTGCTGTGCGAGAAGCCGATGGCGAAGACGTCTGCGGATGCGCAGCGGATGCTCGAAGTATCCGAGCGGACGGGGCGCAAGCTGAGCATCGCTTACCAGAACCGCTTCCGCGCGGACAGCCGATGGCTGAAGTCCGCTTGCGCGAATGGAGAGCTTGGCGAGATCTACATGGCGAAGGCTCATGCGGTTCGCCGCCGCGCCGTTCCGACTTGGGGCGTGTTCCTGGACCAGGAGAAGCAAGGCGGCGGTCCGCTCATCGATATCGGCACCCATGCGCTTGATCTTGCCCTCTGGATGATGGATAACTATGAACCTCGCACGGTGCTGGGAACGACGTACCGCAAGCTGGCCGAGCAAGGCAGCCCGGCGAATGCATGGGGCAATTGGGATCCGTCCAAGTTCACGGTGGAAGATTCTGCGTTCGCCATGATCACGATGAAGAACGGCGCCTCGATCTGGCTGGAATCAAGCTGGGCGCTTAACACGCTCGACGTAGATGAAGCGAAGGTAACGCTGTGCGGCACCAAGGCGGGAGCCGACATGAAGGGCGGCCTGCGCGTCAACGGCGAAGAACACGGCCACCTGTATACGAAGGAGATCGTGCTCGGCAACCAATGGAGCGCGGAAGCGCCGAACGATTCGGCGGAGCGCGAAGCGCAGGCTTGGATCGATGCCATCCTGAATGATCATGCGCCTGTCGTGACGGCGAAGCAAGGGCTGGTCGTGCAGCAAATTCTGGAAGCTATCTACGAATCCGCTGCGCAAGGACAGGCCGTATCGTTCGTCTGATGGATGACAGCGCTTTATTTTTCTAGTAAACTATGTTTGTTGCTTAAACAAAGCTTGTCAATTGAACTCGGAAAGGTTAGGTGAAGGCTGTGAAACTTGGCGTTTTCCTTGTATTATTCGGCCAGCAGTCGCTGGAGCAGGCGCTGGACACGGCGAAGGCGGCGGGCGTTCAGGCGGTGGAGCTTGGGACAGGCGGTTATCCCGGCACCGCGCATGTGAATGCGGCCGCCATCGTTAACGATGAGGCGGCGATTAACCGAATTCGGTCGGCGGTGGAATCCCGCGGACTAACGATCAGCGCGCTCAGCTGCCACGGCAATCCGCTGCATCCCGACAAGAGCGCTGCCAAGAAGGATCACGAAGACTTCGTCGCCACCGTTCTGCTCGCGGAGAAGCTCGGCGTAGACACGGTCATCACGTTCTCCGGCTGTCCGGGCGAATCGCCGAATTCGAAGTACCCATCCTGGGTCACTTGCCCTTGGCCGCCGGATTTCCTGACGGTGCTTGAATGGCAATGGAATGAAGTAGCCATTCCTTACTGGAAGGAGCAGTCCGCCTTCTGCCGCCAGCATGGCGTGAAGGTCGCCATCGAATCGCATCCGGGCTTCCTCGTATACAACACGGAGACAGCGCTTCGGCTGCGCCGCGAAGCAGGCGACAATATCGGCGTGAACTTCGACCCATCCCACCTGTTCTGGCAGGGCATGGACCCGATTGAGTGCGTGAAGGCGCTCGGCGATTCGATCTATCATGTGCACGCGAAGGACACGAAGATCGACGCCCGCAACACGGCGCTGAACGGCGTGCTCGACACGAAGCATTACGGCGATATTCTGAACCGCTCCTTCGTGTTCCGCACCGTCGGATACGGTCATGACGACGAGTTCTGGAAGGACTTCGTCAGCGTGCTCCGTACGATCGGATACGACGGCGTCATCAGCATCGAGCACGAGGACGGCCTCATGAGCGTGAACGAAGGCTTCACCAAAGCGGCAGGCTTCCTGAACGGGCTCATTCTCAAAGAAAGTGCGGGTGAGATGTGGTGGGCGTAAACAAGAAGATCAATGTCGGCATGGTGGGCTACAAATTCATGGGCAAAGCCCACAGTCATGCTTATAAAGACGTGGGCATGTTCTTCGACATGGACGCGGACGTTGTCATGAAGGCGATCTGCGGGCGGGACGAGGAAGGCGTCAAGGCAGCTGCCGACAAGTTCGGCTGGGAGAGCTATGAGACCGATTGGCGCAAGCTCATTGCCCGCGACGATATCGACTTCGTCGATATCAATGCGCCGAGCGACGCGCACAAGGAGATCGCGCTGGCTGCGATTGCCGCAGGCAAGCACGTCTTCTGCGAGAAGCCGCTTGCGCTGAATCTCGCCGACGGGCGCGAGATGCTCGCCGCTGCCGAGAAGGCCGGCGTGAAGCACGGCATCTGCTTCAATTACCGCTTCCTGCCGGCCGTGCAGCTCGCGAAGAAGATTATCGACAGCGGCAAGCTGGGTGAGATTCACCATTACCGAGCGACGTATCTGCAGGATTGGCTCGTCGATCCGGAGGCCCCGCTTGCTTGGCGTCTTAAGAAGGAAGTAGCGGGCTCCGGCGCGCACGGTGACATCAACGCCCATAGCATCGACCTGGCGCGCTTCCTCATCGGCGAATTCGACCGGGTCATCGGACACAACCGGACCTTCGTCAAGGAGCGCCCGATTCCGGTGTCGATGTCCGGCTTGTCGGCCGTCGGTTCGTCCGAGAAAGGCGAAGTGACCGTCGACGACGCGACGGCGTTCCTCGCCGACTTCAAGAACGGCGCGATGGGCATGTTCGTCGCCAGCCGCTTCGCGACGGGGCGCAAGAACCACAACACGTTCGAGATACACGGCAGCAAGGGCTCGATCCGCTGGGACCTGGAGCGACTGAACGAGCTCGAAGTGTACTTCCGCGAAGATGAGCCGGAGTTGGCGGGCTTCCGCCGCATCATGGCGACTGAGCCGGAACACAAGTACGCAGCCAACTGGTGGCCGACCGGTCATATTATTGGCTACGAGCACGGGTTCGTGCACATTACGTACGAGTTCCTGCAGCATCTGGCGACGGATTCCCCGTTCGCGCCGACGTTCGCCGACGGCGTTCGCTGCCAGGAAGTGCTGGAAGCGGTCGATCTGTCCATCGAGCGAGGAGCTTGGGTAAGCGTCGACGAAGTATAATTTTGGCAGTATATATGCAGATCAAAAAAGCCTTCAGCGTCCGTTTGAAGTGGGGGTCAGTCCCCCCTGGACATTGAAGGCTTTTTTTGTTCTTGAAGCGCTATAGCGAACAAGAAGCTGTTCTGAAAATGCAAAACCCCCGCAAAGCAGTCGCCTCTTCGCGGGGGTTCAATCATGCGTTACCGATTCCGATTAGGAGACGGTGATCGTGCCGACCATGTTGTCGTGGCCGGAACCGCATTGGATGGAGCAGTTGAAGTCGAACGTGCCGGCTTTGTCGAGCTTAACTTCAGCCGACTCGCCGTTCTTCAGGCTAACGCCCAGGTCCGGAATTTCGACGCCGTGGTTGCCCGAAGCGTTCTTCAACGTGATTTTCAACGTGTCGCCGACATGAGCCTGAATGTCAGCAGGCGAGAACTGGAAGTTCGTTGCTTCAAGCGTGATTTCTTGTGTTTGGCCGCCAGCAGCCGGTGCGGATGCAGATGCGGTAGCAGCAGGGCTGTTAGCTGCGTTGTTGTTGCCGTTGTCGCCGCAAGCGCTCAGCGCCATTACAGCTGCGAGAGCAACGACGCTCAAGAACAAATAAGATTTTTTCTTCACTGGTATACCCCCTGAAGTCTGAAAAATGTATTGCGACTTAGTCTTACTAGTAAGGTTCCTGTCGACGAGAAAGTATACGACTTTTCCGTTGGTTCGTCAATCTTATTGTGTTCAAGTTCAAAAATTCTTAACCAAGCAAATTGTCATACAATACTTGCAATTATTATAACTACATCTATATTGCTGTATATTTGCGGGAGATCAGAGCAGCCTCACCTAAATTTGGACAAACAATAGCCAAAAATTGTTGACGAATTGTTGAAGTAGGAGTAATATACATTTTGCATTAAAAGTCTTATTAGTAAGACTTAAGTCCTGTCAAAGTTTTAGAAGTGCAACACTCTTGCTTTACCGCTGTTGCCCAAGCAGCGGTCTTTGTTTCGCTTCCGCGAGGAGGCGCTGTCATTTTATGGTTTTATCATCTGAGGAGGGGTCATTCAGTGAAGAAGTCTTACGCAGCGATTGGCGCCGTATTGGCTGCCAGCCTGGCGCTTACCGCTTGTAACAGCGGTAACAACAACAACAATGCAAGCTCGAGCCCGTCGGCATCTCCGTCGGCATCGGCATCGGCATCGGCTTCTGCTTCCGCATCGCCGGTCGCATCCGCGACGACTGTAACGGGCACGTCGTTCGAGAACTGGGGATCGTTCGGCTTTGATCTGGCCGGCAACCGTCATGCTCCTTACACGGAGATCACGGCTGACAACGTTAACGATCTCGGTATCGTATGGTCGCATGACTTTAAGGAATTGGATGCCGACGTTAAGAACGGTAACCAAGCTTTCCCGGTTGTTGTTGACGGCGTTATCTACGTCACCACTTCGGGTAACCAAGTATTCGCATTTGACGCCGTTACCGGCAACCAAATGTGGCACTGGGAACCGCCGGCCGAAGAAGCTGCTAACTACAGCAAATCCGGCATCATCGCTAACCGCGGCGTAGCGGTAGGCGACGGCAAAGTCTTCATGCTGACGATCGACAACCAACTCGTCGCTCTGGATCAGAAGACTGGCGAGCAAGTGAACAAAGTTAAGCTGAGCGACGTCATCGACCCTAGCGTTACGCTGGAGAACGGTTACTACGAGACGACGGCTCCGTTGTACTATGACGGCGTGGTTTACATCGGAAGCTCCGGCGGCGACAACGGCGTTCGCGGCTTCGAAGCAGCTTTGAAATCCAGCGATCTGACGCCGGCATGGGACAGCCCGTTCTGGACCGTTCCGCCGAAGGGCCAAGACTGGCTCGCGAACAGCAACTTCCAAGGCGGCGGCGCTGTATGGTGCCCTCCGGTTATCGACGAAGAGACCGGCATCATGTACTTCGCAGTCGGCAACCCAGCTCCTGACTTCTACGGCGAATCCCGTCCGGGCGACAACCCTTACACCGACTCGGTCGTAGCGGTTGAAGCCAAGACCGGCAAGCTCGTATGGGCGAAGCAAGAGATCAGCCACGACCTGTGGGACTATGACGCAGCAGCATCCCCGATGATCCTGAAAGCCAAAGTCAACGGCGAAGATCGCAAGATCGTAGTCGAAGGCGGCAAGTCCGGCCAATGGTTCGCTTGGGACGCGGCTACCGGCGAAGTCATCTACGACGGTATTCCTTTCGCGAGAATTGATCACCCGACACCAACTCCGGAAGGCGTAATGGTCTATCCGGGCGCTCTCGGCGGCGAGAACTACGCTCCGGAAACGTATGATCCGGCTACCAACTATGTTCTGATCCCTGCAGTAGAGCAAGGCATGTTCATCATGTCTGCTAAGGACCAAGAGCATGCAGCTACTCCGGATATGCCGGGCGCATCGGCATTCGGCACCACGATGGGCGAAGTGCCGGAAGGCGAAGACGGCAGCGCATACGGTACGATCACGGCGATCGACGTGAATACCGGCAAGCAAGCTTACCAGATCAAGACGAAGGATCCGCAACGCGGCGGTCTGTCCTCTACGGCAACCGGCCTTGCCTTCTTCGGCGAGCTGGACGGCAAGATCAACGCGCTGGACATCAAGTCCGGCAAGATCATCTGGACGTTCCAAGTTCCGGGCGACAACATCCAAGCGGCTCCGGCTATCTTCACGGTAGACGGCAAAGAGTACATCACGTTCACCTCCGGCGGCACGAAGCCGAAAGTATACGTCTTCGCACTCGGCGGCGACAAGACGCAAGGCGATTCGGGCGCGGCTGACACGTCCGACGTTCACGCCGGCTGATTGTCTTAACCGCTCCAGCTTTTGAATAGAGTCAAAGATCAGGGCAGTGCTACTATAGACTGCCCTGATTGACTAATAAAAGGAGAATCGCATCATGAAAATGTTGTCTAAGTCAGCTGTGTTCGTCTTGCTGGCTGCCAGCCTTGCCGCTTGCTCCAACAATAACGAGAACGCCGCTAGCCCGTCGTCGTCTTCGGAAGCTCCTTCCGCATCCGCATCCGCGTCGGCACCTGCAACTGCATCCTCCGCTGCGATTAGCGGAGAAGTTAAATTGGAAATCGACCAGACTATGTACACGCTGAAGCAGTGGCAAGAGGATGGTTCCCATACAGTCGATTCGAAGGGCAAGCTGTTGATCGGCGATCAGCCTGTCGCGCATGCCATTATTCATGTTGGAGACAGCAAGCGCGATATCGAGACTGCGGAAGACGGCTCGTTCGATATGATTATCGACCAGAGCCTTCTGTCGCAGACGCCGGTACGCGTCGTATCGCTGGATAACGCGACGGTCGCCGGTCAGCCGATTGGCGAAGCAACTGCGGAGCAGCTGCTCTCGGAGACGACTTATATTAATGTCTATTATCCGATCGAGACGACCGAGGTGGTACCTTCCGCCAAGGATCCAAGCCAGGTTGAAGTGCATGGCCGCGTTATAAGCCAGCCGGGAGACGTCATCTCCTTCTTCCAGATCGATAAGTATCGCGTCGGCGGCATTGTGAAGGACGCCGACGGCAACCCGGTGAAGGGCGCAGACGTCTGGCTCGACCGCGACGGAGGCGAAGGCTTCGCCAAGTCGACGCCGACGGACGAGAATGGCCGTTACTACCTGTACTATCTGCCGGAAGAAGAGGAAGGCACGAACCTGACGGTAACGACGGACAACGGTTCCAAGCGCTATACGTTGCCGGAAGGCCGGGTATATCATATCCCGGACGGCACAAGCGTTGACATTAACATCACGCTGCCTCGGGAAGGCACCGAGATTGTTGATAAGCCGCCGACCCTGGTATCCGTCACCGAACCCGGCGCGATGTATACCGGCGTTCTGGTTGGCCTGAACGTAGACTCCGAGGTGAACTACACCGTCACGATTCCGGACAAAGATGGCAACTTCGTCATTACGGTGCCGAAGACCGAGTGGGAGAAGAACCCGACCTTCTTCGAGACGAAGATGACGAAGTATGTGGAGGGCGCTCATATCCTGACTTGGGGCGACGAGCTCCCATCCAGCTTCATCGAGCCGGGCAAGAATGATCCGCGAGGCATCGTTCCGGAGCATACGGGCGCTTAATGAACGCCTCCTATAGTTAACGAAGAGAACGCAGTCCGATTTTCCGGGCTGCGTTTTTTTATTTTTTTCATCGGACAATCCGAATGAAGATTCGGCAACGTTGGAATCATAAGGAGAGCTTCGGAGATTAAGACCGGGAGGTTACGATTAGTGAACAGAACATTCGCCGTCTTAGGGGCCGTCCTATCGGCAAGCCTGGCTCTTACCGCCTGCAACAACAATAACAACAATGCCAACCAAGGAGCAACGGAGACAGCCAGCCCAGCGGCCAGCCCTACCGCAACATCCACTGCTTCCCCGGCGAAGGTAACGGGGACTACCTTTGAGAATTACGGGACATACGGCTTCGATCTGAAGAACACCCGGCACGTTCCGTACAAAGGTATTACGGCGGACAACGTGAACGATCTCGGTGTCATCTGGTCGGCGGACTTGAAGTCGCTAGATCCGGACGTCAAGAACGGGAATCAATGCTATCCGGTTGTCGTCGACGGCGTAATCTACATTACGACGTCGGGCAACCAAGTCTTCGCTTTCGATGCGGTGACTGGCAACCAGATCTGGCATTGGAAGCCGCCGGCCGAGCAAGCGGCCAATTACAGCAAGTCCGGCATTATCGCGAACCGCGGCGTTGCGGTCGGCGAGGGCAAAGTGTTCATGCTGACGGTGGACAATACGCTAGTGGCGCTGGACCAGAAGACCGGCGAGCTCATCAAGCAAGTTCCGATCTCCGATGCAGTGGAAGGAGTTACGCTGGAGAACGGTTATTACGAGACGACTGCGCCTATTTATTACAACGGCAACGTCTATATCGGAAGCAGCGGCGCCGACAACGGCGTTCGCGGCTTCGAGATGGCTTACAAGGCCAGCGATCTGACGCCGGCATGGGAGTCGCCATTCTGGACAGTACCGCCGAAAGGGCAGGATTGGCTTGCCAAGAGCGCATTCGAAGGCGGCGGCACCGTATGGAATCCGCCGGCGATCGATGAAGAGACGGGCATCATGTATTTCGCGGTCGCTAACCCTGCGCCGGACTTCTACGACGCGAATCGGCCGGGAGAGAACCCGTACACGGATTCGGTCGTCGCCGTGGATTCCAAGACCGGCAAGCTTGTATGGGCGAAGACGGAGGTCAAGCATGATGTATGGGATTACGATGCTGCCGCTTCCCCGATGATCCTGAACGCTACCGTGAAGGGCAAGCAGCAGAAGATCGTCGTCGAAGGCGGCAAGTCGGGCCTGTGGTTCGCTTGGGATGCGAAGACCGGCGATCCCATCTGGGATGGCGTGGCATTCACCAAGCAAGATCATGAGAAGCCGACGCCGGAAGGGGTGCTGGCCTTCCCGGGCGCTCTCGGCGGCGAGAACTACGCGCCGGAGACGTACGACCCCGCGACGAATTATGTGCTGATCCCGGCTGTGAATCAGCCGTCCTTCATCAAATCGGCGACGAGCGAGGAGCTGGCCAAGACCCCCGATATGCCAGGAGCCTCAGCCTTCGGCACGACGATGGGCGAGACGCCGCCTAACTCCGATAACTACGGAACGGTCACAGCCATCGATGTCAATACAGGCAAGCAAGTGTACCAAATTAAGACCAACGAGCCGCAGCGCGGAGGCATTACCAGCACGGACAGCGGACTGGCTTTCTTCGGCGAGCTGAATGGCAAGATCAATGCCCTCGATATTAAAGCAGGCAAAGTGATCTGGACGTTCCAGACGCCAGGGGACAACATCCAGGCCGCTCCAGCTGTATTCACGGTGGACGGGAAGCCGTACATCACCTTCACGTCCGGCGGCACGAAGCCGAGGGTGTATGTATTCGGACTTGGCGGAGACAAGACGCAAGGACAAGCCGGCGAAGCCGACACAGGCAGCACGCATTCCGGATAATTGGAGCTGAAGGTTGACATGAAGCGCAAGACTGTCGGTTGGACGGCAACCTTATTATTTGCGTCAGCGAGCTTGGCAGGGTGTTCGGGAAGCGATTCGCACGCTGACCGCGCCTCTTGGGGGCAAGTTGCGGATCCCTCCGTTAGGCAAGCAGCGATCGCAGCCGTTCAGACGGACAAACGAGATATTGATTTCCGCTTGGATCGTACGAAGCTCCCGCTCCGGCAATGGAGAAGCGACGGCTCGCATATCACCACAGTGACAGGGCGTCTGCTCGTTGGCGGCAAACCGGTTGCAGGAGCCATTCTGCGCTCCGGAACGAGCCGATATGATATTACGACCGACCAAGACGGCGTTTTCCGCTGGCAAGTTGATCAGAGCCAGCTCTCCGCAGCAGATGTTCGCGTCTTCTCGCTTGATCGGGCGACGATAGGCGGCCGGCCGATTCGACAAGATGAGGCGGAGCAGCTGCTCAAGTCATCGGCGCCCCTTAGCGTGTACTATCCGATCCGAGTCCAGGAGGTGCGGGAGATTGAAGGCGGTGCGGGAGAAGTCGAGGTACATGCCCGGATCGTCAGCGCCGAAGGCGATACGATCTCCTTCTTCCAGGTAGATAAATATCGTATTGGAGGAACGGTGAGGGATGCCGATGGCCGTCCGGTACGCGATGCGGTCGTCTGGATCGACCGCGATGGCGGCGAAGGCTTCGGAAAGTCCACCCCGACGGATGCGAGGGGGGAATACCAGATTTTCTACCTCCCGGATCAAGAGGAAGGCACGAATCTAGCCGTCGTGGTTGGAGCTAAGCGGTATACGCTGCCGAAGAATAAGGTGCTTCACATTCCGGACGATACGAGCGTGAAGATCCATATTACCTTGCCGAAGGAAGGAATCGTGATCAACGACCAGCCGCCGGCGCTTACGTGCGAGAAGTCGCCTGGGATGATGTACACCGGCGTGCTGGCCGGATTGAATGTGCCCCCGGACACTCGATATACCGTCACGATTCCGGACGATGAAGGCAACTTCGTCTTGAAGGTCGCCAAGGAAGTATGGGATCGGCATCCGGTGTTCTTCGAGGAGAAGTTGACCAAGTTCGTGGAAGACCGCGAGCTGGAGGCAGGCGATTCGCTTCCTTCCAGCTTCCTGGAGCCTGGTGCGAATGATCCGAAGAATATCGCGCCGGAGCCGGAACCGAAATGAACGATAGGCAACCGCAGTTGACGGACGAGCATGGGACGAAGCAGAGACACTCTGCTCGTCCTATTTTTATTTTCGAAAAGAATTTCCTTCTGTTACCAAAACAGCACTAGACATCCAATGAATTCACGCATTATACTGAAATCAATCGTTTAAATAAATTACAATGGTTAAAAATAATAAAATGACAGGCAGGTGGCTTCGAATGGAGCTTCAGCGGCAGGACGCGTTGGCGATCCCGGCGGTCAAGAAGCAAGTATGGACGAATGCTCGTTTTCTTGTGCTATGGCTGGCATCCGCATTTACGAACCTGGCTTTCTCAGTCTATCTGTTGACGGAGTCTTGGTATGTCGTGCAGCGCTTAGGTCTTGAGAATTGGCTTGGCATCGTCATGATGACGACCACCATACCGCGGGTGTTGCTCATGACCTTCGCCGGCGTACTGGCGGATCGGATCCGAAGATCGACGATTCTGGCCTACGCCAACGGAATCCGTGTTGTCTTCGTCGCCGCGATGGTCATTCTGGTGATGGAGAATGCGCTGTCGATCTGGGGACTGCTCGGCTTCGCGCTCATCTACGGGGTGCTTGACGCGTTCCACGGTCCGGCAAGCAGCTCCATGCTTCCTAATATAGTAGAGAGAGAGCATCTGGTTCGCGGCAATTCGATTCTCCAGACAACGAACCAGCTGACGCTTCTGTTCGGGCCTGCGCTAGCCGGCTTGCTGATGAAGTTCGCCTCCTTCGAGGCTTCGTTCGCTGCCGCGGCTGCCTTCCTGCTCGTCGGGGCCGCCGCCGTCCGCTTCCTTCGCGACCCCGGCCCGTCTGCAGAGAAGCAGCGGGAGCCGTTCCTGCGGCAATTGAAGGACGGCATCGTCTACATGAAGAGCTTCCCATTCCTGCTGACGTTGATGATCGTGTCGATGATCTTGAATATGCTCTTCGCCGGCCCCGTCAGCTCCGGCGTTCCGATTCTCGTCAATCGTGCGTTCGCCGGCGATGTACTCGCCTTAAGCTATATGGAGAGCGCAATCGCGTTCGGCATGATGGGCGGGGCGGCATGGGTCGGCATTATGCAGCCGAAGCGCCGAAGGGGCGTTCTCGCCATGTTCTTCGTCACGCTGTCCGGCGTCGGGGTCGTTCTGCTCAGCTTGATTACGGAGGTGTGGCAGGGCGTTGCGCTCATGTTCGCGATGGGCTTCTTCATTGCGCTCTGCAACGTACTAATCGCGACGCTGATTCAGCAGATGGTGAGGCCCGACATGATGGGGCGTGTGCAAGGCGTTCTCGGTACGACGGCGATGGGCCTCATGCCGGTCTCGCTTGCCATCGTCTCTGCGCTGCTGTCCGCCGGCATCGGGATATCGGGCATTATGCTGACAGCCGGCCTCATTATGGTTGCCTTCATGGTCATTATTCTGGCCACTGTGAAGTCCGTGCGAACGGTCGATTAGTAGAAGATTCTACGAATCTCGGCGCAGCTATGGTATGCTTGCTATAGCAAGCAACAGGTCGCAGGGAGCCATAACAGTACGGCAAGGGAGGCATTCGTTCAGGTGAAATATAAGAGCAGCAGCGTCGAATTGATTAAGATATTGTCCGATCCGAGACGAAGCCGAATTCTCCAACTGGCAGCGGATAAGCCGGCGACGGTGAAAATGCTGGCGGAGCAGATGGGCGAGGATCCGCTTCGGCTGTATTATCATGTGAAGAAGCTCGTCAAGGCGGAGCTGCTTGAATTGAAGGAGTCGCGCCAGCAAGGCAATTTGACGGAGCATTATTATCAGACGGCCGATCTGAACGATGTGATATATAGAGGCAACGCAGAGGAGAACGCCCAGCATCTGGAGACGATTGTGGCATTCGTTCACCGGAAGCTTGAACCCGGATTGCGCCTGCTGCAGAAGGGGCTGGAGAAGATCCGCGAGGAGAGTCCTTCGGGCGCTAAGTTTGAACGGAATCCTTATCACGTCAACGTGCTGAATGTGGACAGCCGCTGCACCGGCCGGGAATGGCAGGAGTCGATGGACCGGATAGTCCAAGCGATCAACAATACCCAGGAACCGATTGAGCGGAAGTGGGCAAGCGACGGACGAGAGGATGAGATAGGCTCCTACCATTACGTTGTCGTCAGCTATCGGATTGAGGATGCGGAGAAGCTGGGCTTGATCGAGCCATCAGAGGAGGAGCCCGAGGAGGAAGATTAAGGAGACGTTCGCCTTCGGGTGGAAAAGGCGGAACTTAAGCAGAGCAGGGATATTCTCCCGCTCTGCTTTTTTTGTGCGCTGTTATCGCATTTTAACATTACGCCAACAGTGCCCGAACCTGTGGTTGACACCCCTTTGATACGATCGGGCTGTTAATAGGATATCAATGCGGATGCGACCCGCGCGATGCTGTGGAGGAATGCAGATGACCAACCCTCAATTAAGTCCAATCCAGAACCATGCGGTTGGCCGCAAGGAAGCGCCGTCGGCGGCTGGACAGAAGGAATTAAGCTGGCCTGTCGAAGAAGCGGCCGTCGGCTGGACTTCCGGCCAGGAGACGTTCCATCCGCTGCGAATGGCGGAATGGATTCGCAATTGCCCGTTGATCGCCCCGAATCAGGCTTGCAGCGAAGTTATTGCGCTATTCCGTCAGCGCGCCGATCTCGAGTGCGCAGTTGTCACGGATAGAAGCCACAGGCCGCTCGGCCTCGTCATGAAGCACCGGTTCTTCCGATCCATCGGTTCTAAGTTCGGAACCGCTCTGTACGCGGATAAGCCGATATCCGTACTAATGGACATCCGCCCGCTGACGGCGGAGCTGGACACCACGCCGCAAGAGCTGATCGATCTTGCGCTGACTCGGAACGAGGAGACTCTCTACGATGCTGTTATCCTGACGACAGATGGGCTGACCGCCGGCATTCTGACTGCCGGGGATCTGCTGGGCATGTCGAGACTGCTGCAGCGAGAGGCTTCTGACCGGCAGCTTCGAACGGTGCGCGGTGCGGAGAGCATGATCGGCCGGATTGCGGCGGCCATCGGCATGGTGACGGCGACGGCGGAGACCTCGCTCGTGAGCGGCGAGCGATTGGCCGAGATCGCCGAGCAAGGGCGAAGCGAGCTGGAGCAGATGCTGAAGCTGTACCGGCAATGGGCCGAGACGGCCGTGCGCCAGGAAGCTTCGGCCCGCGGACTGCTCGATCACGCGCGAGAGACGCTCGGCATTACGGATCTAATCGCGGAGCTTGCGGATCGGTGCCATCTGCTGGCAATGAACGCCCAGATCGAAGCCGCGCGAGCGGGCGAACACGGACGGGGATTCTCCGTCGTGGCGCAGGAGGTTCGGACGCTGGCTGAACAGACGAAGCAGTCGGCGGAGCGGATCAACGTTCAGCTTCGCGGCATGGCTGAAGCGGCTGAGGCGACAGCGGATGCGGTAAGGGAGAGCAAGAAGGGCTCGGAAGCGGGCGTCCAGCGCGTTCAGAACGCAGAGACGACGTTCGAGCGGCTATGGCTGCTAAGCTCGGACAATCGTGCCGCCGCCGCGAATCTGACGGAAGCGGCCAAGGAAGCCGATATGACGACCGATCAGATGAAGCGGCAGCTCGCCAAGCTGATCTCGCAGCTGCTAGGCTCCAAATGATTTTCGGATGAGAGATTTACGATTTTACATTCCGTTAACATAAGGGAAATATGCTTCTGACGTTAGGACAATAGAATCATAGATGTGAGACAAATAAAAACAAGTTTCTCAACTATGAAAGGGGAAAACCATTCGTCATGAAAAAATCGTTGGTCCTGCTGTTGACTGTTGTCTTCGCAATATCGCTTGCAGCGTGCGGCAACAACACCAATAACAATGCTGGCTCCGCTAACACCTCGAGCCCTTCGCCGAGCGCATCCGAGAGCGCAGCTCCTAGCGAGAGCGCAACTCCAAGCGCCGAGCCGCTGAGCGGATCGGTCATCGCATCCGGTTCCTCCGCGCTTCAGCCGCTGGCCCAAGCGGCAGCCGACAAGTTCATGGCCGACGATCAATATAAAGGCGTCTCCGTTCAAATCCAAGGCGGAGGCAGCGGTACGGGCCTCTCCCAAGTATCCGACGGCCAAGTCCAAATCGGCAACTCCGACGTATTCGCGGAAGAGAAGCTCGATGCCGACAAGGCGAAGGAGCTCGTTGACCACAAGGTTGCAGTCATTGCGATGGCAGCCGTCGCTCACAAGGATGTCGGCGTAGACAACCTGACGCAGCAACAGTTGGTTGATATCTTCACGGGCAAGGTTACCAATTGGAAGGACGTTGGCGGCACTGACGCGAAGATCGTGCTGGTGAACCGTCCGTCCAGCTCCGGTACCCGCGCTACGTTCGAGAAGTATGCGCTGGGCATCAAGACGGAAGACCTGCCGGGTTCGATTCAAGAAGACGCGAGCGGCACGGTTAAGAAGCTCGTATCCGAGACGCCGGGGGCGATCGGTTATCTGGCGCTGTCCTACCTGGATGAATCGATTATCGCGCTGAAGTATGAAGGCGTTGAGCCGACGACCGACAATGTCAAGACGAACACTTATCCGGTATGGGCTTACGAGCACATGTACACGAAGGGCGAGCCGGATGCAGCGGCGAAGGCTTTCCTGGACTACATGATGAGCCCTGAGATTCAGCAGAAGGACGTAGTAGAGAATGGTTACATCCCGACCAGCGACATGAAGATTGAGCGCGACGCAGCGGGCACGGTAACGAACAAATAAGAACGATACAAATAAATAGACATTATCCCTGAGAGCTCAGAATATCTCAAGCGGCGAGAGGCGACCTATGTGCGCCTCTCCTTGCCGTTGAAGGAGTGGCCTGCTTGAATTTACCTGCATCTGAAGTTCGTTCCGCTCCCGCAGCGAAGGAGCGTAGAATCCCGAAGCATCTGGCAGAGGAATGGCGGGGGCGAACGTACGTATATCTATGCGTCCTCATCATGATCGTCACGATCTTCTCGATCGTGTATTTTATCGCGTCAAGAGGGCTTGCGCCGTTCATCAGCCACGGTGTCAGCGTGTCGGAGATGATGTTCGGGCTCGAATGGCGCCCGGATGGCGAACCGGCCGTGTTCGGCGCGCTGCCGTTCCTGTTCGGCTCGTTCTCTACCTCGCTGCTGGCTGCCGTCATCGCGGCGCCGCTCGGACTGTGCGCTTCGCTCTTCATGACGGAGATTATGCCGAAGCTGGGCAAGACGGTGCTTCAGCCGGGCATTGAACTGCTCGCGGGCATACCGTCCGTCGTCTACGGCTTCGTCGGCCTGTCGGTCATCGTTCCGTTCTTGCGGGATGTGTTCCCGGGTCTCGGCGTCGGCGTGCTGGCCGGCTCGCTCGTCCTATCGATCATGATTCTGCCGACCGTAACGACCGTCTCGACGGATGCGCTGCGCAGCCTGCCTAGAGGGTTGAAGGAAGGCTCCATGGCGCTTGGCGCCACGCGCTGGCAGACGATCTCGCGCATCATCCTGCCGACGCTTCTGCCTTCGCTGCTCACCGGCGTCGTGCTTGGCATCGCCCGGGCGTTCGGCGAAGCGCTTGCCGTTCAGATGGTCATCGGCAACGCGCCGCACATTCCGCACTCGCTGTTCGAATCGGCGGCGACGCTGACGAGTATTATTACCCTGTCGATGGGCAACACGACTTCCGGATCCCTGCATAACAATGCGCTGTGGAGTCTGGCGTTGATGCTGCTGCTCATGACGTTCGTCTTCGTATTCGTGGTCCGCATGCTGGAGAGGAGAGTGAAGCGATGAGAGCCAAGACGATAGACCGGATCGCGACAGGCGTTATAGTCGCGGTAGCCGTGCTGATCATGGCCGTACTGGCCTCCTTGATCGGCTATCTGCTCTTCCGCGGCTTGCCGCATATCAGCTGGCACTTCCTCACTTCCTTCCCGCAAGCGATCAAGGCGGGCGGGGGCATCGGGCCGCAGCTGTTCAACTCGATCTTCCTGCTCGTGCTGACGATGATTATTACGATTCCGCTCGGCCTTGGTGCGGGCATCTATATGAGTGAATATGCGAAGCGAGGTCCGATCACCAATTTCATTCGGCTGGTCGTCGAAGTTCTGTCCTCGTTCCCATCGATCGTCGTCGGCCTGTTCGGCCTTCTCGTTATTGTGAATACGTTCAACCTCGGTTATTCGCTTCTATCAGGCGCGCTTGCGCTGACGGTGTTCAATCTGCCGATGATGGTCCGTCTGACGGAGCAATCGCTGCGGTCTGTGCCGCAGGAGCAGAAGGAAGCGGGACTCGCGCTCGGCATGTCGCGCTGGAAGACGATCACATCCGTCATGCTGCCAGTCGCGCTGCCGTCCATCGTGACAGGCACGGTACTCGCCGCTGGCCGCGTGTTCGGCGAAGCTGCCGCGCTGCTGTTCACCGCCGGCATGAGCTCGCCGCGTCTCGACTTCACCGATTGGAATCCGCTTCATCCGACGTCGCCGCTGAACCCGATGCGCCCGGCGGAGACGCTTGCGGTTCACATCTGGAAGATCAACAGCGAAGGACTCGCGCCTGACGCAGGCGAGATCGCGGCTGGGGCTTCGGCTGTGCTGGTCATTACGATTCTGCTGTTTAACCTTGGAGCCCGTTGGTTCGGCCGCGTGCTCTACCGCAAATTAACCGCGAGCAAGTAGGAGGAGACCTATGAGCCACAACGCATTCTATACGAAGAACCTGTCGGTCTACTACGGCGAGAAGCAAGCGGTCCGCAAGGTCAGCATGGAGTTCCCGAACCGCGAGGTGGTCGCGCTGATCGGCCCTTCGGGCTGCGGCAAGTCGACGTTCCTGCGCTCGCTTAACCGAATGAACGATCTGATCCCCGCCGCGCGCATCGAGGGTGAGGTTTGGATTGGCGGCGACAACATCTGCGATCCGAATACGGACGTCGTCCGGCTGCGCCAACGAATTGGGATGGTCTGGCAGCGGGCGAATCCATTTCACAAGTCGATCTATGAGAATGTAGCCTTCGGAGCCCGCTACCACGGCACGCGGAACCGCAAGGAGCTCGCTGCGCTTGTTGAGCAGTGCCTGCGCAAGACCGCCCTGTGGGACGAGGTGAAGGACCGCCTCCACCAATCGGCGCTCGCGCTGTCCGGCGGCCAGCAGCAGCGGCTGTGCATCGCCCGTTCGCTGGCCGTTCGCCCGAGCATCCTGCTCATGGACGAACCGGCTTCGGCGCTGGACCCGGTATCCACCGCTAAGATAGAAGAGCTGATCGCGGAGCTGAAGAAGGACTATTCGATCGTCATCGTCACGCACAACATGCAGCAGGCGGCGCGAATCTCGGATAAGACGGCGTTCTTCTTCCTCGGCGACTTGATCGAGTACGACGATACGCAGAAGATGTTCACCAATCCGACGCGCAAGTCGACGGATGATTACATCTCCGGCCGCTTCGGGTGATGCGGATAGAACAGAAGGGAGGGGCAGCGAAGATGATTGAGATCGAGAAGCTTCAACTATATTACGGGGAATTCCAGGCGCTGAAGAACATTCGCCTGTCGATCCCGGAGCGCAGCATTACCGCCTTCATCGGCCCTTCGGGCTGCGGCAAGTCGACGCTGCTGCGGACGCTGAACCGGATGAACGATTCGATTCCGGGCGTCCGAATCGAAGGCAGGGTGGAGCTTCAGGGGAAGGATATCTATTCCGCCGATACGGAAGTTGAGAGCTTGCGCAAACGGGTGGGAATGGTGTTCCAGCAGCCGAATCCTTTTCCCAAGTCGATCTATGACAACGTCGCTTACGGCCCGCGCCTTCACGGGAAGTTGAAGAAGGCCGACCTCGACGAGCTGGTGGAGCGCAGCTTAAGGGCCGCTTCGCTATGGGAAGAAGTGAAGGATAATCTGAAGAAGTCGGCACTGGGGTTGTCCGGCGGTCAGCAGCAGCGTCTGTGCATCGCCCGCGCGCTTGCGGTCGAGCCGGAAGTGCTGCTCATGGACGAGTCGACGTCGGCGCTCGATCCGATCTCGACGACGAAGATCGAGGAGCTGACGCGGGAGCTCAGCCGGAGTTATACGATCGTCATGGTCACGCATAACATGCATCAGGCAGCGCGAATCTCGGACCGGACGGTATTTTTCCTGAATGGCGAAGTGGTGGAGGCGGCGGATACGCAGATGTTGTTCTCCTCGCCTGTTGATCAGCGAACGGAAGATTATATCTCGGGAAGATTCGGTTAAGAGGAGAGTGCTGAGGATGGTTACGCGCAGAGAATTCGATATCGGGCTTGAACAATTGCAGCAGATGCTCGTTCAGATGGGGGAACGCGTCGAGCGCGCTCTGGCAGATTCCATGAGCGCCTTGGAGACGCTTGATTCGAAGGCGGCGAAGACGATCGTGGCGGCGGATCTGGAGCTGAACCGGATCGAGGAGAGGATCTCCGATCTAGGCGCGAAGCTGATCGCTACGCAGCAACCGGTCGCGAAGGATCTGCGGCGCATCCTGGTCGCGCTCAAGATCTCGTCCGACCTGGAGCGCATGGGCGACCTGTCGGTCGATATCGCGAAGGTCGTGCTGCGCCTGGAGGGCCAGCAGTTGATGAAGCCGCTCCACGATCTGCCGCAGATGGCGCTCATCGTGCGCACGATGATCGTCGAGTCAATCCAATCGTACATTGACGAGAACATCGACCTCGCCTACAAGATGGCGAAGGACGACGACCAGGTTGATGCGCTGTATTCGCAAATTCTGCGCGAGATCTTCTCGATCACGGCGGACAATCCGAAGACGGTCGGCCAAGCGATCCACCTCAGCTTCGTCGGCCGCTACATTGAGCGGATCGCCGACCACGCGACCAATATCGGCGAGAGCGTCGTGTTCCTGGTGCTCGGCGAGCGCCCAGACTTGAACCAGTAGGCAGGTTCGCGGCGCGGGTGACGGAAGGGTACGAGCCGCGAGTAAGGTGTAGGTGACGGAAGCTGCAGCACTTGTGAGAGAGACCAGCCAGGGCAGCCGGGCTGGTCTTGTTCGTGCTTGGCTAGTGGAATGTGTGTGGTGGACGGGAATGCGCCGGTGTTGGCGGAAGAGAGTACCTGGATCGACTACATCGGCGGGATGTCGGTGGAGTGAGGAGAAGAGGTCGATCAGATCGACTACATCGGCGGGATGTCGGTGGAGTGAGGAGAAGAGGTCGATCAGATCGACTACATCGGCGGGAAGTCGGTAGAGTGG
>NZ_JACJVN010000077.1 GCF_014212015.1 Cohnella lubricantis | reverse complement strand
CAGTTGTTCCGCCAGGAGCACCGCTGGGTAGCCAAGTGCGGGAGGGATAAGCGCTGAAAGCATCTAAGCGCGAAGCCCGCCTCAAGATGAGATTTCCCAATTCGTAAGACCCCTGGAAGAACACCAGGTTGATAGGCTCGGGGTGGAAGCGCGGCAACGCGTGCAGCTGACGAGTACTAATCGGTCGAGGGCTTATCCTATCCAGCTTTTTCGACAGAAAAAGCGTCGGCGTATGGATCAGCACACAATAAGGTTAGAGCACGATGCTTCACAAATGCGCAAATCGTTTCGTATCCGGTTATCAAGGCACAAGCTAATTGAATAATCGAACTTCCGGCGGCAGAATTCGTTCTGGCGTCTTTTTGTCGCAGATCCGTAAAGCGGGGATCCCGGTCAAGATCAACAAACAAACACTCGGGCTTATGCACGAAAAGATTACGGTCATGGATAAATCAATCGTAACGACAGGATTCTTCACAGGCTTGTGCCAGTGAGTTCGAGACTATGTGGGAAGATTCGGGTAGATTTGAGAACTATACGGCAAAATGAGTGAGGTGAAGAAACCCCGGCACCCACTAAACGACAGAGCGAACCGCGAGATCACTGGTTCGTTTTCAGTAAACAACGAGGGGTAGTAACCTCCTCTCTAACGAGACGGGCAGTGAAGAGTTGTCCGTTTCTTAAATCTTAAAGCGAGCGGCAACTAGAGGCTCTTCCGTCGTTGTTGCCCAGACATGAGATGACTTCTCGGCTTCGACTTCTCCTTGTTCGACATCCTCTTTGCTTCCGCTTTCCTCGAACCGTGCTATTGTCCCGCTCGATCCGCTTCAAGCACCTTGTTCGCCTAACTTCATAAACGCGTCGATTCTTTGTTCAAGCTGCTGCTTGATATTTGCGACACTTTGTCCCTGCCAAGGATCTCCTCTATCTATCAGGCGTGAGGCGAAGCTGTATTCGATGATCCACGGCGGACTCGTGAGCCGGTCATCGGTTCCGTGTGCGGGTGCACGAGAGCCAATTCGTCTCCACCAACCCACCATCACCCCATCAATAGTTAGTTTATCAAACAAACTAAGATAACACCCTAAAGTACCGCTGATTAACCCTCTGAATCATTTGCGTCCCCAATAACTTACGCCGCTAATTCAGGAGGCTTGGCTATTCTCCAGCCTCCATTTCGAGTCTGTATGATATGATGGATAAAAAATGAAATGAGGGTTCTGCGATGCTAATCCGCCAACTGACCAAGGAAGAGTTCGACGCGCGCAAGGAGCTGTCTGAGTTCGCATTCCAATTCCAGTTCACGCCTGAGCGTCTGCAGGAAGAACGCGAACGCTTCCAGCCGGGGAATTATTGGGGCGTCTTCGACGAACAGGGCCGCATGCTCTCCGGCTTGAACCTGATCCCGTTCGAGATCTATGTTCAAGGCCGCGTTCTGCGCATGGGCGGATTGGCTGCCGTGGCGTCGTGGCCTGAGACGAGACGGGGCGGCAATATTACGAAGCTGCTGGAGCGGACGCTCGAAGCGATGCGCGAACAAGGGCAGACGGTTAGCATGCTGGCCCCGTTCCAATTCCCTTTCTACCGGAAGTACGGCTGGGAATTTACCATTGAGCGCAAGCGTTACGAGATCGAGATGGCGCTGCTTCCGAAGAGCCGCGAGTCGCGCGGAAGCATGGAGCGGGTGCCCAAGGAGGCCCAAGAGCTCGTAGCCATCTATCAAGCGTTCGCCTCCCGTTATAATGGCACCTTGCACCGCTCGGAAGACTGGTGGAGCCGCAAAGTACTGAGGAAGCCGGGGCTTGCGGCCGTCTGGCGCAATGACAGCGGCGTTCCCGCGGGATACATCATTTACGAGGTCCAGAACCGTCTGTTCACCGTTCATGATTGGGCTTATGCCGACGAAGAGGCGCGCGCGGAGATATGGCGGTTCATCGCCAACCACGATTCCATGGCGGAGCGGGTGAGCATCACGGTGCCGGCTGACGATGCGCTTGGCTTCCTGCTCCCGGATCCCCGCTTCAAGCAGGAGCTTGTGCCGTACTTCATGTCCCGTGTAGTAGATGTGGAAGGGTTCATCGAGCAGTATCCGTTCCATCCGGCGGAGAAGGAAGAAGGGCTGACGCTGGATATCAGCGATTCGTACGCGCCATGGAATAACCGAAGATTCCGGATTATCTTCCGCGCAGATGGAGCGGCGCGCGTCCAGCAATCGGCCCAATCGGCCGATCGGGAATCGGGCGAACGCCTTGGCAACGAGGAGCTGCCGGCTGCAAGCTGCGATATCCGCGCGCTTACGGCGATGCTCCTTGGCAACCGGCGGCCGCAATGGCTTCGTCAAGCCGGCCTGATCCAAGGGGACCGCGAGGCGCTGGAACTGTTGGAGAGCCGTATTCCAGTCCGTACATCCTATCTGGCGGACTTCTTCTGAAGGAGATGGGCGGCGTCCCCGTATAAAGCGATTGAGCCGTTTCCATAATAAGAATGAAGGCGTTAATATGGGCTTCCGGCAGGAGGATAAACTTAGCCGAAGCCCCTTTGCATTTTTCAACAGATTGATTATAATGAGTATAAAGTCAAAGAAAGTCAAAGTCAGAAACGAGCATTGCTCCCGAAAGGAGGTAAGCGATGCGGAACATCTCGGATCTGATCGAGCAACATTTAAAGCAGCTCATTCAGGGCAGCTCATCAGGAGCGATCGAGATTCAACGAAGCGATCTCGCGGATAAGTTCTCCTGCGTGCCTTCTCAGATCAACTATGTGATTAGCACGAGGTTCACGCTCGAGAAGGGCTACTTCGTGGAGAGCAAGCGCGGCGGCGGCGGATACATCCGGATTCAGCGCGTCGATCTCCCGTCACTGGAGGCGGTTCATCATCACGTGCATCAGACGGTCGGCGATCAGATCGACCAGACGACGGCCGAAGGCCTTATTTATCAATTAGAGGAGGCGCGCTTCCTAACGTTAAGGGAGGCAAACCTGCTGAAGGCGGCCGTATCCCGCGATGTATTGCAGCTCAAGCTCCCGCTTCGGGACGAGGTTCGCGCCAAGCTGCTCAAGGCGATGCTGGTGGCGCTTCTGGCGAAATAAGCTGCTTGTATCGAATGAAAGGAGGTGCGGGTGATGCAGTGTCAGGAATGCGGCAATCGGCCGGCGACGCTACATTTCACCAAGATTGTTAACGGGGAGAAAACAGAACTGCATATATGCGAATTCTGCGCACGCGAGAGAGGCGAGCTCATTCCCGGTACTTCCAGCGGTTTCTCCATTCACAATCTTCTCTCGGGACTCATCGATTTCGACCCGGCAAGCGCCGGAGCGAAGCAGCAGACGCTTCGCTGCGAGATGTGCGGGATGACCTACGCCCAATTCAGCAAGATGGGACGTTTCGGCTGCAGCCACTGCTACAAGCATTTTGCCGAACGGCTCGATCCGCTGCTCAAACGGGTGCATGGCAATACGGTTCACGTTGGCAAGGTGCCGAAGCGTGTAGGCGGCCAAGTCCGAATGAGACGGGAGATCGATAAGCTGAAGCGAGAGCTTCAGAGCCGTATCGAACGAGAAGACTTCGAGTCGGCGGCTTCCCTTCGGGACCGCATCCGGGATCTCGAGCGGGAGATCGGTTCATAGCGAATCCGTTCTCCTGGGATTGAGAGCGCGGATCATCCCGATGGATTGCTTGCAGCCGATAGCGAGAGGAGGAGACCCTTGTGGCTAAGCATAAATTTGCAGAGCATGCGCTCAGCCCGTGGATGAAGAAGGACGGTCCAGAGAACGACGTCGTCCTCAGCAGCCGCATTCGCATCGCGCGTAACATGCGGAACTATCCATTCCCGCTGCTGGCGACGGCGGATCAGTCGCAGAACACGATGGAGCAGCTGCTGTCCATAGCGGAGAGCGGGCGCTTGAACGGTCTTGGCGAACCAGCCGCTTATCGTTTGTCGGAGCTGACCGAGCTGGAGAAGCTGGTGCTCGTCGAGAAGCACCTGATCAGCCCCGCACTCGCTGGCGAATCAAGGAACGGGGCGCTAATTCTCGGCCGGAACGAAGACATCAGCATAATGATAAATGAAGAAGATCATCTTCGCATTCAATGCCTGTACCCGGGTTTCCAAATCCGTGAAGCTTGGGAATTCGCCAGCAAGATTGACGACATATTCGAAGAGAGCGTCGATTATGCTTTCGATGAGAAGTATGGGTATCTGACAAGCTGTCCGACCAATGTCGGCACCGGCATTCGCGCTTCAGTCATGATGCATCTGCCGGCGCTCGTTCTGACCGGGCAGATTAACCGGATTCTGTCTGCGGTAACGCAGGTAGGTTTGGCTGTGCGCGGACTATACGGCGAAGGCAGCGAAGCGACGGGCAACCTGTTCCAGGTATCCAATCAGATTACGCTGGGCCAATCCGAATCGGAGATCATCGATAACCTCCACGCAGTTGCCCGGCAGATTATCGGTCATGAACAGGCGGCCCGCGAACGGCTGCTGAAGGAATCCCGCACGCGGGTTGAAGACCGCGTGCGCCGATCGTACGGCATTCTATCCTACGCTTCGATCATGGATTCGAAGGAAGCGTCCCAGCGGCTCTCAGACGTCCGGCTCGGCGTCCATCTGGGCTTGCTGCCTGAGGTGAACCGGGACGTCTTGAATGAACTGATCGTATTGACACAGCCGGGCTTCCTGCAGCAACAGTCCGGGGAAGCGTTGACGCCAGAGCAGCGGGACATCGCCAGAGCGCGAATCATTCGGTCTCGACTGGCATCGCAGGCTTAAATGTTCTATTCTTAATTCTACAGGGGGAGGTGCTGCTCATGATGTTCGGAAGATTCACCGAACGTGCGCAGAAAGTGCTCGCGCTGGCTCAAGAAGAAGCGGTGCGGCTGGGGCACAATAATATTGGCACAGAGCATATTTTGCTTGGTTTGATTCGCGAAGGCGAGAGCATCGCCGCGAAAGCCTTGATCGCCTTGGGACTGGGGCTGGAGAAGATCCAGGACGAGGTGGAGTCGCTCATCGGACGCGGCCAGGAACAGCCTACCAATATCGCCTATACCCCGCGCGCGAAGAAGGTCATCGAGCTGTCGATGGACGAAGCGCGCAAGCTCGGACATACCTACGTCGGCACGGAGCATATTCTCCTTGGCCTCATTCGCGAAGGCGAAGGCGTAGCGGCTCGCGTGCTCAACAATTTGGGCATCAGCCTGAATAAGGCGCGCCAGCAAGTATTGCAGCTGCTCGGCAGCAGCGAGAGCGTGTCGCAGAACCACGGACCTTCGGCCAATGTCAGCACGCCTACGCTCGACAGCCTGGCCCGCGATCTGACGGCTAGCGCTCGCGACAATCATATCGACCCGGTCATCGGGCGGCAGAAGGAGATCGAGCGCGTCATCCAGGTGCTCTCTCGCCGCACGAAGAACAATCCGGTTCTCATCGGGGAACCCGGCGTCGGCAAGACGGCGATCGCCGAAGGGCTCGCGCAGAAGATCGTTGCCGGAGAGATTCCGGAGACGCTGCGCGATAAGCGCGTCATGACGCTCGACATGGGCTCGGTCGTCGCCGGCACGAAGTACCGGGGCGAATTCGAAGACCGCTTGAAGAAGATCATGGATGAGATACGCCAAGCCGGCAACGTCATTCTGTTCATCGACGAGCTGCATACGCTGATCGGCGCAGGCGGAGCGGAAGGCGCGATCGATGCGTCCAACATCCTGAAGCCGGCACTGGCTCGCGGGGAGCTGCAATGCATCGGCGCTACGACGTTGGATGAGTATCGGAAATATATCGAGAAGGACGCCGCGTTGGAGCGCCGGTTCCAGCCGATTACGGTGGATCAGCCTACGCCGGATGAAGCGATCCAAATTCTTCACGGCTTGCGCGACCGTTACGAAGCGCATCATCGCGTGAAGATCACGGATGAATCGATTGAAGCGGCCGTTCGCTTGTCAGACCGGTACATCACCGACCGGTTCCTGCCGGATAAGGCGATCGATCTGATCGACGAAGCGAGCTCGAAGGTTCGTCTCCGCTCCTACACGGTTCCGCCGAACCTGAAGCAGCTGGAGCAGCGTCTGGAGGACATCCGCAAGGAGAAGGACGCGTCGGTTCAGAGCCAGGAATTCGAGAAAGCCGCGGCGCTCCGCGATACGGAGCAGAAGATCCGCGAGGAGCTCGAAGCGACGAAGAACCAGTGGAAGGAGAAGCAAGGCCGCACCGACTCCGAAGTAACGCCGGAGGACATCGCGCAAGTCGTCGCCAGCTGGACCGGCATTCCGGTGAGCAAGCTTGCGGAGGAAGAGACGGAGCGCCTGCTCAAAATGGAGGATATCCTGCACGATCGTGTCATCGGGCAGGAAGAAGCCGTCAAGGCCGTCGCCCGCGCCGTGCGCCGTTCCCGCGCGGGACTGAAGGATCCGAAGCGTCCGATCGGCTCGTTCATCTTCCTCGGCCCGACGGGCGTCGGCAAGACGGAGCTCGCCAGAGCGCTCGCGGAAGCGATGTTCGGGGACGAGAATGCGGTCATCCGCATCGACATGTCGGAGTACATGGAGAAGCATTCGACTTCGCGTCTCGTCGGCGCGCCTCCAGGGTATGTAGGCTACGACGAAGGCGGCCAGTTGACCGAGAAGGTCCGCCGTAAGCCATACTCCGTCGTCTTGCTCGACGAGATCGAGAAAGCCCATCCGGAAGTATTCAACGTGCTCCTGCAGGTGCTGGAGGACGGCCGTCTGACCGACTCCAAGGGCCGCACCGTCGACTTCCGCAACACCCTGATTATCATGACGTCCAACGTCGGCGCCGATCAGATCAAGCGTAACTCGACGCTCGGCTTCACGGCGGCGAACGATGCAGGCCGCGATTATAACGTCATGAAGGATAAGGTGCTGGCGGAGCTGAAGAAGTCGTTCCGTCCGGAGTTCCTGAACCGGATCGACGAGATGATCGTCTTCCATCCGCTGGAGGAGAAGCACATCGCTCAGATCGTTACGCTGATGGCGGACGATCTCCGCAAGCGGCTGAAGGATCACGACGTGCAGTTCGATCTGACCGAAGAGGCGAAGAACTTCCTCGCGAAGGAAGGCTACGATCCGCAATACGGCGCGCGCCCGCTGCGCCGCGCAATCCAGAAGCATATCGAGGACCGTCTGTCCGAAGAGATGCTGATGGGCAAGATTCACAAGGGCGACAAGCTCGTCATCGACGAGAAGGACGGCGAATTGGTCGTCAATACCAAAGGCGAAGTCGGCTCGGTATCGTAATTGCAGTTCACAGAGAGGGCTCTCCCGGAGCGTAACGCGCTCCCGGGAGAGCCCTCTTCTTGTGGACTGCGCCTTCGCATCACCAATAAGCGTATGCGGCCATACCCTATATCAACGTCCGAGTCCCGATAGCCGGCTTCGGCCATGCGATCGGCAAGTCATGCTTAGCGCTCGAACGCAAGGGAGGGAGACCTCGATGTATCGGCCACGCAGGCCTTTTCCTTGGAGGCAGCCGCTCGTCTTGTTAGCCTGCGGATTCGCGGGCGTGTTGGCGCTGTTCGTGCTGAGCAAGATTCTCTTCGTCCTCTTCTATCTGACGGGCGGCCTTCTGTTGATCGCCGTCATTATCTGGCTGATCTGGCGTTGGTGGTGGTGGAGATGAGAGGCAAGCAGCGGCGCTCGCCGAGAGGAGAGATCCCTCGGCGAGCGCTTATTGTATGAGAGGCGGAATTCAATGGCCAAGGAATGCTATTCGGCGATGAATGGACAAGAGACGGCGGTTTGTCCGCATTCTTGAACTGCGGGCGGGGTTATGATCCAAGCCGCCGGCGCCGGACATGCATATGTTACGGTAGCGGGATGGAGCAACCGTTCATGAGCTAAGGGGGAGTGATGCGATATATGGGTTTAATGCAGCTTCGTTCGCAATTCCCGCATCGTACCGTCGCCAGCAACGCCGTCATTGGCGAGTTCAGTTACGGTGCGCCTGTTATTCGGCATTGGGGCGAGGACAGCACGTTAACGATCGGCAAATTCTGTTCCATCGCCGAACGGGTGACGATTCTGCTCGGCGGCGAGCATCGAACCGACTGGGCAACGACGTACCCCTTCAATTCCTTGCTGCCGGAATATGCGCCCCTTCAAGGGCATCCCAAGTCCAAAGGGGACATTGTCATCGGCAACGATGTCTGGATCGGCACGGGCGCGACCATTCTGTCCGGTGTGCGGATCGGGGACGGCGTTGTCATCGGAGCCGAAGCGCTGGTTAGCAAGAGTGTCCCCCCGTACACGATTGCAGCGGGCAATCCGGCCAAGGCGCTTCGCCGGCGGTTCGCCGATGCGGACATCGCGCGGCTCATCGAGATGAAGTGGTGGGATTGGCCGCTCGCGTCGATCGAGGCGGCGATCCCGTTGCTGCAATCCTCCGATGTGCAAGGCTTATTCAGATTCTATGAACGGCTCGTCGCATCGCGCGGTTGAGGGGGAGATCTGATGTTAAAGTGGCAATATTACCATCCGGCATTCAGCTACGAGAGCTTGATTCCGAACTACATGGCGCTGTCTGCGTGGACAGGCCATCGGCGGTTCGCCTACGACCTGATTCGGAATTTGAAGCCGGGATTGGCTGTGGAGCTCGGGACGCATTGGGGCATATCCTTCTACAGCTTCTGTCAGGCCGCGGTCGATACGGGCTCCGGCACGCGCTGCATCGCCGTCGACACTTGGCTGGGGGACGATCATGCCGGCCGCTATTCCGAAGAAGTATTCGCAACAGTCAACGCTATCGTTAACGCGTTCTACCGAAGCACAGCGACGCTGCTGCGAACGACCTTCGCCGGGGCGCTGCCGTTCATTGCCGACAATTCGGCCGGCGTGATTCATATCGACGGATATCACACGTATGAAGCGGCCAAGGACGATTATATGAGCTGGCTGCCGAAGTTGGCTGCTAACGGCGTCGTTCTGCTTCACGACATCGCGGTTCGTGACAATGGATTCGGCGTGCATCGCTTGTGGGACGAGTTGAAGGTCTATCCGCATCTGGAGTTCGATCATTGCTTCGGCCTCGGCGTCGTCTGTCCCAAGGGCTGCCCGCCTCAGCTTGCGGCCGCTATCGCGAATGCGGACGAACTGAAGCGGCGATATGCCGCCGCCGGCGTCTAGCCGAACCAGGAGAAGGAAACGGAGCGATATCGTATGGATCATATGAAAATTTGCTTTATCAGCTGCGTGAACGATCCGGCGTTGTACGAACGGGCCCGTCAATATATGAATCACTTGATCGTGCCGCCGGGGTTCCGGACCGAGTTCGTCGTCATCTCCGATGCGGCGAGCCTGACGTCCGGCTACAATCGGGCGATGCGAATGACGAATGCGAAGTACAAAGTGTTCATCCATCAGGATGTCTACATTGTGAACCCGCAGTTCCTGCTCGAGACGATTCGCTTGTTCCGGCAGTATCCGAAGCTTGGCATGCTAGGCATGGCCGGCGCAGAACGGCTGCCGCCAACCGGCGTCTGGTACGATGAGCCCCGCCGGTACGGGAAGGTGTACGGCATTAAGCCGGATGGCTTGTTCACGCTGGACTTCCTGAAGGTGGGCGGCGATTACCGCAGCGTCATGGTCGTCGACGGCTTATTGATGATGACGCAGTACGATTTGCCTTGGCGAGAGGATCTGTTCGGCGGCTGGCACTTCTACGATGTCTCGCAAAGCCTGGAGTTTCGGGAAGCGGGATACGAAGTGGGCGTGCCGGCGCAAGTGTCTCCCTGGTGCGTCCACGACTGCGTGCTCGACTTCAACGGCTACGAGGAGAATCGTCATATTCTAGTGAGGCATTACGGGAAGTGGCTCCGATGACAGCCTTGAAGCCTAACAAAATCTGTTTGATTAGCTGCGTCAATGATCCGCCGCTCTATGCTCAGGCGAGGCAGTATATGAATCTGCTGCATGTCCCGCCTGGGTTCGAGATCGAATATTTGCCGATTGAAGGGGCGTCAAGCATGGCGTCCGGCTACAACCGGGCGATGAAGCAATCGGATGCGAAGTTTAAGATCTACCTGCATCAGGACGTGTTCATTCTCCACCGGATGATGTTGTGTGAGGTCGTCCGTCTCTTCACGGCATATCCGCAGCTAGGGCTGCTCGGCCTGCTCGGCATCGGGCCGCCGCTTCCGAATGACGCCGTATGGCACAAATGCGCGAATACTTCCTACGGCAAGCTCTTTGGGCCGCCGGATCGCCCGGGCAACGGACCGATGCCTATCCAATTCAAGCCCGTCTCGGGTGAGTACCAGCCGGTGCGTGTCGTTGACGGCATGTGGATGGCGACGCAATATGATTTGCCATGGCGGGGGGATCTGTTCGGCGGCTGGCACTTCTACGACACCTCGCAGAGCATGGAGTTCGTGAAGGCGGGTTATGAGGTCGGCATCATTCGGCAGGATTCGCCGTGGACGCTCCACGCCGCCGACCTGAATCCGCTGATCGGCTACGAGGAGGCCAGGCGGATTTTCGTACGGGAATATAAAGATTGGTTGATCTGAACAAGGGCCGCCGAGCAGCGGCTTTTGTTCGTTATCGTGTCCGAAGCCGCATCCCTTGGATGGGGGTTTTACCCGATTGGACGATTCTGGTACACTTTGATTAAGCTTGCATGAAGCAAGCCCTTATTCCTAAGGAGAGCCGTATATGGCCAAGATCAAAGTCAAATTCGTCTGCACCGAATGCGGCACGGAATCGCCCAAGTGGATGGGCAAATGCCCAGGCTGCGGCGCATGGAACACGATGTTGGAAGAGGCGGAGACGGTAGTCAAGGCTCCGGTCGGACGCGGAGAGCTTACTCGCGCGAAAGAAAAAGCCAAATCCATCATAGATATAGAGAGCGGCCGAGAACCGAGAGTTCCGACCGGATTGAATGAACTAAATCGCGTATTGGGCGGCGGCTTGGTGCCCGGTTCGCTTCTGCTCGTCGGCGGCGATCCGGGCATCGGCAAGTCGACGCTTCTGCTGCAGACGTCTAATGCCCTGGCGAGTCAAGGGCTCAAAGTGTTGTACGTATCGGGAGAAGAATCCGTCCGGCAGACGAAGCTTCGCGCCGATCGGCTGGGAGCGCTCAGCGACAAGCTGTTCGTCCTCTGCGAGACGAATCTCGATCTGATCGAGCAGGCGATCACAGACGTAGAGCCGGACTTCCTCGTCATCGACTCGATCCAGACGGTCTACCGTCCGGACGTCGCTTCGGCTCCGGGCAGCGTCGCCCAGGTCCGCGAATGCACCGCGCACTTCATGCGCATCTCCAAGGTGAACGGCGTCGCCACCGTGCTCGTCGGGCACGTGACGAAGGAAGGCGCGATCGCGGGCCCAAGGCTGCTGGAGCATATGGTCGACTGCGTCTTGTACTTCGAAGGCGAGCGCCATCATTCCTATCGATTGCTTCGAGCGGTCAAGAACCGCTTCGGTTCAACCAATGAGATCGGCATCTTCGATATGACAGAAGGCGGCTTGCGCGAAGTGACGAATCCGTCCGAGCTGTTCCTCTCGGAGAGGCCGCTTGGCGTCTCGGGTTCGACAGTGGTCGCCAGCATGGAAGGTACAAGGCCGGTTCTTGTCGAATTGCAAGCGTTGGTGGCGCCTACGCACTTCCCGTCTCCACGGCGCATGTCGTCGGGACTGGACCATCAACGCATCTCGCTCGTCATCGCGGTACTGGAGAAGCGCATGGGCATGTTCATGCAGAATCAAGACGCCTACGTGAATGTAGCCGGCGGGGTCAAGCTCGACGAGCCGGCCGCGGACCTCGCGGCAGCTGTCAGTATCGCATCTAGCTTCCGCGACCTGCCGACGAAGCCGTACGACGTCGTCTTCGGCGAAGTGGGGCTGACCGGCGAAGTACGGGCGGTCTCGCGCGCGGAGACGAGAGTGAAGGAAGCGCTGAAGCTTGGCTTCAAACGCGTCATATTGCCGGAGATGAGCATGAAGGGATGGCAGCCGCCTGCGGGCATCCAGTTGATTCCCGTGAAGACAGTGGCGGACGCGCTGCGGGCAGCGTTGGAATAGGGGGCGTAGCAGAAGATGAAAGAGACTAAAGACAAAGAGCAGCAACAACAGCATACGATGAACCAACTGCTGCAGATGGTAGCGCCGGGAACGCCGTTCCGCGACGGCTTGGAGAACGTGCTGCGCGCCAAGACAGGCGGCTTGATCGTCGTTGGCTGTTCACCCGAGATCATGGAGCTGGTGGACGGCGGATTCTCCATTAATTGCGACTTCACGCCCAATTACTTATATGAATTGGCGAAGATGGACGGCGCCATCATCCTGAGCGAGGACGCCAAGCGCATTCTGTTCGCGAACACCCAGCTCATCCCGGATCCGCATATCTCGTCGATCGAGACGGGTATTCGGCATCGGACGGCGGAGCGGGTCGCCAAGCAGACGGGCAAGCTGGTCGTCTCGATCTCGCAGCGGCGCAACGTCATTACACTGTACCAGGGGAGTCTGCGCTATTCGCTTAAGGAGATCGGCGTCATTCTGACGAAGGCCAATCAGGCCATTCAGACGCTGGAGAAGTACCGGGCCGTCTACTCGCAAGCGCTCACCAACCTGTCTGCGCTGGAATTCGAGGAGCTCGTCACGATGCACGAAGTGGCGTACGTCATCCAGCGGGCCGAGATGCTGCTGCGGATCAAGATGGAGATTAGCCGCTATGTGCTGGAGCTCGGCAACGAAGGCCGCCTCATCAGCATGCAGATGGTCGAGCTGGTCGGCTCGGCCGAGGAGGAAGCCCGTCTGCTGCTCAAGGATTACGCGCGCGATCCAAGCGACGAGAAGATCAAGGAGATCCAATCGGCGCTTAAGAAAATGACTTCCGAAGAGCTGCTGGACACCGCTCATCTCATTCGGGTGCTCGGCTACGCCTCGATCAATACGGTCGCCGAGGACGGCTTCATGCCGCGCGGCTACCGGATGCTCAGCAAGATTCCGAGGCTCCCGAGCATTATCATTCACAACCTCGTGGAGCGCTTCGGCGCGTTCCCGCATATGATGCTCGCTTCGATTGAAGAGCTTGACGAAGTGGACGGCATCGGCGAGGTCCGGGCGCGGTCGATCAAGGAAGGCTTGAAGCGGATTCAAGAGCAGGTGTTTATTGACAGACAGATTTAAGGGGTCTACAATTGGGAGATGGCATTTGGGGTGTCTGCTTCTGCCCCGTTATCCCATTCCGAATTGATATGGCTGATCAGGTATGGGCATAGTAAAGTCGAGGTGAACCAATGATCACAAAATCAATACCGAGCTTGTTTACGGTGGGCAATCTGTTCCTCGGCGTTCTCTCCATCATCTTGGCGTTTAACGACCGGGCGAATGGCGCTGCTCTGTTGGTGATCATCGCTATGCTTCTCGATGGAGTGGACGGACGCGTCGCGCGGGCTTTGAACGCCCAGAGCGAATTCGGCAAAGAGCTCGATTCCTTGTCCGACGTCATCTCCTTCGGCGTAGCTCCCGCATTTATTATGTATCAAGCCGCCTTCACCGACGTTAGCCCGGCTCTCGCCTGGATCATCACAGCGATCTTCCCGATCTGCGGCGCGCTTCGTCTGGCGAGGTTCAATGTCATCTCAGGCGTTCCCGGTTACTTCATCGGCCTCCCGATTCCGGCTGCCGGAGGCGTGCTGGCGACTTTGGCGCTATTCAATCGAGACCTGAACGTTTACTTGCTGCTTGTCAGCTCGTTGGCGCTGTCCTTCTTGATGGTAAGCAATATTAAATATCCGAATTTCAAAAAGCTGGGGCTGCCGCGCACGGCCGTGTGGGCCATTCCGATCGTTGTCGCGCTGGCTGCCATTCTCGCCTTCGAATTCCCGAAGGCGATTCCGAAGTTCATTCTGGCCCTGTTGCTGATCTATGCCTTGTGGGGATTAAAAAAAAACGTTGAGCGTTTGATGCCTCGCAGACGGCGCCGGAAGAGAACGGCTAATACGGAGGAGCAAGCTCCATCCGAGCATAGCGCATGAACCGCCCGATAGCGCCGTCAGGCGCTTTCTTTATGTCCAGTCCAACCGAATTTAGCCTGGAACGAACCAACGCCCCAGCGTCCGCAGACGCCGGGGCGTTGTTCGATTATAGTGTTGATCTTAAGTCATGTTAAAGAATCCTAGCGTGGAGCACTTCTCCGATTCCTTCGAGATGACCTCATCCAGATTAATGTCGAGCAGATTGCACATCGCCGACATGTAGAATAGGTTCTTCCCCAGCTCTGAACGAACGATGTCTTGGCAATGCTCGCATAGATGGCCGCGCATGTGCGATTTGGATTGCTTCTTGGCCTCGTCGAACTCCATGTCTTCGGAGAAGCCTTGGTTGCGGGCGTTCAGTTCAATACAGCCGCATTCCGTTATCGCCTTGGATACGGCCCGATTCACGGAGGCGTTCGACTGACTGTATTTGGTCATGACGTCGAGCAGGCTGCGGTGACGGAGCAACAGCTCCGATACCTGCTGCTGAAATTCCTTCAGCGATGATGCGCTCATCCGTTCCACCCCGGTTACCGTAATTTTTTGACATTTCCACCTCT
The DNA here is from genome assembly GCF_014212015.1 of Cohnella lubricantis. Taxonomy (GTDB): domain Bacteria; phylum Bacillota; class Bacilli; order Paenibacillales; family Paenibacillaceae; genus Cohnella; species Cohnella lubricantis. Next base: position 54,420 of record NZ_JACJVN010000077.1, on the reverse strand, counting down.
CATTATAGAGCATGGACTCCTTGATTTCAAAAGGATTAACCGGATTTGGCGAGCAATTTGGGCGCATCCGGGAAGTTTGCGCATCATGATCCAATTAGAGGTTAACAAGCGGGAAATTGGAACATACTAGCAGATAGGCAAATGAAGGAGTGATTATTATGATGATGAAACGCATGATCCAAATATCGGGATTGCTGATCGGGACGCTTATCGGACAAAGCGTGTCTTCTTGGCGGTCGGCCGGAGGAGTATCGTGGACGAATCCGCTTCTGACCGCCCAAGGGAGCGGAGGTGCAAGCTCCGGCAGCTATATGGGCATGGCCATCGGAGCGATGCTCGGCTTCCTGATCGCGACGTCGTTCGCCGGCGCGCTCTCCCAAGGGCTGCAGCGCGGCATCGACCGGCTGTCCGCGCTGCCTATCTCGGCTCTGGCCTGCGGGCTGGCCGGCGGCTTGTCGGGACTTGCCGTAGCGGCCTTCGCGTATCCGTACCTGTCCGATATTCCTCGCGTAGGCGCGTTGATCGGCGCGCTGGCGGCATTGTTCCTCGGGTATGCGGGATTGCGCATCGGCATCGGCAAACAGAACGAGGCGGCGGCCGCTTGGATCCACTCGCGCCGTCCGGCGGAGCCTATCCTCGAGGAAGAACCGAAGTACGAGCACCACAAGATTCTGGATACGAGCGTCATTATCGACGGCCGAATCGCCGATATTTGCAAGACCGGATTCATCGAGGGCACGCTCGTCATCCCCGAATTCGTTCTGGAAGAGCTGCAGCACATCGCGGATTCCTCGGATCTGCTCAAGCGCAACCGCGGCCGCCGCGGGCTCGATATTCTGAACAAGATTCAGAAGGAGCTCGACGTGAAGGTGCTCATCTACGAAGATGCTGCCGAGGAAGCGGGAGAAGTGGACAGCAGGCTGGTCAAGCTGGCGAAGGCAATGCGCGGCAAGGTCGTGACGAACGACTTCAATCTGAACAAGGTGTGTGAGCTGCAGGGCGTATCGGTGCTGAACATCAACGATCTGGCCAATGCGGTCAAGCCTGTGGTGCTGCCCGGCGAAGAGATTGTCGTTCAAGTGATCAAGGATGGCAAGGAGCACGGCCAAGGCGTCGCCTATTTGGACGACGGCACGATGATCGTCGTCGAAGGCGGCCGGGACTTCATCGGCACGACGATGGAAGTGCTGGTGACGAGCGTTCTGCAGACATCTGCGGGACGAATGATCTTCGCGAAGCCGAAACTATTGGAAAAAGCGCTCTGAAGCGGTATGATTATAAGAATATGGGCGGGACGCGCTCTTAGTGTCCCGCTTTTTGTGCTGTATAGTCGCGGTTGCGAGAGGGGTCTGAAGCATGAAGTGGGGAGCTGTTGTCGTCGCAGCCGGCCGCGGGACGCGGATGGGCGCTTCCGATAATAAGCCTTACTTGACGCTCGCCGGGCGGCCGGTTCTGGCCTATGCGCTGGAGGCGTTCGGGAGCAGCCCGTCGGTGGAGAGCATCGTTCTCGTCGTCGCCCCGGGAGAGGAAGCGAAGGCTAAGGCGGTTGTGCAGGAGCTGGAGCCGGCGCTGCGCAAAGTGAAGACGATTGTTCCTGGAGGAGCCGAGCGGCAGGACAGCGTATATGCGGGACTGGCCGCGTTGGATACGGAAGGCGTGCTTGTGCATGATGCCGCCCGCCCGCTCGTGACGCCGGAGCAGATCGAGGCTTGCTGCCGCGAGGCGGAGCGCCATGGGGCGTCCGCGCTGGCCGTGCCCGTGAAGGACACGATCAAGGTGGAGGGCGAGCGAGGGTTCATGACCGCGACGCCCGACCGCAGTACGCTATGGGCCGTGCAGACGCCGCAGGCCTTCGCCCGGGAGGAGCTGCTGAACGCTCACCGCGCGGCGAAGCTAGAGGGGGCTGCCGCAACGGACGACACGATGCTGCTCGAGCGAATGGGGCGCAAGGTGGCGATCGTTCGCGGCGATTATTTAAATTTGAAGATCACGACGCCGGAGGATCTGCCGGTAGCGGAGCTGCTGCTGGAGAAGCGCAGCCGAGCAAGCCTTGACGCGCGTCGTTTGGAGGAAGCGGACTAATATGATCAGAGTGGGACAAGGATTCGATGTGCATCAACTGACGGAAGGCCGCGACTGCATCATCGGCGGCGTGAAGATACCGTACGAGAAGGGGCTGCTCGGCCATTCCGATGCCGACGTGCTGCTGCACGCGATCAGCGATGCCGTGCTGGGCGCGCTGGCGCTGGGCGACATTGGCAAGCACTTCCCCGACACCGATCCGGCGTTCAAGGGCGCGGACAGCGTCAAGCTGCTTGAGCATGTATGGGCGCTGGCGAAGGAGCGAGGGTACAAGCTGGGCAACGCCGATGCGACGATCATCGCGCAGGCGCCGAAGATGGCGCCGTACATACCGGCGATGGCTGAAGTAATTGCGCGCGCGCTCGAAGCGGACGTGTCGCAGGTGAACGTCAAGGCGACGACGTCCGAGCGGCTCGGCTTCACCGGCCGAGGAGAAGGGATCGCCGCTCAGGCGGTCGTATGCCTCGTCCAAGGCGGGAATTGATTGGCCGGGAACGATCCCCTATTATGAATCATAACAACGCAAAATGGAGGAACCATCGATGAGTGATATCGTTCGTCTCCGTTACGCGCCGAGCCCAACGGGACATCTTCATATCGGCGGCGCGCGGACGGCGCTTTTTACTTACTTGTACGCAAGACAGCGCGGAGGACAATTCATTCTGCGCATTGAGGATACCGACTTGGACCGCAACGTATCCGGCGCGGCGGAGGAGTTCTATAACGGCCTTCGCTGGCTCGGCCTCGATTGGGATGAGGGCGAGGACGTCGGTGGTCCATACGGGCCTTACCGCTGCACAGACCGGATGGACATCTACCAAGCGCACATCGATCAACTGCTGCGCGAGGATAAGGCCTATTATTGCTATTGCACGGAGGAAGACCTGACGCGCGAGCGAGAAGCGCAGGTCGCGGCAGGCGAGACGCCGAAGTACGCCGGGCACTGCCGCCATCTGACGGCCGAGCAGCGGGCGGCGTACGAAGCGGAAGGCCGCAGCCGGACCGTTCGCCTGCGCGCTTCGGAAGGCGAGAAGCTGGCGTTCCGCGATATGGTTCGCGGCGATATCTCCTTCGATTCCGACGGCAACGACTTCGTCATCGTGAAGTCCAGCGGCATGCCCACATACAATCTGGCCGTCGTCATCGACGATCATCTGATGCACATTACGCACGTCACGCGCGGCGAAGAGCACATCTCGAACACGCCTCGCCAGCTTCAAATCTACCGCGCCTTCGGCTGGGAAGAGCCGGTGTTCGCGCACTTCAATCTTATCCTGAACGAGACCGGCAAGAAGCTCTCGAAGCGGGACGAGTCGATTCTGCAATTCATCTCGCAGTATCGCGATCTGGGCTACTTGCCGGAGGCCATTCTGAACTTCCTGGCGCTGCTCGGCTGGTCGCCGGAGACGGAAGAAGAGGTCTTCACCAAAGAGGAGCTGATCGAACGCTTCTCGTTCGAGCGCGTGAACAAGTCCGGCTCGATCTTCGACCAGCAGAAGCTCGCTTGGATGAACAACACTTACTTCAAGAAGGCTGAGCTTGACGTCGTCACTGACCTCTGCACCCGGCAGCTGCAGAAGGCCGGACGCCTGCCGAAGCAGTTGGACGAATCGCAGCAGGCGTGGGCTGAGACGCTGTCCGCCTTGTATCAGGACAAGCTGAGCAGCGCTTCGGAGATCGTGGAGCAGACGGAATTGTTCTTCCGAGACAACGTTGTGCTGGAGGAAGAAGGCCGGGGCATTCTCGCGGACGAGCAGGTGCCGGCGGTGCTCGCCGCCTTCGCCCGCCATGTCGAAGAGATGGGCGAAGCGGGCTTCACGGTCGATGCGATCAAAGCCGCTGTCAAGGCGGTGCAGGGCGAGACCGGCGCCAAGGGCAAAGGCCTGTTCATGCCGATCCGCGTGGCGCTGACGGGGCAGGTGCACGGTCCGGACCTGAACGCGACGATCTGGCTGCTCGGCCGCGATAAGGTGCTGCAGCGTCTGCGGGCGGGCGCCGAAGGCAAGCTGGCCTGAACGGGATGGGCGGAGGCCCGCAGTGCTTCGGCATCGCAAGCCAAGCTTTGAGCGCGAGGCTCTTGACGCCGTCCCTCATTGGGCGGCTGGCCAGCAAACGCGAAACGCCTTGTCACTGAAGTATGGTTGGGATATACTTGCGATAATGATGTTCATAGGAGCAATAGCGACGAACAGGAGAGTAGGTTCCGTATCCGGAGCGCCAGAGAGAGCTGCCAAGGCTGGAAGCAGCTTCTTCGGACGGAATTCGAAATGCGCCTGGGAGCCGTGCCGCCGAGCGTAAGGCAACAGGCTGCGCCATTCCGTACTGCGCTCGTCCAGCATCCATGAGATGTTGGGCGACCCGGCGGGTGGCTGCAGCCGGCCTGCGGGTAGGCGGCGCCGGGTGGCGCCCGTTACGAGCCTGACGAGTCGAGTCCCCGAGCGGCGTGTCCGCGCATGCGTTACTTGAGGGCTCAAGCAGAGTGGGACCGCGTACATCGACGCCTCTGCAGCGATAAGCTGCTGAGGCTTTTTTGGCATATTAGAGACCGGCAGGAGAAGGGGGAGTTGGGGAAAATGGGATTGTGGAGCACGATCCGTTCGGACATCGAGGCCGTATTCGAGAACGATCCGGCTGCGCGCAGCCGATTCGAAGTCATCTTCACTTATTCCGGCCTGCATGCCATCTGGGCGCACCGGGTGGCGCATGCTATGTATCGCAGGCGCCTGTTCACGCTGGCGCGGGTCATCTCGCAGGTCAGCCGGTTCATGACCGGCATCGAGATTCACCCCGGCGCCAAGATCGGACGGAAGCTGTTCATCGACCACGGCATGGGCGTCGTCATCGGCGAGACGTGCGAGATCGGCGATGAAGTCGTCATCTATCAAGGCGTGACGCTCGGCGGAACCGGCAAGGAGAAGGGCAAGCGCCACCCGACGATCGGCAACCGCGTCGTTATCGCTTCTGGAGCGAAGGTGCTAGGCTCATTCACGGTCGGGGACAATTCCAACATCGGCGCCAACTCCGTCGTGCTTCGTCCGGTCCCCCCGGACAGCACCGTCGTCGGCATCCCGGGGCGCATCGTGAAGCGCAACGGCCAGCGGGTCGGCGACCGGCTCGACCATACGAATCTGCCGGACCCGCTCATTGAGACGTTCCGCGTCATGCAGAAGGAGATCGACGATCTCAAGGCCGAGGTCCAACGTCTTAAGTGCATGGCGAGCGAGGAAGCGCAAGCTCCCGTGAGAGAGAAGGTAGGCGCCGGCTGCGAAGACGGCTGAAGCAGAACAGCATTTTCGACCCTTCCCATTAAGAGGATAGGCCAATAAGGCCGTGCAAAGGAGAATAGGCAAGTGACTATATCGATCTACAACAGCCTGACCCGCGAGAAAGAAAAGTTCGTGCCGCTCACGCAGGGCAAAGTGAACATGTACGTCTGCGGTCCGACCGTATATGACTACATTCATATCGGGAACGCGAGGCCAGTCATCTTCTTCGACGTCGTGCGCCGTTACTTCGAATCCGTCGGGTATGAAGTGAATTATGTCGTCAACTTCACAGACGTCGACGACAAGATGATCCGCCGCGCGGCCGAGAACGGCGTGACGGTGCCGGAGTTGGCCGAACGCTTCATCTCCGGCTTCAACGAAGACCGCGAAGGGCTCGGCGTCCGTGCGGCGACTAGGAATCCCCGCGTGACCGAGACGATCCCGCAGATTGTGGCGTTTATCGAGACGCTCGTGGGCAAAGGCTATGCTTACGAGAGCGGCGGCGACGTGTACTTCCGCACCTCCGCGTTCCCGGAATACGGCAAGCTGTCGCATAAGAACCTTGACGAGCTCCAGTACGGCATCCGCGTCGAAGTCGACGAGCGCAAGGAGAATCCGCAGGACTTCGTCCTGTGGAAGGCGGCGAAGCCGGGCGAGATCTTCTGGCCGAGTCCCTGGGGCAATGGGCGTCCGGGCTGGCACATCGAATGCTCCGCGATGGCGCTTGAATACGCGGGCGAGACGCTGGACATTCACGGCGGCGGCCACGATCTGCAGTTCCCGCACCACGAGTGCGAGATCGCGCAGTCCGAGGCGCTTACGGGCAAGCCGCTGGCTCGCTATTGGATGCACAACGGCTTCGTGAACATTAACAATGAGAAGATGTCCAAGTCCATCGGCAACGTGGTTAATCCCCATGAATTGCTGAAGCGCACGAGCGCGCAGGCGATTCGCTACATGATGCTGACGACGCACTATCGCAGCCCGTTGAACTTCAGCGACGAGGTGCTGAAGCAGGCGGAGAATAGCGTCGCCCGGTTGACGACCAGCCGCGACAACGTCAAGCACCGCCAGGCGAGCGTCGACGCCGGATCGGCGGCTGGGGCGGATGCGGAGCTGCTGGCGAAGCTCGAGGCGCTTCGCGCGGAGTTCCGCGCGAAGATGAACGACGACTTCAATACGGCGGATGCCATTACCGTCTGGTTCCAGCTGGTCAGCGAGACGAACGCTTACCTGCAGCGGGAGACGGTGGAGGCGGCGAGCCTGCAGTCCCTGTTGGGGCTGATCGGCGAGTTCGACGCGGTGCTGGGCTTGCTGCTGCCGGAAGCGGGAGCGGAGCTGCTGGACGCGGAGATCGAAGGGCTGATCGCGGAGCGGGCGGAAGCCCGCAAGAGCCGCAGCTTCGCGCGCGCGGACGAGATTCGCGACCTGCTGGCGGCGAAGGGCATTCTGCTCGAGGATACGCCGCAAGGCATCCGGTGGCGGCGCGCATGAGCGAAGCGGGAATGGGGCTAGCGCCCGTCATCGCGCCGATGCTGCCGGACGGGGTTCCGGTCAGCCAGCTGTCGCCGATCGTGCTCGCTTATATCGGCGACGCGGTGTTTGAAGTGTATGTTCGCCAGATGCTCATCGCGAAGGTCGTGCGCAAGCCGAACGATCTGCACCGGGCGGCTGTCCGCTATGTGTCAGCCGCGGCTCAAGCGAAGCTGCTGCGGCGCTGGGAGCCGCTGCTGACCGAGGAGGAGGCGGATATCGCCCGCCGGGGCCGCAACGCCAAGTCCGGCCAGCCGCCGAAGAACGCCGATCCGGGCGAATATCGCCATGCCACTGGGCTCGAGTGCCTGGTCGGCTATTTATATTACCGCGGGGAGCGGGACAGGCTGGAGACGCTTATCGGCCTTGCCTTCGCCGACCAACCAACGAACGCGTGAGAAAGGGAGATACCCATTATGAATAATCGACACCGCCCTCGCCCGTCGTCAAGCGGAACGCGCAGGCCGAATGCAGGAGGAGGGCGCGATGACGGCCGCAGGCAGGACGCGGGAGCCAAGCCTCCGCGCGGTTCAGCCGAGCCGCGCCGCACGGATCAGCCCCGTCAATGGGGGGCTGACCGCCAGTCGGAGTCCTCTCGCCGCTCAGACGCCGCCGCTCGCCGGCTCGAGCCGACGGTTCAGCCGCCGCATCTCGAGCGGAACGAAGACGAAGCCGCTGCCGGCGAGCAGTATTTGGCCGGCAAGCATCCTGTGCTTGAAGCGCTTCGCGCCGGCCGGGCGCTGAACAAGATCTGGCTGTCCAATCAAGCGCAGCGCAGCCTTGTGCAGCCCATTCTCGAGGAAGCGAAGGATCGCGGCGTCGTCGTGCAGTTCGCCGACAAGAAGAAGCTGGATCAACTGGCGCCGGACATGCAGCATCAAGGCGTCGTCGCGCAGGCGGCGGCTGTCTCTTACGCGGAAGTGGACGATCTGCTCGCCCGCGCTCGCGAGCTAGGGGAAGCGCCGCTGCTCGTGCTGCTCGACGAGGTGGAGGATCCGCATAACCTCGGCTCAATACTGCGGACGGCGGACTGCACCGGCGTGCACGGCGTGATCGTGCCCAAGCGCCGCAGCGCGAGCCTGACTGCGGTCGTGGCCAAGACTTCGGCCGGCGCGGTCGAATACGTGCCTGTCGCGAGGGTAGCGAACTTGGCCCAGACGATCGACAAGCTGAAGGAGGAGGGCGTATGGATTGCCGGCGCGGACGTCTCTGCGGCCGACGATGTGTACAAGGCTAATCTGACGGGGCCGCTGGCGATCATTATCGGGAGCGAAGGCAAAGGAATCTCCCGCTTGGTGAAGGAGAAGTGCGACTTCCTGATCAAGCTGCCGATGGCCGGGAAGATTAACTCGCTGAACGCCTCCGTGGCGGCAGGCGTCATCCTTTACGAGAGCGTGCGGCAGCGCCGGTCGGCGCGCTCCGGCCAAGGAGAAGGACATGCTTCGCCGTGAAGATGTTCTGATCGTGGACGGCTACAACATGATCGGCGCTTGGCCCGAGCTCGAGAAGCTGAAGCTGACCAAGCTGGAAGACGCCCGGGATCGGCTGCTGGATCTGCTCGCCAATTACCAGAGCTATGCCGGCGTATCCATCTCGGTCGTCTTCGACGCGTTCCGGGTGCCCGGGCTAGGCGCCGAATACAAACAGCATCGGGTGAACGTAGTATTCACGCGCGAGAAGGAGACGGCGGACGAATGCATCGAGCGCCTCGTCGGCGAGACGACGTCGGTGAAGCGCAACGTATACGTGGCCACTTCGGATCAGACGGAGCAGAGGGTGACCTTCGGGAAGGGCGCCCTGCGCCTCTCGGCGAGAGAGCTTCGGATTGCGATAGACGAGGGTCAGAGAGAGATTGAACGCACGATCCGCAAGGAGCCGCCGCCCAAGCGGAATCCGCTCGGAAGCGCGATCAGCCCGGATATTCAGCTCCGATTGGAGCGAATGCGGAGGGGACAGATCGGCGAGAATGGGGAACCATGACATATTTTCCACAGTCCAAAAGCCTGCAATCCGCGTCAAATCAAGGCGAATCAGTTGACGCTATAGGTTTCTTAAAGTATATTGGTAGTAGTTTGGTAGTCTCGTGAGCTGGAATTCCAATATGCTTGAAGGTCGGGAGGGATGATTCGTGAGCGTTGACGTGAATGAGTTGGCAGCACACGAATATGACTTTCAGACCGATGAGGACATCGTCGAGGCTGTTCGGTCAGGAGATTCAGATGCGCTGGAATACTTGATTAACAAGTATCGGAATTTCGTCCGGGCGAAGGCCCGATCCTACTTTCTGATCGGCGCGGAGCGGGAAGACATCGTCCAGGAAGGCATGATCGGCTTGTACAAGTCGATTCGCGACTTCAAAGGGGACAAGCTGGCATCCTTTAAGGCGTTCGCCGAGCTGTGCGTCACTCGTCAGATCATTACCGCCATCAAGACCGCTACCCGTCAGAAGCACATTCCCCTCAACTCATACGTGTCGTTAGACAAGCCTATCTACGATGAAGATTCGGATCGGACGCTGCTGGACGTGATCTGCGGCTCCCGCGTATGCGATCCGGAAGAGATGATTATTAACCAAGAGGAATTCTTCGGTCTCGAGGACAAGATGTCCGAGATTCTGAGCGATTTGGAACGCAAGGTTCTGATGCATTATCTGGACGGACGATCCTATCAGGAGATCGCCGTCGACCTCGATCGCCACGTCAAGTCGATCGACAACGCTTTGCAGCGCGTCAAGCGTAAGCTGGAGCGCTATCTGGAAGGCAGGGATATCGGGTTCTGAGCGAACCGGCTAGAAGATTTGGCATAAGGAATAGAAGATGACGAGCAGCCGGCGGGCTGCTTTTTTCGATTGCGATAATAGGGTTAGATCGGGGCAAATAGAGCAACAATAATGATAGGCTCTGAGGCAGGAAGCCCCGTTCCGCAACCTTCCAAATGGAATTTCGTTGACATTGCATGGGCCCTGTGATAAATTATTTTAGTAACCTTAAGGTGGAGTTGTATGCACAGGCCCTGAATCTCGGGCGAAACGCCAGGTTTCGTTGTCGTGAACGACGAAGCGGCCGCATTCGCTTGGATTCAATATGTTTATGAAGTTGGCAAGCCCGGGAGGTGGAACACATGCGGGTTATCATTACGCTTGCTTGCACGCAATGCAAGCAACGGAATTACACGACGAGCAAGAACAAACGGACTCACTCCGATCGCATTGAGCTGAAGAAGTTCTGCAAGTTCTGCAACGCGCATCTTCCTCATCGCGAAACGCGGTAAGTCGTAGGAGGTTTGGACGTGACTTTCCTAGCCAAAATGAAACAGAGCTTTGGGTCCTTTTTTTCGTTCTTCAGCGACAGCTGGGCGGAATTAAAGAAAGTCCGTTGGCCTAAGCGTAAGGAGCTGCTCAGCTACACGATCGTTGTGGTAGTGACTGTTTTGCTGATCACGATTTACTTCTGGGTGCTGGACGTTATTATTTCGCGGCTCGTCGATCTCGTCATTTGACGTGGGAACCAAAGGTGGCATTTCCATGGAGAAAAGATGGTATGTAGTGCACACGTACTCCGGGTATGAGAACAAGGTGAAAACCAACCTGGAGAAGCGTGTGGAGTCAATGGGCATGCAGGACAAGATTTTCCGAGTGCTCGTGCCGATGGAAGAAGAGGTCGTCAACAAGGATGGCAAGAAGAAGACGGTGATGCGCAAAGTGTATCCCGGCTACGTCCTTGTCGAGATGATCCAGACGGACGACTCTTGGTACGTGGTTCGCAACACGCCCGGCGTTACCGGGTTCGTGGGCTCCACAGGATCCGGATCGAAGCCGACGCCGCTCCTCCCTGAGGAAGCGGAGCAAATTCTGCGCCATATGGGCATGGAAGAGCCGAAGCCGGTTATCGATTTCGAATTGAAGGAGAGCGTCCGCGTCAAAGTCGGGCCTTTCGCCAATTTTGTCGGGTCGGTCGAAGAGATCTTGCACGACAAGAGCAAGCTGAAAGTGCACGTCAACATGTTTGGTCGGGAAACCCCGCTTGAGTTGGAATACACCCAGGTGGAGAAGATATAATATCCGGTTTCTAGCAAGAGCGGGAGGAGCTTACGCTCCGTCAGACCGCATTATGGGGCAAGGAGGTGTGCATCATGGCCAAAAAAGTCATCAAACTCGTTAAGCTTCAAGTTCCTGCCGGCAAAGCCAACCCGGCTCCGCCTATCGGTCCTGCACTGGGTCAAGCGGGTGTCAACATCATGGCTTTCTGCAAGGAATTCAACGCGCGTACGGCTGACCAGAACGGATTGATCATTCCGGTTGTCATCACCGTATTCGAAGACCGTTCCTTCACGTTCGAGACGAAGACGCCGCCGGCTGCTGTATTGCTGCGCGTTGCTGCTGGTATCCAGAAGGGTTCCGGCGAGCCGAACAAGAAGAAGGTCGCTACCGTTAAACGTGCGAAAGTTCGCGAGATCGCCGAGCAGAAGCTTGTCGACCTGAACGCGGCTTCCGTCGAAGCGGCTATGCGCATGATCGAAGGTACCGCTCGCAGCATGGGCGTTGTCATCGAAGACTAATCCGATCGCGAATTATCGCTGAATCGGGTGTGCCGGAATGCTTGATTCCGGCGCATGTGGGAGGAGATCCGTGTCGCTCCCCGCTCGGGAGCATGGATTGAGACCGTTAAAACCACACAAGGAGGAGAACAACATGGCCAAGCATGGCAAGAAATACAATGAAGCCGCTAAGCTGATCGACCGCGACGCTTCCTACGAATCCGCGGAAGCGATTGACCTCGTGAAGAAAGCGGCCACGGCTAAGTTCGACGAGTCTGTCGAAGTTGCCGTCCGTCTCGGCGTCGATCCGAGAAAGCAAGACCAGAACGTTCGCGGTGTCGTTGTCCTGCCGCATGGCACAGGCAAAACGCAACGCGTACTCGTTTTCGCTAAGGGCGACAAGCTCAAAGAAGCGGAAGCAGCAGGCGCCGATTATGTCGGCGATACGGACCTCATCAACAAGATCCAGCAAGGATGGTTCGAGTTCGACGTCTGCGTCGCGACTCCGGACATGATGAGCGAAGTTGGTAAACTCGGTCGTATTCTCGGCGGTAAAGGCCTCATGCCTAACCCGAAAGCCGGCACGGTAACGAATGACGTTGCCAAAGCCGTGCAAGAGATCAAAGCCGGTAAGATTGAATACCGCCTGGACAAAGCCGGACAAATTCACGCTCCGATCGGCAAGGTATCGTTCGACGCTGCGAAGCTCGACGACAACCTGAAGGCTCTGATCGATGCGCTGAACCGTGCGAAGCCGGCGGCTGCCAAAGGCGTATACCTGAAGAACATCTCGATCTCTTCGACGATGGGCCCGGGCGTTCGTCTGAACGTAGCATCTTTCCGTCAATAGTCGCAGGAATAACCTGTACATTGACAGGCTTTGAACGATCGTGGTAAGCTTTCAAAGTCGAATATGGATACCGTAGACCGTAGGTGCCGAGAGGCTTAATTCCCTACCGAGGTGTGTGCATAGAATCACGAGGGTTGCTTAGACGGCCTTCGGCTGGATCGAACACGTCATGCCTCCGCGGAATCTTGCGGAGGCATTTCTAATGTCTGACCGATTCTGCGCGAACCGATACGGTTGAATCAAGATCCAGGAGGTGTACGAAATGGCAAATGCAAAAATTATCGCTGCGAAGCAAGCGGAGGTTGACGCAATCGCAACGAAGCTGCGCGAGAGCGCGAGCTCCGTCGTGGCTGACTACCGCGGTCTGAACGTAGCTCAAGTAACTGAGCTGCGCAAAGCGCTTCGCGAAGCCGGCATCGAATTCCAGGTTCTCAAGAACTCTCTGGTCAGCCGCGCTGCGGCTAGCATCGAGCTGTCCGAGCTGGACTCCGTTCTGAGCGGTCCTACCGCCGTGGCATTCAGCAAGGACGATGCGGTTGCTGCTGCGAAGATTCTGAGCGATTTCGCGAAGAAGAACGATGCGCTCAAGCTGAAAGGCGGCGTCGTAGAAGGCCGCTTCGTCGACAGCGCGCAAGTTAAGGCGCTGGCCGATCTGCCGTCCCGCGAAGGCTTGCTGTCCATGCTGCTTAGCGTCCTGCAAGCGCCGGTCCGCAACTTTGCTCTCGCCGTCAAGGCAGTCGCAGAGAAGAACGAAGCAAGCGCGTAACGAAAGTTGCGCATAACGCACGACACGATCCGGCCGTAGCCGGAAAACTAAAAACATTTTATTGGAGGGTACAATTCCATGAGCAAAGAGCAAATCTTGGAAGCCATCAAAGGCATGAGCGTTCTGGAACTGAACGATCTCGTTAAAGCAATCGAAGAAGAATTCGGCGTAACGGCTGCAGCTCCGGTTGCAGTAGTTGCAGGCGGCGGCGCTGCTGAAGTTGCTGAGCAAAGCGAATTCGACGTTATCCTCGTCGACGCCGGCGCTTCCAAAATCAACGTTATCAAAGTCGTTCGCGAAATTACGGGTCTCGGCCTGAAAGAAGCGAAGGACGTTGTTGACAACGCTCCGAAGGCACTTAAAGAGAAAGTCGCTAAGGAAGAAGCCGAAGCGGTTAAAGCTAAGCTTGAAGAAGCTGGCGCTAAAGTCGAAGTTAAGTAATTTCGACCGCATACATGGCAAACCCCTTGAAGAAACTCTTCTTCGAGGGGTTTGTTCATGCTAATGAAGGCAAGGAGGTGCGCCAATGAGCGAACACTACTATACGAAGAAACCTCAGACCGCCAGCGATCGGCGAGCAATCGAAGTTACGCTCAGAGGACATCGGCTGCGCCTTGCTTCCGACGCGGGCGTGTTCTCGCGGGACGGGGTGGACTACGGCAGCCGCACGCTGATCGACATGATGGAGTTCAGAGACGATGCCGATGTGCTCGATGTCGGATGCGGATATGGTCCGATCGGACTAGCCGCCGCCCGCCTTGCGCCGCGAGGACATGTCACCATGCTCGACATTAACGAACGGGCAGTAGCGCTTGCGAACGAGAATGCAGCTGCCAACGGAATCGTGAATGCCGCAGCGATGCAGAGCGACCTATATGAAGCTGTCGCGGAGCGGCGGTTCGACGTCATTCTATCGAACCCGCCGATTCGCGCTGGCAAAGCGGTTGTGCATCGCATTCTAACCGATGCTAGAGATCACCTCCGCGAGGGAGGGGCGCTGTGGATCGTCATTCAGAACAAACAAGGCGCTCCGTCGGCCAAGGCCAAGCTCCAAGAGGTGTTCGGAGAAGAGGCGGTCGAAGAGATTGGCAAAGACAAAGGCTATCGGATTTATCGCGCAAAAATGGTTTGACTTGGCTGCTGGCATATGGTATTATTGAAAAATGTCAGTATTAAGATGGGCTATTTGTCTTTAGCAGACAAAAAGTCAAGACCCAATTTTCGCGCAATGCGAATAAGTTTTCTCCGAATGGCGTATAATGGGTTTGTTTTGGGCAATTGACTGGATAACGGTGCCATTGTGCCGCCTATCAACCGGCGCATAAGGGCTTTTCTTTATTTACGCTGTCCGGTCCTTTGACTTGCTATTCGGCATGTTTATTAAGCGCGTACGCCCGCGGAACGGCTGCCTCTGCTACTGCTGGAGAGAGGATCTCGTTCTCGCTTGTGTTGAAGTAGACTGAAGGGGTGAGGTTAAGTTGGCAGGACATCTTGTTCAGTATGGTCGCCGTCAGCGGCGCAGCTACGCCCGCATCAACGAAGTGCTGGAAGTACCGAATTTGATCGAGATCCAACAGCAGTCGTATGAGAAGTTTTTGGAGGATGGACTGCGCGAGATTTTTCAAGATATCTCGCCGATCTCCGACTTCACGGGCAATCTGGTTCTGGAGTTTATCGACTACAGCCTGGGAGAGCCGAAGTATTCTGTCGACGAATCGAAGGAACGCGACGTCACGTATGCGGCTCCCCTTCGCGTCAAGGTGAGACTGCTCAATAAGGAAACCGGCGAAGTGAAAGAGCAGGAAGTGTTCATGGGCGATTTCCCGCTCATGACCGAGACCGGCACTTTCATTATTAACGGCGCAGAACGGGTAATCGTCAGCCAGTTGGTTCGTTCGCCGAGCGTGTATTACAGCACGAAGGTAGACAAGAACGGCAAGAAGACGTTCACCGCGACGGTTATTCCGAACCGCGGCGCATGGCTGGAGCTCGAGACGGATGCGAAGGACATCGTCTACGTACGGATTGACCGTACGCGGAAGATTCCGGTTACCGTCTTGCTTCGCGCGCTCGGATTCGGCACTGACGCCGAGATTCTAGACTTGCTCGGCCATGATGAATTCATTCGCAATACCCTGGAGAAGGACAACACCGACTCCACGGAGAAAGCGCTGATCGAAATTTATGAGCGCCTGCGTCCGGGCGAACCGCCGACGTTGGAGAATGCGCGCAGCTTGCTGATCGCGCGATTCTTCGATCCGAAGCGCTACGATCTGGCGAATGTAGGCCGCTACAAGATAAACAAGAAGCTGCATATTAAGAATCGGCTGTTCAATCAGCGTCTTGCTGAGACGCTGGTGGATCCGTCCACGGGCGAGATTATCGCCGAAGCGGGCCAGATGATCGACCGCCGTCTGCTCGATCAGATTCTTCCCGCTCTGGAGAAGAACGTCGGGTTCAAGACGTATCGCGTCACCGGCGGCGTGAACGAGTCGGAGGATATCCCTCTTCAAAGCGTGAATGTCTATTCGTCGGAAGAGGACGGCAAAGTCGTCAAGGTCATCTCCAACGGCATCATCGACAAGTCGGTGAAGCATATCACGCCGGCGGATATTATCGCCGCTATCAACTATTTCATGAACCTGCTGCATAACATCGGCAGCACGGACGACATCGACCATCTGGGCAACCGTCGTCTGCGCTCAGTCGGCGAATTGCTGCAGAACCAATTCCGCATCGGTCTGTCTCGGATGGAGCGCGTCGTTCGCGAGCGGATGTCCATCCAGGATCAGAATGCGATCACGCCGCAAGCGCTGATCAACATTCGTCCGGTCATCGCCGCGATCAAAGAATTCTTCGGCTCCTCGCAGCTGTCCCAGTTCATGGACCAGACGAACCCGCTGGCCGAGCTGACGCACAAGCGACGTCTGTCTGCGCTCGGTCCCGGCGGTCTGACGCGGGAGCGCGCGGGCATGGAAGTCCGCGACGTGCACCCTTCCCACTATGGACGGATGTGCCCGATCGAGACGCCTGAAGGACCGAACATCGGTCTGATCAACTCCTTGTCGACGTTCGCGCGCATCAACGAGTACGGCTTCATCGAGGCTCCGTACCGCAAGGTCGATCATACGACCGGCCGCGTGACGAGCGAAGTCGTCTATATGACGGCTGATGAAGAGGATAACTACATTATCGCGCAGGCGAACGCCGTTCTGACTGAGGACAATAAGTTCGCCGACGAGACAGTTATCGTCCGTTACAACAAGCAAGCCGATAACATTCTGACGATGCCTTCCGATCGCGTTGACTTCATGGACGTATCGCCGAAGCAGGTCGTATCCGTCGCTACGGCGATGATTCCGTTCCTTGAGAACGACGACTCCAACCGTGCGCTCATGGGTTCGAACATGCAGCGTCAGGCGGTGCCGCTGCTTGTGCCGGACTCCCCGTATGTGGGCACTGGCATGGAGCACAAGGCTGCCAAGGACTCCGGCGTATGTATCGTCTCGAAGTACGATGGCGTCATCGAGCGCGTCACGGCCAACGAGATTTGGCTGCGCCGTACGGAGACGATCGACGGCAAGGAAGTCAAAGGCGACCTCGTCAAGTATAAGTTGCAGAAGTTTATGCGTTCCAACCAAGGAACTTGCATCAATCAGCGTCCGCTAGCCCGCCGCGGCGATATCGTCAAGAAGGGCGATATTCTCGCAGACGGACCGTCCACGGAGAACGGCGAATTGGCTCTCGGACGCAACGTCGTCGTGGCGTTCATGACGTGGGAAGGCTACAACTACGAGGACGCGATCCTGCTGTCCGAGAAGCTCGTCCGCGAAGACGTCTATACTTCGATTCACATCGAGGAATACGAGTCCGAAGCGCGCGACACGAAGCTCGGGCCGGAAGAGATCACCCGCGATATCCCGAACGTAGGGGAAGACGCGCTCCGCAACCTTGATGAGCGCGGCATTATCCGCGTTGGCGCCGAGATCGGCGCAGGCGACATTCTCGTCGGCAAGGTCACGCCGAAGGGCGTAACCGAGCTGACGGCGGAAGAGCGCCTGCTGCACGCAATCTTCGGCGAGAAGGCTCGCGAAGTGCGCGACACGAGCTTGCGCGTGCCTCACGGCACCGACGGCATCGTCGTCGACGTCAAAGTGTTCACTCGCGAGAACGGCGACGAATTGCCGCCGGGCGTTAACCAATTGGTTCGCGTCTACATCGCGCAGAAGCGGAAGATTTCCGAAGGCGACAAGATGGCCGGACGCCACGGTAACAAGGGTGTCGTCGCCCGCATCATGCCGGAGGAAGACATGCCGTTCCTGCCGGACGGCACGCCGGTTCAAGTCGTCTTGAACCCGCTGGGCGTTCCTTCGCGGATGAACATCGGTCAGGTGCTCGAGGTTCACTTGGGCATGGCTTGTAAATATCTCGGCATTCGCGCGGCGACGCCGGTCTTCGACGGCGCGCACGAGAATGACGTTTTCGACACGATGGAAGAAGCCGGCATGCAGCGTAACGGCAAGACGATCCTGTACGATGGCCGTACGGGCGAGCCGTTCGAGCGCGAGATTACGGTCGGTGTCATGTACATGATCAAGCTGGCGCACATGGTCGACGACAAGATCCACGCGCGCTCCACCGGTCCATACTCGCTCGTTACGCAGCAGCCGCTCGGCGGTAAGGCGCAATTCGGCGGCCAGCGCTTCGGCGAGATGGAAGTATGGGCGCTCGAGGCCTACGGCGCGGCATATACGCTGCAGGAGATTCTGACCGTCAAGTCGGACGATGTCGTCGGACGCGTCAAGACGTATGAGTCGATCGTCAAAGGCGAGAACGTGCCGGAGCCAGGCGTTCCGGAATCGTTCAAAGTCTTGATCAAAGAACTCCAAAGTCTCGGCATGGACGTCAAGATTCTTGCTGGCGACGAGCGGGAGATCGAAATGAAAGAGATGGACGACGAAGAAGACGCCGCCGGCGACAAGCTGAACCTCAACCTGGAAGGCTCCGAGATCGGCGCCGAGTAATCGTTCCCGGCCGACGGCGGCAGCTCCGCCGTCAGCCTCTGATATACGTCACACCTGTAACCAATAACGTTCGAGTCCCGTTAGTCGATCGAAATCCGCAGCAACGATGAAGGAGGGTTTGCTCCTTGTTAGACGTCAACAATTTCGAGTTTATGAAAATCGGTTTAGCTTCCCCGGACAAAATCCGTTCGTGGTCGCGAGGCGAAGTCAAGAAGCCTGAAACGATCAACTATCGGACGCTGAAGCCCGAGAAGGAAGGCCTGTTCTGCGAGAAGATCTTCGGACCGACCAAAGACTGGGAGTGCCATTGCGGCAAATACAAGCGCGTACGCTATAAAGGCGTCGTGTGCGATCGCTGCGGCGTTGAAGTTACCCGCGCGAAGGTTCGCCGCGAACGGATGGGCCATATCGAATTGGCCGCTCCTGTCTCGCACATCTGGTATTTCAAAGGGATCCCGAGCCGTATGGGTCTGGCGCTCGATATGTCGCCCCGTTCGCTCGAAGAGATCATCTACTTCGCTTCTTATGTCGTAACGGATCCGGGCGATACGCCTCTCGAGAAGAAGCAGCTTCTCTCTGAGAAGGAATACCGCAGCTACCGCGAGAAGTACGGCTACGCTTTCCAAGCCAGCATGGGCGCGGAAGCTGTCAAGAAGCTGCTTCAAGATATCGACCTCGACCGCGAGTTGGAGATGCTCAAGGAAGAGCTTCGCACGGCGCAAGGCCAGCGCCGCAACCGTGCGATCAAGCGGCTGGAAGTCATCGAGTCGTTCCGCAACTCCGGCAATATGCCGGATTGGATGATCCTCGACGTGCTGCCGGTTATTCCTCCGGAGCTGCGCCCGATGGTGCAGTTGGATGGCGGCCGCTTCGCAACGAGCGACTTGAACGACCTATACCGTCGCGTCATTAACCGGAACAACCGTCTCAAGCGGCTGCTTGATCTCGGCGCACCGGACATTATCGTCCAGAACGAGAAGCGGATGCTTCAAGAAGCCGTCGACGCTCTGATCGACAACGGCCGCCGCGGCCGCCCGGTTACGGGCCCAGGCAACCGTCCGCTCAAATCGCTGAGCCATATGCTCAAAGGTAAGCAAGGACGTTTCCGTCAGAACTTGCTGGGCAAACGCGTAGACTACTCCGGCCGTTCCGTTATTGTCGTAGGACCGTACCTGAAGATGTACCAGTGCGGCCTGCCGAAGGAGATGGCGCTGGAGCTGTTCAAGCCTTTCGTCATGAAGGAGCTTGTGCAGAAGGGTCTTGCCCACAACATCAAGAGCGCGAAGCGCAAAGTTGAACGCGTCAGCGCCGAGGTGTGGGACGTTCTCGAGGATGTCATCAAGGAGCACCCTGTTCTGCTGAACCGCGCTCCTACGCTGCACAGACTCGGCATCCAAGCGTTCGAACCGATCTTGGTCGAAGGCCGCGCAATCCGTCTGCACCCGCTCGTCTGTACGGCGTACAACGCTGACTTCGACGGCGACCAGATGGCTGTTCACGTGCCGCTGTCTTCCGAGGCGCAAGCAGAAGCCCGCTTGCTGATGCTTGCATCCGGCAACATCTTGAACCCGAAGGACGGCAAACCGGTCGTTACGCCTTCGCAGGATATGGTCCTCGGCTGCTACTACCTGACGATGGACAACAAGGAAGCGAAGGGCTCCGGCATGAGATTGTCGGAAGTCAACGAAGCGGTGTCCGCTTACCAACGCGGCGTGGCCGATCTGCACGCGCGTGTCGTGATTCCGGTTAAGGCTCTGAACAAGAAGTCGTTCACGCCGCAACAGCAGGACGCGCTGCTCATCACGACGGTGGGCAAAATTATTTTCAACGAGATCTTCCCGGATACGTTCCCGTTCATTAACGAAGCGACCAAGGACAACTTGCTGAAGGGTACGCCGGAGAAATATTTCATCTACGAGAAGGGCGCGGACATCGACGCCCGCATGCAAGAGCTGCCGACGCCTGGCGCGGTAGGCAAGGAATATCTGGGCCAAATCATCGGCGAGTGCTTCAACCGCTATCAGACGATGATGACGTCCGTTATTCTGGACAATATTAAGCAGCTCGGCTTCACCTACTCGACCCGTGCGGGTATCACCGTCGCTGTCGCGGACGTCATGATTCCGAAGGAGAAAGTGGACATCCTTAAGAAGTCCGACGACTCCGTCAAGACGATTACGACGCAATACCGCCGCGGTCTCATTACCGACGAAGAGCGTTACGACCGCGTCATCGAGATCTGGTCGAAGACGAAGGACGAGATTACGGATGTCCTCATGAAGTCGATGGATCGTTACAACTCCATCATGCTCATGGTCGACTCCAAAGCGCGGGGCAACAAGTCGCAGATCACGCAGCTCGGCGGCATGCGCGGCCTGATGGCCACGCCGTCCGGACGAATCTTCGAGTTGCCGATCAAATCGAACTTCCGTGAAGGCTTGACGGTCCTCGAGTACTTCATCTCGACACACGGAGCGCGTAAAGGTCTTGCCGATACCGCGTTGCGTACGGCTGACTCGGGTTACTTGACCCGCCGTCTGGTCGACGTCGCTCAAGACGTGATCGTTCGCGAAGAAGATTGCGGTACCGATAAGGGGATTGTGGTCTCCCGTATCGAAGACGGCAAGGAGATCATCGAGGATCTGTACGACCGTATCGAAGGACGCTACGCGTTCGAGACGGTTCGCCATCCGGAGAGCGGCGAGGTTATTGTCGGCCGCAACGATCTGATCGATTCCGTCAAGGCGGAAGAGATCGTTCGCGCAGGGATCCAGAAGCTGCAGATTCGTTCCGTGCTCAGCTGCCGCGCTCGTCATGGCGTGTGCAAGATGTGCTACGGCCGCAACCTGGCAACCGGCAAGAAAGTCGAGATCGGCGAAGCCGTCGGCATCATCGCGGCGCAATCGATCGGCGAGCCGGGCACCCAGTTGACGATGCGTACGTTCCACACCGGCGGCGTTGCCGGTGACGATATCACGCAAGGTCTGCCGCGTATTCAGGAGCTGTTCGAAGCCCGGAATCCGAAAGGCCAGGCAGTCATCTCCGAGATCGACGGCGTCATCAAGGAGATCCGCGAGACGAAGGATCGCCGCGAGATCGAAGTGCAAGGCGACGCCGAGACGAAGGTCTATGCTGTCACCTACGGTTCGCGTATCCGCGTCTACGAAGGCCAGCATATTGAAGCCGGCGACGAGCTGACAGACGGCTCCATCGATCCGAAGGAGATTCTCCGGATCAAGGGTGTCCGCGGCGTGCAGAACTACATTCTGCAGGAAGTTCAGCGCGTATACCGGAATCAGGGCGTTGAGATCAACGATAAGCACGTCGAAGTGATGATCAAGCAGATGCTCCGCAAGATCCGGATCGTCGATCCGGGCGACACGAAGCTGCTGCCGGGCTCGTTCGTCGATGTGCACGAATATGAAGCGGCTAACCGCGAGGCGATCATGGCAGGCGAAGAGCCAGCCGTCGCTCGTCCGGTGCTGCTCGGTATTACGAAGGCTTCGCTCGAGACCGACTCCTTCCTGTCGGCTGCGTCCTTCCAAGAGACGACTCGCGTGCTTACCGACGCCGCCATCAAGGGCAAAGTCGACCGCCTGCTCGGCCTCAAGGAGAACGTTATTATCGGCAAGCTCATTCCGGCGGGCACGGGCATGTCCCGTTACCGCAACATCAAGGTCGTCTCTCCGCTGGACGAACCGGAAGACGAGCAAGCCGATCTGGAAGCCGTCACCGTCGAGTAATCGACGGCGGCATGGAGAAGAAGCGGTTCCGCATCATGCGGGGCCGCTTCTTTTCTTAACTTTTCAAGGCAATTGCGGGTAAAATAACGAATAGCGGAACGCTGTTCCGTAATTCAACAAAGTTCCATCTCTCAGCACGCTATAGCGGAGCGCTGCATTACAACTATTCACGCTCGCTCACTCTGCATTCTCGGACAGAATTAACATTCTCCATACTCGTTGTGCACATGTTAGCAAATTGCCTGTCATTGCATCTTGCTAGCAGCCAGTGGCTATGCACATGTGGTTAACTCGCATCTCTTAGTGTCATTAAGGTTTTATCCCCCAAACTATTCACATCATCGCCTATTCCTCCACAGATCACCTGTGAGTACCTTGTGATTACCGGCGAAGACAAATTCAATCAACAGAGATGTCCACAAATCTGCGGATCCGCCCCGTTCGTTAGACTATCAACATGTGATTAACCGGATCAGAGAACACCACGATAAAAACTTCCACAACCGGCGCTGAGGGAACGCAACCTATCTGGAAGTGTATGGTACTATCAAGGTGTAGCAAGCAATCATAAATAGGGGAAGTGTCAATGATTACGACAGCTAATGGAGTCATCATGGAGCTGCGGTGCATTACCAAACGTTACGGACGGACGGAAGTGCTGCAGGATCTATCCCTTGATATCCGGGAGGGCCAAATGATTGCCATCGTCGGAGCCAACGGTTCCGGTAAAAGCACACTGCTTCGCATTCTTGCCGGATTAACGGCTTTTACCGGCGGTACGGTGCGGCGGCTCCCAATTGACAACCGGCAGTTCCGAGTCGGATACGCCCCGGACAGGCTGCCTGCACTTCGGTTCACGGTCCGGGAATACTTGAACCATATGGCAGCCATCGCCGGACTGGATCGTTCCGCATCCGGAGAATCGATCGATTCTTGGCTGGAGAGACTCCATTTAAACGCGGAGAACACGCAAATGAGGCATTTCTCCAAAGGAATGCTTCAGAAGGTTAATTTAATCCAAGCCGTGCTGCGGCAGCCGGATCTGTTGTTGTTGGACGAGCCTCACGGAGGGCTCGATCCGGATTCGCGAGACGACTTGGCGGCATTGATCCGCGAAGAGAGGGACAGAGGGGCGACTGTTGTCGTCGCTACTCATGACCGGGAATGGATGCGACAATCGGCGCCGGTCAAGGCTTGATGAATCAACTGCCCGATTCCCTCGATTGGATCGTATGAATCGTGCCGCCAGCCTATCGGATCGCTGATCTGCTCATTCGATTCGAGGAACTGCCGGCAGCGTCGATCGCGGGGATTCTGCTCTATGTGACAGCATATGCGGCCCTCTTGGCAGCTGCGTTCGTCCGGGTGGCGCGCCGTATGCTTTTCTAAAGAACGATTCTTGACACTGCCCAACCTAGGTGATAAGATATCCTAGTGTGTGCCCGACGTGCTGATATTTATGCTGCCGGAGGTCGAATGTCCATGGAAATGAACGGACGATTGACGGGATGCATTAAGGTAGGCACCAAGCAGACGACCAAGATGGTGGAGCAAGACAAGGCCACGCTGGTCTATGTGGCGCAAGACGCAGATTCTCGCCTGGCCAGCCGTATTGTGCAGCTATGCAAGCAACACGATGTCAAAGTCGAGTTCGTCGATACGATGCGAAGCTTGGGCAAATTGTGCGGAATTGACGTCGGCACGGCAACCGCCGTAGTCGTCGAGGAATAAGAATCTTGGGTTCTAGCCGTTTTCTTCGAAGAAGAGATCGGTCAGACCCTTTCGCATTTCTCAAAATGAACCGCCTGGATCTGTGGGCTTCGCTCCAACAGGACCGATTGCCGTTATGTCTTATTTCTTTTGAACAAATGGGAAGGGGGTGGCAACATGCCAACAATCAACCAGCTCGTACGTAAAGGTCGCACGCCTAAGGTGGTCAAATCGAAATCCCCTGCTCTGCAGAAGGGCTTCAACGCCTTGAAGCGTGTCGAGACGGATCTGAGCGCCCCGCAGAAGCGCGGTGTCTGCACTCGCGTAGGCACGATGACGCCGAAGAAGCCGAACTCCGCACTTCGTAAATATGCGCGCGTACGCTTGACGAACCGCGTAGAGGTGACGGCTTACATTCCGGGTATCGGTCACAACCTGCAGGAGCACAGCGTCGTTCTGATTCGCGGTGGCCGGGTTAAAGACCTTCCGGGTGTCCGTTATCATATCGTTCGCGGCGCTTTGGATACGGCGGGCGTGAACAACCGCATGCAAGCTCGTTCCAAGTACGGAACGAAACGTCCAAAAGCGAAAAAATAAGCTGGCCGCCTAGGTATAGGCGCGGCTTCGTTCAACAAGAATGAGAAAGGAGGAAATTATCGATGCCACGTAAAGGACCAGTACCGAAGCGGGACGTTCTCCCGGATCCGGTATACAATAGCAAGCTGGTTACCCGGCTCGTTAACCGGATTATGATCGACGGGAAGAAAGGTGTTGCTCAGCAATTGCTGTACAACGCATTTGACCTGATTCGCGATCGTTCCGGCAAAGATCCTATGGAAGTTTTCGAGGCGGCTATCAAGAACATCATGCCGGTTCTCGAAGTTAAGGCTCGCCGTGTAGGCGGCGCCAACTACCAGGTGCCGATCGAAGTGAAGCCTGAGCGCCGTACGTCGCTTGGACTGCGCTGGCTCGTCAACTACTCCCGCACGCGCGGTGAGAAGACGATGGAGGAGCGCCTCGCAGCTGAGATCATGGATGCAGCCAACAACACGGGTGCAGCCGTTAAGAAACGCGAAGACACGCACAAGATGGCCGAAGCTAACAAAGCATTCGCTCACTACCGCTGGTAATTCCGGCGCAACAATTGAAGCGAGAGGCCGAAAGGAGACAATAGGATGGCTAGGGAGTTCTCCTTGCAGAATACGCGCAATATCGGTATCATGGCGCATATTGACGCGGGCAAGACGACGACTACCGAGCGGATTCTGTTCTACACCGGACGCGTTCATAAGATCGGCGAAGTGCACGAAGGCGCCGCTACGATGGACTGGATGGAGCAAGAACAAGAGCGCGGTATCACGATCACGTCGGCCGCGACGACCGCTCAGTGGAAGGGTCACCGCATCAATATCATCGATACTCCGGGACACGTTGACTTTACAGTTGAAGTTGAACGCTCCCTGCGCGTATTGGACGGAGCGGTTGGCGTATTCAGCGCCAAAGAAGGCGTAGAGCCGCAATCCGAGACGGTATGGCGCCAAGCTGACCGTTACGGGGTTCCGCGTATTGCTTACGTCAACAAGATGGACATCATCGGCGCAGACTTCCTGCAGGTCGTACAAGACATGCGTGATCGTCTGCAAGCCAATGCTGTCGCAATTCAATTGCCGATCGGCGCCGAGAATAACTTCGTCGGCATGATCGACCTGATTGAGAAGGTCGCTTATGTCTACAAGGACGATCTGGGCAAAGAACCGGTCCAAGAAGCAATTCCTGCAGATCTTGCCGATAAGGTTGAAGAGCTGCGCATGGAATTGGTAGAGAAGGTTGCAGAGCTTGACGAAGAACTGATGATGAAGTACCTCGAAGGCGAAGAGCTGACGGTGGACGAGATCAAGAAGGCTCTTCGCAAGGGCGTCGTCGAAGTGAAAATCTTCCCGGTCGTCTGCGGCTCCTCCTACCGCAACAAAGGCGTTCAGCCGATGCTGGACGCAGTCGTTGACTTCTTGCCTTCTCCTATCGATGTTCCGGACATCAAGGGACATCTGGATGACGGCACGGAGACGACGCGCAAATCCGCTGACGATCAGCCGTTCTCGGCGCTTGCGTTCAAGATCATGACCGACCCTTACGTCGGTAAGCTTACGTTCTTCCGCGTGTATTCCGGCGTCTTGAACTCCGGTTCTTACGTCCTGAACGCAACGAAGAACAAGCGCGAGCGGATCGGCCGTATCCTGCAGATGCATGCGAACAGCCGTCAAGAGATCAGCGAGGTCTACGCGGGCGATATCGCCGCTGCCGTCGGTCTCAAAGACACGACGACGGGCGACACGCTGTGCGATGAGAAGAGCCCGGTTATTCTCGAATCCATGAACTTCCCGGATCCGGTTATCCAGCTTGCGGTCGAACCGAAGACGAAGGCCGACCAAGACAAGATGGGTATCGCTCTGCAGAAGCTGGCCGAAGAAGATCCGACCTTCCGCGCGCACACCGACGAAGAGACTGGCCAGACGATCATCGCCGGTATGGGCGAGCTTCACCTGGAGATTCTCGTCGACCGTATGCTTCGCGAATTCAAAGTCGAGACGAATGTCGGCAAGCCGCAAGTTGCTTACCGCGAGACGTTCCGTCAGGCTGCGAAGGTCGAAGGCAAGTTCGTTCGCCAATCCGGCGGACGCGGTCAATACGGCCACGTCTGGATCGAATTCGAACCGCTTGAGCCAGGCTCCGGCTTCGTATTCGAGAACAAAGTCGTGGGCGGCGTCGTACCGCGCGAGTACATCGCGCCGACGCAGGCTGGTATCGAAGAAGCCATGAAGAACGGCGTCCTCGCCGGCTTCCCGCTCGTTGATATCAAAGCCACCATCTTCGACGGATCGTACCACGATGTCGACTCCAACGAGATGGCGTTCAAGATCGCCGGCTCCATGGCGCTCAAGGCCGCGAAGGATAAGTGTAACCCGGTTATCCTTGAGCCGATCATGAAAGTCGAAGTTACCGTTCCGGAAGAATACATGGGCGACGTCATGGGCATGATCAGCTCCCGTCGCGGACGCATCGAAGGAAGCGACACGCGCCACGGCGCCGTCATCGTTCGTGCGAAAGTGCCGCTGGCTGAAATGTTCGGCTACTCCACCGTTCTCCGTTCCGGTACGCAAGGCCGCGGCGTGTTCTCGATGGAACTGTCGCACTATGAAGAAGTGCCGAGATCGATCCAAGAAGAGATCATCTCCAAGAGCAAAGGCGCTTAATATGGTTTGGATTCGGACGGGCTGAGGAAGAGCATAGTCTCGATCCTCCCCCTCCACCCCATAAATTCCTTTTACTTATAAGGAGGAGAACATTTCCATGGCAAAGGCTAAGTTTGAACGTAACAAACCGCACGTTAACATTGGTACGATCGGTCACGTCGACCACGGCAAAACCACGTTGACGGCTGCCATCACGACTGTACTGTCCAAGAAATACGGCGGCGCTGCCGTAGCATTCGACCAAATCGACAAGGCTCCGGAAGAGCGCGAGCGCGGTATTACGATCTCCACCGCTCACGTTGAGTATGAGACCCCGAACCGTCACTATGCACACGTTGACTGCCCAGGACACGCCGACTATGTTAAAAACATGATCACCGGCGCTGCTCAAATGGACGGCGCGATCCTGGTTGTATCCGCAGCTGACGGCCCTATGCCGCAGACGCGCGAGCACATCCTGCTCTCCCGCCAAGTAGGCGTTCCTTACATCGTCGTATTCCTGAACAAGTGCGACATGGTTGAAGACGAAGAGCTGCTTGAGCTGGTTGAGATGGAAGTTCGCGACCTGCTGAACGAGTATGAGTTCCCGGGCGATGACACTCCGATCATCCGCGGCGCTGCTCGTCCTGCTCTGGAGAACCCAGACGGTCCTTGGGCTGACAAGATTGTAGAACTGTTCGAGCAAGTCGACACCTACATCCCTACGCCTGAGCGCGACGTATCCAAGCCGTTCCTGATGCCGGTCGAGGACGTGTTCACGATCACGGGCCGCGGTACTGTTGCTACGGGCCGTGTTGAGCGCGGTACGATCAAGATCGGCGATGAGATCGAGATCATCGGTCTGCATGAAGAGACTAAGAAATCGGTCGTTACGGGCGTTGAGATGTTCCGTAAGCTGCTTGACTCCGCTCAAGCCGGCGACAACATCGGCGCGCTGCTTCGCGGCGTTGACCGTAAAGAGATCGAGCGCGGCCAAGTTCTGGCTAAGCCGGCTTCCGTTAAGCCGCACACGAACTTCACGGCTCAAATCTACGTCCTGACCAAAGAAGAGGGCGGTCGTCATAAGCCTTTCTTCACGGGCTACCGTCCGCAGTTCTACTTCCGCACGACGGACGTTACGGGTATCATCAACCTGCCGGAAGGCACTGAGATGGTTATGCCAGGCGACAACATCACCGTTACCGTTGAACTGATTGCTCCGATCGCCGTTGAAGAAGGAACTCGCTTCTCCATCCGCGAAGGCGGCCGTACGGTTGGCGCAGGCGCTGTTGCAACGATCCAGAAATAATTTCGCCACAAGCGAACAAGACCTTCCCGGCTTATGCCGCGGAAGGTCTTTTTGCATCGCATATGTAGAGTACATTTATAATGAAGGAATAAGTGAAAGCCCGTGCTCTCAGCACGGGCTTCTAACATATCGCTTCCTATTGACCTGATCAAACTTACTGCGCTGGCACTGCATCTCCGGTCTTCATCGGCTCCGAATAATTAACGCCTAGCGTATCAACCGTAACTTTCTTGATTACGGGTTGCGTCACTAGCATCTGTTGATTGGTTGGCATATTAGCAATCTCGTCGACGGCATCCATGCCTTCCGTTACTTTGCCGAATGCAGCATAATCGCCATCCAGGGATGGGGTGTCGCCAACCATAATGAAGAATTGCGAACCGGCGGAGTCAGGATCCGGTGTTCTGGCCATCGAGAGAACGCCGCGTGTATGCTTAAGATCGTTCTTGAAGCCATTGCTGGTGAATTCGCCTGGAATTGCGTAATCAGGCCCCCCTGTCCCGTTGCCTTCGGGATCCCCGCCTTGGATCATGAAGTCCGGAACGGCGCGGTGAAAGGTTAACCCGTCATAGAAACCTTTTTGGATCAGAGAAATGAAGTTGTTAACCGTATTCGGAGCGATCTCCGGGTACAGCTCAGCTTTAATGATCTTGCCGCTGTCCATCTCAAACGTTACGACTGGATGGCTGGCATTCGGA
Organism: Cohnella lubricantis; assembly: GCF_014212015.1. GTDB lineage: Bacteria > Bacillota > Bacilli > Paenibacillales > Paenibacillaceae > Cohnella > Cohnella lubricantis. Next base: position 25,673 of record NZ_JACJVN010000077.1, on the reverse strand, counting down.
TCGACGGGACTAGGTTCTATAGAAGCTGATGCCGTTGGTGATGGAGACGCAGATGGGGTAGAGCCGGCTCCGCCAGTCGCGTTGTTGTCTGTTCTCTTGCCGCATCCGGCTAGCAGCAGGGACAGAATGGCGATAATGGTGACGATGAGCACTGCCGGTTTGCGTTGCCATGATCTCATGTTGGTATTTGCCTCCTTATGCTTGTTCCAACAGGTATCATAGCACAAGAAAACAGGCAAAAGCCAACGGCAGGTGGTTCTAGAGGAAAGCTTTAGATCGTGTTTCTTCTATATAAATGTGTTAACGTATAGGATGTCCGCAAGGAACGGAACTCATGACAAGCGAATGCGAATTCCAGAAAATATTTTGTTGCTTTTGGTTGGGCAGATCGCTATAATAGTGAATGTTGGTCTGTGACTGTGCGATGATGCGAGAGGTTGCCGACACACCCGGCCCCTTTGCCATAGAGAGGGCACGCGGTTGTTGACGGGGTATTCTCGCGGAGTATGTCCGATTCCAAAATTGGGCGAATGAAGGAGGGAATCAATATGGCAAAGCAAAAAATCCGTATCCGTTTGAAAGCCTACGATCACCGTATCCTAGATCAATCCGCGGAGAAAATCGTAGAAACGGCTAAGCGCACGGGCGCCGGCGTATCCGGTCCGATCCCGTTGCCAACCGAGAAGCAGGTAATCACGATCCTGCGCGCGGTTCACAAGTACAAGGATTCGCGTGAGCAGTTCGAGATGCGCACGCACAAACGCTTGATTGACATCGTCAATCCGACGCCGCAAACCGTAGACGCTCTGATGCGCCTCGACCTGCCGTCCGGCGTAGACATCGAGATCAAGCTTTAATTATCAAGCAGCACAAATAACTAAGTTGCCATAATGGAAAGGAAAAGAGGTGTCAACATGAAAGGAATCTTGGGACGCAAACTCGGAATGACTCAAGTGTTCGCCGCAGACGGAAGCGTCGTGCCGGTAACCGTAGTCGAAGCATCTCCGAACGTCGTACTGCAAGTTAAGACTGTGGATAACGACGGATACGAAGCGGTTCAGCTCGGCTTCGCCGACAAGCGCGAGAAGCTCGCGAACAAACCTGCGATCGGTCATGCAAAAAAAGCCAACACTGGCCCCAAGCGCTTCATTCGCGAAATCAGCGGTTCGGCCGAAATCGGGTCGGAAGTCAAAGTTGACGTATTTGCTGAGGGAGAGTTTGTTGACGTTACGGGTATTTCGAAAGGTAAAGGAACGGCTGGCGCCATCAAGCGTTGGGGCTTCCAACGCGGCAAGATGACCCACGGTTCCAAATACCACCGCGGTAACGGTTCGCTCGCTACGATTCGCGACGCTAACCGCGTGCCGAAGGGCAAGAAGATGCACGGCCGTCTCGGCAGCGAGACGATCACGGTTCAGAACCTGGAGATCGTCAAAGTCGACGCTGAGCGCAATGTATTGCTGATCAAAGGCTCCGTACCGGGCGCCCGCAACAGCTACCTCAAGATCCGCTCGTCGGTGAAGAAATAATAAACATCGTTAAGAAAGGAGGACCACACATGCCAAAAGTGAATGTATACAACGTTAGCGGCAGCCAAGTAGGCGAGATCGAGTTGGCGGACAACATCTTCGGCGTTAACCCGAATACGCATGTCCTGCACAGCGCGGTCGTTCTGCAACAGGCTTCCGTTCGTCAAGGCACGCACAAAACCAAAGGACGTTCCGAAGTTCGCGGCGGCGGCCGTAAGCCTTGGAAGCAGAAAGGTACTGGCCGTGCTCGTCAGGGCTCGATCCGTTCCCCGCAATGGAAGGGCGGCGGTATCGTCTTCGGACCGACTCCGCGCAGCTACGGCTTCAAGCTTCCGCGCAAAGTACGCCGTCTGGCCATCAAGTCGGCTCTGTCCAGCAAAGTGATCGCAAGCGAGATCCTCGTTCTGGATCAACTCAACCTGGCAGCCCCGAAGACCAAAGAATTCGCAGCGATCCTGGGCAACCTGAAGGTCGAGCGCAAGGCGCTGGTCGTTACGGCTGATTATGACAACAACGTGGCTATGTCCGCGCGCAATATTCCGGGAGTCAAATTCGTCTCCGCTACGGGAATCAACGTGCTCGACATCATGGTGCATGACAAGCTTATCATCACCAAAGATGCGGTCGCCAAAGTCGAGGAGGTGTTCGCGTAATGAAAAACCCTCGCGATATTATCAAGCGTCCGGTCATTACCGAGCGCACGAGCGAATACATCGAAGAGCTGAAATATGTTTTCGAAGTAGAGCTCAAAGCTAACAAGACGGAAATTAAGCAAGCCGTTGAGCAAATCTTTGGCGTTAAAGTCGCTAAAGTCAACACGCTTCGCATGCCGGCTAAGCCGCGCCGCTATGGACGCCACTCCGGATACACTTCGGAATGGAAGAAAGCGATCGTACAGCTTGCCGAAGGCAGCAAGCCGCTTGAATTCTTCGAAGCATCGGTATAACAAGTCTGTAAAGTAAGGAGGGAAATCCAGTGGCAGTCAAAAAGTTCAAACCGACATCGCCTAGCCGTCGTCAAATGACGGTCTCCACGTTCGAAGAAGTAACCACTTCGACGCCGGAGAAATCGCTCTTGGCTCCTCTGCCGAAGCGCGGCGGTCGTAACCATCAAGGCAAGATCACGGTTCGTCACCAAGGTGGCGGCCATAAGCGCAAGTACCGGATTATCGACTTCAAGCGCAACAAGGACGGCGTTCCCGGACGCGTTGCTTCGATCGAATACGATCCGAACCGTACTTCTTATATCGCGCTGATCAACTACCTGGACGGCGAGAAGCGTTACATCGTCGCTCCGAAGGGTCTGAAAGTCGGCGACGAGATCGTATCCGGCGCAGACGCAGACATCAAAGTGGGCAACGCGCTTCCGCTCGAGAACATCCCGGTCGGTACGCTTATCCACAACATCGAGCTGAAGCCTGGCAAGGGCGGCCAATTGGTTCGCGCAGCCGGCACGGAAGCTCAATTGCTCGGTAAGGAAGAGACTTACGTAACGATTCGTCTGGCATCCGGCGAGATCCGCAAGGTTCTGAAGCAATGCCGCGCGACGATCGGTTCCGTAGGCAACCAAGACCACGAGCTGATCAACATCGGTAAAGCAGGACGCTCCCGCAACATGGGCAAACGCCCGGTTGTCCGCGGTGTCGTCATGAACCCGGTAGATCACCCGCACGGCGGTGGCGAAGGCCGCGCTCCGATCGGTCGCAAATCGCCAATGTCTCCTTGGGGCAAGCCGACGCTCGGTTACAAGACCCGCAAGAAGAAGAAAGCATCCAGCCAATATATTGTTCGCCGCCGCAAGTAAGATTTGCGGTAACGACAGAGCCCCGTTCTGGGGACGATCTCCATCTCGGAGTGAAGGGAGGATTTTACCATGGGTCGCAGCTTGAAGAAAGGGCCTTTCATCGACGACTATCTCTTGAAGAAAGTCGACGAGCTGAACGAGTCCAACAAGAAAGTCGTCATCAAAACGTGGTCCCGCCGTTCGACGATTTTCCCGCAGTTCGTCGGTCATACGTTCGCCGTATACGACGGCCGCAAGCACGTGCCGGTCTATGTGACGGAAGACATGGTCGGTCATAAGCTCGGGGAATTCGCGCCGACGCGCACGTTCAAAGGGCATACGGACGACGATAAGAAAACGGGCAAGAGATAAACGATAAGGCCGGGCAACCGGCTTGTGTAACGTAGGGAAGGAGGTACATCGATGGCACAAGAAGCGAAGGCGCATGTGAAATACATTCGCATTCCGGCCCGCAAGGTCCGACTGGTCGTAGATCTGATCCGCGGCAAGAAGGTAGGCGAAGCGATCGCCATTCTGCGCCACACTCCGCGTTCCGCTTCCCCAGTTCTGGAGAAGCTGTTGAACTCTGCTGTGGCTAACGCTGAGCACAACTACCAGATGGACGTGAACAAGCTTGTCATTACGGAAGCTTACGTCAATGAAGGTCCTACCCTGAAGAGATTCCAACCTCGTTCGCAGGGACGTGCATTCAGCATCTTCAAGCGGACCAGCCACATTACGCTGGTCGTATCCGAAAAATAAGGAGGGACAACGTGTGGGTCAAAAGGTAAATCCGGTAGGTCTTCGCATCGGCATCATCCGTGATTGGGAATCCAAATGGTATGCCGACAAAGATTTTGGCGATCTTCTGATGGAAGACGTAAAAATCCGCGAATTCCTCAAAAATAAACTGAAAGACGCAGCGGTATCGCGCTTCGAGATCGAACGCGCCGCTAATCGCGTCAACGTCACGATTCATACAGCTAAGCCGGGCATGGTTATCGGCAAAGGCGGCGCGGAAGTGGAAGTTATCCGCGGTGAACTGACGAAGCTGACGAACGGCAAGAAGGTACACATCAACATCTCCGAGATCAAGAATCCGGAATTGGACGCCATTCTCGTGGCTGAGAGCATCGCTCAACAGCTGGAACGCCGCATCGCGTTCCGCCGCGCCATGAAGCAATCGATCCAACGTACGCTGCGCGCTGGCGCTAAGGGTGTCAAGACTTCGGTCAGCGGACGCCTCGGCGGTGCCGAGATCGCACGTACGGAAGGCTACAGCGAAGGAACGGTTCCGCTCCATACGCTGCGCGCCGACATTGACTACGGTACGGCCGAAGCTCATACGACTTACGGACGCATCGGCGTTAAAGTATGGATCTATCGCGGCGAAGTCCTTCCGGCCAAGAAGAGAAGAGCAGCTCAGGAAGGAGGCAACTAATCCATGTTGGTCCCTAAACGCGTCAAACACCGCAAGCAGCACCGCGGCAAAATGAAAGGCATGGCTAAAGGCGGCACGACGGTAGCATTCGGCGAGTACGGCCTGCAAGCTCAAGAGCCTTCATGGGTAACGAACCGCCAAATCGAGGCTGCCCGTATCGCGATGACCCGTTACATCAAGCGGGGCGGTAAGGTATGGATCAAGATTTTCCCGTCGAAGCCGATTACCCAGAAGCCTCTTGAAGTCCGGATGGGTAGCGGTAAAGGTAACGTTGAGAAGTGGGTTGCCGTCGTTAAACCAGGCAAGGTTCTGTTTGAACTCGCCGGCGTATCCGAGGAAGTTGCACGTGAAGCGATGCGTCTTGCGGCACATAAGCTGCCGATCAAGACGAAGTTTGTGAAACGTGAAGAATTGGGTGGTGAAGCAAATGAAGGGCAGTGAGTTCCGTAACCTGACGTCGGTCGAGATCGAACAGAAAGTCGCCGGCTTCAAGGAAGAACTGTTTAACCTCCGCTTCCAACTGGCCACCGGCCAACTGGACAACCCGCACCGCATTCGCGAGCTGCGTAAAGAGATTGCCCGGGCCAAAACCATTTTGCGCGAGCGTGAACTCGGCATCGGCTAATAACCGACCATAAACCCGAATACCGCTTCCGGGAAGGAGGATTTCAATGAGCGACCGCAACAACCGTAAGGTTCAGATCGGTAAAGTCGTCAGCGACAAGATGGACAAAACGATCGTGGTAGCCGTCGAAACGTACAAGAAGCACAGCTTGTACCACAAACGCATCAAGTACACGAAGAAGTTCAAAGCTCACGACGAGAACAACGATGCGAAAATCGGAGACACCGTGAAGATCATGGAGACCCGTCCGCTGTCGAAAGACAAGAACTGGCGTCTCGTCGAAGTTACCGAGAAAGCCGTTATTCTGTAACGCGACCTCACCTGCAGCTGAAAGGAGGACCCTGCGATGATTCAACCGTTTACGAGATTGGCAGTTGCCGATAACTCTGGCGCGAAGGAACTGATGTGTATTCGCGTACTGGGAGGCACGGGCCGCCGCGTCGGCCACATCGGCGATCTGATTGTTGCTTCCGTCAAAAGTGCAACACCAGGCGGCGTTGTCAAGAAAGGCGATGTCGTGAAATGCGTCATCGTTCGCACGAAGCGCGCTGTGCGCCGCAAAGACGGATCCTATATCGCGTTCGACGAGAACGCAGCCGTAATCGTTAAGGAAGACAAGAGCCCACGCGGTACCCGTATCTTTGGACCAGTCGCGCGCGAGCTTCGCGAACGTGATTACATGAAAATCATTTCTCTGGCGCCGGAAGTGCTCTAATAAACCGGAACTTGTCCATGGAGAAAGACGCAAGGAGGTGTACCCATGCCCCGTTTGAAAAAAGTGCTGGAATCGCACAACAATAAGCTGCACGTGAAGAAGGACGACAACGTCATCGTCATCACGGGCAAGGATAAAGGCAAGAAGGGTCGCGTCATCGCAGCCTATCCGCGTGAGAATCGCGTGTTGGTCGAAGGCGTGAATATGGTTAAGAAGCATACCCGTCCGAACGCGAATAACCCGCAAGGCGGCATCATCGAGCAAGAAGCTCCGATTCATGCTTCCAACGTCATGCACGTTGATCCGAAGAGCGGCAAGCCGACTCGTATCGGCTACAAGGTTCTGGACAACGGCACGAAGGTTCGGATTGCTAAGCGTTCCGGTCAAGAGATCGATTAATCGCAAGATAGACGGAAAGGAGGTCACTGTGGCAAATGGCAGCAAGAATGAAAGAACGTTTCCTGAATGAAATCACTCCTGCTCTGATGCAGAAGTTTAGCTACAAGTCGGTCATGCAAGTGCCGAAGATCGAGAAAGTCGTCATCAACATGGGCGTCGGCGATGCGGTTCAGAACTCCAAAGTGCTGGACGCGGCTGTTGAAGAACTTCAGAAGATCGCAGGCCAGAAGCCGGTCATCACTCGCGCGAAGAAGTCCATCGCTGGCTTCCGTCTTCGCGAGAACGCTCCGATCGGAGCGAAGGTCACCCTTCGCGGCGACCGCATGTACTACTTCCTCGACAAGCTGTTCAACGTATCGCTTCCGCGCGTCCGCGACTTCCGCGGCGTATCGACGAAAGCATTCGACGGCCGCGGCAACTACACGCTGGGCCTTAAAGAGCAGCTGATCTTCCCCGAGATCGAGTACGACAAGGTCGACAAGGTCCGCGGAATGGATATCGTTATCGTAACGACGGCACAATCGGACGAAGAAGCGCGCGAACTGCTGACCCAAATGGGCATGCCTTTCGCGAAGTAACGACGCCCACCTGGCCAACGAGCCAAGGTAACCCTTTGGGAGGTGTGAAAGCAAGTGGCAAAAACGTCGATGAAAGTGAAGCAACAACGCCCGCCGAAGTTTCAAGTCCGTGCTTACACGCGGTGCGAACGTTGCGGACGTCCGCACTCCGTGCTGCAGAAGTTCAAGATTTGCCGGATTTGTTTCCGTGAGTTGGCATACAAAGGCCAGATCCCTGGCGTCAAAAAAGCGAGCTGGTAATCAGTTTAGTTCGGGAAGGAGGTTTACCCCATGGTTATGTCTGATCCCATTGCAGATATGCTGACGCGCATTCGCAACGCGAACCTGGTGCGCCACGAGACGGTAGAACTGCCTGCGTCTAACGTGAAGAAGCAAATCGCAGAAATCCTCAAGCGCGAAGGCTTCATCCGTGATGCCGAGTACGTAGAGGATACCAAGCAAGGGCTAATCCGTATTTTCCTGAAATACGGTCCGAATAACGAGCGCGTCATCACCGGCCTTAAGCGCATTAGCAAACCGGGCCTGCGCGTTTATACGAAGTCGAACGAAGTACCGCGCGTACTGGGCGGCCTCGGCATCGCGATTATCTCGACGTCGAAGGGCATCGTTACGGACAAGGAAGCTCGTCAATCCAAGTCCGGCGGCGAAGTTCTCTGCTACGTTTGGTAATTTAACTAGCACAAGATTGGAGGTGTACTCATGTCCCGTATCGGACGTAAACCTATCCAGGTGCCTAACGGCGTGAACGTGAACCTGGACAACAACCTGATTACGGTCAAAGGACCGAAAGGAACTTTGTCCCGCGAACTGCATAAAGACATGAAGGTTACGGTCGACTCGAACGTTATTACGGTCGAGCGTCCTTCCGACGAGAAGCTCCATCGCTCGCTTCATGGCACGACCCGCAGCGTCGTTGCCAACATGGTAAGCGGCGTAACGGAAGGCTTCTCGAAGAGCCTCGAGCTTGTGGGCGTCGGTTACCGCGCCAGCAAGAGCGGCGAGAAGCTCGTTCTGAACGTGGGTTACTCCCACCCGGTTGAATTCGTTCCTGAGAAAGGCATCGAGTTCGAAGTACCGGCTCAGAACAAAATCATCGTTAAGGGCATCGACAAAGAAGCTGTCGGCGCTATCGCGGCTAAAGTACGCGAAGTCCGTCCGCCGGAGCCTTACAAAGGCAAAGGCATCAAATACGAAGGCGAACGCATCCTCCGCAAAGAGGGCAAAGCCGGCAAGAAGAAATAATAAAACGAAGTTGCGGGTGGCCTAAAGCTGCCCATATGCAACCGTTAAGGAGTGTATCTCTGAATGATTACCAAAGGCGACAAGAACAAAGCCCGTCTGAAGCGTCATCTTCGCGTCCGCAAGAAGATCAGCGGCACGAACGAGCGTCCTCGTTTGTCCGTGTTCCGCTCGGCGAAGCACATCTACGCTCAGCTGATCGACGATGTCAAAGGCGTAACGATCGCCTCCGCATCCACGGTTGACAAAGAGATTGCTTCCGAGATCAAGAACGGCGGCAACGTGGAGTCCGCTCGCAAGGTTGGCGAACTGATCGCCAAGCGCGCGAAGGCGAAAGGCTATGAGAGCGTCGTGTTCGATCGCGGCGGCTACTTGTACCATGGTCGTATTCAAGCACTGGCAGACGCGGCTCGCGAAGCCGGCCTGCAGTTCTAATAACCAAATTTTGACACAAGGAGGGTAAACGACTTGCGTGTAGATCCCAATACGTTGGAACTTACGGAAAAGATGGTCCAGATCAACCGCGTAGCTAAAGTCGTCAAAGGCGGACGCCGCTTCAGCTTCAGCGCGCTCGTCGTTGTCGGCGACGGCAAAGGCTGGGTCGGCGCCGGAATCGGCAAAGCAGGCGAAGTTCCGGATGCCATTCGCAAAGGCGTTGAAGACGCCAAGAAAAATCTGATTTACATTCCGCTGGTTGGCACGACGATTCCGCACGCCGTTACGGGTGTATTCGGCGCCGGCAAAGTGTTGCTGAAACCGGCAGCGGAAGGTACCGGAGTTATCGCGGGCGGCCCTGTCCGCGCGGTACTCGAGCTGGCTGGTGTCGGCGATATTTTGACGAAATCGCTCGGTTCCTCCAACTCCATGAACATGGTGAATGCGACGTTGGAAGGACTTTCCCGACTGAAGCGCGCCGAAGACGTGGCGAAACTCCGCGGCAAAACCGTGGAAGAGCTGTTAGGTTAAGGAGGGGAAGAAGATGGCTAACTTGCAAATCACCCTCAAGCGCAGCTTGATCGGCCGTCCCGCTAATCAACGCGCTACGATTCAATCCCTGGGACTGTCGAAAGTGAACTCGTCCGTTGTCAAAGCCGACAACGCTGCGGTACGCGGTATGCTGAATACCGTTAGTCACTTGGTCGAAGTCAAAGAAGTATAAGATAAATACGTAACTGCAAATCACTCAAGGAGGTGCGACGAACGATGAAATTGCATGAACTCTCTCCTGCTGAAGGATCGAAGTTCAGCCGCAAGCGCGTCGGTCGCGGCATCGGCAGCGGTATGGGCAAGACGTCCACCCGCGGTCACAAAGGTCAAAACGCCCGTTCCGGCGGCGGTGTTCGTCCCGGATTCGAAGGCGGCCAGAACCCTCTGTACCGCAGACTGCCGAAGCGCGGCTTCAACAACGATCGCTTCGCGACTGTATACGCGATCGTAAACCTGGATCAACTGAACGGATTTGCGGCTGGCACGGAAGTAACGCCGGAACTGTTGCTGAACAGCGGCATCATCAAGAATCCGAAGGATGGCATTAAGATCCTGGGTAACGGCGAGTTGAACGTACAGCTGACGGTTAAGGCACACAAGTTCTCTGAATCCGCAGCAGCAAAAATCCAGGCCGCCGGCGGTAAAACCGAGGTGATCTAATGTTCGCGACCGTCTCAAACATTTGGAAAGTCGAGGACCTTCGCAAGAGGATCCTGTTCACACTTCTCATCCTGCTTGTCTATCGCGTAGGTTCTTTCATTCCGGTTCCGAACATTGACAAGAGCGTGCTCGAGGCGACTAACGAACAAGGCAACGAGTTGTTCGGCCTTCTGAACACCTTCTCTGGCGGGGCGCTGTTCCAGTTCTCGATCTTCGCACTGGGGATCATGCCGTATATTACGGCTTCCATCATCGTGCAGTTGCTGTCGATGGACGTCATTCCGAAATTCGCGGAATGGGCGAAGGAAGGCGAGAACGGCAAACGGAAGTTGGCTCAGGTTACGCGCTATGGAACGATCGTTCTGGGGTTGATTCAGGCATTTGCTACTGCGATCGGCTTCAATCGGATGTATGGCCTTCAGATGGTTGTAGATCCGACTGCCGCCACCTACATCATGATTGCCATCGTGTTGACTGCAGGTACGGCTTTCCTTATGTGGCTGGGCGAGCAGATTAATGAGAAGGGGATTGGTAACGGTATATCGATCCTGATGTTCGCGGCGATTGTATCCCGCATTCCGCAATATGCGCAGGACATTTACCGCGATCAGTTCGTGAACGCCACTAGCGATCAAACGTTCTGGAGCATTCTTCGGATCGTGATCATTGTCCTCGTGGTTGTGCTGCTCATTGTTGGCGTAATCTTCGTCCAGCAAGGCGTGCGCAAGATTCCGGTTCAATACGCGAAGCGCGTCGTCGGACAGAAAATGTACGGCGGCCAATCGACGCACATTCCGCTTAAAGTGAATGGCGCCGGCGTTATCCCGGTTATCTTCGCCTCTTCGCTGCTGTTGTTCCCGGTTACGATCGCGAACTTCTGGTCGGATCACGAGTGGGCAAGATGGATCATCAACCATCTGTACTATGACAAGCCGCTCGGTATGGTTCTGTACATTCTGCTCATCGTCGGATTCACCTTCTTCTACACGTTCGTCCAGTTCAATCCTCAACAATTGGCTGACAACATGAAGAAGAACGGCGGATACATCCCTGGCATTCGTCCGGGCAAACCGACACAGGGCTACCTGATGCGCGTTATTACTCGTATCACTTTGGCAGGGGCGATCTTCCTTGCCATCATCTCGATCCTTCCGGTTATCTTCGGAACGCTTGGCGATCTGCCTCGCAACATTACGCTTGGCGGCACCTCGCTGCTGATCGTCGTCGGTGTTGCGCTCGAGACGATGAAGCAAGTGGAGAGCAACTTGATCAAACGCCACTACAAAGGGTTTATCAATAAGTAAGACAACGCCTTGGGAGGAACAGCAATGAACATTCTGTTTATGGGGCCCCCTGGCGCCGGCAAAGGCACGCAGGCCGAACGAATCGTCGAGACATTCGGCATTCCGCATATCTCGACGGGGGACGCGTTCCGCTTGGCGATGAAAGAGAACACTCCGCTCGGACAGAAGGCCAAAGAGTATGTCGATCAAGGCCTTCTCGTACCGGACGAAGTAACGAACGGCATCGTCCGCGATCGTCTGTCCCTGCCTGACTGCGAAGCCGGATTTCTGCTCGACGGCTACCCGCGTACGCTTGCTCAAGCCGAAGCGCTCGATCAGATGCTTGCCGACATGGGCCGCAAGATCGACCACGTCATTAACCTGAAGGTGGACCGCAGCTTCCTGCTGGCTCGCCTGACGGGGCGTCGGATCTGCAAGTCTTGCGGGTCTACCTACCACGTGATGTTCAATCCGCCGAAGCAAGACGGCGTGTGCGACAAGTGCGGCGGCGAGCTGTATCAGCGCTCCGACGATACGGAAGAGAAAGTCGGCACGAGGCTGGACGAGTATACGAGCAAGACGGCGCCGTTGCTCGAATACTACGGCAACAAAGGTTTGCTCCGTGATGTGGACGGGGAGAAGGATATCGACGCGGTTACGGCCGACATCGGTTCCCTCCTGAGAGGGTAACCAGCCATGATCGTGTGCAAATCCGAATCGGAATTGAAGTTGATGCGGGAGGCCGGCCGGATTGTCGCGGAGACGCATCGCCTGATGAAGCAGGCGGTTGTCCCCGGCATCACGACCGCGGAGCTTGATCGGATCGCCGACGAGTACATCCGCAGCCAAGGCGCCGTTCCTTCCTTCAAAGGCTATAACGGATTCCCGTCCAGCATATGCGCTTCCGTCAACGAGGAGCTCGTTCACGGATTCCCCGGTCCGCGGAAGCTCGTAGAGGGTGATATCATCAGCATCGACATCGGCGCGCAGTATAAAGGTTATCACGGAGATTCCGCCTGGACTTACGGCGTCGGGAAGATTAGCGACTCGGCTCAAAGGCTGCTTGACGTGACGGAAGCGTCGCTGTACGCTGGCCTTGAGCAAGTCCGCCCCGATGTGCGTTTGTTCACGATCTCGCACCGCATCCAGCAAGTCATCGAAGAGGCAGGCTTCTCGGTCGTTCGCGAATATGTCGGTCACGGCGTAGGCACTGAACTGCACGAGGAACCGCAAATTCCGAACTACGGTCCTCCCGATCGGGGGCCGCGGCTGAAGCCAGGCATGGTACTGGCGATCGAGCCGATGGTCAATGTGGGAGAACGATACGTGAAGACACTCTCCGATAACTGGACGGTCGTTACCGTGGACGGCTCCCTGTGCGCGCATTTCGAACATACGATTGCCGTGACTGAAGATGGGTACGAGATCCTGACCCGAACGGAAGCCTAGGTGAATCGACATGACGGATCACGCAAGGTTGTCGCCCGGCGACATCGTGAAGAACCGGCGCGGCAAGGACGAGGGAACATTGACGGTTGTCATCGCCCTCGAGGATGAGCGTTTCGTTCTCGTGGCCGACGGCGACAAACGCCGATTCGACCGGCCGAAACGCAAGAATGTGCTGCATCTCGACCCTATCGGGATGTCCAGCGCCGAAGTCGCAAGCAGTCTTCGAGAGACCGGACGCGTGACCAACGGGAAGCTCCGGTTCGCCATCGCCGACGCAATGCGTCGGCTCGAAGCTGATGCTGAAGAGAAAGGAGAATGACCGTGGCCAAAGAGGACGTCATTGAGGTAGAGGGAACGGTCATCGAACCGCTGCCAAACGCCATGTTCCGAGTTGAACTCGAGAACGGACACCAAATACTGGCGCACGTCTCCGGCAAGCTGCGGATGCACTTCATCCGTATTCTGACGGGAGACAAAGTGGTTATCCAACTGTCGCCTTACGATCTGACGCGGGGCCGGATTACCTACCGCAAATAGCTTATCCGATCTACCGCACCACTCGTGACGATCGCTTGGGTGCTTAAGCACATCTGGTTACGATCGCACATTGAAGGAGGTTATTATCATGAAGGTGAGACCTTCGGTCAAGCCGATTTGCGAGAAATGCAAAGTCATTCGCCGCAAAGGCAACGTGATGGTTATCTGCGAGAATCCGAAACACAAACAAAAACAAGGCTAAGAGGAGGTGCTGTAAAGCATGGCACGTATTGCTGGTGTTGACCTTCCCCGCGACAAGCGGGTGGAAATCGCCCTGACGTACATCTTCGGAATCGGTAAAACGACTTCCCAGAAGGTGCTCGCAACGGCCGGCATCAACCCCGACACGCGCGTTCGCGATCTGACCGAAGACGAGCTTGCTCGCATTCGCGAAGGTATCGACAAGTCGCTGAAGGTTGAAGGCGACCTGCGCCGCGAGATTGCTCTGAACATTAAGCGTCTGATCGAGATCGGCTGCTATCGCGGTGTCCGCCACCGTCGCGGCTTGCCGGTTCGCGGCCAACGTACGAAGACGAATGCCCGCACGCGCAAAGGCCCGCGTCGTACGGTAGCTAACAAGAAGAAGTAATAAGGGGGGATAATCAACATGGCACCAAAAGGCAAGAAAGTCGTTCGTACCAAGCGTCGTGACCGGAAGAACATTGACTCTGGCGTCGCGCATATCCGCTCCACGTTCAACAATACGATCGTGACGATCACGGATCCGCACGGCAACGCGATCTCCTGGGCGAGCTCCGGCAACCTTGGCTTCAAAGGCTCCCGTAAGAGCACTCCGTACGCAGCGCAGATGGCGGCTGAATCCGCAGCTCGCGCAGCAATGGAGCATGGTATGCGTACCGTTGAAGTTATGGTTAAAGGTCCTGGTGCAGGCCGAGAAGCGGCTATCCGCTCTCTCCAAGCAGCAGGTCTTGAGGTCAGCATGATCAAAGACGTTACGCCGATCCCGCATAACGGCTGCCGTCCTCCGAAACGCCGTCGCGTATAAGCCAGCCGCTGTGGTATCAAACAAGAACAACTTGTGAATAATGGTTGTAATGGTTAGGCATACTACATTGTTTACCTTTGAAGATCGAGGTGAACAAACGGCAACGTCAGCAATGCAGCGACGTTTTGAAGGAGGGTTATGGTTGTGATTGTGATCGAGAAGCCGAAAATCGAATCTGTGGAGATCCAAGAAGACAAGAGGTACGGACGTTTCGTCGTGGAGCCGCTGGAACGCGGTTACGGCATGACGTTGGGCAACTCCCTCCGCCGCATTCTGCTGTCGTCCCTTCCGGGCGCAGCCGTCATATCGGTGCAGATCGACGGAGTCCTTCACGAGTTCTCCACCGTTCCGGGCGTCATTGAGGATGTTACGGAAATTATCCTCAATCTGAAACGTCTCTCGCTCAAGATTCATTCCGACGAGGAGAAAGTGCTCGAGATTGATGCTGAAGGCGAAGGCGTTGTGACGGCGGGCGACATTCGAGCGGACAGCGACGTGGAGATCTTGAATCCGGATCTGCACATCGCGACTCTGGCTTCCGGTGCGCGCCTTCATATGCGCATTTTTGCCAGACAGGGACGCGGTTACGTCCCGGCGGATCGCAACAAGAAGGAAGATCAGCCGATCGGCGTCATTCCGGTCGATTCGATCTACACGCCTATTACCCGCGTAAACTATAAAGTCGAAAATACCCGTGTCGGCCAAGTGACTAACTATGACAAGCTCACGCTCGAAGTTTGGACCGACGGCAGTATTCGACCGGAAGAAGCGGTCAGTTTGGGCGCGAAGATCCTGACGGATCACTTGTCGTTGTTCGTCGGATTAACGGACGAAGCCAAAGATACCGAGACGATGAAGGAGAAGGAAGAGGACAAGAAGGAGAAAGTGCTCGAGATGACCATCGAAGAGCTCGATCTCTCTGTCCGCTCCTACAACTGCCTCAAGAGAGCCGGCATCAATACGGTGCAAGAGCTGATCACCAAATCCGAAGAGGATATGATGAAGGTCCGCAACCTGGGCCGCAAGTCCTTGGAAGAAGTGCAAGAGAAGCTCGAAGAGCTCGGTCTCGGTTTAAGAGTCGAAGAATAAGCAAGGCAGAATAAGCAGCAAGGAGGGAATACGATGGCTTACCAAAAACTGAGTCGCGATTCCAGCTCCCGGAAGGCCCTCTTCCGCGACCTGGTAACCGACCTGTTCCTGTACGAGCGCATCCAAACGACCGAAGCGAAAGCCAAGGAAGTGCGTTCCATCGCCGAGAAACTGATTACGCTCGCGAAGCGCGGCGATCTTCATGCCCGTCGTCAAGCGGCGGCATTCGTGCGTCGTGAAACGCTGAACGGCGATCAAGACGCCATCCAGAAGTTGTTCTCCGACTTGGCGTCTCGTTACGCTGAGCGTCCGGGCGGATACACTCGCATCTTGAAGCTTGGACCTCGTCGCGGCGACTCCGCCCCGATGGTGTTCCTCGAGCTCGTAGATCGCGCGTAAGACCGGAACAAGAAAGGATGGTCCGAACATATCTTCGGGTCATCCTTTTTTTGTGCCGAAGGAACCAAGCGAGCTTCTAAGGTGTATTTTGTTCCGGAGGGAATCGCCTATGCGGACTATTGCCTTGTTAGTCAGCTATGACGGTACAGGCTACAGCGGCTATCAGAGCCAGCCGGAAGGCAACACGGTTCAAGACCGGCTCGAACATGCGATACGCCTGTTGTTAGGGGAACCCGTGAAGGTTCACGGATCGGGTCGAACGGACGCCGGCGTTCACGCGCTTGGTCAAGTCGTGAGCTTTCGTACCGACTCCCGGATTCCAATCGAGCGATGGGCGCTGGCGCTAAACGCTAGACTTCCGGAAGATATTGTCGTCCGTGCAGCTGTAGAGGCACCTCAAGCGTTCCACGCTCGCCGTTCGGCTATACGGAAGACATATCGCTATATGATCGACAGCTCGCAATTTCCGGATGTGTTCGGCCGCCAGTATGCTTTCCATCACCCGAAGCCGCTTCGCTTCGACGCGATGAGAGAGTCGCTCCGCCATCTGATTGGCGAGCATGACTTCACCTCGTTCACCTCGCCGAATTCGACGAAGCCGAGTCACATCCGAACGCTGTATGAAGCCAAGCTGCTTCACTTGCCGGGCGGAGATGGCTTCCAAGAGGAAGGCAGGGGCAAGTCTTGCCTTTATCTGACCGGCAATGGATTCCTATATAATATGGTAAGGATTATTGCCGGAACGCTTCTGCAGATCGGTGAAGGCAAACGGCAGCCGGAAGAGATGGCACGAATATTGGCCGCCCGAGACCGTGCGGCAGCCGGTCCAACCGCTAGGCCGCATGGGCTGACGCTTATGAGCGTGGAATACGGACCGGAGTGGGGAATCGATTGGCAGGCAGCCATTCATCGGAGACGATAATTGCGAATAATACGCTTGCGAATCCGGTAGTTATGCTGTACAATAATTTTTGTGCTTTCTTCATGGCTATCCCACGGCCCCGGTGAAGAGACACCAAGTTTTGACGAAGTGAACGGTTGACCTTACGTCGTTGAACGGCGGCAAGGATCTAGTCAATCGTCCGCTGGCTGATGTGCCTTAGACAAGAATTGATGATGTATGACATGACTTGAATAACGTTGATATACAACGGATTACGGCGAATAAGAAGGAGGATCAACTATGCGTACAACTTATATGGCGAAGCCGAATGAAGTCGAACGCAAGTGGTACGTCATCGACGCTGAAGGCAAGACCCTCGGCCGTCTGGCTACCGAAGCCGCATCTCTGATCCGCGGCAAACACAAACCTGAATTCACCCCTCACGTGGATACCGGCGATTTCGTCGTGATTATCAACGCTGAGAAGATCGTTCTGACCGGCAAGAAGCTGCAGCAGAAGAAGTACTACACGCACTCCCACTATCCGGGCGGCTTGAAGACGACGACGGCTGGCGAGATGATCGCCAAGAAGCCGGCTCGCCTGATCGAATTGGCTGTCTACGGCATGCTGCCGAAGAACAAGCTCGGTCACCAGCTTCAAACAAAGTTGAAAGTATACGCTGGTTCGGAACATCCGCACCAAGCCCAACAACCTGAAGTTTACGAACTTCGCGGTTAATCGAAAGGGAGGACCTACCAATGGCTCAAGCGAATTATATTGGAACAGGCCGCCGGAAGCATTCGGTTGCGCGAGTTCGTCTCGTACCGGGTGAAGGCCAAATCTTGATCAACAAACGCGACATCAACGAATATTTCGGTCTCGAGACGCTGAAGCTGATCGTTAAGCAGCCGCTCGTTCTGACCGAGACTGCTGGCAAATACGACATCATCGTATTGGCTAACGGCGGCGGTATGAGCGGCCAAGCTGGTGCAATCCGCCATGGCATCTCTCGCGCTCTGCTGAAGGCAGATCCGGAGCTGCGCTCCACGCTGAAGAAAGCCGGCTTCCTGACCCGCGATCCGCGGATGAAGGAACGTAAGAAGTACGGCCTTAAGGCTGCTCGCCGCGCTCCTCAGTTCTCCAAGCGTTAATCCGATTCAACATCAAAGCCTTCTCGTTGTCCATCAGGGACATCGGGAAGGCTTTTTTCGTATACTATTGGGCGCCCGCACCTTGCAAGAAATACTTTCTGCCAAAATGACAAAAAGAAGTCCATTATATATTGATAATTCCGATCAGATAACATATAATTTCCTTGCAAATGGGTGTTAACTTACCATTAGGGGGTTATTCGGTTGAATTTGCTGGAGAAAGAAGCTCTTATTCGCGACAAAGCAGAGGAGTTCGAGCATGCCTCCCCGGAGACGGTCATCCGTTGGGCCGTCGAAGCGTTCCCGAACATTACGTTCGCCTGCAGCTTCGGCGCTGAGGACGTCGTGCTGGTCGATATGCTGCAGAAGATCAGCCCATCTACGGACATTTTCTATCTGGACACGGATTTCCACTTCAAGGAGACGTATGAGACGCGTGATCGGATCGCCGCGAGATACAAGCTGCAATTCGTTCAAGTTAAGCCGAAGCTGACGCCGGAAGAGCAAGCGGCTAAGCACGGGGAGAAGCTTTGGAGCGTCAATCCGACTGCTTGCTGCGACATTCGCAAGGTCGAGCCGTTGACGCGTATTCTGGGCAACTATGAAGCCTGGATTACCGGCATTCGCCGTGATCAGGCTCCGACTCGGGCGAATGCGAAGAAGGTGGAATACGACACGAAGTTCGGCCTCGTCAAGTTCAATCCGCTGGCGTCTTGGACGACCGGGGACGTGTGGGATTATATCCGCACGAACGATATTATCTACAACCCGCTGCATGACCGGAATTATCCGAGCATTGGCTGCGCGTACTGCACACGTCCGGTTGCGGCAGGCGAAGATCCGCGTGCGGGACGCTGGGCCGGCTTCGAGAAGACCGAGTGCGGCCTGCACAAATAAATTATTCGGCAGAGGAGAGAGACGCGAGGATGAGCGCAATCAAGCCGCATGGCGGCACTTTGGTGAATCGAATCGCAGTTGGCGCGGAACGCGATGCGCTGCTGAAGGAAGCTGCATCTCTTGCGGCCATCCCGGTGAACGCTTGGACGGTCTCGGATATGGATCTGATCGGCGTTGGAGCCTTCAGCCCGCTGACCGGCTTCCTTAACGAAGAGGATTATGTCTCGGTCATCGAGAGCATGCGCCTGAAGAATGGCCAAATATGGAGTATCCCGATCACGTTAGCGGTAACCGAAGAGCAAGCGTCTGCGTTGTCCGTCGGCAAGCGCGCTGCGCTGGTAGGAGAGTCCGACGGCGTCGCATACGGGATAATCGACGTTGAGAGCATCTACCAGCCCGATAAGCGACGCGAGGCTGTTCAAGTGTTCAAGACCGAGGACATGGAGCATCCCGGCGTCCGCAAGCTGCTCGAGCGGCCGAACGTCTACATCGGGGGCCTCATTCAAGTGGTGAACCGTCCGGTTCCGGAGAAGTTCAATGAGTACTACTTCACGCCGGCTGAGACAAGACAGATCTTCACCGACAAGCAGTGGCGAACGGTCGTCGGCTTCCAGACACGCAACCCGGTTCATCGAGCGCACGAGTATATTCAGAAATCAGCGATGGAGATTGTTGACGGACTGTTCTTGAATCCGCTCGTTGGCGAGACGAAGTCCGATGACGTCCCGGCTAACGTGCGCATGAAGAGCTACGTGGCGCTGCTGGAGAACTACTACCCGAAGGACCGCGTATTCCTCGGCGTCTTCCCGGCCGCCATGCGCTATGCAGGTCCTCGCGAGGCCGTCTTCCATGCGCTTGTTCGCAAGAACTACGGCTGCACGCACTTCATCGTCGGGCGCGACCATGCGGGTGTCGGCGACTATTACGGCACATATGAAGCGCAGGAGCTGCTGCGCACATTCTCAGCCGAAGAGCTGGGCATTATGCCGTTGTTCTTCGAGCACAGCTTCTTCTGCACCAAATGCGGCAACATGGCATCCAGCAAGACGTGCCCCCACGGCAAGGAGGATCATCTGACGCTGTCCGGAACGAAGGTGCGTGCGATGCTGCGCGACGGCATCTGCCCGCCGCCGGAATTCTCCCGCCCTGAAGTCGCCAAGATCCTGATCGAGGGCATGTCGGAAGCCGTTGAGGCTTAAGCACACGCCGCTTGAACGAAGATAAGCATATTTGTCCACCTCGTCCCATAAGATGTAGCGTACTTCGCTGGGACGGGGTGGTTCTTTGTGTCTAATAGCTCCAATAGAGGAAAGGTCGGCGGTTCGCATCCCAGAAGAGGACGAATCGGCTTCGTGGTATGGATCTCGCGCAAGGCTTGGCTGCGCCTTCTGTCGGCCGCCGCATTGCTGGTATTGGCGTGCACGGTTCTGTCTTCGGAAGTGCCGGTGTCCAAGACATGGAGCTTCTGGACAACTCCGCTGACGGGCAAAGTGATCGCGCTCGACGCAGGCCACGGAGGCGTTGACGGAGGGGCTTCCAGCCGAGACGGCATCATCGAGAAGGACATCAACTTAGCCATCGTCTTGTATCTGCGCGATTATCTGCAGCAAGCGGGAGCGCTGGTCTATCTGACCCGCGAAGGCGATTACGACCTGGCAGGCAGCGGCGTCCAAGGCTATTCGAAGCGTAAGACGGAGGACTTGAAGGCGAGGGTGAAGACGATCCAGGATCGCCGAGCCGATCTTGTCGTCAGCGTCCATCTGAACAGCGTCCCGTCTTCCAAGTGGTCGGGCGCGCAATCGTTCTATTATTCCGGATCGAAGGAAGGGCAGCGGCTTGCGACGGCTATCCAGCAGGAGATCAAGGAGTCGCTTGGCAACACCACTCGCACGGCGATTGCGAACGACAAAGTATATCTGCTCAATACGCTGACGATGCCGACCGCACTGGTCGAGATCGGATTCCTGTCGCATCCGGAGGAATCGCAGCTTCTCGCGGACGAGACGTACCAGAAGAAAGTGGCAGCTTCCCTGTATCGGGGCATTCTTCGGTATAGCTCCGGGGAAGGCGCATCCCGGAACGCTCGGCCATAAGTCCGGCGATATGCTATAATAAGGATATTGTGCGAGATGAAGCGAGGGTTGTAATGATGATCACGAGAGAAAATGTATTGGATGCCCTTCAATCGGTGAACGAGCCGACATTGGATCAACCGCTGGTCTCGCTAGGATTGGTGAGAGACGTCGTTGTTCGGGAGAACGGAATATCCCTGACGGCAGTGCTTCATCCAGACAGCATCACTCAAGCGGACAAGCTGGAGGAGCAATTGCACCAAGCGCTTGCCAAGCTCCATACATCCGCGCCGCACATTCGCGTGCGGCCGATGACGGAGCATGAGAAGGCCGACACTTTGTCGAAGCTGGGCCACTCCCAGGAGAAGCAAGCATCGCAGCAGCAACAGCAGCAGCAAGCGCCTCCGGTTAAAGGTCATGGCGCAGGCTTGGAGAACAGCCCCCTGCTGGCCCCGGGCAGCGAGACGCAATTCATTGCGGTCGCAAGCGGGAAGGGCGGCGTCGGCAAGTCGACGGTTACCGTGAACTTGGCAGTTGCCTTGGCGCGCTGCGGCAAGCGGGTTGGATTAATGGATTGTGACATTTACGGCTTCAGCGTTCCCGATATGATGGGAATCGAGGAGCGTCCCGTACAAGTAGGGAACAAGATCAATCCTGTGGAACGGTTCGGCGTTAAAGTCATCTCGATGGGCTTCTTCGTCGAAGACAATAGCCCGGTGGTCTGGCGAGGCCCGATGCTGGGGCGAATGCTCCGCAACTTCTTCCAGGAGATCAACTGGGGCGAACTGGATTACGTGCTGCTCGATCTTCCGCCGGGCACGGGGGACGTAGCGCTTGACGTTCACCAGATACTGCCGCAGAGCAAGGAGATTATCGTGACGACACCGCATGCGACGGCGGCCTTCGTAGCGGCTCGCGCCGGTGCGATGGCGATTAAGACGCAGCATGAGGTGCTTGGCGTCGTCGAGAATATGTCCTGGTACGAGAGCCGATCGACCGGCGAGCGTGAATACGTTTTCGGACGCGGGGGCGGAGGCAGGCTGGCCGAGACGCTGCACACGGAATTGCTCGCGCAGTTCCCGCTGGGCGCGCCGGACAATCATCCGGCAGAGCCGGATTTCTCCCCGTCGGTTTACAAGGCAGACTCGCCGACTGGACAAGAATATACGGCGCTTGCCCGCAAGATCATCGAACGCTGCAACAGTTAAATGACACGCCCAAAAAAACCGGCTATAGCCGGTTTTTTTGATTGGACCTTAACCGCCGCCTCCACCGCCTCCGCTGTTACCGCCTCCGCTTTCACCCTCGCTTCCTCCGCCTTCACCGCTGTCCGTCTGACCGCCGCTATCTTCGCCGCCGCTTTGCACAGTCTTCGTCGGACTCAGCTGTTCCTTCACGACGCTCTCAAGCATCTTCATAATTTCCAGCTTAAAGATCGGGTTTTGAACCGCTTCTTGAACGGCGCTCATCATTTGCGTACGGTATTCGGTCGACTTCATCGCTTCGAACATGACCGTCTGCATATCCTTGCTCTTAAGAACGCCGATCAATTCTTTCTGATAAGTAGGATCCTTCATGAGATCCTTCTGCAACTGCTTGTTGTCTTTGCTGACTGCCTTGGCGAATTCTCCCGCAAATTTGGGATCCGTCATAATGCCGCGCAGAATTTTATCGTATTCAGGCGAAGTCAATACATCCTTCACCGCAGTCCGAACTTGTTCTTGATCGGCTGGAGTCAATGCCTGCATATGAAGGCTGGTGGCTCCATACTTGGCGGAGGAAGCTTTGTCAAGCGCTTCTTGAGCTTCGCTTGATCCAAGGATGTCAATGACCATCGATTTGACGTCTTTGTAGCTCATTTGTTCGCCGCCGCTGCTGCTTGTCTCGGCTCCGCACGACGTTAACGTGACGGCTAGCCCCAGCATGGCGCCAAGCCATGGCCAACGATAACGCATTACCGACCTACTCCCTTCATGGGCTTCTGGTCAGTAGTATGCGACGCGTCTCCGGTGAATATAAGGGGCCATTCATGGCTTTTTGACATGAACGTGGTAAAATGGGAATTGAACTGACAGAGGAGGAATTCGACTTGAATTTGCGCAAATGGATGACTTTGTTCGGCACCACCATTCTGATTGGAGGCGCTTCATCCTTAATCGCGGGGATAATTATGCTGCTCTGCGATTCTTCGTTCCAAGTCGTGGTGAAGACCGGCAACGACTGGATGTTCAATGTGACGATGATGGCGCTGGCGGGCTTGACGTTCGGGGCGTTCGCTCACATGGGATTCTTCGCTTATCTGATGTTGAATTACATAGCTAGAAGCATAATCAAGAAGCCGTATTACTGGGTAGCGCTGCAAGGGTTCGTGGCGGTATTCGTACTGGCGGAGATTGGATATTGGACATACGACAGCGCCTTCCCGGCTGCAACCTTCTGGCTGATTCCGCTCGCATTGGCGGCAGTAAGCCTTGCGGTCGCCTGGTGGAAGGTGAAGGAGACGACCGCGGGGGCTTGGATACCGACCTTGTTCTACATGATCGCGGTTACGACGATCGAGGCAATGCCGGGATTTCAATCTGGCAAAATCACATCTCTTATTTTCACACTCATTCCGTTGCTCGTCTGCAATACATTCCAGATCATGAGGCTTCACCGAGTGCTCTCCAAGCCTCATGCTTCCGCATCGGCCGTCTCTGCCAACGCTTCAAGATAAGCTATAGGGCATTAGGCCATCTCGGTCCAAGCGCTGCGATCCTCGACGGTCTGGCCCTTCGTCTCGGTCTGGCTGAGCAGTTGGGAGACGGTGACGAACTCGTAGCCTTGCGCACGCAATTGATCAATAATGATCGGCAGCGCTTCATGCGTCTGCTTGCACGAATCGCTTGCATGAAGCAGGATAATATCGCCGGGATGAGCCTTTGTCACAACCTTCGAGACAATGGCGTCTACGCCAGGGTTCTTCCAATCGAGAGAGTCCGTGTCCCATTGGATCACTTTGTAATTCATGCTCTCAGCCACGCGCAGCACGCGTTTGTCGAAGTCTCCGTTCGGCATCCGAATCAGATTGGGAGCCCGTCCTGTCATGTCAGATAGGATATCGTGCGCCGTTTGAATCTGCCGGCGTATCTCGTCCTCGCTGTATTGGCTGTAGTTGTCATGCTTATGTCCGTGGCTGCCGATCTCATATCCGCCGTCTACGATCTTCTTCACGATCTCCGGATGAGTCTTGCTCCAAGGCGAGGACAAGAAGAACGTCACGTTATTGACGCCCTTGTTCTTTAGGATGTCCAGGATGGGCTCCGCGCGTTTGTCGCCCCAGCTGATATCGAATGTCAGCGCCACTACTTTGCGATCAGTCGGCACGTTATAGATCGCTGAGGGCGGATGGGGGGCGAATACGCTGACATTGTCTCTCTCCGCCCAAATTACGCCGATCGAGAGCACAGCGGCAATCGTCAAGAAGAGAAACCGTTTGAGATTTCGCGCGTTATAAACAAAGAAGTGATTCATGGGGGCATTCCGCTCCTTTCCATAATTAGGGGAAATGGACTGGCTTAGGCTTGGTCAATACCAATGTATGCTTGGCCGAGTACAAGTTATTCGCGCCTTGCGCAAACGGAGGATATCGTTTTGTTTAGCAAACAAGCATTGCACCAGAACTGGAGAGACATCAAGCCGTATTTGATCTTCGCCTTTATTCTTTTCTTCGCCAGCCTCGTGGTTGGGGCTTCCTCTACGGGACCTGTCAATTGGCTTGACGAAGCCATCGAGAGCGTGAGAAGAATCTCCGAGTCGGCCGAGTCGTCCAACAATCCGGAGCAGACACTGTTCACGGCCATCTGGTTGAACAACGTGAGAAGCTCGCTGATGTCGCTCTATTTAGGCCTATTCGCCGGCGTGATGCCGATCGTGACGCTCGTGGTCAACGGCATGCTCATGGGCTATCTGTTCGGCAACTTTGCTGCGGCCGGCTATCAGATCGGACCGATGATCGTCAAAGGTATTCTTCCCCATGGCATATTGGAGATACCTGCGCTTATGCTGGCCTGCGCCTTCGGCGTACGTCTGGGTTTGTCGCTGCTTCGCGGGATCTGGGGATCGCTGATCGGGAGGAACGAGCCTTGGGCTCGATTTAAGCTGGCCATCAAAGGTTCCGTGCCCGCGGCTATCCTTGTCGTTCTGCTGCTGTTGATTGCGGCCGTGATCGAGAGTACGGTGACTTACCGTCTGATGGAAGGCTAAAATTTCTTTTCACGAAGAACATCCCCTGTCGGTCATAAAGCCGGCCGAAATGGCGCATAACAGTAAAACCCAATTCCGGAACGTTCAGCAAGACGACGATCCGATTATGCTGCTAATTTCGACTGGAGGCTAAGGGCATGCCGATGCTCGGAATGATGTTCACCGACAAAGAGTGCAAGGAATTCGACTACATGCTGCGCAAAGAGATGGATGAGATGCTGCTCGATATGAGTGATCGCAGACTTGATGGTCCTGTTAAGGAAGCCATCTCGAAGCGTTACAGAATCATCTTTCGCATGTATGCGCGAATTGCCCAGCCGCGGGAGCTGTCGCGCTACGCGCTAGGGTTGAAGACAAGCAAATAACGTTCTTCGGAGACGCCTGCTCATGCTGTATTGATGCGTGAAGGCGTCCTTGTCGTTAAGTCGGGATTTTTTCTTCGGAAAAGGGTTGACTCTGCATCAGCACATGTGTTAAATTAACTCTCGCCCCTCTTGGAGAGGCAAGCAGAAAGCGGGTTTCGGACAAGCAATCAGGTACAGCAAGAAATTACCTGTTGCAAAGAAACTGCCGAATGTGATATATTATGAAGGTCGCTGTTACGACAACGACGAGATAGAGAAGCAACGAACTTGTTCCTTGAAAACTGAACATCGAGCGTAATCGATCCGATCGTCGATCGGATTTAACGGACCCTGTCGAACTTG
>NZ_JACJVN010000076.1 GCF_014212015.1 Cohnella lubricantis | reverse complement strand
GAGTCTGTAAAATAGATTGTGTAAACTCTCAAACCTACTAAAATGGAAGTAGCAGAAAGGTTGGGAGCACACATGGGATTGTTGTCGAAAGAGCAGCTTCGAGCGTTTATCAAGGAGAACGGCCTGGTCACCGCTCAGGACGCACAGAACGCTTTGAAAGACTTGTTTGCTGAAACGTTGCAGGAAATGCTTGAGGCCGAGATGGACACGCATCTGGGCTACGGGAAGCACGATGTGCAGAACAAGCAGACGAGCAACAGCCGCAACGGGAAAAGCAAAAAGACGATCACGAGCGAGTACGGCGAGCAAGAGATTGCGGTCCCACGGGATCGGCAAGGCGAGTTCGAACCGCTCGTTGTCCGGAAGCATCAGTCAAACGTAACCGGCATCGAGGATCAGATCATCGCGCTCTACGCCAAGGGTGTCAGCACCCGTGAGATCCAGGATCATTTGAATCAGCTGTACGGCATCGACGTCTCGCCGACGATGATCTCGAACGTGACGAACAAGATCGTGCCGCTGATCAAGGAGTGGCAGAATCGCCCGCTGCAAGCCGTGTACGCTGTTGTTTTCCTGGACGCCATCCACTTCAAGGTGAAGCAGGACGGCGCCATCGTGAACAAGGCTGCCTACATGGTCATCGGTATCGATCTGGATGGCAACAAAGACGTGCTGGGCATGTGGATCGGCGAAAACGAGTCGGCGAAGTTCTGGCTGAGCGTGTTGAACGACCTCAAGAACCGTGGCGTTCAGGATATCCTCATCACCTGTGTCGACAACCTGACCGGCTTCTCCCAAGCGATCACCGCCTGCTACCCGAAGACTGAGATTCAGAAGTGCATCATCCACCAAATCCGCAACTCGACGCGCTATGTGTCCTACAAGGACCTCAAGAAAGTGACGGCGGACCTGAAGCCCATCTACAAGGCCTCGACGGAAGAGATGGCGCTTGTGGAGCTGGATCGCTTCGAAGAGGCGTGGGGCTCCAAGTATCCGCTCATCGTCCGCTCATGGCGTACCAACTGGGACGAGCTGGCAACGTTCTTCAAGTACCCGCCGGAGATCCGAAAGCTGATCTACACAACGAACATGATCGAAAGCTACCATCGCCAGCTCCGCAAGGTGACCAAAGGCAAAAGCATCTTCCCGACAGATGAGGCGTTGCTGAAGATGTTGTATCTGGTCACGATGGACGTTACGCGCAAATGGACAGGACGAGTCCAAAATTGGGGCCAAATGCTACTGCAGTTCTCGGTCTTCTTCCCCGAGCGTATCGGCCAGCATCTGCCGTGAGGGTCAATCTCCCCTATGAGGGAGATTCTCTATAAAAGAGTTTACACAAAATTATTGACAGACCCGCAATCGAAGGTATCAGGTGGTTCCACAGTATCAGTTGAATTTGTTTGTCCTCTTTGTGGTTATACTTAT
>NZ_JACJVN010000075.1 GCF_014212015.1 Cohnella lubricantis | reverse complement strand
AAAATGCTCCCCTTACAGTAACAGGTTTTATTATTTCACCTGTCTACCGTATGGGGAGCATATCACGAGCCTGGTTGTCCTCTTGTGCATTAGTCGAGGGAGGATTGCCTGCTGATGAAAAGCAGGATTTTGTCTAATTATAGTGAATAATTAGACAAATACTCTTTTCCCCCGGGTGATTCCCATTACGGACCGATTCTTATCGAATCATAAGAACATGCCGCAGTTATATAATGCGTTGCAGCTCTATAACGCGTTATTTAACCAAACCTCTGACTGTGTTGCCGTTATCCGACTAGATGGCCGGATGCTTGAAGTGAACAAGACGTTCGAAGAGCTGCATCAATGGAGACTGGAAGAGATTGTCGGCACCGTGCTGCCGATGGTCCCGGATGAGACCAAACCGGCGGTCTATCAGCTGTTCGATCATATCTCTCAGGGATCGGAGATCGCAGGTCTAGACATTCTATTGCTGCGCAAGGACGGCAGCTCCTTCTGGGCCAACGTGTCGTTATATCCGCTGAAGAATGAAGAAGGCGCTGTTGTCGCTTGTCTCGGGATCGGACGGGACGTCACGGAGAAGAGGAGAGCGGAGGAGGCCCTTCGCAAGTCGGAGAAGCTATCGGTTGTAGGCGAGCTCGCGGCAGGCATAGCCCATGAGATCCGCAATCCGCTAACGAGCCTGAAGGGCTTCATGCAGCTATTGAAGGAGCAGAACACCCATTATATCGACATCATGCTGAGCGAACTCGAGCGTATTAACAATATCGTCAACGAGTTCATGAGCATGGCCAAGCCCCATAGCATCCGCTTCGTGAAGGTGAATCTCCCAACCGTCATCGAAGAGATCGTATCCTTCATGCAGCCGCAAGCGCTTCTGCACAACGCGGAGATCACGATACAATTGCAGAATCGTCTTGGCTTCTTCTGGTGCGAGCCGAATCAGATCAAGCAGCTGCTGATGAATCTGCTGAAGAATGCGATGGAGGCGATGCCTGACGGCGGAGAGGTACGGATCGAGGCTTATCGGGAAGAAGATGAGACGATCGTGCTTCAGGTGACGGATCATGGGAAGGGCATTCCCGAGGAGGGGATGGCTAGACTCGGAGAGCCGTTCTATTCGCTCAAGGAGAATGGAACGGGTCTCGGGCTGGCTGTCTGCCATCGAATCGTCGAAGCGCATAATGGAAGGCTCACGTTCCGAAGCCAATTGGGCAAGGGTACGGCGGTGGAGATCGCCTTTCCAACGACGGATTGATCCTGCGAGCTGTCGGCAAGCCAAAGCGAATACAATAGGTCAATAATACGAGAAGACCTGCCGTTCGATCGGCAGGTCTCTTCCGGGTGTTGCAGCTTAATCCCGTCACAGGCAAGCATATACCGCATTTCGCACTCGCGGATGCACATAGGGCTCCTGGCTGTTCAGCAGATGCTGGGCGTACATGACCGTCAGTTGGGACTCCGGATCGATAATCGCGAGGCATCCGGCCGCGCCGGCCCAGCCGAATTCGCCGATCGGGCTCAGCGACCCGCTGCTGGCGCGCGAGATGTGGGTGCGGACGCCCAGTCCGTAGCCATAGCCCGCCATATGCCCCCAGTTGAAGTCGCCGCGCATGCTCTCCGTCAGATGATCGGTCCGCATCAGCTCCACCGACGCCGGTGACAGGATGCGCACGCCGTCCGCGCTGGTTCCCCGATTGGTCAGCGCGTTCAAGAAGCGCGCGTAGTCGCTCACGGTCGAGAACAGTCCCGCGCCGCCGCTCTCGAATTCCGTCCCGAGCCGGAAGCCGTTCCCGTCCGCGCGTACGGCCTTGCCCAGTTCGTCATTATATTCGTACTGCGGGGCCAGACGGCCTTGCTGGTCCTCGGACAGGTCGAAGACCGTATCGCGCATGCCGAGCGGTCCCGTAATCTCCTCCCGCACATACTCGCCGAATCTTCTACCGTCCACCACCTCGATCAGAGCGGCGAGGACATCGTGGCATAGGCTGTAGTTCCACTGCGTTCCCGGTTCGAACAGCAGCGGCACCTTCGCGAGCGCCGCCGCGAATTCTCGGGTCGGCACTCGGCCGTTCGTGCGTTCCGCGGCTTCCCGAATGGAAGGCGCTCCGATGTCGTAGGAGAAGCCGGCGGTCATGGCGAACAGATCGCGAATCGTGATCGGACGCTCTGCCCGGACGAGTTCGGTTCCGCCGTTCGGCAGCGTCTTCCGCACGGTCATCTCGGCGTATTCCGGCAAGTAGTCCGCCAGCGGATCGCTGAGGAGCAAAGTACCCTTTTCGACCAATTGAAGGGCAGCCGCGCATGTTAGGATCTTCGTCATCGAGTAGAGGTGGAAGAGGTGCGATTCGCCGATCGGAGTCTTCTCTTCCAAGTCGGCGAAGCCGCTGCGGTAACGGAATACCGTCTCATTGCGGTGCATGACGAGCACCTCGGCCCATGGTATGCGCCAAGAGGTGATGCGGTCGATGAATTGGGATAGCGGTTTGAAGTCCATAGTTCCACATCCTTTGGCATGAAGGTAGTCAGATGCCGCCTATCGACGCGCGACGGGGCCGGCTCCTCCTCCATTATTAGGCAACTTCCCGTGCATGGCAATAGGATAGGAACAGACTGCTCTTCCTTTCCGCTCCTCTTACTCCCATTCCGCCAGCCGATAATCCTCGCGGGTCAACTCAAACTTCCCCTTCAAGCCCGCACTCAAGTAAATCTTCTTATTCTTCGTCACGAAGATCGCTTCCATGTTGTCGTTCGCTTCCACGAACTTCATCCCCTCTTCAAGGCCGAGCGCGAAGACGGAGGTGGACATGGCGTCCGCGCGCTCCGATTGATCGGTAATGATCGTCACGCTCAATAGATTGTTCTCGACAGGGCAGCCGGTTCGGGTATCGAGTATATGGTGGTAGACGATGTTGTCTTGAATGAAGAACCGCTCATAGATGCCGGAGGTGACGACCGTCTTGTCCGAGAGCTCCAGCACGCCGAGCGGATTGCCCCTCTCCTCGCCGGGATCTTGGATGCCGATCCGCCAGTCGCTGCCGTCCGGTCTCGAGCCAAGCGCCAGCACGTTGCCGCCAAGGTCGATAATCGCTTGGTGGAACCCGCGGCTCTCCAGATACTTGGCAATGACGTCTGCCGCATACCCTTTGGCAATAGCGCCCAAGTCGATGGACATCCCCGGCCGCGCCAGCGTCACCCGAAGGCTGCTCTCATCCAGCGACGCATCTTGATAGCCGACGAGCTTCAAGGCTGCGCTCAGCGAAGCTTGGCCGGGAACGGCCGCGCCTTCGTGGCCGATGCCCCACAGGTCGACGAGCGGTCCGACGGTCGGATCGAATCTGCCGCCGGTTCTGGCCGCATAATCAAGCGCGGTCTTCACAACTCCGAACGTCTCTTCAGATACGATGGCGCCGCCTTGGCCGGCGTTCTTGTTCACTTGGCTGATCTCGCTGTCCGGACGCTGGCGGTTCATCTCCTTGTCAATCTTCTGAAGCAGTTGTTCAATCTCATTGAAGTTCTGCTTGGTCATGCCGGAATCATAAACCTTCACAGTCACGATAGTGTCGAAAATGTAGTAGGTGTCGGACATAGGTTCGTCCACGGGGGGTGTAGCTTGCGTCTGCTGTCCGCAGCCCGCAAGTGCTAGAACGATCAGCACAGCAACGGCTAGAGGCAGCCAGCGGCTTCTGCTTAGCATAAGAGGACACTCCTTCCTTCTTGACCGGATGATGATCTCAGCTTACCAGACGGCGCAGAGCCGGAAAGTGAGGTTTATCACTGTAGCCTCCGGAGCGTTCTCCCATAATGAGAATAAGGCTTCAAGCTAGGAAGGAGGCTCGCCATGAGAAGAGGGGATATTTGGATTGCCGGCGTGCTGCTGGCTGTCGCGGCTGCTATCGCCATCCCTCGGATGTCCGGGGAGCATGAGGCGGCGGCGGCCGAGAAATACGCGGAAATTACGGTGGACGGGGAACATTACCGAACCGTTGCTCTGGACGGGGCCGATCAGGTAATCGACATTCGCTCGAAGCATGGGCACAATGCGCTTCGAATATCGAAGGGCGGCATTGACATGTTCGACGCGGACTGCCCGGACAAATTGTGCATCGCGATGGGGCATGTGACGCATATCGGGGAGAGAATCGTCTGCCTTCCGAACCGGGTATTCGTCGAGATCGTCGGCGGCCAGGGCGATGTGACGGGGGACGGGTTCGATGCCGTGGTCAGCTGATGACGTCTTGCTGAGGAAGACGATCGTGCTCTCCATCTTCGCCTCGATCGCGGTCGTGCTGGGCATCGCGGAATCGATGATTCCGTTCGCCGTTGCGGTTCCGGGAGCGAAGCTGGGACTTGGTAACATGATGGTGCTGACTTGTCTCTACTACTTCAACGCCCGCGATTCGCTCGGGCTGATCCTGCTGAAGACGGTCATTACGGCTTTTCTGCTGGGCAGCTTCTCAACGTTCCTGTTCAGCTTAATGGGGGCGCTCGGCAGCTTCGTTGTCATGTACGCGATGCTCCGCTTGGGGCGGGGCAGCTTCAGCTTGCTCGGCATTAGCGTGATGGGCGGAGTGGCCCATAACGTCGGCCAACTGTTCGCGGCTTCGATGGTGCTCGGGACGACCCGGATCTTCTATTACTTGCCGTTCCTGCTTGCGGCGGGGGCGGCGACGGGCATCTTCGTCGGCATGTCCGCCAAGCAGCTGATCGCCGCGCTGCAGCGAATTGAATGGTTCCGCCGGCGTGAATGGGCACGGCCTTGAAGGGAGGGGCAACTATGGACAAGCGCAAGCTGCCGCCGGCCTTGCGGCTCGAGAACGTTGGCTATCGGCGGGATGCGGGGGCGGCTCCGGTGCTGTCCGGCGTGTCCTTCACGGTGCCAGCCGGCCAGTGGGTTGCGATCGCCGGGCGGAACGGCTCCGGCAAGTCTACGCTGCTGCGCCTGATCGCCGGACTTCTGCCTGCGAGCGAAGGCGGCATTGAGGCGGCGGGAACGCGGATCGGTCCTGCATCGCTCAGCGAGATTCGCCGGCGGATCGGCATCGTGTTCGCGAACCCTGACAACCAATTCGTCGGGCAGACCGTAGCCGACGATATCGCGTTCGGCCTTGAGAACCGCTGTCTGAAGCCGGAGGAGATCGAGCGGAGGCTGCTCCGTTATGCCGAGCTGTTGGAGATCGCGGACTTGCTGGACCGACACCCGGCCTATCTGTCAGGCGGACAGAAGCAACGCGCGGCGATCGCCGCCGTTCTCGCGCTGGAGCCGGACATTGTCCTGTTCGACGAAGCGGGGTCGATGCTCGACGAGAGCGCGAAGCGGGAGCTGCTGGCGATCATGCGGCAGCTGCGGGAAGCGGGAGGGTACACGATGATCTCCGTGACCCACGACTCCGAGGAGCTGTTGGCAGCGGATCGTGCCATCCTTCTGGCGAACGGGACGGTCGCGGCTGACGGCCTGCCGTCGGAGCTGCTGAAGTCCGAGCGGTTATTGGAAGCCTGCCGGCTGCAAGCGCCCTACGTACTGCAGGTATGCCGGGCGCTTCGGCGCCAAGGCGTTGATGTGGACGATTATTTAACCGAGAAGGAGCTGATTGACGCGCTATGGCCATCCGGTTCGATCATGTCACCAGTCGCCGGGAAGGAGCGGATCTTCGGCGTTCTATAGCGTTGGACGCGCTGGATTTGGAGCTGCGGCCGGGCCGGTTCATTGCGGTTCTGGGCGCTCCGGGCTCGGGCAAATCGACGATGCTGCAGCATCTGAACGGTCTGCTGCTGCCGGATGAAGGAACGGTCGATGTGTTCGAGTTCCGGCTGCAATCGCAGTCGCTTGCGGGCTCCGGGAAGGGAGCCGGCGGCAGCCCTGGCAGCGAAGCCGGCGGCGGGGCAGGCGGTGGCGCGCGCGCCGGTGCCAGTGCCGGCAAGAGGCGGTTGTTCGGGCGCCGGAAGCGGGCGAAGGATCCCGCTGTGCCCGCAGGATTGCGCAAGCGAGTGGGGCTCGTGTTCCAGTTCCCGGAGCAGCAGCTATTCGAAGAGACGGTTCGGCGGGATTTGATGTTCGGGCCGCTGAACTTTGGCCTCGGCGAAGCCGAAGCGGCCGCAGCCGCGGACAAGGCTGCGCAGGAATTGGGGCTGGACGAGGAATTGCTGGAGCAAGGCCCGTTCGATCTGAGCGGCGGCCAGATGCGGAAGGCGGCGATCGCGGCGGTGCTAGCCGCAGAACCCGACGTGCTGGCGCTGGATGAGCCGGCCTCGTCGCTGGACCAGGCGAGCCGGGAGGAATTGATGCAGCTGCTGCGCGACTGGTGCGACCGCCGAGGCAAGACGATCGTCATCGTGACCCACCGTCTGGAAGAGGTGCTGCCCTATGCCGACGAGTATGTCGTGATCGATAGGGGCCGGAACGAATATCAAGGGGATGCCGCAACGCTGCTGCGGCGCCCGGAGATCATGGCGAAGGCCGGCGTGCTCGCGCCGGCATCCGCGCGGCTGCTAGCTGGTGCGGCCGAGCGGGCGGGGGCGGGAATTGTGCCCCCGGCTTCCTATCTCGACCCGGACAGCGCTGCCGCTTGGATCATGCAGCTTCTGGCCGCTGGCAGAGAAGGAGCGGACTCAGCGACGGTTAGCGCCGAGGGAGAAGTCTGCCGAACGAGCCGAACGTTAGTTAACAGCTGATTGCAAGTTAACAGCTGATTGCAAGTTAACAGCTGATGGCAAGCTAGCAGAAAGCTAGCAGTTGATCGCTAGTTATCAGTTGATTCCTAGTACCTAGTAAGCGTTGAGCTGCGAACAAATCCGGTTGAACGAGAGGAGGGTGCGGATGCGTGCGAGAATCGTAGTTGGAAGGTATATCGAGACGGGCTCCTGGGTGCACAGTCTCGATCCGCGCGCCAAGACGACAGCGGTGCTGCTGTTCATGGCGGCCGTGTTCATGACGGACTCGTATGCGGGAATCGCTGTATTGCTCTTGTTCTCGCTCATCTATATGAAGGCTGCGGCAATTCCCCTATCCATGTTCGCAAGGGCGATCAAACCGCTGCTGCTCATTATTTTGTTTATATTCGTCTTCCACTTGCTCTTCACCGCAGGAGGCTCTCCGATCGTCGACCTAGGCCTGTTCAAGCTATATGCGGGCGGCTTGCAGAGAGGGCTGGTTGCGGCTTCGCGCATGGTGCTGTTCGTGGCGTTCGCCGCGCTTGCCTCATTCACGACGCGGCCGGAGAGGCTGACCCAGGCGCTTGGCTTGCTGCTCAAGCCACTCCGTTATGTCGGCGGGTCGCCGGATCGGATGGCGCTGATGGTCAGCGTGTCGATGCGGTTCATTCCGACTATCTTCGAGGAAGCGGAGCGGATCTGGAACGCGCAGGTCTCGCGTGGATTGGAGCTGAGGGGACGGCCGATGCGCCAGCAGGCCAGGCTGATCCTGTCCCTCTTGGTGCCGGTGACGGCAGGGGCGTTCCGCCGAGCGCTCGACCTGTCGGAATCGATGGAGGCTAGAGGCTATCGTCTCGGGGCTCCGCGTTCCGCTTATCGGAGGCTAACGTGGCAAGGCAAGGATACGTGGTTCATTGTATCGTTCTTTCCGCTGCTGGCTGCGGTATGGTGGCTGTGACTTTTTGAAGGCGAAGAGAAGAGGGGGAGGCGGCCATGGGGAGTCGTTCCAGAAGGGTGTGGGCAGGATTCTGGCAATTGGCAGATCCGAAAATATGGGTGGCCTCGACCGTACCGATGTTGGTCGGCGCTGCATTGGCTTTCGCGGAAGAGAGGAGGATTCACGGCGGCTGGTTCGCGCTTGCGCTGGTTGGCATCTACCTCATCGAGATCGGCAAGAATGCGGTCAACGAATTCGTCGATTACGTCAGCGGCGTAGACCGGTATGTGACGGCTGACCAGCGCAATCCCTTCAGCGGAGGCAAGAAAACGATCATAGACGGACGGCTTCTGCTAGGCGAGACGTTCTTGATAGCGGTGCTGACGCTTGTAGCGGCTTTCTTCATCGGGCTCTCCATCGCCATCCTCCGGGAGCCGGCTGTGTTCGGCATCGGCATGGCCGGCGGCGTGCTGGCCGTGTTCTACAGCCTTCCGCCATTCAAGTTGAATTACAACGGGCTGGGGGAGGCGGCGGTTGGCATCACTTTCGGACCGCTGCTCGTGTCGGGCATGTACGTGATGCTGACGGGCGAGCTCAGCTGGACCATCGCCGCCATCGGGCTGCCGATCTCCTTCATCATCGTGAACATTCTATGGATCAACCAATACCCCGACTTCGAAGCGGACATTCGGGGAGGGAAGCGGAATTGGCTTGTCCGCATCGGCCGGCGTACAGGCATTAAAGTATACGCCGTGTTGTTCGCGTGTGCTT
This sequence comes from Cohnella lubricantis, assembly GCF_014212015.1. Classification (GTDB taxonomy): domain Bacteria; phylum Bacillota; class Bacilli; order Paenibacillales; family Paenibacillaceae; genus Cohnella; species Cohnella lubricantis. The sequence continues at coordinate 374 of NZ_JACJVN010000075.1, read as the reverse complement.
ACCTGTCACTCCTGCTGCTGTTCGGGCTGACGATGAACCCTTATTGGCTCCTCGGTATGCTGACGATACCGCTTGCGGTGCGCGCTGTGCGGACGGCAGCTGCGAATCTAGACGATCTGCCGGCATTCCTCAAGGCGAATGCGGCGACCGTACTTATTCTGCAGCTGGTCGGCGCAGCGATGATCGCCGCCTCGCTGCTCGGGGGCTGACGTTCGCTGCGGGTTGGCGGCGGCAGCCGCGGCTGGACAGCGGAACCCGGGAATGCTATTCTCATATCAAATTAGAATATCGGTCCTGAAGCACAGGCCGCTCGTACCGGGAATCTCCGGCGCGGGCGGCTTGCTTATTTTTCTAAGGAGCTATTCCTGTAATGA
>NZ_JACJVN010000074.1:8932-13724 GCF_014212015.1 Cohnella lubricantis | reverse complement strand
ATTTGTTGATACCGAACTTTCTGACTGCTGCTTTAACGCCAATCCAACCGTTTGCGATCTCCTGAATAATAGCGAGTTTTTCCGAGGCTGTATGTTCCTTTTTGGACATGGAAAATGCTCCCCTTACAGTAACAGGTTTTATTATTTCACCTGTCTACCGTATGGGGAGCATATCAGTTGAGGGGAGGCCTGTTACTTCTATTTGCAGCTTAAGCCTGCAGCATCCGCGCGCGCAGCGCTTGAATCTCCGGATTCTCGAGATACTCGTCGTACGTCGTCATCCGGTCGATGATGCCGTTCGGCGTGATCTCGATGATGCGGTTCGCGATCGTCTGAATGAATTGATGGTCATGCGACGTGAAGATCACCGTCTCATCCGTGTCGATAAGTCCGTTGTTAAGCGCCGTGATCGATTCGAGATCCAAGTGGTTGGTCGGTTCGTCGAGCAGCAGCACGTTGCCGCCGGTTAGCATCATCTTGGACAGCATGCAGCGTACCTTCTCGCCTCCGGACAGCACCGAAGCCTTCTTCAGCGCTTCGTCGCCGGAGAACAGCATCCGCCCGAGGAAGCCGCGGATGAACGATTCGTCCTGATCCTTCGAATATTGGCGCAGCCAATCGACGATCGACAGCTCGACGCCTTCGAAGTACGGCGTGTTGTCCTTCGGGAAGTAGGAGGCCGTGATCGTCACGCCCCATGTGACGGAGCCGGAATCCGGCTGCACTTCGCCCGCCAGCACCTGGAACAGCGCCGTCTTGGCATGGCCGTAAGGGCCGACAAGGGCGATCTTGTCGCCTTTGTTGACGACGAACGAGATGCCGTCCAGCACGGTCTCGCCGTCGACGGTCAGCGCGACGTTGTCGACTGTGACGATCTGCTTGCCCGCTTCGCGCTCCGCCTTGAAGTGGATGAACGGATACTTGCGGTTGGACGGACGGATGTCGTCCAGCGTGATCTTGTCGAGCATCTTGCGGCGGCTCGTCGCTTGCTTCGCCTTGGACTTGTTCGCGGAGAAGCGCTGGATGAACGCCTGCAGCTCCTTGATCTTGTCTTCCTTCTTCTTGTTCTGGTCGCGCATCAACGACAGAGCCAATTGGCTCGACTCGTACCAGAAGTCGTAGTTGCCCACGTACAGCTGAATCTTGCCGAAGTCGATGTCCGCGATATGCGTACAGACCTGGTTCAGGAAGTGACGGTCGTGGGATACGACGATGACGGTGCCTTGATAGCCGGACAGGAAGTCTTCCAGCCAGTTGATCGACTCGAGATCCAAGTGGTTGGTCGGCTCGTCGAGCAGCAGGATGTTCGGGTGTCCGAACAGCGCTTGCGCGAGCAGCACGCGAACCTTCTCATTGCCGCCTAGCTCAGCCATCTTCTTGTCATGCAGATCGGTTGTGATTCCGAGGCCGTTCAGCATCTCGGCCGCTTCGCTCTCGGCTTCCCAGCCGTTCATCTCCGCGAACTCGGCTTCGAGCTCGCCCGCGCGCATGCCGTCCTCGTCGGTGAAGTCGGCCTTCGCGTAGATGGCGTCCTTCTCCTTCATCACTTGATACAGGCGCTCATAGCCCATAATGACGGTCTCGAGCACGCCGTAGTCGTCATATTCGAAGTGGTTCTGCTTCAGCACCGCGAGGCGCTCGCCCGGCGCGATGTGCACTTCGCCCGACGAAGGCTCGATCTCGCCGGACAGAATCTTCAGGAACGTCGACTTGCCCGCTCCATTAGCCCCGATCAAGCCGTAGCAGTTGCCCGGGGTGAATTTGATGTTGACGTCTTCGAACAACGCGCGCTTGCCGTAGCGAAGACTGACTCCGTTAACCGTAATCATTGAGATAGATCCATCCTTTGTCCCCAATTGAGGTTGTTATGATGAGGGTCCGGCTTCCTGATGCGGCATGAACCGAAGCGTCTCGCCGTGCTGCAGCAGGAACAACCGATCCTCTGACAGCCCAAGCCGCCGCCGCTCTGCCTCCAGCCGGTCCAGCGCTTCCTTCGGCGTATCGTCCGCCAGCTTAAAGGAACCATAATGCATCGGAACGAAGTACTTCGCCCCGACATCGCGGAACGCCTGCAGCGCCTCCTCCGGATTCATGTGCTCCTCGGACATGAACCATTCCGGATCGTATGCGCCGATCGGCAGCAGCGCGATATCAATCGCGAACCGCCGGCCGATCTCTTCGAACGCTCGGCAATATCCGCTGTCTCCCGCGAAGTAGACGGTCGGGCCGTTCGGCGATTCGATGATCCAGCCTCCCCAGTGGGAATTGTTCGTGTCCCACGGGTTGCGTCGAGCCCAGTGCTGGGCCGGAACGAACGTGAATTTGACGCCATGATGCGTGACCGATTCCCACCAGTTCATCTCCGCCACCTGACGGAAGCCCTTCAGAAGCATCTTCTTGCGAAGCCCGGCCGGAACGAGCAGTCGCTTCGTGCCTCGCAGCCTGCGCAACGATGTGACGTGCAGATGGTCGTAATGGGAGTGCGAGACAAGCACGAGATCAATGGGCGGCATGTCCGACATGGCGATGCCCGGAGGGGCTAGCCGCTTCTGCATCGCCATTCGCCGAGCCCAGACCGGATCGGTCACCATATTCAAACCTGCCATCTGGATCAGGAACGTGGAATGTCCGATCCAAGTGATGGACGGCTCGATGCGATTCTGTAGTAGAAAAGGCAAATCCGGACGTACATTCGGAATGCAGTCGCTATAGTCCTTGGAACGCAGCTTGGTCAGCCGCTCCTGCCGCCAACGGGCGAACCGGTGTCTTCCCGCGCGGACGGCCCCGGCTGAATCCAAGTTGCCGAAGCGGTGATTGCGCATGAGATCCCTCCGCTGATGTGTTCATTCATACTATAGCAGGAATCCGCCGATTGTACCAACACACAAGCCCGCCAGACGCGGAAATTGGACTTGCGGACGGCCTCATTTGGCAGCCGGGACCAAGTTGAGTTAATGTATAAGTAAGGAAGCTGTTAACGGGAGGGAAAATGGAATGAAGCTATTGTCTATTGAACCGACGCCGAGCCCGAACTCGATGAAGCTGAACGTCGACGAAAAGCTGCCGCTTGGCGAGCGCTATACCTATACATTGGAACGCCGGGATCAGGTTCCGCCGTTCTATCTGCGGCTGTTAGGGATCGACGGGGTCAAAAGCGTGTTCCGCACCGCCGACTTCATCGCGGTCGACCGCCGTCCGAACAAGGACTGGGCCGTCATTCTCGGCGCCGTCCGGGAGCTGTTCGGCGAGGATGGTTCCGCCGCCGGAGGAGCCGGAAGCCTCGAGACGTCCGGCTTCGGAGAATCGCACGTGCTCGTGCAGATGTACCGCGGCATTCCGATGCAGATCCGGGTGCGCACCGGCGGCCAGGAAGCGCGCGCCGCGCTTCCCGAGAAGTTCGGCCAAGCGGTCAGCGAAGCCGCCGGCGCGACGATGATCCGCGAGCGGAAGCTCGAGGAATTCGGCGTCCGGTACGGCGAGCCGCAAGAGATCTTGGACGAGGTGGCGCGCGAGCTGGACGCCGCGTACACCGAGGAGCGGCTGCGCGAGCTGATCGCGCAGGCCCGGGCGCAGGCAGATGCGGGCGCGGCGGGCGAGGAAGCCGCGCCGCCGGAGGCGCCTGCGCCGCTCTCGAGCGAAGAGCTCGCTTCGCGGCTCCGCTCGCCGGATTGGCAGACGCGCTATGCGGCGCTAGCCCGCATGAAGCCAGACGCCGAGCAGCTTCCGCTGCTGGCGCTGGCCGTGCGCGACGCGCACGTATCGGTGCGCAGGCTCGCCGTGGTGTACCTCGGCGACCTGCGCATCCCGGAGGCGCTGCCGCATCTGTTCGGCGCGCTGAAGGATTCGTCGGCGGCCGTGCGGCGCACCGCCGGCGACACGCTGTCCGATCTCGGCGATCCCGCCGCGATCGGACCGATGGTGGAGGCGCTGGGCGACGCCAACAAGCTCGTGCGCTGGCGCGCCGCGCGGTTCTTGTACGAAGCCGGCGACGAGACGGCTTTGGAAGCGCTCGAGCGCGTGGCGGCCGCCGAGCCGGAATTCGAGGTGCGGCTGCAGGCTGAGATGGCCGTCGCCCGCATCAAGAGCGGCGAGGAAGCCGCCGGCTCGGTCTGGCAGCAGATGACGCGGGCGCGCGAGCAGGAGCAGGGTCAGGCTGGCCAGGCTGGCGAAGGCGGCAAGGCTTGAGCCTCGCAATTTTTGAACGCCTCAGCCAGTTAAGCGCGTTAGAAGAGCTGAGTTATCCGGTTAATCCGGCTAACTCGCTCTCACATCGCTCCTTCCAGGCCGAGTTATCCGGTTTATCCGGTTAACTCGCCCTCACATCGCTCCTTCCAGGCCGAGTTGCACGGGTTATCCGGCTAACTCGCCTTCACATCGCTCCTTCCAGGCCGAGTTGCACGGTTTATCCGGCTAACTCGCCTTCACATCGCTCTTTCCAGGGCGAGTTATCCGGTTAATCCGGCTAACTCGCTCTCACATCGCTCCTCCCAGGCCGAGTTGCACGGTTTATCCGGCTAACTCGCCTTCACATCGCTCTTTCCAGGCCGAGTTACACGGGTTTATCCGGCTAACTCGCCTTCACATCGCTCTTTCCAGGCCGAGTTACACGGGTTTATCCGGCTAACTCGCCCTCACATCGCTCTTTCCAGGCCGAGTTGCACGGTTTATCCGGCTAACTCGCCTTCACATCGCTCTTTCCAGGCCGAGTTGCACGGGTTAACCGGCTAACTCGCCCTCACATCGCTCTTTCCAGGCCGAGTTGCACGGTTTATCCGGCTAACTCGCCCTCACA
>NZ_JACJVN010000074.1:0-8836 GCF_014212015.1 Cohnella lubricantis | reverse complement strand
GAGTTGCACGGGTTAACCGGCTAACTCGCCCTCCTATCCGACTTAAAACAGGGGGAACGCCCAGTCGCCGGCGCTCCCCCTGCTTCATCGGCTGCACGCTGCCAACGCCTCGTTACCGAATCGAAGCGGATTTGCAACACAACCGTAATATACTTTTCACCCTGCGTTTATATTCGAGGGTTAATATAAAGGCAATGACCCCCCTTTTCATTTATATACCTCTCTTGGGCTCGCGGCCTGAAGCCGCGAGCCCACTTTTTATATCATGCCAAGTTAATCTCGCGAATCTTCGCCGGATCGACCTTGGGCTCGCGCGCCTCCGTCAGCAGGCCGTTCACCTCTTGCTGAACGTCCGTCACTTGAGTGTAGCAATAGCCGCAGATGTAGTCGACGTCCTTGATCGCCTGGGTAATGCCGCGGAACCGCTCCAGGAATGCCGCCTCGGAATCGACCTGATTGCCGTAGCCCCATCCCTTGTCGCTGCGGAACGCGATGCCGCCGAATTCGCTGATGATGATCGGCTGGCCGCGGTACGCGTAGCCTTGCGCCAAGGCGTATTTGTGCTTGTTGTGCGCGATCTCGTTGTCCGTGATGATGTCCTTGTCCGCGTAACGCTTCAGGAACGCCGCGCCCGATTCCTCGTAATCGTGCAGCGTGAGGATATCCGAGATCGTGTGCTCCCAGCCGTCATTGACGACGACGGGACGATGCGGATCGATCGACTTGGTCAAATAATAGATCGACTCGGTGAACAGCTGCTGCTTCCGGTCGGTGAAAATATTGCCGATACCCCAGGACTCGTTGAACGGTACCCAAGTAATGATGCACGGATGATTGTAATGCTGCCGCACGATGTCGAGCCATTCCTTCGTGAACCGCTCCACCGCTTCGTCGTTGAATTCATAAGCCGCGGGCACCTCCGACCAGACGAGCACGCCCTTCACGTCGCACCAGTACAGGAAGCGCGGGTCTTCGATCTTCTGATGCTTGCGGACGCCGTTGTAGCCCATGGCCAGAATGTGATCGATATCCGCGATAATCGCTTCCTCCGAAGGAGGCGTCAAGTGGCTGTCCGGCCAATACCCTTGGTCCAGAATCAGTCGCTGGTAGATCGGCTGATTGTTCAGCAGCACCTTGCCCTTCTCGATCGAGACTTTGCGCATGCCGAAATACGAGAACACGCGGTCCACGACCTTGCCTCCGTCCGCCAGCGTGAACTCGACCTCGTACAACTTCGGGCTATGCGGGCTCCAATGCTCGACCCGCCATTCCCGCGCTTCGCTGATGAGCTCCACGCCCGCCGACAAGTAAGCGCGGTCCGCGGCGACGCTTAGCTCCTTGATCAGCTCGCCGTCCATCGTGATGCGGGCCGTCAGCTTCAGATCCGGAGACGGCGCGCCTTCCAACCGGTAGTCGAAGCGCACGGCGTTGGCGTCGACGTCGGGCGTGATCTTCACCGAATGCAGATGCCTCGGCTCCACGAATTCCAGCCATACCGTCTGCCAGATGCCGGTCGTCTGCACGTACCAGCAGCCGAAGTTGTCCTTGCGCCACCGCTGCTTGCCGCGCGGCTGGGTGCAGCTGTCGCTGTCCTCCGCCTTGACGACAACGGCGTTCCCCTCCCCGGGCTTCACGAATCGCGTCACGTCGAACGTGAACGCCGAATAGCCGCCTTCGTGCCGTCCGACGTACTCGCCGTTGACCCACACCTTGGCCGCATAATCGACCGCTTGAAAATGCAGCAAGACCCGCTTCCCTTCCTGACCGGCCGGGACGCCGAACGTGCGATGATACCAGACGTACGGATGGAACTTCTCCTCTCCGATGCCGCTCGCCTTCGTCTCATAGGCGAACGGAACCTCGATCTTGCGGTCGCCCGAGAAGGCGCGATACCATTCGCCCGTCTCCCCTTCGTCCGCGTCGTCGAACCGAAAGTCCCATTCTCCGTTCAGATTAAGCCAATCCTCGCGCACGAATTGCGGCCGCGGATAATCCTTGCGGTAGCTGCCAATCGCCATCTCTCTCACCTACTCCTTATCGGAAGCTGCTTCGGGGCCAAGCACGTCGATCGCATCCAGCGACAGCCGCGCGGTCCCTCCGCTCAGCTTGATCGTATTGCGGCCTTGCTTCAATCCGACCGGAATGAACGCGTTCGACCATTCGCCCTTAAGCCCGGTGTCGAGCGTCACATCGACGCGCAGCTTGCCGCCGATCGTCATATGGAGCCGCTGCGGTATGGCCGCCTCATTCAAATAGCGCAGCGCCAGCCGATAGAGTCCGTTCTCCGGAACGTCAATCTCCCATTCGATGCTGCTCTCGCCCGTCCATCCGCCGACGACCTGGCCGCCGGACGCTTCCTCATGCTCCGTAACCTGAAGCCCTTCCAGCTTCGCTTCCTCGGCTTCCAGCCGAACGCGCGCAGGCTCGCCGGATGGCAGCGCGAGGAACGTGCCCGGCGAGACAGGCTCGCCGAAATTAGGCGTGCCGTCTTCGTTCCACTGGAACGGCTGCGCGCGAACGTTGCGACTCCAGCCCGCTCCCGTCGTGACGGCCGCGTGGTAGACGATCCAGTCCTCCTTGCCGTCCGGGGACTTCACGAACGAGCAGTGCCCCGGACCGAAGACGCGGTCCGTCTTGGCGAACACCGCCTCCGGCTTCTTCGTCCAGGACGCCGGATCGAGCAGATCGCTGTCCGGATCGCTCGACAGCAAGCCGAGCGTATAATCATCCGTCCAGCTCCCGCTGGCCGAGTAGACAATATTGATTTTCTGATCGGAGATGAGCACTTCCGGCCCTTCGTTCACGGTCGGCTCCCCGACGGTCTCCCAAGCCAGCTCGGGCCTTGAGATCTCGACTCTCTCGCCGGAGATCGTATACGGATTGCTCATCGGCGCGATGTACAGTCGCTGGCTGACGTTCACGTCGCCTTCCCAGCCGGACCAGACGAAGTACAGCGACCCGTCGGACTTGTGAAGGACCGTCCCATCAATTGCCCACTTGTCGGTCGGGTCGGTAATCTTCCCGCGATCCTCATATTCGCCTAACGCGTCGTCGGTTGCCGACTCCAGCACGAACATGCGATGGTTCTCGTTGCGGCCGTCGTCCGCGGCGTAATAGATGTACCACTTGCCATCGATCCAATGAAGCTCCGGCGCCCAGATCTCCTTCGAATTCGGGCCTTCCGCCGGCGGCGTCCAGACGACCGCCGTCTCCGCTGCGGCCATGTCCGTCAGCGAACGGGACTTCCACACTTGAATGGCATTGCCTACCGTATGCGTGTAGTAATAATAACCGTCGTCGTGCTTGATCACCCACGGATCAGCCCCGCCGTTCATAATCGGATTTGCAAAAGTCGATGTTTGCACACTTCCGCCTCCTTCTCCGCCTCCGATATCGCATCCCGAGAGACAAAGCGCTGCCGCAACACAGCACCCCGATGCGATTCGAGTCCATCGATTCATCGATTCCACGCCCCTCTACCGATTGAGCAACACAAGCATAACAATCGTTTTATTACATATTTCTTGTATGTTTAATCCTTATGATAGAGGTGAAAATAGCGATTGTCAACGATTTCATACTCATATTTTGTAACAAATATCATCAAAAATGCCCTTAGTTACAATGTATTTGTAACTAAGGGCTTATTATGCGATGCGGCTTACGCTTCTTCCAATGAATAATGGACTCTCATGATGATATCCTGCTCATAATCCCCGAATTGGCGTCCGAACAGGTTGACGCCTCCCTGATGAACCGCGTCCGGCTTAACGCCGATCCGGAGCTTCACATTAGGGCGATAGATAAGCTTCAGATCGTGGATTGTCGCATCTGAGGCCTTGTCCATATCGAGGGTCGTTCGCTCCCCGTCGATCCGCCACGTTTTCAACAATCCGTACTGCGTCGTCCAGTCAAGCCACCATGCCGGGTTCAGCTTGCCTCTTCGATCTCCGAAGTCGCCGGGGCTCGTCCACGTTCCGATCTCCACTCCATTGATCCAGAACGTGATGTCGGAGGGCCAATTGTTGTCGTAGTTCGGCGCTTCCGAGCACAGCTCCAGCGACAATTCGAGCGATTCGATGCGGGCTTTGGGCGGCAGCTCCAGCGGAATGAGATACTCCACGTAGCCTTTGCGGAACCACATCAGCTGCGCGCCGACATGCTTCGGATGATAGAAGCTGGCCGGCTCGTCCTCCCGGATCAGCATGCCGTCCGCATTCGCCATCCCGCAGGTCGGATAGACCTCGCAGTCGCTGTAATAGCCGATCGGCATCTCCATCTCGTAGACGTGCTGCGCCCCCTTGGGCATCGATTTATCCTGATTAAAGGCGATGTGAATATCGTCGTAGTTGCGGCTGCACACCTTCATCGCCCCGCGCGAAGCCGGCAGCAATTCGGTATTGATCAGCTTGGCCGCTTCCAGCACTTTGACATTGTTCGCTACCGTCGATACCGGCAGCTGCAGCGCTTCGGCGATCTCGACCACATTCAGCTTCTGCGAGCTGAGCAGGCGGAGGATATCGACCCGCGAGCGTGTAGACAAGGCGTGCGAGACCCTCACCAGCTTCTCCGGATCTCCAAAATTCAGCTCCAGCACGCTTCCCACCGCCTTTTCTTGAAATTGAGATATATACTACACGAAGTGTACACTTCTCCTTAATTAAAATCAAGATATTTGGATTAAAACAAACTTTGGCTAATATATTGCGCGCTGTTTGTAATACAACCGTAATACGCCCTTCATTAACCTTTCATCTAAGAGGGGTACAATACTTACATGACCCCCCTTTTCATTTATATACTTTCTCCCGGGCTTGCGGCTGATGCTGCAAGCCTCCTTTTTGTCCGCAGATGGGTCTGGAAGAACGGGAGCACCTCCCGCCAGAAGGCAGGGTCTTGCTCGGATACGCTGTGCCCTTCGGGCTCGACGAATAGATGCTTCACGTTCGGCACCTTCGCCGCGACATGCTCAAGCTCGGAAGGCGGAATGAACGTATCCCTCCGGGAATGGATGAGCAGCACCGGCACCTTCGCGCCGAGCTCGTTGTCCGCCAATATGCGAGCGGGAGCGGAATGATTCAGGAACCGCCGGGAGATGCCGCTGCGCAGAAGCATCACTGCTCCGATCAGCTTCGCCAGCGGAAAAGCCGGCATTCCCTTGCGGCGCAATTCAGCCTCAACCATCGTGTCGAAGCGAACCGGCATCGCGTCCGTGACGAGCGCCCGGATCGGAGCGCCGACGTCCAGCGCGAGAACGGAGCCGAAGCCGCCGACCGAGTGGCCCAGAACGCCTATGCGTTCGGCGTCCAGGTCTGCTCTAGAGCGAATCCACTCCAATGCGGCCAGCAGGTCGTCTCGGAACGTCAACCCCGTCAGCGCCTTGGCAGGGCCGCTCTCTCCGTGGCTTCGGGCATCGTAGGTCAATACGGTGAAGCCCGCTTCGTGCAGCGGCAGCGCGTACCGCAGAATCCGCGAACGGTTCGAACCCCAGCCATGCGCGACGACGATGACCGGCACTGGCGGCGCTTGTCCATCTTCGGGATGGGTCAGCAGCCAGCCCCGAATCGTCTCGCCCCCGCTCTCCCAGCTCACTTCCTCAAGCGGCACTTGCGGCGGCTGCTCGTTGCGCACGATCCTCGGATGCTGCGCCTTGACCGTTATTTGCCATATCAAATAGAAGCCTAAGACCGCTACCATAACGATGATGAGAAGAATCCATTCGACTATCGACAACAATCCTTATCGCTCTCCCTCTGTCTCTGATAGGTAACATTATACATCTGCCTTCTTCGATCGGCACGCGCGGATAGGCATGCGCATATGGTGCAATAATCGCACATTCGCCTAGAAGGAGGAGCGCAACATGCCGAGATCACGATCGGCGGCCCGCCGAACGCGCCCGAGACGCCGCTCGGATCAAGCCCAACTCTCGCTAACGGCGAAGTCGAAGGCTCGAGCCTTTCCGGCCGCCGTCAAGAAGCGGCCCGCCGCCAACGCAAGCAAAGTCAGGCTGCATCAAAGCAACGGCTCCGAACTGCAGACGCCGCCTGTGAGGCGCATTCCATGGTGGGTATTCCCGGAGCATGAACGCGCGATAGCTCCCAGCGATTCCGATGGATCTGCCAGGGCTGTCGGTTCGCCTTCCCCCGGGCAGAGCCTCATGCCGCCGCCCGCGCCGCCTTCCCGCATCACGATCTGGATCAGCGGCGGCTTCGCGTTCCCGCAAGTGACGAGACCGGTCTTCGCCCCCTACTCTCCGGGCATGACGATCCGTCAAGCGCTGGCCAGGACGGGACTCATCGCCTTCGGACCGGAGGGTTACATGATCGCCGTATCCGGCGTTCCCGTCGGCGGACGCGTCAACGCACGTATCCAGTACAACGGGTACGTCGTTCCTGCTGCGATGCTGGATGCTCCGGCAGAACCGAACAGCACCATGCTGGTGGAGCTGTTCTACATCAACGCCGATAACTTCTGAACCGCCTGTGACGAAGGGGGAGACGCCGCAGCGTCTCCCCCTTCATTGGTTAAACCGTAAGCTAGCTTGCTTCCCCGCCCGACCTTCGCCTGCGCCGATCTGGAGGCTGCTCCTCCACCTGCTTCTCCACCCTGCCCCGCAGCAGGAACGGTATCGCAACAGCCGCGACGAAGACAAGAGCAGCAATCGAGATCTCCTTCCAACCGCCATGCGTGAAGCTGGCGCCGAGGAAGCAGTAGGCGAACGTTCCGGGGAGCGCGCCGATGAACGTCGCGGGGACGTAGGCGCGCAGCGGAACCCGGGCGATGCCTGCCGCATAGCTGACTAGGTCGAACGGCACGAACGGCGCCAGCCGAAGCAGCAGAACGACAGGGAACCCCCGCCGCTTCATGGCAGCCTCCAGCTTATGCAGCCTGGAGTCATTCGATGCGCTGCGGAACATTCCCGAGAAGGCGCCGCGGGCAAGCCAGTACGACAGCACCGCCCCGGGCACCTCGCCGAGAATGGTGTAGAGCATGCCTTGCCAAGCGCCGAACGCGAGTCCTCCTGCGAGAGCGAGGACGGAGGCGGGGAACAGCGTGAATGGCCTGACGATATACAAGCCGATGTAGACGACAGGAGCGACCCAGCCGAAGGACAGCATCCAGCCGCGAATCGTCTCCGGCGTTATCCTCAAATAGTGAAAATCAACCCATAGCAAGGCGCAGACGAAGAGAGCGATGGCGGCAGCTTTGAATATTGTTGAACGTCTCAAGGAGGCGCCCCTTCCCGTAGACTTGGTAGTTGGACAACCGTATCATACCGGATGGGAAGGACGATCTCCAAATTTGCTAGGTCAACAAATCCCATGCTTGCTTGCCGATCAGCACGCAGCAGATCACCAGGAACAGCGGCCGGACATACGACGCGCCCTTGCGTATCGCCAGCCGGGAGCCGACCAGAGAACCGGCGATCATCGCCGCGCCCATCGGCAGGCCGTAGCCGTAATGAATGAGTCCGAAAGCGGCGAACGCAGCCAAGCTGGCGATATTGCTGGCGAAGTTCAAGCCCTTGGCATTGCCGGCGGCCGTCACGAAGTCGAACCCTAGCGCGAGGAACAGAAAGATCAGAAACGAGCCGGTTCCCGGACCGAAGAAGCCGTCGTAGAAGCCGAGCCCGAACGCGGCAGCCGCCATGAGCACTGCCGATCGGGCCGATAAGCCGTTGTAGGTGGAGCGCTGTCCCCAGCTTTTCTTGACGAATGTATATACCGTCACGAGGAGCAGCATGACCACGACGAGCGGCTTCAGCCAGTCGGAGGGCAGATGGCGGACCGCGAAGGCGCCGCCGACAGCTCCCGCCAGCGTTAGCGGGAAGAGGCGCAGCACGAGACGCCAGTTCATTTTGCCGGATGCGATAAAGGATAGGGTGCTGGTAAGCGAGGAGCAGGTGCCGGCCAGCTTGTTCGTTCCAAGCGCAGTCGCGGCGGGCATCCCGGTTGCCAGCAGGAGCGGCAGCGACACTAACCCTCCTCCTCCGACCACCGAATCGATGAAGGACGCGATGAATCCTCCGCCTGCGATGATCAGCAGCCATGCCAAGTCTATGTGCTCCATCTGTTACGATTCCCTCCAGCTGCTGCGACGATTGTTGGACCATACGCGCGATTCGCCAATCGTCTGGCGCGAATTGAGTCAATGAGATGATGATACTCGCCGGCGGCAATTCGTTCAAGAGCGAGATAGACTCGGCAAGGCTCGATCTCCCGGCTTCCATCGAGAGGAAGCTTTTGACGGCATCGATCGGCGGATCGGGAAGTAGACCGTATAGTTCTGGTCGATCACGTCGGGCACATGTCTGTTTGATCCACCTATTCACCGCCATTGTCCGCCTCAATGATAATTCATGTGAAGCTTGTAGAACGCCTGTCTGTACTTCGTAGGCGTCATTTTCACATGGTTCTTGAATAGGCGCTCGCCGGGCTCGTCGATGAAGAGAGGACGTTGATTGGCGACGCCGATTGCCCGGAAGAACTGCTCATTCCGGATAACGAACGGGAATGGGCGCAGTAGCTTCCCGGTTACCGGACTGCCGGACAGGACAGAGGCATCCGCTTCATCCCGATATACAGATTGTCCCGGTCGCACAGTCCCTATCGGACGGCAAGCTCCGCACGGCAACGAAAAAAAACAGACATTCGCCGGTATCGGACCGAATGTCTTAGGGATGCGATAGTTTGTTTGTTAGCCGTACAAAGTTAAGCTGGGCGAGTTAGCCGGTTGTGGCGGGTAACTCGGCTGCGTGGCGCCCTTGGCGAGGGGAGTTACCCGGTTTTTCCGGGTAACTCGACTGCGTGGCGCCCTTGGCGGAGCGAGTTAG
>NZ_JACJVN010000073.1 GCF_014212015.1 Cohnella lubricantis | reverse complement strand
AAAGTTCGGTATCAACAAATCAACCATCGTAAAATGGCGTCGTCGTTATCAAGTGTACGGCTATGAAGGGTTAGAGGCTCGTACCCATAATCGCAGTTATTCAGCCGAGCTTAAACTCCAAGCCGTTAAGGATTATTTGGATGGGCAATTATCGCAGTATCAAATTATAGACAAGTACAAGATTGCCAGTCGAACTCAACTTGCGAATTGGATTAAGAAGTATAATGGTCATAGCAGCTTAAGAGCTTATACAGGGGGAACACCGGCTATGACCAGAGGACGCTCGACAACGTGGCAGGAGAGAATTGACATTGTCCTGTACTGCCTTGCCAATGGACAAGATTACAAGAAAGCGGCGAATCAATTCCAAGTCTCCTATCAGCAAGTGTACGGATGGGTCAAGAAATATGAAACAGGCGGCCAAGAGGCTCTTCGGGACGGGAGAGGACGCACGAAGGAACCGGAGGAGCTAACTGAAGCAGATCAGCATAAGCTCGCCATGAAGAAGCTGGAGCACGTGAACGAACGGCTCCGGGCGGAGAATGCTTTCTTAAAAAAGTTACAGGAATTCGAAAGGAGGCGTCTCTAAGCGGACACCGTCAAGAGAACGTCTACCTTGCCATTCAAGCCGTTAGGCAAGCAGGGTCGTTCAGTATACAGCTTCTGTGCAGGATCGCAGGGATTCCAAGGTCAAGCTATTATAAATGGCTCAATCACAACCCCAGTGCGCGAGAAACGGAGAACAAGGAACTGACGGAAGTCATGATGTCCTTGTATGAGAAGGCTGAGGGCACTTTCGGCTACCGTCGGTTAACGCTGCATATGCGTCGACACACTCAAAAAACGATTAACCGCAAACGCGTACAGCATTTGATGAAGATAAAAGGGATTCAGTCTGTGATCCGCAGAAAGAAAAAGAAATACGAGCATTCTACGCCGCAGCAAGTCGCCGAGAATCTGCTTAATCGCAAGTTCCAAGCTGAAGCACCAAACCAGAAGTGGGTAACCGATGTAACGGAATTTAAGTATGGAAACGGCCAGAAAGCTTATTTAAGTGCCATTCTTGACCTTCATGATAAAACGATTATCTCCTATGTATTAGGGCATTCCAACAACAATCCACTCGTTTTTAAGACGCTGAAATTGGCATTGCAAGCCGCACCCGGAAGTAAGCCAATGCTTCACAGTGACCGCGGCTTTCAGTACACATCCTTGTACTTTAAGCAAATGTTGGATGAGGCAAAAATGACGCAGAGCATGTCCCGAGTTGGCCGATGTATTGATAATGGACCTATGGAATCCTTCTGGGGAACATTGAAATGCGAGAAGTATTATTTACATAAGTACCAGACATTTGGGCAACTCAAACAAGACATTGAGGACTACATTCATTTTTACAATTACGAACGATTACAAGCAAAACTAAACGGCCTGAGTCCCATGGAATTCAGGACCAAGGCCGCTTAGCTGATTTTTATTTTTTATACTGTCTACTTGACGGGGTG
>NZ_JACJVN010000072.1 GCF_014212015.1 Cohnella lubricantis | reverse complement strand
GGTCCTGGGAGAGTAGGACGCTGCCGGGCCGGCTATATAGGAAGAAGAGGAGATCCGATTCGGGTCTCCTCTTTTCGTTATATTCGAATGCAGGCTCACGGGATTATCGGTGAGCGGGCTCTGCGAAGCGATTGCTTTGCGCGGCAAAAGTTACATTTTCTGAGGAAATAAAAAAGCACCCCGAGAACGGGATGCGGCAGACGACGCGTTATCGATGATAATACGAGACTTCCGTGGAAGCGAGCCGAATGACGCCATCACCTCTCTCGCGGCGAATGCGAAGCAGCAGATTAAATCGCGGGGCCAACAGCCAGATATGCCAGAAGACGAGCGAGACCAGAAGGGCGGAGGGCGACCAAGGGTAGCACAGTCCTGCGAAGCAGCAGCCGATGAGCAGCAGATGGAAGTGCAGTCTGCGGAACAGCGACAGCAGCGTGTCCAACACAGGAAGCGGACCGAACCAAGGCAGATCGAACCGAATGGCCCACCTCCGCTCCGACAACTCATCCACTCGCCTTAAAGTAATGCGAAGCACAATCGCGTGTACGATGAACATGAGCAGCAGGCCCGCAATCGCATACAGCAGTCCCTTCCAGCCATATATGACGGAGATAGAGGCCAGTCCGATGATGCCTGTCGACAGGTAACTATACTTCGCTTCCGGCCGAAGCGGTATCTTGCGCACCAGCTTGTAGTGATAGATTGTCGCGTCTCGCTCTTGTTGTTGCTCCGGCATGGCTATTCCCCTCGTTCTCGCATCGATCCTGTCTTTTTCTATCGGCGGCAGGCGTCGTGATTGTTATGCTATCATGTATATTTTCATAGAATTCGTTCCATACTGCATAGTATTATGATTATAGAAGGCAGGGATGGCAATGGATCAGGAAGAGACTAGGACCTGTATCGTCTGCGGCCAACCGAGAGAAGAAGGCATTCATATTGTGAGCGAATTCATATGTTCGTCGTGCGAGTCCGAGATGGTGCGAACGAAGGTAGAGGATGAGAAGTACCCGTTCTTCATCCGGCAGCTTCGGCAGATCTGGGTCAGATTCCATGCCTGAGGCGACCGAGTTAGGGAGAATCGCCGTTATAGGTTAAGTTGCGAGCAAGCGGCATAGAAGCCAGTTCCGTAGACGCGGAGCTGGCTTTCTGCTTGATTGGCTTTCGGAGGATTTGTTTTTGCACATTTTTGGTATACTGAACCCGTATGGTTTAAGTTATGGGAGAGGTTGAGAAAGAATATGACATTGGACCCGATGCGAGCTCCGCTGTTCGAAGCGCTGGAGAATCACGCGAAGCGCCGGACGGCCCCATTCCACGTGCCCGGCCATAAGCAGCGCGCCGCGTGGTCGGTTGAGGCAGCGAAGCGGCGCTACGCCGAACTGCTGCCGATCGACTTGACGGAGCTGTCCGGTACGGATGATCTGCACCATCCGGAAGGGGTGATCGCGGAAGCCGAGAAGCTGACGGCCCATTGCTTCGGCGCGGAGGAGAGCCGTCTGCTCGTGGGCGGCAGCACAGCGGGCAACCTGGCGATGATCCTCGGCGTCTGCCGATCTGGAGATGTTCTGCTCGTCCAACGCAACGTACATAAATCGATTATCCATGCGCTAATGCTGGCGGACGCGAGGGCGGTGTTCCTGCCTCCTGCGATCGACCCGCAATCGGGGTTGGCCACCGCTCCAACGCTGGAGTCGGTGAGGTCGGCCTTGCAGCGGTATCCAGAAGCGAAGGCGCTTGTACTCAGCAATCCGAACTACTATGGATTGAGTGTACGGCTGGAGAGAATGATTCAAGCGTCGCATGAGCAGGGAATTCCCGTCTTAGTCGACGAGGCTCACGGGCCGCACTTCGGGCATCATCCGGCACTGCCCGGAAGCGCGCTAGCGGCTGGGGCGGATGTGGTTGTGCAGTCTGCGCACAAGATGCTGTCCGCCATGACGATGGGCGCTTGGCTTCATCTTCAGGGCAGGCGCGTCCCTCGTGAAGCCATCCGGCAGCATCTGCGCATGCTTCAGAGCTCTAGTCCGTCGTACCCGATCATGGCGTCGCTGGACTTGGCGCGGCGGGAGCTGCACACGAGGCAGGAGCAGTGCTTCGAAGCGGCACTAGCGACTGCGCAGGAAGTGCGCAGTACGCTGCGAGGATCGCCGTTCGGCGTTGTCGACGTGCCGAACGAGGACGTGGGGTTAGAGCAGGATCCGCTCAAGCTCGTTCTATTCGATGCTGCGGGAGTCCTCGACGGATTCGAGCTGCAGCGGGAGCTGGAGCAGCGAGGCTGCGTCGCGGAGATGGCCGACGCCCGCTACGTTGTACTGGCCCTCGGCGCCGGCACGCGGCCTGAGGATGGAGAGGCGCTGCTGCAGGCGCTGCAGGAGATTGCGGCCGTTTACCGGCTGGAGGAGCGCGTTCGGGAGGCAGCGGCAGCGGATGATGGCATAGCGACGGTTAAGCCGCGCTATGCGGCGGACAGCCAAAGAGGAGCTGGGCTATCATGGCACGTGACGGATAGACAGGGGGAGCCGGCGGGATCCATCGCCATGGCGTCGGTGCGCGGGCGGGTAGAGGAGACGATCCCCGAACCGGCGAGATTGAGCCGGGATGTGTTCAATACGGAAGCGGTCGAGCTAGAGAAGGCCGTAGGCAGAAGATGCGGCGAGTGGGTGATTCCTTATCCGCCGGGCATACCGGTTCTCTATCCCGGTGAGACGGTCACGGCAGAGACGGTGGTGAGGCTGGCGCTATGGCGCAAGGAGGGAGCCCGCATCCAAGGCGCGGCGGATGCATCGCTGAAGACGCTGCAAGTAGCGCGGCAGGAAGACAGCTAAGCTAGGGTTACCAAGGAGGTCGCCATGCTACGCAATCATCGGGATGTTCGCAAGAGTATCGCTTGGCTCGGCGTTATCGCGGCAGGCGGACTTATCATTTACCTCATCATGATCCCTCCCGTTATCGGAATGGCCGACAACGGGGACTTCAACCGCGTCATCGGCATCTCCGGCATTGCGCCGCTCGATAAGAACGAACCGTACGACGAACGTTATTTTGCCTATTCTCATACGATATGGGCATATGGAGGATATACCCACGGGGGATACGTGTCCACGCATGTGCTGCTGGTCGCGGTATCGGGCTGGATCTCTCGCATCTTCAGCTGGCACCACTACGATATACGGTTCATCGGCGCCTGCTATACCGCTCTGCTGCTGCTGGCGATCGCCTTGTTCGTCCGCCATTCGCCGCTCCTCTCAAGCCGCAAGTTGACCGCCTTCCTGGCGGCCTTCACAGCGGCGGCGATCGTCTGGGTGTTCGGCGACATCGGCTACGCCGCTTACTTCCAATCGTTCTTCGGCGAGCCGTACGCGCTGATCGGCATGCTGTTGACCGCGGCCTCAGCCATCGCATTGGCCTCCGCCGATATGCCGTCCAGACGCATGCTCGCCCTATTCATCGGAGCGACGTTAGCCGTGGCGACGGCAAAAATCCAGAATGCGCCGCTAGGCTTCGCCTTCGCGCTCCTCGTCTGGCGAATGATGCCGCTTCGTCCGGACCGCAGCTGGAGACGCCAGACGATAACGGGTATCTGCCTGCTCACGGCATGCGCGGCGATCATGCTCGTGTTCGCCCCCGACCGATTGGTGCATGCCAATCGGTACCAAACGATTTTCTACGGCGTGCTTAAAGATTCTCCCGACGTCGCGAAGGATATGCAGGAGCTCGGCATTCCGGAGAAGTACGAGGGTCTGGCAGGCACGAACTACTACGAGACAGGAACCGTCATTCCCCAGTCGAACCCTGCGCTTCGGCGGGAAGTGTTGGATCAGGTCGAACATAAGGATATCGCGCTGTTCTACTTGAAGCATCCGGACCGCTTCGTCGACAAGTTGCGCAAGGCTGCAGCCGCAGGCGCTTCCATCCGTCCCTATTACCTGGGAAATTACGAGATGCAGGAAGGGAAGCCGCCGAGAGCTTTAAGCTATCAATTCAGCTCCTGGAGTCAGTGGAAAGCGCATCAAATGCCGCATTCGCTGACCTGGTTCGCCTCCATATATGCGCTGTACATTGCCGGTCTGGCCATCTGGCGGATGCGGGCGCCTTCCAGACGGGCGCGGCTCGTGCCGGAGACGCTTGCTGTCGTCGCGCTGTCAGGCGCGTTCGCCTTCGCTATTCCGCTCATCGGGGACGGAGAGGCGGATCTCGGCAAGCACTTGTTTATGTTTAACGTGTGCTTTGATATGATGGTAGTAAGCGTCCTAGTCGGCGCATGTTATGGAATCATGAGAATGTTGACGATACGCAACGGGGAATGACGGAAGGAGCAGCCGCAGTGCCGAGAGGGATGTTCATCACGATCGAAGGCGGAGAAGGGTCGGGAAAAACGACGCTGATCGCCTCTCTGACAGAGAAGCTGAAGCAAGCGGGCCGCGAGGCGATGATTACGCGCGAGCCGGGCGGCATTCCGATCGCTGAAGCGATCCGCAGCGTCCTGCTGTCGCGCGAGAATACGGCCATGGATGCGCGAACGGAAGCGCTTCTATACGCCGCTGCCCGCAGGCAGCATCTGGCGGAGAAGGTGATCCCCGCGCTGGAGCGGGGAACGACGGTCATCTGCGATCGGTTCGTCGACAGCAGCCTCGCTTATCAAGGTTATGCCCGCGGTCTTGGCATCGAGGAGGTGGCGGAGATTAACCGGTTCGCGACGGACGGCTGGGAGCCGGATCTGACGCTGTATCTCGACATGGATCCCGAAGCGGGGCTCGCCCGGATCAGCGCTAATGGCTCGCGCGAGGTCAATCGCCTCGACGTGGAGAGCCTTGCGTTCCACCGGCGCGTGCGCGAAGGCTACCAGCTGGTGGCGGCACGCAGCCCGGAGCGAATCGTGACGATTGATGCGATGCATCCTGCGGATGCGGTCGCGAAGGAAGCGTGGGAGATCGTCGCCGCCAAGTTATCTTGATCCTGCCCGGAAGGAATAAAGGAATTCGGCTCCTCCGCGTCAAACTTAATAAGGTAGGAACGTTATCCGATAACTGAAGGGAGACTGGCAACTATGAAATTAGTCATTGCCGTCGTTCAGGATAAGGACAGCAACCGGCTGTCGAACGCGCTCATCAAGGAAGGATTCCGCGCCACGAAATTGGCCAGCACAGGAGGCTTCCTCCGCGCGGGCAACACGACGTTTCTAATCGGAATTGAGGATGAACGCGCTCAGCAGCTGCTCGATGTCATTCGGGCGAATTGCAAGATTCGGGATCAATTGGTCACCCCCGTATCGCCGGTCAGCGGCGCAGCGGATTCGTACATTCCTTTCCCAGTGGAGGTTCAAGTCGGCGGCGCGGCCGTGTTCGTGATGCCGGTTGAACGCTTCGAACATTTCTAATAAAGCTGCGGTGATCGCTTGTGAAGATTGAGCCTGGCTATATTCCCATCAATAAATCCGTTCAGCGCAGCGAGACGCTGGTGAGACAGGCCCCGACGCAGACGTTCGGGGACTTCTTGCAATATCAGGAGGAAGACCGTTCCGCGGAGGAGCTGCAGCGCAAGCTGGAGGATATTCGGCAGCAGGGCGACCGGCTCATGCGGTCGATGACGCTCCGGGAGCTGAAGCTCTACCGGATGATGGTCAAGGGCTTCCTCGAGGATACGGTCAGGCGCGGCATTAAGCTCAAGGAGACGAAGGGCTTGGATCGTCGCGGCCGGGGCAAGCGGTATAAGATACTTGAAGAGGTCGACACGCTGCTCGTGTCGATTGGGGAAGAACTGCTGCAGACAGAAGAAGGACGGCTGGAGCTGCTCCAGAAGGTCGGCGAGATTCGCGGACTGTTAATCAATTTGGTGTTCTAGAGAACTAGGAGTTGAGACATCATGGCCTTACGGGACGTTCCCGGGCAAGGGCGCGCCCGCAGCCTGCTGCAGAATGCGATTCGCTCGGGGCGGGTCGCGCATGCTTACCTGTTCGCGGGTCCTGCCGGAAGCGGCCGCCTAGCTATGGCACAGGCGTTCGCTCAGACGCTGCTGTGCGAGAAGCAGGGCGAGGACGCCTGCGGGGAATGCCTTGAGTGCCGCAAGGTGCTGCACGGCAATCACCCGGATCTGCACCTGATCGCGCCGGACGGGGCGAGCGTCAAGATCGAGCAGATTCGCGAGCTGCAGCGGGAGCTCTCCTACCGGAGCGCGGGAGCGGGCCGGAAGATTTATATAATCGAAGGCGCGGAGACGATGACCGTGCAGGCGGCGAACAGCCTGCTTAAATTTCTGGAAGAACCGCCGTCGCCGGTCGTGGCGATGCTGATCGCGCCAAGCGCACAAGCGGTACTTCCAACCATTCTATCGCGGTCGCAGCTTGTCCCATTCGTGCCCGGGGATCCGCTGGAGCTTGAGCAGGCGCTTATTGCGGAAGGCGCGGCCCCGCTGCTGGCTCGGACCGCCGTCCATCTGGCGTCCGGGCTCGATGGCGCTCGCGCTTATATCCAAGAGAATTGGTTTGCAGAAACTCGAAACGTAGTGATACAATTAGGCAAGGAGATGCCGTCCCGGTTCCCTGCTGTGCTGCTTACGGCTCAGCAGCAGGTGTTTAAGACGGTTCTCGCGGAACATATCGACATCATGTTGCAAATGCTTGCCTTGTGGTATAGAGATATGATTTATATCCTGACGGGCCGCGAAGACCGATTGGTGTTCGCCGACCAGAAGGACTGGCTCTCGAAGAACGCCTGGAGCCGCAGCTTGGACAGCTGGGTTCGGGCGATGGAATTGACGCTGACGGCGGCCAGACGCATCAAGGCAAATGTGCAGCCGCAGTTGGCCCTAGAGCAATTACTGGTGAACTCGCGGGAGGGGTAGATTTTGTACGATGTTGTCGGTGTCCGCTTCAAGAAAGCGGGCAAAGTCTATTATTTCGACCCCGCCGAGCATCCGGTATCCAAAGATCAGCACGTCATCGTAGAGACGGCGCGGGGTGTCGAATACGGCACCGTCGTCATCGGCCCGAAGAAAGTCGACGACGCCGACGTTGTGCTTCCGCTTAAGAGAGTTATTCGCGTAGCGGGAGAGAACGACGCGAAGGCCGTCGAAGAGAATCGGAATGCGGCTAAGAACGCCTTCACGATCGGGCTGCAGAAGATCAAGGATCATCAGCTTAAGATGAAGCTGGTGGACGTGGAATACACGTTTGACCGGAACAAGATCATCTTTTATTTCACAGCCGAAGGGCGCGTAGATTTCCGGGAATTGGTCAAGGATTTGGCTGGCGTGTTCCGGACCCGCATTGAATTGCGGCAGATCGGCGTGCGCGACGAGGCGAAGATGCTTGGCGGAATCGGGCCATGCGGACGAGTTCTATGCTGCTCCTCTTGGTTGGGAGACTTCGAGCCTGTCTCCATCAAGATGGCGAAGGATCAGAACTTGTCGCTGAATCCGACGAAGATATCGGGGTTGTGCGGACGTCTGATGTGCTGCCTCAAATACGAGCATGACAACTACGAGAGTGCGAGAGAAGAGATGCCGGCGGTCGGCCGGGTTGTCGTCACTTCTCACGGAGAAGGCAAAGTTGTCGGCTTGAATATCGGCAGCCGTTCGGTGCACGTGCAGCTGTTCGACCTTGGCAAGGTCAAAGAATTGTCGTTTGAGGACGTAGTGGTCAAGTAACCGGGTCGACAACCTGATGGTTGAGGTGTATTGAGGTTGAGCAATGACATTTTCCTTCGCGTGGACGAACTCGAATCGCAACTGGGCAACATGCATTCCGACTTCGGCAAGCTTAAGCTGAAGATTAAGGAACTGCTCGAAGAGAATCAACGTCTTCGGATCGAGAACCAGCAATTGCGCAAAGTATTGAAGCGCGAGACGACAGCGGAGGCTTCTTCGGAGGCGACGGAGGAACCGGCCGCCGCCGATCATGAAGAGAACAAGGGATCGCTCGCTGCCGCTGTTGGGGAAGGTTACGATAATTTGGCCCGGCTTTATCACGAAGGGTTCCATATTTGCAATGTTTACTACGGTCACTTGCGGGTGGAAGGCGATTGCCTCTTCTGTCTATCCTTCCTGAGCAAGTAATCGCGGATGTAGAAGCCGCCCGTCCACTGTGACGGGCGGTTTTTTTTGGTGACCTCGAATGAGCACGACGGGAATCGAAGCAAGCCGTCGCACGGACAGCGCTGGTACTGTGCTGGAACAGCCATGGAGCAGCCATGGCGCCGCCCAGACAGGTGCAATCGTTCGCCAAATCAAGTAAGCTAAGAAGGAATGTTATGGGATGGGATGGTTAGGGACAATGCCGCATGAGGTAGAGCTGCAGCCAGGTGAACGGGTAGACGACCTGCTGACCTATGAGATGAAGATCATCCAGAGCGCTGAAGTGTTCAGCTTCTCGCTGGACGCCGTGCTGCTCGCGCGCTTCGCGGGAGTGCCGCAGCGCGGGCGCGTACTGGATCTGTGCACCGGCAATGGCGTCGTGCCGCTGCTGCTCGCCACGCGCACGAAGGCGGACATCGACGGCGTGGAGATTCAGCCGCGGCTGGCGGACATGGCGCGCCGAAGCGTGGCTCTTAACGGCCTTGGGCCGCGAATTCGCATCATCGAAGCGGATCTGAAGCAGTATGCGGGGACAGGCAACGGAATTTATGACGCCATAACGGTAAATCCTCCATATATGCCAGTAGGCACCGGGGAGCACAAGGAGAACGCGCATGTGGCGTTGGCTCGCCATGAGATCGGCTGTACGCTGGAGGATGTGGCGGCGGCAGCGATGCGGCTCGTGCGGACAGGCGGCCGAGTGTCGATGGTTCATCGGCCGTCCCGGCTGGCGGAGATTGCGGAGATGCTGCGCCGTTACCGCTTGGAGCCGAAGCGGATTCGATTCGTCCATCCGCGAGCGGGTGCGGAAGCGAACATGGTGCTGATCGAAGCGCTTCGCGACGGCAAGCCGGAGCTGAGGGTGCAGCCGCCTCTGATCGTGTACGGCGAGGACAAGCAATACACGAAGGAGCTGCTCGACGTATTCTACGGCCGTCGAGGCGAACTGGGGGGAAGCGAATGATGGAGCGGGACAACGTTGAAGCGCACGGCTGGGCGCAGGTGCAAGTGCAGAAGAGCTTCGCTGCGCGCGAGAAGCCCGGGACGCTCTATCTGGTGGCGACGCCGATCGGCAACCTGGAGGATATGACGTTCCGGGCGATCCGCACGCTGCGCGAAGCGGATTTGATCGCCGCGGAGGATACGCGGCAGTCGCGCAAGCTGCTGACGCACTTCGAGATCGTCAGCAAGCGGCTCGTCAGCTACCATGAGCACAACAAGGATGCGAGCGGTCCGGAGCTGATCCGGCTGCTGCAAGAAGGGCAGAGTATCGCGCTCATCAGCGACGCGGGTCTTCCCGCTATCTCCGATCCCGGGGCGGATCTGGCAGCGGAGGCGGTCAGCCGCGGCATCCCGGTCGTGCCGATCCCGGGAGCCAATGCGGCCCTGTCGGCGCTCATCATGTCCGGGCTGCCGACGGACCGGTTCTTGTTCGCGGGCTTCCCGCCGCGCGAACGCAAGGGCATGGACCGGTTCCTCGACGGCATCGCCGCGGAACCGGGCACGATTCTGCTCTACGAGGCGCCGCATCGGCTGAAGAAGACGTTGCTAGCACTGGCGGAGCGCTGGGGCGACCGCCGCGCGGCGATCGTGCGCGAGCTGACGAAGCGGCACGAGGAAGCAATCCGCGGCACAGCGCTTGCGTGCGCGGAGTATTTGGAAGAGCATCCACCCCTCGGGGAGTGTTGCATTATAATAGAAGGAACTAGGGGGAAATCCGTCTCGGATACGGGTACAAGCGGGGCCGACGGGCAGGAGAATTGGTGGTCGGCGCTGACGATGGGAGCGCATGTGGCGCATTACGAGGAGCAGGGGCGGCAACGGAAAGAGGCGATGCGATTGGCCGCCCGCGACCGCGGCTTGTCCAGGCGAGACGTTTATCAGGCGCTGCTCGGCGAAGAGGAATAGCTTGGCCGGAAGCCCAACCACATTTTCGACGCGGATACGTAAAAAAATCCCTCCCGAACTTCTCTCGGGAGGGTGAAAGGAGATATAAAAAGGTTAGAATTAACAATTAGTTAGACTTGTGTCTTATTATAGCACACAATTCTTTAATTTGTCACAGGTGTAGGTAAATCCTTCAAACAATCTCTGCAAACAATTTTGCCTTTGAAGTAGATGACGCTCTCTGCGTTGCCGCAGAAGATGCAGGCAGGCTCGTACTTCTTCAGCATGATGCGCTCGCCGTCGACGTAAATCTCAAGCGCGTCCTTCTCGCCAATGCCCAGCGTTCGGCGCAGCTCGATCGGAATAACTACCCGTCCCAGCTCGTCGACCTTACGCACAATTCCAGTAGATTTCATCATTTGGAAACTCCCCTTTTTCAGGTTAAAATAAATTAGATTCAAATCCGGATTCGAATCGAAAATGAATTTTGATTTCGTCATTATTCGACATTTTCTACGAATTATCGCTATCTATCATACCAACCATTCCCATATAAGTCAACCGTGTTTTCATAGATATTTCTAATAGAACACTAGAATACAAAGGGCTATACTGGAAAAGATACGATTGAGGCGAATGAAAACGGACCCAATTCCTATACATCATTAAACGACATTATTCGACAAAAGTTTCGGCAATTGGTGTCGATTTTTTTGAGAAAAAACTTCGGAGGTGTAAGAGATGCAGCGTCAATTGCAGGAGGAGAAGGTCTTCAAAGACCCGGTGCATCATTCGGTATACGTGCATGACATGACGATCTGGAAGCTGATCAATACACCGGAATTTCAAAGGCTGCGCCGGATTCGGCAACTAGGCACAACTTATCTGACGTTCCACGGTGCGGAGCATAGCCGATTCTCGCACTCGCTTGGCGTCTATGAGATCACGCGCAAAATCATTAATCAATTTGAGCGTAATGGATATAAGGACTGGCCGCAAGAGGAAAAATTGGTAAGCTTATGCGCTTCTTTGTTGCACGATGTCGGACATGGACCATTCTCTCATGCGATCGAGCATGTGTTCCAAACGGATCATGAGAAATGGACGTGCGATATCGTGTTAGGCGACACATCCATTAATCGCGTGCTGCGGGAAGCAGGCGAAGAATTCCCCGACAAGGTCGCTTCCGTCATCCGCAAGACCTATGACAAGCCGATCGTGGTCAGCCTGGTCTCCAGCCAGATGGATGCCGACCGCATGGATTATTTGCTCCGCGATGCCTATTTCACAGGAGTGAATTATGGATCGTTCGATCTGGATCGTCTGCTTCGCGTCATGAGGCCGCATAAGGATGCGATAGTCGTGAAGGAGAGCGGCATGCATGCGGTCGAAGCCTACTTGATGGCTCGTTATCAGATGTATTGGCAGGTGTACTTCCACCCCGTCACCCGAAGCTCGGACATGCTGCTCCGGCAGATCTTCCGGCGGGCCGGCGAGCTGTACCAGAGCGGCTACCGCTTCGCGTTCCTGCTGCCGCAGCTGGCTCAGCTGTTCGAGCGGAAGATGACGGTGGACGCTTATCTGTCGCTGGACGACTCAATTGTCCAGACCGCGTTCAACCAGTGGATTCGGGAGTCGGATGAGCTGCTGTCGGATCTGTGCCGCAGGTTCCTTCATCGGCAGCTCTACAAGTACATTACGGTAGAGAGCATAGATGAAGCGTTCTTGAACGGATTGCGGGAAGAATGGCTGGCGATCGGCCTGAATCCGGAGTATCACCTGGAAGTGGATACGCCGATCGATCTTCCTTATGATGTCTACAAGCCCGGCACGGCCCCGGATGCGAAGGACAAACCGCCGATTCTGATTCTAGACGAGAAGGATCGCGTGTCGGAGATCTCGGCCCGATCGGACATCATCAAGTCGATCGCGGGCCTGCACCAAGGGAAGTATGCTATTTATTATCCGGAAGAAGAGCTGCGGGAGCGCGCCTCGCGCCTGAAGCCATCCACCCGCGAGCTATTCGGGCTGTAACGAAAGGAGACAACCTACGACATGCTAATCGACACACACGCCCATCTCGATTCGCCGAAGTTCGACGACGATCGAGAAGAGACGATCCAAAGAGCGCTTGAAGCCGGCGTCGAGACGATCGTGAACATCGGCTTCAACCGTGAGACGATTCCGACGACAATGGCGCTGGCGGAGCGTTATCCCTTCATCTATGCGGCGGTCGGCTGGCACCCGACCGATGCAATTGATATGAAGCTTGAGGAAGATCTCGCCTGGATCGAATCGCTCTGTGCGCATCCGAAGGTCGTCGCCATCGGAGAGATCGGATTGGACTATTATTGGGACACCTCGCCTAAGGACATTCAGCACACGGTATTCCGGGAGCAGATCCGCCTGGCCAAGAAGTTGAAGAAGCCGATCATCATTCATAATCGGGATGCGCACGAGGATGTCGTCCGCCTGCTGAAGGAAGAAGGCGCGTCGGAAGTGGGCGGGATCATGCATTGCTTCTCTGGCAGTTGGGAGACCGCCAAGCAGTGTCTGGATCTAAACTTCTATATCTCGTTCGGCGGGCCGGTTACGTTCAAGAATGCAAGGGTTCCGAAGGAAGTGCTCGCGAAGGTGCCGGACGACCGCCTGCTCATCGAGACAGATTCCCCTTATCTGGCTCCGCATCCATATCGAGGCAAGCGCAATGAATCGGCTTATGTCCGTCTGGTTGCACAGGAAGCGGCGGTAATAAAAGGGATTTCTTTGGAAGAAATTGAAAAATTAACGACGCGAAATAGCATCCGCTGCTTGGGCCTCGGGAGATAAATCGCTTTCATTAAGAGAAAAATTGACTTTCTCTCCGATAAAGTTGATTTCTAATTGAAAATGTCGCAAATAAGGATGATTTTTACCGTATAACGGTCAATTTCGTCCTTTGCGGCTTCTTTACACCTTTAGCGCCAAGAGGTTATGATGAGCAACAAGAGTTTGAATATGGCATCCCTTTTCCAGTACGCTTAATCTCCGATGAGGAGAACGGGGGACCCGACGCAACCGTACGAATTAATCCATTCGTCCGAATGCGGCTGAGCAATCTTGGGGTGAATTTCGTCTTAGAAGAGCCGAATGGGCTGGACCGAATGGCGAATAGGGCAACTCTCTGTGCCCGAACCCGACAGCTAACCTCGTAAGCGTGTTAGAGAGAGGTCACCTCGTGCTGCCCACTTCCCAATCTACTACTCGCTGCGGAAGCCACGAACAGATCCTCTGTCGTTCGGCTTTTTTTGTTGCCCATTTTTGGCACAACAGCGGGATAGAACAGGAAATAAGCCTCAGGGACTTGCTGCTGGACAAGGCGGCGAATCAACCGTGTGAATGCCGCTCCACACGAGTTGTCCGCGCCGTTATCACAAATGGATAGTCGCGTCAGACGAAGTTTATGCTTTATGCAATCGACGGCGGGGCTATGAAGGAGGAACGAGAAAATGGGCTTTGTTCCATTTGGGGACACCCATGATCCGCGACCGACCGGCAGGCTTATCGCAGCGCGGTGGAAGCATGAGCATTTGCGTTTGATTCTCTTGAGCGCAATTCTCTCTTTTGCTCTAACCATCTTTTTTCTAATGCTGCTGCACGGCGCGTCCGCCATGAGCGTGACCGTTGTGGACGGCGGTAAATCTACCGTCATTAAGACACGCACTTCCGACGTGCAATCGCTTCTGGAAGAGAGCAAAATTGCCGTAGGTCCGTACGATCAGATATCACAGCCTTTGAACGCCGATTTGAACAATGGCAGCACGATTGTCATTGAGCGGGCGAAGGGCATAACGCTAATCGCCGATGGGATGAGCAAGGCCGAATTTACAACAGCGCGAACGGTTAGGGAAGCCCTGGCTAATCTTAACGTCACGCTCGACACCGACGACAAGCTCTATCCGGATCCGGATACGGCCGTCTATGACGGCATGAAGATCCGTGTCGTACGCGTCGAGAAGAAGGTGTTCGAAGCGAAGTACCCGGTCGAGTTCACGGTCGAGAAGAAGAATGACGCCAGCTTGCTGCAAGGCAAGTTGAAGCAGGTGCAAGCCGGCAAAGAAGGTTTGATTGTCAAAAAATTCGAAAAGGTATACGAGGACGGACGTCTCGTCAGCGACCGCATGGTGTCCAAAGAGGTCGCGCAGGCTGCCGTACCGAAGATCGTAGCCGTCGGCACGAAGAAGAAGCCGGCTGTCACGACACTCTCGTATGATCCGAAGGCAGAAGCTTCAGCAGACCAGAAGACGCTGCAAGTGAATGGACAATCGGTCAAAGTCAAGAAAGTGCTGACCAACGTTACCTTAACCGCCTATACGGCCGGGCCGGAATCGACCGGCAAGGACAAGGGCGATCCCGGCTACGGCATTACGGCTTCTGGCACTAAGGTGTCGGAAGGACGGACGATCTCTGTCGATCCGGATGTCATTCCGCTGGGCTGGTGGGTCTATATCGAAGGCATCGGCTTCCGCCGCGCCGAAGATACGGGCAGCGCGATCAAGGGCAAGAAGATCGACGTTTATTACGACAGTCTGAGCTACGCCAACAAGTTCGGCAAGAAGCGGGGCCATACCGTCTACTTGATCGGACCGACCAAGCCGTCCTCCGTATAAGGAGCCTGGCTTGGCTCACAAGTTCACCTGCGCCTAGGGGTGCCAACACAGGCGCGCATCGTAAGGTCGAAAGAATGGTTACGCGGCAAGTTGTATGAGAAGAGGCGTCAAGCCTCTTCTTTTTGCATCATATACTTTCCAATTCCTGAACGAATCGTCAACAGATTCCTCCACCAATCTAACGATGCCAGGAGCCGATGGATTATGACAACAACCGCACGCAGGGAACGACTCCCCGAACTTGACCTGTACAGAGCGTTCGCCATTCTGGGCGTCATTCACGTGCATGCCTCCTCCTTCGCGGCGGCTGGCCAAGCGTCTGCATCGCCTTATTATTACCTGGTCAACCTGATGAACATCTTCTTCAAGTACGGAACGCCTTGTTTTATCTTCCTCAGCAGCTTCGTTCTGTTCTACAATTATTTCGGTACGCCGGTGAATCGAAGCCTGCTCTCCCGGTTCTACAAGAAGCGTCTGCTCTACATCATCGCCCCCTACGTGGCCGCCTCTCTCTGTTATTACACGCTGGTTCAAGCATTCTATGTGACGGATCACCCGCCCCTGGCTTCCATCCTCCAGACGTTCGGACTGAAGCTGGCGACAGGCACGGCCTACACTCATTTGTACTTCGTGTTCATCAACCTGCAGTTCTATGTCTTATTCCCGCTTGTTCTCTGGTTGTTCCAACGCTTCCGGCGACTGGTCGCTTGGGCGGTGCCGATCGGACTTGCGATCGAATGGGGATTCGTGCTCTGGAACAAGTACGTCTTGGTTCTCCCGAACAAGGGCAGCTACGCACCGACGTATATGTCCTATTATCTGCTCGGATTGTTCCTAGCCGTTCACTTCGACAAGCTGCGCCCATGGCTGACAACCGGCTTCCGGCGCCAGTCGGCGGCGCTGCGCACGGCGACGCTGGCGGTGTGGGGCAGCTGGCTGGCAGCCGCGCTCATCCACGTTCAGCTGTACCACAATGGCAGAGCCTACGGCATATGGGTCAATTCGACCTGGTATGAAGCGCTGTGGAACCTGCATACGCTGTTGTCGGTGTTCGTGCTCCTGCAAGCCGCGTTCTGGATCTATCGCGGAGCGTCGTCCTCCGTCGTCGGCTTCCTGTCCCGTCTGGGCGGGCTGTCGTTCGCGATCTATTTGCTGCATCCGGTGTTCCTGCTCGCTTATCGCAGGTTCCGTTATACCATCGCACCCGATTCGCTCACGTACCTGATCTGGATGTACGCCGGTGTTCCCGTCTGTCTGTTCCTTGCCTGGGCAGTAGCGGCGTCCACGTTCCGTTGGGTGCCGGGAGCAGAATATCTGCTTGGCAACAGGCCTGCTGGAAGAGCCAAGCCGCAGGCCGGTCGGCCCGCGGGTCAACGGGCGGGAGAGACGATCGGTTCGTAGGGCAAAGCAAGGAACCGCAAAGGAACCTCATAGGCGCGCATTCCGAACTAGGCTGCTACATTAGCTTGGTTTCGGGGTTGCGCGCTTTTTTGTTATAATGGCAAAGACTTAGACGAACGGTACGGAGGAAAGGCGGAAGACAAGAGGCATGTTGCAGGAAATGATAGTCGTGGAAGGCAAAGAGGATACCGTCGCTATCCGGCGCGCGCTGGAAGCCGATACGATCGAGACGGGCGGCTCGGCCATTAACGAAGCGGTTCTGCGCCGGATCGAGCTGGCGCAAGAGCGAAGAGGCGTCATCGTCTTCACCGATCCGGACGCGCCGGGCGAGCGCATCCGCAAGATTGTGGCTGGCCGGGTGCCGGAGTGCAAGCATGCGTTCCTGACGAAGGACGAAGCGAGGGGCAAGGACGGCATCGGCGTCGAGCATGCGAAGCCGGAAGCGATCCGGCGCGCGCTGGAGCAAGCGCGCGGACCGGCCGCCGGCGAGGATCTGGCGGACGGGGAGCCTGCAGGAGAACCGGCGATAGCGTGGGCCGATCTGCTGGACGCCGGGCTGATCGTGCATGCCGAGGCTGCTAAGCGCCGCGAGCGCATGGGCGAGCTGCTCGGCATCGGGTATGCGAACGGGAAGCAATTCCACAAGCGCTGCGTCATGTTCCGCATCACGCGGGAGGAGTTCGCGAACGCGCTCGAGCAACTGGAGAGGGAAGGAATCTAACGACATGGCGAATACGAGTACCCGCCTAGGAGCGGACATCGCAACTCCGAATCGGACGAAGGATATTATCCGCAAGCACAACTTCACGTTTAAGAAGAGCTTGGGACAGAACTTCCTGATCGACAAGAATATATTGGACAAGATTGTTGCGGCTGCGAATTTAACAGAAGCCAAGGGAGCGCTCGAGATCGGACCCGGCATCGGCGCGCTGACGGAGCGTCTGGCGCAGGAAGCGGGCCGAGTCGCGGCGGTGGAGATCGACAACCGGCTTATCCCGATTCTTCGCGACGTGCTGTCGATCTACGGCAACGTGAACGTCGTTCACGGCGACGTGCTGAAGACC
This sequence comes from Cohnella lubricantis, assembly GCF_014212015.1. Lineage (GTDB taxonomy): Bacteria > Bacillota > Bacilli > Paenibacillales > Paenibacillaceae > Cohnella > Cohnella lubricantis. Next base: position 17,160 of record NZ_JACJVN010000072.1, on the reverse strand, counting down.
GACCTGCACCGGCTATGGGAAGAGCAGTTCGCCGGCTGCGAAGGCGTCAGCGTCGTCGCCAACCTGCCTTATTACGTGACGACGCCGATCATCATGAAGCTGCTCGAGGAAGGACTTCCGCTCGAATCGATCGTCGTCATGGTGCAGAAGGAAGTGGCCGAGCGGATGGCCGCGAAGCCCGGCACGAAGGACTACGGCACACTGAGCATCGCCGTGCAATATTATTGCGAGCCGGAGCTCGTCTGCATCGTCCCATCCGGCGCGTTCATTCCTGCGCCTAACGTAGACTCTGCCGTCATCCGGCTGAAGCGCCGCGCCGAGCCGGCGGTATCCGTGTCCGACGAATCGCGGTTCTTCCGCGTCGTCCACGCCTCGTTCGCTCAGCGCCGGAAGACGCTGAGCAACAACTTGACCGCGTTCGCGGGCAAGGAACGCAAGGCCGAGCTCGGCAAGCTGCTGCTCGGCTGCGGCATTCAGCCGGAACGGCGCGGGGAGACGCTGAGCTTGCAGGAATTCGCCGTGCTAACCGAGGCGCTCGCGGCAGCGGGCATGCTCGGCTGAAGCGCAAACCGATTTAACGGATCCAGCCGACAGGTCAACTTGCACCATGTGCCCACCTCCTCCATACGATAGACGGAAGAGGTGATGAGCCCATGAAGCAGGGGGACTTGGTCGTCCGCAAATCATACGGCGGGGACGTCTTGTTCCGAATCGCGTCCTTAAACGATCGGATGGCTATTCTTCGCGGAACGGATTACCGGCTGCTGGCCGATTCGCGCATCGACGATCTGGAGACGGTGCAGAATCCGGACGAGCTGGGCGGGACGCTCCGCGCGCGCATACAAGCTAACGAGTCGATCAGAAGAATGAGGGAAGAGAGGCCTCCCTTCGGCAATGTGGTCTCCGCTCCGGCCGCTGATCGCCGCGCATACTTCGAGATGCCAGGCAAAGTGCTTCACCTTGACGGAGACGCTAATTATTTGAAGAAGAGCATGGCGGTCTACCGGCATCTGCAGGTTCCGGCAGAAGGCGCGCATTGCCACGAAGCCCAAATGCCGGAGGCATTGTTGTACCTGCTTCCCCGCGTGCGGCCCGACATCGTCGTCATTACCGGCCACGACGGCCTTCACAAGAGCCGGCAGGACTGGACGAACTTGAACAGCTACAAGAATTCGCTGAACTTCGTGCACGCCGTGCACATCGCGCGGGAATACGAGAAGCATCGCGATTCTCTCGTCGTCATCGCCGGCGCCTGCCAGTCCCACTTCGAGGCGCTGATGCAGGCGGGCTCGAACTTCGCCAGCTCGCCGGGGCGTATTATGATTCACGCCCTCGATCCGGTCTATGTGGCGGTGCGTTCCGCGTTCACGCCGTTCCGGGAGACGATTAACATCTCTGACGTCATCACGCATACGATCAGCGGCATGCAGGGAGTCGGCGGCGTGGAGACGATGGGAAGGTACCGGATCGGGGTTCCGAATTTGAAGACAGCGTCTTCAAATGTGAACATTGTGTGACGGACTTTAGGCCCAACTTGCGTAGGACCGCTAAAATAAAGGAAAAACATCGTTGACAACGATTATTCCTCGCTGATATAATATTTTGCTCGTTTGACATGCCGCCTCTTTTTAGTTATAATTTACAGGGAAAGAGGTGGTAGTGGATCATGGCTAAGAATGCGCTGGTTGAGATCAAGCGAAGCTTGGAGCCGCACGTCGGATCCAAAATCATGCTCCGCGCCAATGGGGGCCGCCGCAAGACCGTAGAACGTACCGGCGTCCTGGAAGAGATTTACCCTTCCGTGTTCATCGTCAAGCTTGACGAGGAGCAGAATGCATTTAAGCGGGTTTCGTACAGCTACGCTGACATCTTGACGGAATCCGTTGAAGTTATGGTCTGCAATGACGAAGGTCAGGTTCGCATCAACTTTTTGCCGCATTGAGTTTGGCTGGATTCGTGTACGGGTAGAACGCGGAGCGCGCGGGCTGCCCGTTTTTGTTTGCCATTCGCAAGAGCGCATGCCGCCGCCGCCGCAAGGGCATTCTAAGACGGAACGCCTTGAAGGCGTATCTATGCGCGAAGGAGGCGGCGCGGATGAGCCGCAGGAGAAGCACCATGTCCGAGCAATTCAAGACCGAGTTGGCCAAGGATCTGGGATTCTACGACAAAGTGCAGTCCGAGGGCTGGGGCGGCATACGGGCTAAGGATGCAGGTAACATGGTCAAGAGGGCGATCCAGCTGGCCGAACAGAATCTATCGCGTAAATAAGCGTCGGGCTGGGCTATGGACGGGGCGGTTCTTCCTCTACGGAAGCGCCCTTTTTTCACGCCGCGGCTTCTGCAGACGGACGCTCCCTTCGAAATCGCATTTCCAACGGGGGTTTGTTATAATATGTAAAGCTTTTTTACCCGACAGGTGATGATGATAATGAATAAGGTATATGAGAAGGCTCCTGCCAAAATTAATTTGTCGCTGGACGTGCTGCGCAAGCGGGACGACGGCTATCATGAAGTCGAGATGATCATGACGATGGTCGATTTGGCGGACCGGCTTGAGATGTCCGAGCTTCCGCGCGATCAGATCGTCCTGTCCAGCCAAGCGGGATTTATTCCGCTGGACGAGAAGAATCTGGCATTTCAGGCTGCCAGGCTGCTGAAGGAACGCTGCGGCGTGAAGCAAGGCGTCTACATCCATCTGGACAAGCATATTCCGGTTGCGGCAGGGCTAGCCGGCGGAAGCAGCGACGCGGCGGCGGCGTTGCGCGGCCTGAACCGCTTGTGGCAGCTAGGCCTGACGACAGCCCAACTGGAAGAGCTCGGAGCGGAGCTGGGCTCGGACATCCCCTTCTGCATACGCGGCGGCACGGCAATCGCGCGCGGACGAGGCGAGCAGCTCGAGACGATCGACAACCCGCCGCAGTGCTGGGTCGTGCTGGCCAAGCCGCCGATCAACGTATCGACAGCCGAAGTATACGGCAAGCTTCGCGCGAACGAGCTCAAGGAGCATCCGTCGATTGCCGGCATGGCCGACGCGATCAAGCGGCAGTCGTTCGCCGACATATGTGCCAGACTCGGCAACGTACTGGAATCGGTCACGCTGGACCGCTATCCGGAGGTGCGCCAGATCAAGGAAGTCATGATGAAGCTCGGAGCCGACGGCGTGCTCATGTCCGGCAGCGGGCCGACCGTGTTCGGACTGGTCTCGAAGGAATCGAAGATTTCCAGGCTCTATAACGGGCTCCGCGGGTTCTGCAAAGAAGTGTACGCGGTCAGATTGCTTACATAGAAGGAAGGCAAGCAATACGCGTATTGCGGGAATGGCGATATATGTTAAGATAACTGACATAAATGGAATGAAGTTCTTGCCCAAAACCGGATAAAGGTGTTATGATATCGGTGGATTATTCGGTTTTTGGACGGGAGAGAGGATCTGTGAAAAAGTTGAAACGCAGTGCGCGCCTCGTAGAGATGACGCAATACCTATTAGCCCGTCCTCACACGTTAATTTCGCTGACAGCATTTGCCGATCGTTACCAATCGGCCAAATCTTCGATCAGCGAGGACTTGGCGATCATTAAGGAAGTATTTGAGGAAGAAGGCATCGGCGAATTATATACGCTTGCCGGGGCCGCGGGCGGGGTACGCTTCGTGCCGAAGTGCCGCAAGGAGCAGGCGCTCGAGAGAATACAGAGCATCTGCCGGGAGCTTGAACAGCCGGATCGGCTGCTGCCGGGCGGCTATCTGTACATGACCGACCTTCTGGGCCAACCCGGGCTGCTGCAGGACGTGGGGCAGATGTTCGCCACCGCCTTCGCCGATCGAAACATCGATGCGATCATGACGGTGGAGACGAAGGGCATACCGCTGGCTCATGCCGCATCGCTCTATCTCAACGTTCCGGTCATCATCGTTAGGCGCGACCACAAGGTAACGGAAGGCTCGGTCGTCAGCATCAATTACGTATCCGGTTCCACCAAGCGAATTCAGACGATGTCGCTGGCGAGAAGAGCGCTGCGGGAGGAATCCCGCGTGCTGATCATCGACGACTTCATGAAAGCTGGCGGAACCATTCAAGGCATGATTGACCTGCTGCATGAGTTCCGCGCTGTCGTTGCGGGCGTCGGCGTCTTCGTGGAATCCGGCGAGGTGGATAATGAAGAGAGGCTGCTCCACGACTATATATCGCTTGCGAAGCTGACGGAAGTCGATCTGAAGAGCAGGCAGATCGTTGTGCAGCCAGGCAATTTCTTTAATTAAGGAGGAATTCATAATGTCTTTATCGATCGTCTCCACCACGGAAGCGCCAGCCGCCATCGGCCCTTATGCCCAAGCGGTGCGATTCGGCGACTTCCTGTTCACATCGGGTCAGATTCCGCTGACGCCGGAAGGCCAATTGGTTCCAGGAGGCATCGAAGAACAAGCCCATCAGGTGCTTCGCAACTTGAAGGCTGTGCTGGCAGCGGCAGGAGGAGACTTCAGCGATGCGGTCAAGACGACTTGCTTCCTGAAGGACATGAACGACTTCGCCGCCTTCAATGCAGTCTATAGTTCTTACTTCGGTGCGCACGCCCCGGCGCGTTCCGCCGTTGAAGTTGCGCGGTTGCCAAAGGACGTTCTTGTCGAAATTGAGCTTATCGCGGCGATACCTGTCGCTAGAGCGAGCAAATAAAAAATTTTTTTAATAACTCATTTGGATTTTCCAGTTTTAAGAAGGAATTTGCACGATAATGTGGAATATTACACCAAGTCTTCGAATGGGACAAAGGTGGTGAACACAAGTGCAAATTACAGATGTAAGGCTCCGCCGTGTGAATTCCGAGGGGCGCATGAAGGCCATTGCTTCGATTACCATTGACAACGAATTCGTCGTTCACGACATTCGCGTCATCGATGGCAACAATGGCATGTTCGTTGCTATGCCGAGCAAACGGACTCCTGATGGCGAGTTCCGCGACATTGCTCACCCCATCTCTTCCGGTACGCGGGAGAAGATCCAGACGGCCGTTCTGGCAGAATATGAACGCGCCGCACAAGACGAAGAAGTACTGGTTGAAGGTGCTTAAAGGCAAGAAGAGAGAGATGAATATGCGGAATAGTTGAGAGAGAGCAGACATCCTGCTCTCTCTTTTCATTTGGTTCGGAATAAGCTATCATTTTGTAGGGATTGCGGAACGTGACGCTCGGAACTTGAAGGGAGGAACGACAACCATGACAAGAATCGCGATTGTTCTGGCGGCCGGACAAGGAAAGAGGATGAAGTCCAAATTATATAAAGTGCTGCATCCGGTTTGCGGCACGCCGATGGTCAGCCATGTGTTGAAGGCAGTGAAGCAGGCCTCATGCGAGCGCGCCGTCGTGATCGTCGGGCATGGAGCCGAGGCTGTTCAGGCGCATCTGGGCGATGCGGCGGAATACGTCCTGCAAGCGGAACAGCTTGGAACGGGGCATGCCGTGCTTCAGGCCGAAGCGCAGCTCGGCGGCGTAGACGGCACGACCGTCATCGTCTGCGGCGATACGCCGCTGGTGACGGGCAATACGCTCGAAGAGATGATCGCGCTGCATGAACGTGAAGGCGCCGCGGCTACCGTGATGACTGCCGACATGGATCCGCCAACTGGCTACGGGCGCGTCATTCGCGGCGAGAGCGGCGAAGTGATGCGCATCGTCGAGCAGAAGGATTGCTCTCCGGCAGAAGCGGCCGTGCGCGAGATCAACACCGGCACTTACTGCTTCGATAATCGCAAGCTGTTCGCAGCGCTGGCGCAGGTGACGAATAACAACGCGCAAGGCGAGTATTACCTGACCGACGTGATCGGCATTCTGCAGAACCAAGGCGATCGTGTGTCGGCTTACAAGGCGGCCGACCACGCGGAAGCGATCGGCGTCAATGACCGTGTCGTCCTTGCCGAGGCTGAGAGGCTGATGCGCCGCCGCATTGCGAAGGCGCACATGTTGAACGGCGTGACGATCATCGATCCGGAGCATACGTATATTGAAGCGGACGTGACGATCGGTGCGGATACGGTTCTGTATCCGGGCACGATGCTCCGCGGAAGAACGGCAATCGGCGAGGGCTGCATCATCGGTCCTTCAGCGGATCTTAAGGATACGACGGTGGGCAGCGGAACGACGGTTCGCCAGTCGACGACCGACGAAGCGGAGATCGGCGAGGCTTGTTCGATTGGACCGTTCGCTTATTTGCGTCCGGGCACGAAGCTCGCGGACCAGGTCAAGGTCGGCGACTTCGTCGAGCTGAAGAATACGACCGTCGGCGAGGGCAGCAAGATTCCTCATCTGAGTTACGTAGGCGACGCAACCGTAGGTTCGAATGTGAACATCGGCTGCGGCGCGATAACGGCCAATTACGATGGGTATAATAAATCGAGAACGGAGATCGGAGACGATTCGTTCATCGGAAGCAACGCGAACTTGATCGCTCCGGTGACGATCGGCAAAGGCGCTTACGTCGTGGCCGGCTCCACGATTACGAACAACGTAGGCGATAACGATATGGCAATCGCACGAGAACGCCAAGTGAACAAGCCGGGCTATGCGGAGAAGCTTCGCGCCCGCGCTCGCGCCAAGAAAGAACGGAACTAATAGAATTAAGAATAATCGTTATAAATAGGACGTTACCAATTAAACGTTCTGCTCGTACGTAATAGTAACCCTACAAAAGTTCAAAGGCTGGTGCGTTATGTCTTACCCAGATGGTACATTGAAGCTGTTCGCGGGCAACTCCAATCCCCGCCTCGCCGAAGCGATCGCTCGCAATATCGGCATCAAGCTCGGAGACGCTGAGATGAGAAGATTCAGCGACGGGGAGATTCATGTCCGGCTGGACGATAGCGTACGGGGAAGCGATGTCTTCGTCGTGCAGTCGACCTCACAACCGGTGAATGAGAACTTGATGGAGCTGCTCGTGATGGTGGATGCGCTCAAGCGGGCATCGGCCAAGACGATCAATGTCGTGCTTCCGTATTACGGCTATGCGCGGCAAGACCGCAAGGCGCGTTCGCGTGACCCGATCACAGCGAAGCTGGTCGCGAACCTGATCGAGACAGCCGGCGCGCATCGGGTCATTGCAATGGACCTTCACGCCATGCAGATTCAAGGATTCTTCGATATTCCCGTCGACCACCTGCTGGGTGTGCCGATTCTGGGTGACTACTTCAAGAGCAAAAGCCTGCTTGCGCCAATCGTCGTCTCGCCGGACCACGGCGGCGTCGTACGCGCGCGCCGTCTGGCGGATGAACTGCAAGCGCCGCTCGCCATCATCGATAAGCGCCGTCCGGAGCCGAACGTCGTTGAAGTGATGAACATTATCGGGGACGTCTCTGGACGCACGGCCATCCTGATCGACGACATCATCGACACGGCCGGCACGATCTCTCTTGCGGCACAAGCGTTAAAGGAGGCGGGCGCTCGCGAGCTGTACGCTTGCTGCACGCATCCGGTCCTGTCCGGACAAGCACTTGCGCGCCTGGAGGCATCGCCGATCACGGAAGTCGTCGTGACCGACACGATTCCGCTGCGCGACCCGTCCGCATCGACCAAGGTGAGAGTGCTGTCGGTCGCTCCGCTGATCGCGGAAGCCATCGTTCGGATTCACGAGCAGCAGTCGATCAGCAAGCTGTTCGAGCCGCACGTATAAGTCGGGAGTTGGGCGAACGGTTAGTCCGGGCTGCGAATGGGTACTAATAGGGTATAACCGCCTTCAGGAGGGGTTCCCTAATGAGTACAGCATTGCAAGCGCAAGAACGAACGACAATTACGAAGAGCGCCTTGCGCCATCTGCGCCAGCAAGGCAAAGTGCCAGGCGTCGTCTATGGCAAGGGGCTTGCCGCCCCGGTGTCCGTCGCCCTCGATGCCAAGGACCTGGCATTGCTGCTGCGCACGAATCCGCACAGCATTCTCGAGATGAACGTTCCCGGCCGCGGCTCCCAGCCGGTGCTGCTGACGGACATTCAGCGCGACTCGCTGAGCGGACAAGTGCTGCACGTAGATTTTCACCAAGTTAACTTGAATGAGAAGATCCAGGCGGAGGTTCGCCTCGACTTCCAAGGCAAGAGCCCCGGCGAGCAAGAAGGCGGCATGCTGCAGATCGTGCTGCATGAGCTGGAAGTCGAATGCTTGGCGAGAGACCTGCCGCCTTCCATTCCGGTCGACATTAGCTTGCTTGAGGTTGGCGATCACCTGACCGTTGCCGATCTAAAGCTTCCTGACGGCATCAAGGCGGCGCTGGAGATGGATACCGTCGTTGCCTCCGTATTGGCGCCGCAGAAGGACCGCACCGAGGAAGAGCTGGAGGCAATGGACGACGCGGCCGAGGAGAACGAGCAGCACAGGCGAGCCTTCGAAGCGGTGGAGAAGGACTAGAACGACGCTCCGCTCCGCTTCGCTGAAGGCGTCGGATGCCGCTAATGCGCGCGATATGCCGTTAGACAAGAAGGGCTGCGCCCCAGGGTACAAGACCCGAAGGCGCAGCCCGATTTGTTATGTGTGCCGCCTCTTAATAACCAGGTCTAGAGACGAAGATAAACTGACGGCGGCTGTAGAAAATATTGTTGACCTTCACGAATTCTTTGCCATAATATTCGATGAACCCAATGTCCTTATGCAGACGGCCCCGATACACTTGAATGGGTACTTCGGCGTCCATGTGGTCCAGGAAGTGGTCGTCGTCAAAGATGATTTGGCCGTTCATGTACACGATATCACCCTCTTCTAAGCGGTTTCTATATTCACTAAGACACAGCAGGCGGCGAATTCGTTTCACCGTTTGAAACATTTTTTTATACACTCCATGTATTTTTATGCGATTGAGGAGGAGCAACGGATGCGATGGATCGTCGGACTCGGCAACCCCGGGCCAGCCTATGAATCAACCCGGCACAACGCCGGATTCATGGTCGTTGACGAATTGGCCAAGCGTTGGAACGTCAGCGTCACCCCGAACAGCAAATGCAAAGGACTCATGGGCGAGGCTCGCATTCAAGGCGAGAAGGTGGCGCTGCTGAAGCCGATGACGTTCATGAACCTGTCGGGCGAATCGGTGCGGGGGTTCATGGATTTCTACAAGGCTAGGCTCGAAGATATGATCGTCGTCTATGACGACCTCGATACGGAGACGGGCCGTATACGTCTCCGCTACCAAGGCAGCGCGGGCGGCCACAATGGCATCAAGTCGATCATTCAGCACGTCGGCACGCAGACGTTCAACCGGGTGCGGATGGGCATCTCCCGCCCGAAGCCGGGAGTTCAGATCGTCGACTACGTACTGGGCACTTTCCCCAAAGGGGAACAGCCGGAGGTTCGCCGCATGGTGGAGGAAGCCTGCGATGCGATTGAATTCGCCCTGAGCCATCCGTTCGAGGAGACGATGGCGAAGTACAACGGCCGCGGACCGGACAAGGGTTAGGCCGGACATTCGGCACTGGCAGCCGTCTGGATGGACGCTTAAGTTCAGCCAATGCCGGGCATACTGGAGGTAACGCGGCGAACGCCGCATAACTGTCCAGAAGGAGGCATACATATGGCTGTGAACTATGTCTGCCGGCATTGCCAGATGCCTCTCGGAAGCTTCGAGAATGAGCAGGTCCCCGAGTATAAGCTGGGCTTGCATTTCTTGACCCCCGAAGAGCGAAAGCGTATAATATCGTATAATTCCAACGGAGACGTGACGGTAAGGGTTATCTGCGATTATTGCAGCCAGACGCTGGAGAGCAATCCGGAGCTGGCGCTCTTGTCCAATCCGCTCCAATGAACCGTCAACAGATGCGGAGGCCTTGGCATGAGCCGGGGCTTCTTTTTTAAGTCTCGCTCCCGGATGAGGGGCGAGGCCGTTTGGCGTGATGCAGATGAAAGGGGAAACGCCATGCAGGCGCTTATGAATACGTTTGCCTCCGATCCCGACGTCGCCTCCATTCTTGCAGGCGTACGCAGCGGCATGCGGGAACAGCTGGTCGCCGGATTATCGGGTTCGGCCAGACAGGTCATGATCGCATCCCTGTTCCGCGAACTGAATCGACCGATGCTGGTCGTTACGCATAACATGTTCGCGGCGCAGAAAATGATGGAGGATCTGCAGGAATGCTTGTCCGCGGAAGAGGTGCTGTTGTATCCCGCGAATGAGCTGATCGCGGCGGAGACGGCTATCTCCAGTCCCGAGACCTCCGCGAGACGGATGGATGTGCTGCTTCAACTCGCGGAAGGCTTCCGCGGGGTCGTTGTCGTGCCCTTCTCCGGCGTGCGGAGATTCCAGCCCGACCGGATGACGATGGCGCAGAGCCGTGTCCGGCTCAAAGTCGGGGATTCGCTGCCGATGAACGAGTTCCTCTCGCGCATGATCGGTCTTGGCTATGAACGCGTGGATCGCGTCGAGCAGAAGGGGCATCTTAGCGTTCGGGGCGGCATCGCCGACTTCTATCCGCTCACTTCGGCTGTCGCGGTGCGCGTCGAATGGTTCGACGACGAGATCGATTCGATCCGCACGTTCGACCCGGCCGACCAGCGCTCGATCGACAAGCTCGATGCCTACACGGTGCGCCCTTGCCGCGAGATTGTCGCCGACGAGAGGCGGTTCGCCAATGCCGCCCAGCATGCCGGCGAGCTGCTGGAGCGCCAGCTGGATCGAATGAGCGACCGGCAGGCGAAGGAGCGGCTGCGCGCCGAGATCTCCAGAGAGATGGATTTACTTCGTCAGAACATTTACTTTTCTGAAATCTATAAATATATCTCTTTGCTCTATCCCGAGAGACAGACGCTGCTGGATTACGTGCCGAAGGACACGGTGCTGTTCATGGACGAGCCGACCCGGCTGCAGGAGACGGCGCGCCAGTTGGAGCGGGACGAGACGGAATATTCGACGCATCTGCTGCAGCAGGGCAAGTCGCTTCCAGGCTTCGTGCTGGCCCTTGAGGCCGAGCAAGCGCTTCATCCGAAGGCGTTCCAGACGGTCTATCTGAACCTGTTCGTCCGCCAAATTCCGCACACCCAGCCGCAGAACATCGTGAACATTACCTGCCGGACCATGCAGAACTTCCACGGGCAGATGAATGTGCTGAAGGCCGAGATGGAGCGGTGGCGCAAGAGCGGTGCTCACATTGTCATGCTGGCCGGGAACGCGGATCGCGCCGACCGGATGCGGCGGGTGCTGGACGATTATCACATCGCGGCGCCTGAGATCGCGCAGGGCAACCTGCAGAGCGGCTTCGAGCTGCCTTCGGTCAAGCTCGTCGTCATCACCGAAGGCGAGATGTTCACACAGAAGCAGCGGAAGGCGCGCCGCGTCGATCGCCGGATGGATAACGCGGAGCGGCTGAAGAGCTACACCGATCTGAAGGTCGGCGATTACGTCGTCCATCAGAACCACGGCATCGGCAAGTATCTGGGCATCGGCACGCTGGAGATTAACGGCATTCATAAAGACTATCTCCACATCGTCTATGCGGGCGGGGACCGGCTGTCCGTGCCTGTGGAGCAGTTCGACCTCATTCAGAAGTATGTGGGCTCCGAAGAGAAGGAGCCGAAGGTGAACAAGCTTGGCGGCGCCGAATGGAACCGGGTGAAGTCGAAGGTTCGCTCCTCCGTCAAGGATATTGCCGACGACCTAATCAAGCTGTATGCCGAGCGGCAGGCGACGCGAGGGCTGGCCTTCGGCGAGGATACGCCTTATCAGCAGGAGTTCGAAGCGATGTTCCCTTACGAGGAGACGCCGGACCAGCTGCGGGCGATCGAAGAGATCAAGAAGGATATGCAGCAGCCGCGTCCGATGGACCGTCTATTGTGCGGAGACGTCGGCTACGGCAAGACCGAAGTCGCTGTCCGCGCCGCGTTCAAGGCGGCGATCGAAGGCAAGCAGGTCGCCGTGCTCGTGCCGACGACGATTCTGGCGCAGCAGCACTACGAGACGTTCCGCGAGCGGTTCTCGGGCTATCCGTTCCAGATTCGCGTGCTCAGCCGGTTCCGCTCCCGCAAGGAGCAGACGGAGTCGATGAAGGGGCTGAAGGCGGGCACCGTGGACATCGTCATCGGCACGCATCGTCTGCTGTCGCAGGATATTGTCTTTAAGGATCTGGGCCTATTGATCGTCGACGAGGAGCAGCGGTTCGGCGTGTCCCACAAGGAGAAGCTGAAGCGGCTGAAAACAAATGTTGACGTGCTGACACTGACAGCAACGCCGATTCCGCGCACGCTGCACATGTCCATGCTCGGCGTTCGGGACTTATCGGTCATCGAGACGCCGCCGGAGAACCGGTTCCCCGTGCAGACGTACGTCGTCGAATACAGCCCTACGCTCGTTCGCGAGGCGATTGAGCGGGAGATGGCGCGCGACGGGCAGGTCTACTTCCTGTATAATCGCGTCCAAGGCATCTATCAGATGGCGGAGCAGATCTCTGCGCTCGTGCCGGATGCGAAGATCGCGGTCGCGCACGGCCAGATGTCCGAGCAGGAGCTGGAGCGGACCATTCTGGACTTCCTCGACGGCGAATATGACGTGCTCGTCAGCACGAGCATCATCGAGACCGGCGTCGACATTCCGAACGTCAACACGCTTATCGTGCACGACGCGGATAAAATGGGCTTATCCCAGCTCTACCAGCTGCGGGGACGGGTCGGCCGTTCGAACCGGATCGCCTACGCGTACTTCACCTATCAGAGGGACAAGGTGCTGACGGAAGTGGCCGAGAAGCGGCTGCAGTCGATCAAGGAGTTCACTGAGCTCGGCTCCGGCTTCAAGATCGCCATGCGCGACTTGGCCATCCGCGGCGCCGGCAATCTGCTCGGCGCGGAGCAGCACGGCTTCATCGCGTCGGTCGGCTTCGATCTCTATTCCCAGATGCTCGCGGAAGAGATTCAAGCGCGCAAGCTGGAGAAGTTCGGAGAGGAAGCCGTCGTTCCGGCGCCTGTCAATACGCAGCTGGATCTGAGCGTAGATGCGTACCTGCCTTCCGACTACATCTACGACAGCATTCAGAAGATCGAGATCTACAAGAAGGTCGCCGCCGCCGCAGCGCTTGAAGACGTCTCCGACCTGCTGGAAGAGCTGGTTGACCGCTTCGGCGATCCGCCCAAGGCAGTGCTTAATCTGCTGGCGGTCGCGCGAATTAAGGTCTATGGCAGACACTATGGCATTGAATCGATGTCGAAGCGGGGGGATGAGATCCAGCTCAAATTCGCGGAGAAGTTCAGCAAGGAAGTGGATGGGGCTAAGCTCAAGACATTGGAGCTGAAGCTGAAGGGGAAGCTGCAGCTCATCACGGCGAACCCGCAGTTGACGCTCAAGCTTCTCGTTCGAGGGCTGGATGACGACGCTATGTTGGCTTTCGTCGAGGAATTTCTGTTACAATACAAAGAAGCAACTAATATCAAGGGGGAATTACAAGATGTTGCACCCTAGAAGCAGCCCGTTCAGCCGGACGGCTATTACGCTGCTGGCTCTGGCGCTGCTTATCGGCCTGTTGGCCGGATGCGGCAAGAAGGATGATAACAACGGCGACGCTGCGGCGAGTCCGAGCGCGAGCGCAAGCGCAAGCGAAGATATACCCGCCGATACCGTCATTGCGACGTATGACGGCGGACAGATAACGGAAGGCGACTTCGCCAAATATGTGGGCTTCATGAGCATCATGCAAGATCCGCAAATCGCCATGTATATGTCGATTCCGCAGTTCAAGGAGCAATTCGTCAAGCAATATGCGGTCTACAAGGTTCTGGCCGGCCAAGTGTCGGACGAGCAGAAGCAAGATGCGCAGAAGCAGCTCGACGACTTCAAGGCGCAGATGGCGGAGGCGCTCAAAGGCGAGAACGCCGCGTCTCTTCAGGATGCGATGAAGTCTAACAATATGACCGAAGAAGATATGTACAATATCTTCGACACTGTCATCTCTTCCGGCGAGATCATCCAAGCGAAGCAGCAAGAGTTGACGGCTGCCGTGAAGGATACGGACATTAAGGCGATCTACGACAAGGCACCGTCCGATTACAACGTCGACACTGTCCGTCACATTCTCGTCTCCACATCGACTACGAACGACGCAGGAGAGACGGTCACGCGCACTGATGAAGAAGCGCTCAAGCGGGCGCAGGACGTCAAAGCCCAGCTCGAAGCCGGCGGCGACTGGACCAAGCTGGCGAAGGAGTATTCCGATGATCCCGGCTCGGCGGACAACGGCGGCTTGTACGAGCCGACTGTGGCGAAGAACTGGGTCGAGGAGTTCAAGAACGCTGCGAACACGCAGCCGATCGGCAAGATCGGCGATCCGGTCAAGACGGATTACGGCTATCACGTCATCTTGGTCGAGAAGCGCGAAGAGTCAACCTACGACAAGCTGTCGCAGACCGACAAGGATGAGATCGTCAGCTCGATCGTCGATCCGCAGATGCAATCTTATATGGAAGAGCAAGAGACGAAGCTGAACGTTCAAGTGACGCTTCCGGAAGCGGCTCCGGAGCCATCCGCCAGCGCATCGGCATCGCCGTCCGCCAGCGCGTCTCCGTCGGCTTCCGCCGGACAATAACGCATTGCAAGCAGCATAAGATGGACAAGCCCTCCCGTTGGCGCCCACCGCGCCGATTGCGGAGGGCTTTTTTTTATGAAATCGTGTCAGCACGCACGGTGGAAAATGCGCATGGCAAAGCTAGGCTACCGCTAGCAGCCCATTGAAAAGGGGGGGCAGGGGAAGCGGCTTGGGGCTGCCATCATATTCTCTGAGGCGCGGGAGGCGGATTAATGTGAGGTAACGAGTACCTTACATTCGTGGAGTAAAAGGGGATTGGACTAAAGTGGGGTATTAAGTGCCCCACATTCGCGGAAACTCGGGAGACTAGCTTAAAGTGAAGTACTGGGTACCTCACAATCGATGAGACGCTGAGGATCAAGTTAGCGTAAGGGATTGAGCACCTCACTGTCGTCGAGGAGCTGGAGTTCCATCTACATAATTGCGGATTATCCGCCTACATAAAATGTAGATTTTCTCACTTAACGGTCTTGAATCTGAAGGTTTTGCCATGTTGGCGTCTCGGCACCCCCAAACGCGCACTCCCGCACGAACCCTCTAGAAGAACGTTGGCTGATTTCTCCATCGGTGGGCAAGCGCATAAGATATTGGGAGGGGTTAATACTATCCCCAAGATCAAGGGTCAATCTCTACTGACGGTTCCATCGTTCAGTTATACACTGCCCCCCGCACGCGGGGACTCACGTCAAGGTTCAACAACATCGAAGAAAGCGGGGCAACACGAGCTATGAAAGCAACCGGGATTGTACGTCGCATTGATGACCTCGGTCGAGTCGTTATTCCGAAGGAAATCCGCCGCACGCTCCGCATCCGCGAAGGAGATCCGCTCGAGATATTCGTGGATCGTGACGGCGAGGTCATCCTTAAGAAATATTCGCCGATCGGCGAGCTTGGCGACTTCGCCAAGGAGTATGCCGAATCGCTGTCAGAGAGCACGGGCCATACCGCGATCATCTCGGACCGGGATACGATTATCGCCGTAGCCGGGGCTTCCAAGAAGGAGTACATGGACAAGCCGGTCGGCAGCCTGCTCGAGACTTGTATGGAGAACCGCAAGATTCAGCTGGAGCGGCAGTCTGGCAGCTATGAGATATTACGCGACGGGCCGGAGGCATTGACTTCCTTAGTCGTCGCTCCGATCGTCGCTGGAGGAGATCCGATCGGCACGGTGCTGCTCTTAAGCAAAGACGAGAACGTGTCGATGGGCGAGATGGAGAGCAAGATGGTCGAGACGGCGGCCGGATTCCTGGCGAAGCAGATGGAGCAGTGAAGGCAGACACGGCAGTAGCTGCAGTAATGGCAGCAGCGGCAGTAAAGGCATTACCGGCATAGCGAGGTTTACCAAGCTTCCCGAAGGTGGAACGCCACCTCGCAGGGGAGCTTTTTTTTTCCTTATAAGCCGTCTGGCATACGTGCTATAATGCGTTCATGGCAAGATTCGGCTCAGGATAAGGGCGTTGGACGGAAGGAATGCACGTATGGCGATAGGCAGGAGGAACAACGGGAAATCGGGAAGAGACCCATCCGAGGACAAGGGAGCCTTCATGCACGGAGGCGCAGTCGGCGAGAGAGAGGCATCCTTCGGAGGAGACACATTCGGCGAATCGGAATCCAGCGAGAGAACTGGCTCGGGGATGTCCAACGGTGAGACATCCATCGAAGATATTCCCGTCGAAGGGGCTGGCGCGGGGACCGCATCCGCAGGGCGGCCGGCTCCGTCCGGCATGAGAGCCGTGTCCATGGCGCGGGGCGCTGCATGGCTCGGCGGGGCGGCGCTGCTCTCCAAGCTGATCGGCACGCTGCAGAAGATTCCGCTGCAGAATTTGGCTGGCGACCGTGTGTTCGGCCTCTACAGCGCGGTCTATGCGCTCGCGGTCATGTGGATGACGCTGGCGGCCGCGGGCATTCCGGTGGCGGTGTCAGCGCTCGTCGCAGAGCGGACGGCTGCCGGGGACGAGCAGGGAGCGCGGCGCGTGCTGCGCTGGTCGGCGGGACTGCTCTCCGTCACGGGACTTGTCGCGTTCGCGCTGCTCCAATGGGGAGCGGGCTTGTTCGCGGACTGGATGGGGGCGTCGGAAGCGGAGGACGCCATACGTACGTCGTCGCTGGCGCTGCTGTTCGCCCCGCTCACAGCGGTGCTCCGAGGCTATTCGCAAGGGCGAATGGATATGAGGTTGCCGGCTCTCTCGCAGCTGGCGGAGCAGTCGGCGCGCGTGGCATTCATGCTCGTCCTGCTGTTCTGGGCGCTGCATGGCGCTTGGTCGGCAGGATCGACGGCAGCGGCGGTGCATGGCGGGCTTGCGGCGGGTGCTGCCGCAGGGCTGCTCGCGATGCTGTGGGCGCAGCGCGGAGAGCGGAGGCTGGCGGCCGCAAGCTCGGCTAGGGTTGCGATTGACGCATCGGGCAAGGATAAGAATGAGGACGCAGCTGCGCCGCCGACCGAGAAGCGGCTTGCGCTGCTGAAGCGGATCGCCGGCGTGGCGCTGCCGGTCGCCGCCGCATCCGTCGTCGTACCGTTGTTCGGCCTGATCGACACCTTCACCGTGCCGCGTCTGCTGCAGAACGCCGGCGATACGTCCGCCGAGGCGCTGTCCGCCTTCGGCCAGTACAACCGCGGCATCGCGCTGCTGCAGCTGATC
>NZ_JACJVN010000071.1 GCF_014212015.1 Cohnella lubricantis | reverse complement strand
TAACTCGACTGCGTGGCGCCTTTGGCGGGCTTGCCAAGCTGCCCGGCTTACTTCCACTGCCGCAGGAAGCGGACGGCCGCGGCGATGTCCTCCTCCGGCTGCAGGCCGACCTCGCGCTCGATCGTCAAGTAGCCGGCGTAGCCGATCTCCTGCAGCGCCTGCAGATAGGCCGGCCAGTCGACGGCCCCTTCGCCGAGCGGCACTTCGCGGAAGAACTCGCCGGCTTCCACCAGCTTCGCAAGCTTGTCGTGGTCCATCGGCTCGTAGCCAAGCGCGCCGTAGATGTTGCGCGGATCGGTCTCTTGCAGCCGGACGCCGTCCTTCGCGTGCGTGTGAACGATGTAATCGCCTAGCAGGCGAACGCCCTGCGCCGGATCGTCTCCCGTCACCATCACCATGTTCGCCGGGTCGAAGTTGACGGCTACGCCCTTGACGCTCAGCTTGTCGAGGAAGCCCTTGAGCCGCGCCGCCGTCTCCGGCCCGGTCTCGATGGCGAAGTACGCGCCCATGCTATTCGCATACGCGCTTAACTCCTCGCAAGCGTCATGCATGGCCGCGTATGCTTCGCCATTCTCGTCTTCCGGTACGATACCGATATGCGTCGTGACGACCTTCGTCCCCAGATCGAGTGCCAGGTCGAGAATCCGCTTGGACTTCTCCACCTTCCAGCCGTTCTCCTTCCGGTCCTGGAAGCCGTGTCCGCCGAGATCGCCGACAAGCGCGGATACCTCCAGGCCGAGCGATTCGATGTACGCCTTCCATTCCTTGCGCTTCGCAGGCGTCAGCTTCTCCGGGTCCATCTCGCCGCTCACCGCATAGATCTGCACGCCGTCGGCTCCAACCTGCTTCGCCTTCACGAGCCCGTCCCGCACGCCGACTCGAAAGCTATCGACGATCACGCCAATCTTGTTCTCCAAGCGCAAAGCCATCCGTCTCATCCTCCCGTCTATATCTCGCGTTCACTCTCCATTAGCCTCCTATCGACAATCGGGGTGCAGCGGTCTCCAACCGAGGACATCGCTCGAAAGCCTACACTTCATCCCGCATCCGCAGTCTACACCTCATCCCCGATCCGCTGTCTACACCTCATCATCCTCAGCCTCAGCCTACATCTCACCTCCAATCCGCAGTCTACACCTCATCCCACAAACCAGCCTACACTTCATCCCACATCCGCCGCGCATTCGCGAGCCCGATCCGGGTGCCGAGCTTGCATTCTTCCATGCCCTCGAACTCGATCGAGACATAGCCATCGTAGCCCGATGCCTTCACGACGCGAAGCGCCTCGCGCATATCGATGTCGCCCTGTCCTACGATCGCTCCGCGCAGGTAATTGCCCGACAGCGTCCGGAAGAAGCCCTCTCCCGGATCGCGGGATGCCGGGCGCAGGTAGAAGTCTTTCAAATGCACCATAGAAGCGTAAGAGATCGTCTTCTTGACCGCGCTGACCGACTCCTCGTCCGCGCACATGAAGTTGCCGACGTCCATCGTCAAGCGGAAGTTGGGACGGCCGGCCGCTTCAACCAGCGCCGTCACGCGATCGCTGTGCTGGACGTAGTAGCCGTGATTCTCGACGCTCGTCGTAATTCCGAATGGCGCGGCGTAGTCGGCGATTCGCCGGCAAGCCTCCGCCAGCTTCGGCAGCTCCCGCACGAACATCGCGGACGTCCCGCCCTCCCGGCGCGCGACATCGTGCCGCATCCGCTTCGCGCCCAAAGCGCGGGCGATGTCCACTTCGCCCATCACCCGCCGGATCTCCGCTTCGAACGCCGCCTCGTCGTCCGTCACGAAGTTCGCGCCGACGGCGTAATTGGATACCTCAAGCCCCGTCTCCGCCGCCGTGCGAACGATGCTCCCGATCAACTCCGGATTGTCCGTCAGGCTGAAGCCGAACGGCACGATCTCGACATGCTGCCCGCCCGCTTCGGCGATCCAGCGGATGGCGTCGGTCACGCTCATCTCCCCGGAAGCCATCGCCCGCGACAAGCTGTACGTGCTGACTCCCAGCTTCATGCCTGCTCCTCCCCGGCATCGAACCGGATCTCGCGGCCAAGCCTCGCCGACTCGTAGACGCCGCACAGAATCTTCATGATCTCGACGCCGTCTTCCACCGGACTGATCGGCTCCCGCCCCTCCCGGACGCAATCGACGAAGTGATCGATCTCCCCTTGGAACGCCGCCCGGAAGTCAAAGCCCGCATGGTCGACCTGCGGCGTCACGTTCAGAATCGTGTCATGCTTCTCCGTGATAATCTTCAGCTCCGGAATGACCTCGAAGCCGCCCTTCGTGCCGAACAGCTTCGCCGAGCTCTCATCCTTCTCGAGATGAAGCGT
This sequence comes from Cohnella lubricantis, assembly GCF_014212015.1. Classification (GTDB taxonomy): domain Bacteria; phylum Bacillota; class Bacilli; order Paenibacillales; family Paenibacillaceae; genus Cohnella; species Cohnella lubricantis. Next base: position 30,950 of record NZ_JACJVN010000071.1, on the reverse strand, counting down.
GAAGCTGACGTCGACGTAGAGCGAGGCCCCGTTCTCGAAGCGGATCAGCGCGTTCGCCAAATCTTCCACCGTGTTGAGAGACGGATCGTAATCCGCAGCCTTGTAGAAGGACAGCCCCTTCACATTCTGGCGGTTCCCCAATTCGCGATAGGCGTTGCCGCTCACCGAGACGACCTTCGGCTTGCCCATCAAGTACCAGCACAGGTCGATGACGTGCACGCCGATATCGATCAGCGGCCCGCCGCCGGAGCGCTTCGCGTCGGCGAACCAGCCGCCGGGATTGCCCAGCCTGCGCAGAATAGACGCCTTGGCATAGTAGATGTCGCCGAATTCGCCCAGCTCGGCGAATCGGCGCAGCAGCTGCGCGTTCGGGTCGTATCGGCGGACGAAGCCGACCTGCAGCAGGCGTCCGGACGAACGGACGGCTTGCTGGACGGCGAGCGCTTCCTCGACCGTGAGGCAGAGCGGCTTCTCGACCAGCACGTGCTTGCCCGCGTTCAGAGCGGCGATCGCGATCTCCGCATGCGTGTTGTTCCAGGTGCAGATGCTAACCGCGTCCACGTCCGGATCGGCCAGAAGCTCGCGATAATCGGCGTATGACTTCGGGGCGCCGTACTTGTCCGCGGCCGCCCGCGCGCGAGCTCCGTTCACGTCGCTAACCGCAACCAAGTCGGCGAGAGAGTTGTTCCTGTAGGCTTCCAAATGCGCTTCCGAGATCGAGCCCGCGCCGATGACGGCGACTCTTACCTGATCTGCCAACGTCTATCGCTCCTCTCATTCTTTTCAACCTTCACCATGTACTATAAAATGAGAGGAAACGAACAGCCATGAATCCCTGTGCTGTCCTTTTGTAATAACTTGCGGAATCGAGGCGACGCAGTTGGATAAGCCGATCGCGCTTTGGGAACCGATGCCCATGCCGGATCCCCACTTCCCGATGAAGCTTCACCATTGCCGATTCGACCAATATGGAGCGACGACGTTCCCTTATCACTGGCACGAGCACCTCGAATTTTTGTATTTCGTCGAGGGAGAGGCCCGCATTACGTGCAACTCCTCCACCTATGACGTCGGTCCGGGCGATCTGATCGTCGTGAACAGCACGGACCTGCACCATGGCGTCAGCCTGTCGGATCATTTGTTTTATTTTGCGGTTATTCTAGATCCCTCTCTGCTGCACAGCCAGTCCCCCGACGCCGTCGAGACCAAATACATCATGCCGATCACCCAGAACCGGATCATGTTCGCCAGCCGCATCTCCGGCGACCCGGCCGTGTCCGAGTGCATCGACACCCTCATTCGCGAATATACGTCCCGGGAATTCGGCTACGAGCTCGCGGTCAAATCGTGCCTGTACCGGCTGCTCGCGCTTCTGCTGCGCAACTACGTGCAGGAGAGCCAATCGCCGCAGGCGTTCTCCGCGCGGCTTCGCCATCTGGAGCGGTTCGGTCCGGTGTTCCGTTATATCGAAGAGCATTATGGTGAGAAAATTAGCGTAGAACAGCTGGCGGCCATCGCCTCGCTCAGCCGCTATCACTTCTCTCGCCAGTTCAAAGAGCTGACGAACAAGACCGTCTCCGACTACGTCAACTTCGTCCGCATCGGCAAAGCCGAGACGCTTCTGCGCCACTCCAGCCTGAGCATCTCCGAGATCGCCTCGATGGCGGGCTTCAGCGATATTTATTACTTCAGCAAGCTGTTCAAGGCGCACAAGCGGGTGCCGCCGACGCGCTTCCGCAGCGAGGGCGCCGCGCCAGCTGACAACATAGACGGAAGCATCTCTTAGTTTAGCAAAGGCAGCCGAAAGATATTATGAATGGTTGAATTCAAACAAGGGAGTGCAGCTTCAATTGAATAAAACAGAGCGTCTTTTAGCTATTGTGATGGAATTACAGCGAAGCAAATTACTGACAGCCGATGAATTAGCAGAGGTATTAGGGGTCAGTATAAGAACGGTCTATCGTGATATGCAGGTTCTAAGTGAAGCAGGTGTTCCCATAGTTGGTGAGACAGGATTAGGATACTCTTTGATGGAAGGCTATTTTCTTCCACCAATTAGTTTTACTGTAGAAGAGGCAGTATCACTTCTTCTTGGAGCTGAATTCATAGAAAAACGTTTTGATCCTGCATATCGCAATAGTGCTCGTTCTTCCCACAGAAAAATAGAAGCAATTCTTTCTCGATCCATCCGTGAGGAGACAAACCGAATACAAGGGAGCATCCGTCTGCTCCAAAAAGATGAAATGGCCATAATGACACGGGAGAAAGTAAACCTGGGAATCATTCGTGAAGCCATGCTGGAGGGCAAGAAACTTCGTTTCACATATCACAAGCGGGTTGCTGGAGCTGATGGGAACCGGGTAACTGTGCGAACTGTATCGCCATTCGGATTGGCACATGACGAGCAGAATGGCTGGCTGTTACTTGCTTTCTGTGACCTACGGGAGGATATTCGTCATTTTCGAGTCTCTCGGATCAGTGACCTTACCGTGACTGATGATACGTTTCAAACTCCCGATAACTTCAACCTTCAATCCTATCGGCCGAAGGATACCCGTAGCATACGGGTCTGTGCACTTTTTAATTCAGAAATCACTGATAAAGTTGAAGAAGCAAACAACTATTATATGGAGACTGCCGAATCTAAAGAGGACGGTTACCATGTCACTTTTCGTGTCCGTCAACCGGAAGAATTGCTGTCTTGGATTCTTGGGTGGGGGGCAGATGTGGTGGTCACTGAACCTGAATCCTTCAAAAACCGAGTAAGAGAAGAAATCGAAAAAATGAAAGAACGCTACTGACATACTGTTGGCAGTAGGGGTCTTGTAAAATCAAGATATACAAATTGAAAGCGAGGTTACTTACATGACTTTATAATGAAACGAATGGTGCACCAAAGGTTGCAAATGCTTAGTAAACTCACGTTAGTTGATGCACGTTCATAGACTGCCGTGTGGCGAATGACCCACGAGCAAAGGAGGACATTAATTATGTCAGCGATTGGACCCGACTTCATTTCACTTCAAGTGAGCAATCTTGAAGGCTCTGCGGAATTCTATCAAAACTATCTCGGACTGGTCCGCTCACAGGCGGGGCCACCTCATGCTGTGGTCTTTGAAACAAAGCCTATTGCATTTGCACTTCGTGACCTAATGCCAGGAATAGAACTCGGTTCAGGTACTCAGCCTGGACTTGGTGTCGCTCTGTGGCTTCATGCCCCTGATTCGCAAGACATCCACGACAAGCTTATTGCAGCAGGCGTAAAGATTACATCCGCACCAATAGATGGACCATTCGGGCGAACCTTTACATTTGCCGACCCAGACGGTTACCTAGTTACCCTTCACAGTAAAGCATAATACCTAAATGTATCCAGCTTAATAATAGTGATAAACTGCTTATCGGACTGTATCCATGACCAATACATTGTTGTATCTTGTTAAACTATCCTGCCCTTTAGTTGAGCAAAGGCAGCCGATCATTCCAGACCGGCTGCCTTTGTGTATGCATTTAGCTATCGTTCCCCGATAGAATTCCTGTAAATTGATTATTTCGGCGTTTGAAATAAAACGAGCGCCGGAGGTCGCTCTACTATGAAGTTTAAGACCCAGGACAAGCAAAATCAACTCATTGAAAACATTTCCTCCTCCCATCTCGTCGTCGGCGTAGACATCGCTCAGGAGGCTCATGTTGCTCGCGCCGTCAGTTTCCGAGGTATTGCACTCGGTCGTCCGCTTGAGTTCGGTAGCCTCGGTGAAGGCTTTAAAGCGTTTGGTCTCTGGATTCAAGACCTATTCATATCTTGTAATCTCAGCAAAGTAATCGTTGGTATGGAGCTCACCGGCCATTACTGGTTAAGCCGCCGTGAATCAAATTCATCGCTGGGTCGACATCGTCTTTCCTGAATTGCGACAAGTCTTTAAAATCCTCACCTGCACGAGTGCCTTAGTCACCTTACGTCTGTTTTCTCTCCCAAAGGAGATTAGCCGGTTAACGACAGACCAAGTCATTGCCGGTTGGAAGCAACATGTGAAGCGTCATTCCGGAATGCGTCGGGCAGAGCAACTTATTGCTCTGGCGAAGCGTAGCGTCGGCGCGACGAAAGCTCTGCACGCCTACAAGCTGCATGTTACTTGCCATTCCTGGCGTTAATGCGACGAGTTTAGCAGGGGTACTAGGCGAAGCCGGTGATCTGAGTGGGTATGCGCATGGAAACGCCTTGCTACGCCATGCTGGCCTGAACCTGACGGAAGCGAGCTCAGGCAAGTGGTCTGGGAAAATAGCACTCAGCAAACGCGGGCGCCCCCGTCTAAGGCGTTTTCTCTATCTCATGACGATGTGTATGGTGATGACCAATTCAGCTGTCAGGGCCCTTCACCACCACAACGTTGATAAAGAAGCTCGCCAGTTGATGAATTCGCAGGATGGAAAAGAAGCACGGAGTATCGGGAAGCGTTAAACAAAAGGGCTCGGACCCAATCCGTTAGAAAGACCGACTTCCACCCCTTAGTTTAGATGTGACGAAGGAATCATTTCGAGGGAGTTTAACGAGACATAAGCAAGAGCCGTTCCGACGGGGCGCCTGCCCGATCGATACGGCTCTCTTCTTCCTCTTATCCTATTAACGAGCCCCCAACCGCCCGATCCACTCCTGCAGCGGCTGCTCCGCGAGCGACGGCAGCACAAGATCCGCTTCCGCGAAGTCCATGAACGCCGTGAGCGGGTTCGGCACCGCGACGCCGTACAGGCCGGCCGCTTTGGCGGCGCGCAAGCCGTTGACCGAATCCTCGATGGCGACGGCCTCATACGGCTGAACGCCTAACGACGCGACGGCAAGACGATAGAGCGCCGGATCGGGCTTCACCTTGGCGACCTCGTCCGCCGTATGGATCGCTTCAAAGTAATGCATGAGCCCATAGTCCCGCAGATGCGGCTCGACCGAGCTGCGGCGCGAGCTGGTGGCCAGTCCGATGCGCAGCCCAAGCCGCTTGGCCTCCTCCAGCGTATCCACGACTCCCGGACGAAGCAGCAGGTTCTTCACTCGCTCCGCATAAGTCAGCTCGTAATTGCGTTTGATCTCCCGCCGATCGACGGCTCGTCCGAGCCCCTGCTCCAGCTCCACGTAAGGGTCGAATGCGCCCCACGTGCCGATCCCAAGGGCCCATCTCTCCAGCGACAGCTCCAGCCCATACGCTTGAAATATCCCGCGATAAGCGTCATAAGCCACGGACTCGGTATCCAATATCGTTCCGTCAAAATCAAATACAATCGCGCGTATCAACAGCCCGCCCCCCTCTATACGTCCAGCCGATAAGGCAATTCCATCTCGTCTCCGGGGACGCCGCGAATTCCCCAATTGGCCAGCGGCACATCGATCAGCACGATCTCCAGATCCTTCTCGTTGAAGCCGCAAGCGGCGGTTCTCTCATATAAGAGCTGAATCAAATTCTTCTTCGTCTCCGCGGATTGTCCCTCGATCAGCATGATCTCGATGATGGTATAGTTCGGGGAACGAGTGTCCGGGAACACGAAGTCATCCTTATTCATTCCGATGAATCGCTGATAACGGGCATGCACCGGGATCCCTAGCACTTCGACCAGACATTGATGGATGATGTCGGAGATCGTCTCGCGGAAAGAGCGGATGCGCTCTCTAACACCGAATATTTTCACCGTTGCCAATGGGCTCCCTCCTTCTAGGCCTATCTTATCACACTCGCAAGAGTGTCCAAAATCGTCCGCAGCGCAGCCGCCGCACTCTGCTGAGGTACCGGTCATATGCTGTAACATCGACGGCGGACTTGACTCTTGGGGGCAACAGGCGTAATTTTATATTGACATGACAGCAGGTCAAAAAAATACGGGAGGTTCCCTATGTCGCCGCGGACGAAGGAACAGAACGAAGCTATTCGCTTAACTCGCATCCGCCAGATTCAGAGCGCGGCGGCGGAGGTGTACCTGCAGCGGGGCATGAGCTTCGAGATGCGCGACGTGGCCGCACAAGCAGGCCTCGGGTACGGCACTGTCTACCATTACTATAAGAACAAATATGAGCTGTTCCACGAGCTGCTCGCCAGCGCGCTCGACTCGGCTTCTGAGCTGTCCGCGCGGACGCTCGCAGACGGCGGGCCGCTTCCGGAACGGCTCCGAGCATGGACGGTCGGGCTTCTGACGCTGTGGGCGGAGGAACCGATGGTGTTTATCTTGTACAAGATGGCGTCTGAAAATTTCCATCAGCTGCCGCCCGAGCTGGTCGGCCGCCTCCCGGCCCGGTTCGAAGCCGAGCTCTACCGGCCGGTGATCGAAGCGCTGCAGGCGTCGGAGGATGAAGCCTCCGCCTTGGAGAATGCGAATGTGCTGATCGGATCGCTCACAGGCTGCGCCGGGTTGTGGCTGTACCATGGACGCCGGGAGCTCGATGCCGCGAAGATCGCCGATCGGCTGCTGGCCGGATTCGGCGAGCGGAAGATGTAGCGGGTGTTATGTTGATGCAGATGTTGATGCGGTGTTGATGCGGTGTTGATGCGGTGTTGATGCGGTGTTGATGCGGTGTTGATGCGGTGTTGATGCGGTGTTGATGCGGTGTATTACGAGAGGGGTTTGGTAACGAATGGTTACTTTGAAATCGCCTAGCGAGATTGAACAAATGAAGCCGGCGGGCGCGATTGTCGCCGCCTGCCATCGCGAGATCGCGAAGATGATCCGGCCAGGCGTGTCCACCTGGGACATCGAGGAGCTGGTGGAGGACATTCTGCGCAAGGCCGGCGCCAAAGCCTATACGAAGGGGTACAAGGGCTACAAATACGCCACTTGCGCTTCGGTGAACGACGTGATCGCGCACGGCTTCCCGAACAAGAACCCGCTGAAGGAAGGCGATCTCGTCAAGATCGACATCGTCTCGCAGCTAGACGGCTGGATCGGGGATTCGGCTTGGACGTACGGCGTCGGCCAGCTGTCGCCGGAAGCGGAGAAGCTGATGCGCGTCACGAAGGAATGCCTGGACATCGGCATTGCCAATGCCGTCGTCGGCAACCGGATCGGCGACGCCATGTATCCGTTGCAGAAGCACGCGGAGGCGAACGGGTTCTCCATGGTGCGCGAGCTGGCGGCGCACGGCGTCGGCCGCGAGCTGCACGAGGACCCGAGCTTCATCCATGTCGGAACGCCGGGCAAGGGGTTCCGGCTGAAGGAAGGCATGGTGCTGACGATCGAGCCGATGGTGAACGCCGGCACCTGGCGGATGAAGATCGACGCCGACGGCTGGACCGCCCGCACGATGGACGGCAAGCTGTCCGCGCAGTTCGAGCACACGGTCGCGATCACGAAGGACGGACCGGTCATCCTGACGGCGCAGGAGTAAGGGGGAGTCGCCGAGTGACTGCGGCGAACGATATCCCGGCGATGTAGCGGATGCAGGCGATCTGATCGACTTCATTCGGCGGGTTTGCCGATTCCGCGTCCATGTAGGCGATTAGATCGACTTCATTCGGCGGGTTTGCCAATTCCGCATCCATGTAGGCGATTAGATCGCCTTCTCTCGGCGGGATTGCCGATTCCGCATCCATGTAGGCGATTAGATCGAATTCTTCACGCCGCACGCGGTTCGCGCGCGGCTTGTTCGCCGTTCGGCAGCTGTACGCGAACCGCAGCGGCGGAGATCTACAGCCTCAGCGACCTAGATGCCCGCTTGTCGCTCAACTCATCCTTCCCCCGTCCTCATCGCCTTGACGCCGGCCAGGAAAGTATCCACCATAAGGCGAAACGTCACGTCCAGATCAAGCGGAATGCCGAAGCCCCCTTGCCGCTCCAGCGTGACGAAGCCATGCAGCAAGCTTCGGATCGCCCGCACCGCGTGAACGGCGGCGTCTCCCTCCAGCCCGTAGCTGGTCATCGCACGATATACTTGGTCCAGCACTCGGCCTCCGGCTTGCTGCAGCAGTTCGTCGTCCGGGGCCGGCGCCCGCTGGATCGCTTCGTACAGTCCCGGATGCGTGCGGGCGAAGGCGACATACGTGCGGCTGAAAGCGCGAATCGAATCGTCTCCGGTACAGCCGGCGACTTCCTGCTCAAGCTGGGCGGAGAGCGTCGCCAATCCGCGGAGCGCGAGATGACGGCGCAAGTCCGGCAGACCGGCTATGTGGTTGTACAGCGAGGGCGAACGGATCTGCAGCTTCTGCGCGAGCGAAGCCAGCGTGACCGCTTCGAACCCTTCGCGGTCGGCGATCTCTGCAGCGGCAGTCAGCAACGTCGGCAGATCAAGACCGATTCGAGGCATGAATGGAGTCGCTCCTTTGCGTTGTAATGGTGCGTTCTGCCTCCGCAATAGCGCGTTCGATCGCTTGCGAAGGGCTGCTCAGCATACGGCCGTGTCCGACTGCGAGCAGAGACGGCTTCAATTGCTGCAGCTTGCGAACGCTGTCCAGCGCAGCCTCCTGGTTCCATGTGGCCATCGCCGGGAACGGGAACCACGGCTTCAGCTGTCCCGTCACCGCGACGCCGCCGCGGGTCTGCATCGCATCGCCGGCGATAAGCGCACGGTTGCGCGTGTCGAGGAAGGACATCGAGCCCGGCGTGTGCCCCGGCGTCGAGATCGCCAGTAACGAGCCGACGCGATCGCCGTCGTACAGCAGAACGTCCGGCTTCGAGGCGATCTTGCCGGGCTTCGGCACTCCTCCGCGAATCGGCATAGACGGCTCATGCGCGTCCAAGCTCTTGTCGCCGGCGAGCAGCCTGGCGTCGCGCGCCGAGATGTAGATTGTCACCTCGGGCAGCTCCTTCTTCAGGGCATCCAATGCGCCGATATGGTCGCCATGGGCATGCGTAAGGACGATTCGCGCGATCGGCTTGCCGATGCGCGCCGCCGCTTGGAGAATGCCCTTCACCCCATACGGCAGCGCAGCATCAATCAACGTCAGGCTGTCTTCCTCTTCTACCAAATAAGCACTTACGGGGAAAAAGCGGGGCATAAACGTCAGTTGGATCACCGTATCCTTGCGAATCGTCCGCATCTCAATCGCTCCTTTTATTCGATAACTAATATCATTAGTTTTATAATAATTAATCACGTTAGTTTTCACAACTCCTTTTTGGAAAAAATTGATTCGTGCGCACAAAACGGCATAACACGCCGCTTCCCGCACGCAATTGCGTGATCACGCCTCACATTGCGTGATCACGCCCCACATTGCGTGATCACGCCGCGGATCATCCGGCTTCGGGCGAGGTCGCGTTCTGAATAGATCTAGCCTCTCCCTTTGATCCGTTTGCTAATTCGTTTGTTAACGGCCTTTCCACCGCCGCCGACTGCGTGCTGCTGCTTAGAAGCGGCGCTCTCGATGGCGGAGTTCGTCCCCCCCGTGCTGAAGACGCCTCCCCCGCTCGCCACCTGAGTCGCGGAAGCGTTCCGGCTCCGCTTGGGCAGCTTCACGATCTGATCGTTAAGGACAATAACAACTTCTTGGCCGGAGCCCGGCTGCGGCCGGTACAACAGCGGAGTCGCACTGGGGCGGCCCTTGATCCGCTTGAAGCCTGCCAACTCCTTGTTAACCGCTGTTCCGTCCGCTCCGACGCTCTGCTGCTGCTGTGCCTTGGGCGAGTTGATCGCCGCATTGTTGCCCGCCGCGCTGCTTCGGCCGGCTCCGCTCGCAATCTGCGTCGTATTCGGCGAATTGGTGAACTGATGATTGATAACGACGACCACTCGGCGAACGCCTGACAACGGCAGCTTGGCCGTCACTCGTCTCTTGTTCTTCTCGATGATGAGGGTCAGCCGGCTTGCGTTGTTCACGAAGGGCTCATCTCCAACCTACTCGGATTAGGTGCGAATCCACCCTGTTCTACCATATGACGCGCTGTCGAAGACAGACAGGGCCGATGAACCTGGGGACTAGATAATCCGCGCTAAACAGCGAAAGGCACCCCAATCATGCAGCGATGAGCTGATCCTGCCGCATTGCTGCCCCGATCTAATTCGGCTACGATAAATAAGTAGATAATGCATGGCGAAGGAGACATTCAACGGATGAGAATCGTAGTGCTGGACGGATATGTGCTGAACCCCGGCGATCTGAGCTGGGATTCGCTTGAGGAATTGGGCGACGTCGTCGTGCATGGCCGCACGCCGGCGGATCAAATCGTGGAGAGAAGCCAAGGAGCGGAGATTCTCTTGACGAATAAGACGCCGCTCAGAGCCGAGACGCTCGCCAAGCTTCCGGATTTAAAGTACATTGGCGTGCTCGCGACCGGCTATGACGTCGTCGACGTGGAAGCCGCCAAGCGGCAAGGCATCATCGTGACGAACGTGCCCGCTTACGGGAACGAGTCCGTGGCGCAGTTCGTCTTCGCGCTGCTGCTCGAGCTGTGCAGCCGCGTCGGGCTCCACAGCGAGTCGGTCCGGCAGGGCGATTGGTCGCGCAGTCCGGAGTTCAGCTATTGGCGGACGCCGCTCGTAGAGCTGTCAGGCAAGACGATCGGCATTGTCGGGCTGGGTCGGATCGGTCGCCGAGCCGCGCAATTGGCGGACGCCTTCGGCATGAAGGTGATCGCGGCGGGACGGCCCGGCTCAGCCATCGCATCAAGTGTCAGCGGCACCGTCGACAGCGGCAACTATGCGGAGCCAAGCGCCCCCGCAGGCCAATCGGGCATCGCTTCTGACAACGACGCGCCGTTCATCCGCCGGGTCGATCTGGCGACGCTGCTGCGCGAATCGGACGTCGTCAGCCTGCACTGCCCGCTGACCGCAGACACGGAAGGCATGATCGGCCGCGAAGCGCTCGCTCTCATGAAGCCGACCGCGTTCCTCGTGAACACGGCGCGCGGCAAACTGATCGCCGAGGCGGACTTGGCGGCCGCCTTGAACGAAGGCCGCATCGGTGGCGCCGCGCTGGACGTGCTGTCGGCGGAGCCGCCGAGCAGCGACAACCCGCTGCTCACAGCCCGCAATTGCATGATAACGCCGCATATCGCCTGGGCTTCGCTCGAAGCGAGAACCCGCCTGCTCGGCATCGCGGTAGACAACGTCGCCCGCTTCCTCTCCGGGTCGTCGGTTAACGTCGTGAACGGCTGAAAGCTGAAGCCGCAGCCGTAACTTAAGATGGTCACGACAACGCATGGGAGGAACGAGAAATGGCAGCGTCATAAGAACAGGGGCTGTTGCTTGTCAGAAAGCAATAGCCTCTTTCGCCGTGCTGCAGCTTTCCCCAACCTGTTGACTCCATTCACCCCTAGTGATATATTGTGCATATACGATATACACAATCCAACGAGGAGGTATGGCATGCTGGCCTTGGATGTTCGCAATCTGACTAAGGTATATCCGAATTTTCAGCTGAGAGATGTGTCGTTCCAACTGGAGAAGGGTTACATTATGGGCTTCATTGGCGCGAATGGCGCGGGCAAGACCACCACCATCAAGTCGATCTTGAACATGCTTCATCTGGATGGCGGCGAGGTGCGCATTCTGGGCAAGAACATGGCTGAACACGAGCTCGAGTTGAAGCAGGAGATCGGATTCGCCTTCGGCGGCATCGACTTCTATACGCGAAGCAAGATGAAGACGTTAACCGACGTCATGAAGAGGTTCTACACTCATTGGAACGACGACACCTACTACAGCTACCTGAGCAGATTCAAATTGGACGAGAACAAGAAGATCGTCGAGCTGTCGACGGGAATGAGAGTGAAGTACAGCTTAGCGCTCGCCCTATCTCACGGCGCGAAGCTTCTAATTCTCGACGAACCGACGAGCGGCCTCGATCCGGTCGCAAGGGACGATCTGCTTGATATCTTCCAAGAGCTCGTCGTAGACGGCGAGATCAGCATCTTATTTTCAACCCATATTACCTCTGACTTGGAGAAGTGCGCGGACTTCATCACCTTCATCGAGAACGGACGGATCATCCACAGCTCCGAGAAAGAAGAATTTAAGGAGTCCTATCGCCTGCTGAACGGCAGCGAAGACCAGCTGAACCAGGTGAAGGATCGGTTGATCTCGTTCAAGAAGAACTCGTTCGGCTTCACGGGATTGATCCGTTCTCAAGACTTCGATCCCTCCTCCGGCATCAAGGCAGCCACGCCGAGTCTTGAGGAGATCATGATCTACTTCGCGAAGATGGAGGCTGCGCATGTATAACTTATTGATGAAGGATTTGAAGTTAGGCGTCAATCCGATGTTTCTCGTCATGCCGTTGCTGATGGGCGCCTTAATGCTCGTACCGGGTTGGATCTACTTCATTGTGGTCATGTACTTCTTCTGGATCACGATCCCGAATATCTTCGCCCAATTTAGAGCGCAGAACGATCTGCTCTTCACGACGATGATGCCTGTGACCAAGCCGGATATGGTGAAGGCAAGGATGTCCGTCATTGTCATTCTGGAGATCCTGCATATTGGGACGGCCATGATCTACGGCTTGTTCACGATTCGCCTCTATCCGGATCTGACCTATTATTTCTTCGCGCCGCATCTGGGATTCTGGGGGCTATGCTTCATCATGGTGGCGATCTTCAACCTCTTCTTGTTCCCCATGTATTACAAGACAGCGTATAAATACGGTCCGGCGCAGATGACAGCTATCGCCGCCGCTGTGGTATTTGCCGTTATTGCCCAGTGGGTCGGGATTCAAAGCTCCTATGTATCCGACCTCTTCAACGGATCCGGCGCTGACAATGCGGCGATCCAAACATCCATCCTGGCGGCAGGGATCGTGATCTTTGTTGCTTCTACGTGGATTGCTTACCGCATCTCGGTCGCACGATTCCAACGGGTGGAGATCCAATGAACATCGCCATATCGAATTCTTCGGACAAACCGATCTATCAGCAGCTGTTCGAACAGATCAGCGCTCAAATTCTCAAAGGCGAGTTGCCGAGCGGCTACAGTCTGCCGCCTATTCGCCAAGCAGCTCTGGAGCTGCGCATTAGCGTCATCACCGTCAAGAAGGCTTGGGAAGAGCTCGAACGCTGCGGTCTGATCCACACGGTAACGGGCAAAGGATGCTTCGTAGCCGAATTCTCCCCCGACGAGATGCTGCGCATCCGCGACGAGACGGTCTCGAAGCAGATGGCCATCGACGCCGCCTACTACCAATCGTTCGGGCTCACGCTAGATGAAGTGGTGGAGCTTATGAAGAAGGTTTATCCGGATTAGGCGAGAGCAAGCTATACAAAGAGGCGGCCCCACCCTTCACGGGAGAGCCGCCTCTCTGCTATTGCTCAATGCCCAGCCGGTACGGCTAGCCCGCTTCGGTCAACCAGCGCCTGGCTCTCTTCGTTCAAGCCGGCGATGGTCGCCCGCTTCCCGTTCTGCTCGTACTTCGCAACCGCCTTGGCAATAGCCGTGACGGCGGAATGGTCCCACAGATGAGTCGCGCTGAAGTCGATGACGACGCGGTCCGGATCGCCCTTGTAATCGAACAGATCGGCGAAGCGAGTCATTGTGCCGAAGAACATCTGCCCCGTGATCCGGTACGTCTTCACGCCGCCTTCCGATACCGAAGCGTGCGCATGCACGCGCGCCGACTTCCAGCCGTACAGGAGTGCGCTCAGCACGACGCCGGTGACGACGCCGATCGCCAGGTCCGACGTGATCACGACAAGCACGACGGTGACGATCATGACGAACGCATCGCCGCGAGGAACCTTCACAAGTGTGCGGAGCGAGTTCCAGTCGAACGTTCCGATCGAGACCATGAACATGACGCCAACCAGCGCCGCCATCGGAATCTGCTTGACGACGTCGCCTAGCACCAGAATCAAGAACAGCAGGAACACGCCCGATACGAAGGTCGAGAGCCGCGAGCGGCCGCCGGACTTGACGTTGATCATCGTCTGGCCGATCATCGCGCAGCCCGCCATGCCGCCGAACAGGCCGGAGACGACGTTGGCGATGCCTTGGCCGCGAATCTCCTTGTTCTTGTCGCTCTTCGTCTCCGTCAGCTCGTCCACCAGCGACGCGGTCATCATCGATTCGGTAATGCCGACGACCGCCAGCGCAAGCGAGAACGGCAGAATCGTCCACACGGCATGCAGCGACAGCTCGATATCCGGCAGGTGGAAGAACGGCAGCGCCTGCTTGATCTCGCCCATGTCGCCGACAGTCCGCAGATCCAGATGCAATAGCATCGATAGAGCGGTCATGATAATGATGGCAACAAGCGCGGAAGGTACCGCCTTGGTCAACAATGGGAATAAATAAATGACCGCAAGCGTTCCAGCGACCATCAAGTACATGATCCAGTTCGCGCCTTCGAAGTTCGTCAATTGCGCCATGAAGATGAGAATGGCTAATGCGTTCACGAAGCCGGTGACAACCGAATGCGGAATGAAGGTAAATAATTTGCCGAATTTCAACAATCCCATTACATATTGAAGAATGCCTGTCAGAATGGAAGCGGCGAATAAATATTCGATGCCGTATTTGGCAATAATAGGCCCCATAAGGGAGGCCATCGCGCCGGTCGCCGCCGAGATCATGCCCATCCGTCCTCCGACCAGCGAGATCGTGACGGCGATGCAGAAGGAAGCGTACAAGCCGACCATGGGATCGACGCCGGCCAGAATCGAGAAGGCGATCGCCTCCGGAATCAATGCCAAAGCGACGGTCATGCCGGACAGAATGTCCTTGCGAACGTTGAAGAACCAAGCATTTTTCAATTTTGCGTACACCTAAAGAAGCTCTCCTCTCCCCATATTTCTCTCTTTATATAGCGACTGTGGCGCAGTCAGGGGTCCGTCCCATTCGTTATTATGCAAGTCAAGCAAGGCGATCCACTCTCAGGAACGCCGGGTCCGATAATCAATGGAACTCATTATACACCATCTGTTCCGATATTCTCTACCCGTTTGGTTAATTTCATTTGCGGTAAAAAAAGAGAAGCCGCCCGCTCGCGGCGCGAGATAGCGGCCTCTCTATCCATTCTCTTCTAAACTAGTTCATGAATTGCCCAGCCTCCAGCAAACGTCGGATAACCGTCGCCGCTTCGGCGCGGGTCGCCGTGGCGAGCGGGGCGAACGCGCCTTCGCTCTGGCCTCGCATCAATCCGCTATTAATCGCCAGTTGAACGGCGTCCGCCGCCCAAGCGTGAATGTCGCCGCTATCCGAGAAGCTTGCGGCAGGAGCGGCAGAAGACGTCTCTCCCGCAATGAGCCTATACGCAGCCGCGACCATGACCGCCATCTGCTCGCGGGTGATCTCGCCCCCCGGACGGAAAGCGCCATCATACATGCCTTGAACTAACCCGTATTCGGAGGCAGCAGCGATGGCTTCGGCATGCCAGTCGAATGAGGAGACATCGCCGTAAGCCCTTGCCGCGCCATCCGCCCGCAAACCGAGCGCCCGGATGAGCAGCACGGTGAATTCAGCGCGCGTGACCGGTCGATTCGGCGCGAATGTGTCGGCCGATACGCCTTGCACGATCGTCTTCGAAGCCAGCATCCGGATCGTGTCCGCCGCCCAGTGGCTGCCAACGTCAACGAATGCGGGTGCCGGATGATCGGCGACGACGAAGAGCCCGTTCAACGCGCTCTTGATCGTGACGACAGTCTTCCCGCCGAGAGTCTCGAAGACAGCCGGGACGAACTGGAAGGTTCCCTTCACCGGATTGTAGAGCAGCGCCGTTGCCGTAGCCGGATCCAGTTCTTCGTCTAGGGTTAACGTTCTCGCGGCATAGCTGCCGCCAAAGTTGACGACCTCTTCAACCCCGTCCTCGCTCTCCCGCGCGATCGTGAATTCAACCGGTCGACCGATCAGCCGCATGCCCAAGGAACCGGCCTTATCCCGAACTTGCTCTGCAGAAGCTCCGTTCGCTTGTCGCAGCTTAAACGTCCATTGCAAATCCGCATCAAGAGCGTCGCGAGTCCCGATAAGCTTGGAGATCAGAGACATCGGGACCAGCCAAGATAATTCGCCCGAGCGGAGCTCGATCGCCGCAGTCGGGTTCGCTTGGGCCGCTGACCGGAGCCCGCCGATCGTGAATGGCGCTTCTCCCTCCCGATCCGACGATGGACCGATCTCGAAGACGATGACGCTGTCCTTCGACTCCATCAGCTTCCGGTCGTTGTCTCCGGCATTGGGGCCGGCCGGCGATGCCGGCGCCTCTCCGCCGGCATCGCCATCCGAGCCTCCGCCCTTACCGCCGCCTGGAACGGAATCGTTCGCCGTTACGCTCAACGTATATTCTCGCGCTGCATCCCCGTAAGCGACTTGAAGCCGCGTCTCCCCGACCTTCAGGCCCGTGACCGTCCCACTGTCGCTCACGGAAGCGATCGCCGGCTCGGTCGTCGCGAAGTCGGCTTGATCCGTCACGTCCGCGCCGGACGAATCCTTCACTTTGACTTGCGCCTTAGCGCCTGCCTTCAACGAGAAGCGGCCGGTCGATCCGTCGCTCCACTCGACCGCGAACGGCTTCGGCCCGTTCGCGAAGCCTTCGTTCACTTCGCGGAATTCGAACGCGTCAGGCGCACCGTTCGCGACGTCCGCTATTCTGGCGTTGCGAATGATAAGGTTGTCGACCGTGACGCCGCCGCGGACGGTCGGAGCCGCTTCAACGCCCTTGGTGCCCGCACTATCGAACACATTGTCCTGAAGCAGCACGTCCTCGACAGTGTAGGCCCCCGTTATGGACAGCCCCTGAAGCTTGCTGTCGATGGCGGTGTTATCGCGGATGACGATCGGCCCGGTCAGATCCTTCTCTTCGGCCGCGATCCACAGGCCGCCCAGATCGCTGCCGACATCGGAGCTGTAGCTGCCTGTCCGGATCATCGTGTTGCGCTCCACGACCGTCGTTCCAGCGAACGAGACGGGATTGAACCGGGTCGACACCGCGATGCCCGCGCCCTTCGTAATCGTGTCAAGCGCGATATTGTCCTGAATCTTGTTATCGGTACCGCCGAATACGACGATATTATCCGCCAGCCAAGGAAGCGATACCGTGTTGAAGCGGACGGTATTGTTGACGCTTGCCCTTCCTTCGGCCGACCACATGGCGATGCCGTCGTCGCCGGGATAGCGCACGTCGCTCTGCTCCATCAGACTGTTGCTCGTGCCGACGCTGAAGTTAATGCCGTCGGCCATCAGATTGCGAATCCGCAGGCCGACCATGTAGAGGCCATCCGTGATCCGATCCGACATCTCGGCCCCGTCTTTGGCTGTCAGCCAGAGACCCGCCTTGGCGTGCTCGATCCAGACGTTCTGGAGCGCCGATCCCGGTCCGAATGCGCCCTCGAACGCGTTCGTGTGCGCTTCGTCGTCCCTCACGTTAATGCCGACATCGATAAGCAGATCGTACACCTGGACGCCCCCGCCCTTGCCGAAGAACTTCGCCCCGTTCAGCTGCGTGTGCCACATTCCCGCGCCGCGGATCGTCACCTGATCCAGGTCGATCAGGCCGTCGGCCAGGTCGAACTCTCCTGGCGGGAACCAGACGCCCTTGCCCTGCACTTTGGCATCGGCCATCGCTTCCTTGAAGGCCGCCGTGTCGTCGGCGCCGTCTCCCGCGACGGCTCCATAATCGGTTACCGGCACGAATCCGTCCGGCATGGCGTAAGGACCGTCCGCTTGCTCCAGTTCGGCGAAGTCGACGATATAATATTCCGCCGCGCTGTCTTCATCCATCTTCAGCGTGATCGTCGCGCCCGCCGGCACGTCGCCGATCAAGGCGTGCATCTCGTCGAAAAAGCGGTGCGGGCTTCCATCCTGCGGATTGTTGGACCAAGGATAGCTTCCGTACTCCCAAGCGTAGTTGGAGTTAAGCTGCAGCTTCTGCCTGAACTCGCCGTTCACATATAGGCCAAGCGTCGCCTGCGTTCCCGTCCCGTTCGCGCTGTCCGGAATGGAGAAGCGCAGCACGATCGAGTTGGCCGCCTTAGCCGTTCGGAACTCGACGTATTGCCCTGTCTGGTCCAGCTTCACCGCCTGCCGTCCTGATGCCTCGGATGCAACATCGAGATAGGTTCTCGAAGGCCCCAGTATCGTGCCGTTCGTATCACCGTGCTCGGCTTCATAGGTCGTATAAGGCATGGTAGCGCCGCGGTAGTTCTTGTTCACGCTGTCCTTAACTGTCAGCGAATCGATCGCCGCGGCGAAGCGGGCGCTGCCGCCCGCCTGCAGCGAGATCGTGTTGATGCCCGTGCGCAGATCCGCGCTCAGCGGAAGATTCGCCCAGCCTGTGGAAGCGGGCAGCATGACCGTCCCGGCGCGAAGGCCGTTCACGTACATGTCCAGCGCGCTGCGGGCGCCGCTCGCGTTCAGATAGCGCAGTGACAAGGAATAGCTGCCGGCGGATTGGGCATTCACGGCGAACGAGACTTTGGCGCCGCCTGCGTTCAAGCCGTCAACGTAACCCGTGCCCAAGTATCCCTTCACGCTCTCGGACGTATGCGCGCCTCCGCCTTGGAAGGCGTCCTCCGCCTCGTACTTCGCGTCCGCCGCGACCGGATCGAACGCCCAAAGCGCGGCATCCCGGTCTGCCGAAGCATCCAGCCGGACGGCTCCCGCTTCCATCGCCAGCGCCGGCGCCGCGTCCGCCGCTTCGCTGCGGATCGTCTTGTAGCCGAGCAAGTCGGCGATCGACCACTGCGCGGCCGCGTCCGTCTTCCGGGCGGGATCCGCGACGGCGAGTTCGCCGCCCTCGCCCGCCGCGAGCAGGTGGCCGGTCGCACGGTTCTTGAGCAGCTTGCGGCCGTTGAAGTCTTCGGCGAGCCATTGCGAAGCCTCGCCTCCGTCCGTCGCAGCCAGCGCCGCCGCGCCGTCGATCTCCGTCAGGTACCCGGCCGCGCCGTTATAGGCACTCGAGATTCGAACATAGTTCGTATCGTCCTGCACCGGCGTCGACGTGATCTCGTTGCGGCCCCCGTCCATGTTCGGCGTCTCGAACGCTTCAGGCGCCGCCGCGAAGTCCCATTGCACCGACTCGAAGGAGGTCAAATACAGCCCTCTTTCGGCGTAGCCGAACCCATTTTCCACGTTGATATATTCGTCGTTGAAGCTGCCGTTCAAGCTGCGAACCAGCCAGTGACTGCCGTCCGGCGCCGCTTCAAGCGACCAAGCTGCGGCCTGCGCTTCTTCCGGCGCATCGGCGGCGATGATGTACGCGTAGTCAGGCGTCACTTGCAGGTAATGGCCCGTCGCCCGGTTCTTGATGCGGACCGCCGATCCGTCCCGCTCCACGATCCAATGGCTGTAGCCGTTCGATTCTTCCAGGTCGCCGTATCTCGCAATGCCATTCTGCTCGAAGAGATACAGCTGGCTGGAACGGTTCTGAATCCGAATCGGCCCGTCCGGCATCGGCGGGGTGACGGCGGCCGGCACTACGCTGAACTTCGCATTGTCATCCTCGTTATAGGTCGCTTTGACGTTCCCGTTGCCGTCCAACTGGAGGACGCGCTGGCTCCAGGCCGTATTCTTAATGACGCCCGGCGTGTCCGCTGTGCCCTCAATATGCCATTTCGCGCTTCCCCACACTTCGTAGAACTCTTGCGTCGCTTGCGCCGGTGAAGCGGCAGCCGCGGCTTCGTCGACCGCGAAGTTCTGCAAGGACAGGTGGTGCCCGGTCGCCGCGTTCATGACCCAATAATTCCCGTCGGGCGACGCCGTCAAAGCCCAAATCGACGATCGGTCGGTGACCGGAACATCGCCGTACTTCACGACGCCGACGTCCGGGTTGACGGTCGGCGCCTCATAGAGCGCCTGGCCGGACGCGCTAATGAACCGAACGGTCGCCGGCGAATCCGGCGGCACCGGAACGAACAGCCATTGCGGACTGCCCCAATTCGGGTTGATTGACGCGTACTCCGCATACTTGGTCAAGTTCTGCAGGTTAATCAGCCGTCCTTGATCTCCCGTTGGCGCCGGGTCCGTCACATTGCGAATGACTTTGATCCCGTCCCCCAGCGACTTGGCGCTCCAGATCAAATTCGTCGCCGGCGCCTCGTCCTCCGAATGGGGCACGAGCTTCAGACGGCCGTCCGTCCCCGGCGTCGAGAGGTAGCGGCCGGTCGCCCGGTTGACGAAGAGCTTGCGGCCCTCGTACTTAACGATCCGCCACTGGTCTCTTTGGTCCGTCCGTTGGTTGCCGTACTTGAGATCGCCGTTCTCGTCCTCGTACAAGACGAACGACTGCCAGACGTTCTGGATGCGGACGTAGTCCGGCGATGCCGCCTCAGGGTCCTCAAGCATCCATTGCGCCGAGTCCGATGCCGGATCGACGGCGCCGGAGCGGGCGCGGCCGTCGTCTTCCTGGATGTTCAAATAATCAACCGGCTTCGACGCGCTCTGAATCGCAATATAATCGTCGTATTGATCGGATTCCCGGAACATCCATTGGTCTTCCCTCGACGCGTCGGACGTTCCCGCCGTTCCTTGCGCCGGGTTCCCCGCCGTCAAGTAGTGACCGGTCGCATTGTTGCGAATGCGTTTGTGCCCGTCGTAATCCTCAATCGTCCATTGGTAATACGTCGCCGCCAGGACAGAGGAGCCGCCGTCGGCAGGGATGACGCCGTGCCGGATTGCGCCGTTCTCGTCTTCGTACAGGTAATCGGCGCCGGCGTCCGCTGCCGTATAATTAACGATTCTGACCGGATGAACTGCGGGAGGCGTATCCGTCGGTTCAAGCACCCATTGCGGACTATCGAAGTTCACGTTAATATCGCTGCTCGCCTCTGCGAAGCCTAACTGGTCTTCTTCATGAATGACCAAATTCGAAGAGGACGGCGCCGTAGCGCTCTTGAATAGCACGAATCCCCCGCCGCCGATATTCTCGATGTACCACTGCTCCGCGGCGCTGTCTGCGGCAGGCTTCGCCGTCAATGGCGCGCGGCGCATAGGCGTATCGGCAATCGAGATGTAGTTCCCCGTCTTCGCATTCTTAATCTGCTTCGTGCTGCCGTCTGGCCCGTCCTCGATCAGCCAATAAGCGGCCTCGTCCTCCGGCGCCGTGAAGCCGTATAGAACGTTGCCGTCCGACGCTTCGTACAGATAATTGCTCTTCCATTTATTCTTGATGCGTACGTAAGAATGCGACTCGTCATGAACCGATATGTCGGTAAGGTCTGTCGATCCGGGATCGGTTGCTGCCGGTTCGTCCGCGAACACGGGAGCCGCGGAGAAGAGCAGCAGCGCCGCCATCAACCCGGCGAACCAAGATTTGAATCGAGCCATGCCCTCATAACCTCCCCAATGAATGGCTTTCCTGTCTATCATAATTTGCAATCGCTTACATAACGATGTGCGATCTTAAACGAAGCAGGTGCGATCTTACGAATCTTAAGTTCCAGCATATACAGATAGGCAGCCGGACGATGGCTCCAAGCCATGCCGACTGCCTATTAGGACAACATGTATGAACTTTGAACGAGACCGAATGGCCGGTCAGTCTCCCTCTATCCGCGGACTAACTTATGACAACTGCAGCGTCAACCGGAACTCCCGCTTGTTCGGCAGCGTCATCTCGAATATTCCGCGAACCGAATCATAACGACAATCCAGCGGCTTATCCCCTTCGTTCAGAACAACCGACGCCGGCTCGGATCCGAGGCCCGCAATAGCGATCATCAACTCGCTGGCCGCTGCTCCTGCCGGTTCCTCTAGCCCGACGGCCGCCTCTTCCCGAAGCCCATCATGCAGCAGCCGAGCGGACAGCGTCCGTTCCCCGCCGGACTCCGTCCAGACGAATTCCCGCAGACGGTATGCGCCTTGTTCGTAGCCGAACGTCTTCCCATCGTCCTCGAACAGCGAGAAGCTTCCTTCGCCGCCCGCGTACACCTTCAGCGTCAGCGGCCCTTCCGCTGCTTCTCCCGTATGCTGGCGCAGCGGCTGCTCGGGAAGGATCGCTCCCGCGCGCACGTACAGCGGCATCACCTCGAGCGGCGCGTCGGCCAGCACGTGCCGGCCGCCTTCCAGCCGCTCGCCGGTCCGGTAATCGATCCAGACGCCTTCCGGCAGGTAGACGGAACGGGCGGCCGCGCCCGGCCGAAGGATCGGCGCCGCCAACAGGTCGCGTCCGAGCAGGAATTGATCGCACAGATTCGCCGCTCGGCGATCCTCCGGGTATTCGAGCAGCAGCGGACGGACGATCGGCAGTCCGGTTGTCGTCGCTTCATAGAATAACGAATACAGATAAGGCATTAGCCGGTAACGCAGGTTCAGCGCCTCGCGGCAGACGGCTTCGATGCGATCGCCGAACCGCCATGGCTCCTGCCGAATCACATCAATGGCGCTATGGTTGCGGCAGAAGGGGAATAACGCGCCCATCTGCGTCCAGCGCGCGACAAGTTCGCCCGACGTATGATGCGCGAAGCCGCCGATGTCGGGACCGGCGAACGCCACGCCGGACAAGCCCAGGTTCAGCACCATCGGAATGCTCATCGCCAAGTGCTCCCAGTAGCTTCGATTATCGCCTGTCCACACCGCCGCATACCGCTGAATGCCGGCATAGCCCGCCCGCGTCAGCACGAACGGACGCTCGCCGCCCAGTCCGCGGGCCATGCCTTCGTACGTCGCCTTGGACATGAGCATGCCGTACAGATTGTGCCATTCCCCGTGCGTCTTCGGGTCGCCGTTGTTCGCATGCACGACGTCCTCGTCCATCGTCTTCGAGCTCGTATCGAATACGGACGGCTCGTTCATGTCGTTCCAGATGCCTTTGATCCCGCTGTCGATATAGAATTGATGCAGGTCGCCCCACCACTTCGCCGCCTTGTCGTCGGTATAGTCGGTGAAGGCGCTCGGTCCCGGCCATACGCTGCCGATGAACAGATCTCCTTCAAGCTTCGAGCAGAAGCAGCCCCGCTCCACACCCTCCCGGTAGATCGGATACTTCGGGTCCTTCTTCACGCCGGGGTCGACGATCGGCACGACATGGAACCCCATCTCCGCCAGATCCGCCATCATGCCGCGCGGATCGGGGAACCGGGCCGGGTCCCACGTGAATACTTTGTACTCTTCCATGTAGTGAATGTCTAGGTAGAGCACATCGCAAGGAATCCGCTTCGCGCGCATCGTGCGGGCGGTCTCGAGCAGGTCTTCCTGGTTCATATAGCTATACCGAGACTGCTGATAGCCGATCGCCCAGAGCGGCGGCATCGGCGGCTTGCCGGTCAGCGCCGCATATCGCTTCACGACATCCTTCAGCTTCGGACCTCCCAGCACATATAAGTCCAGATTGCCGCTCTCGGATTGTACCGCGTACCGATCGCCGCCGGTGCGCATATCGAACGCGGTCCGGCCGGGATCGTCGAGGAACACGCCGCATGCCGCCTCCCCGAACCGGTAATGGATCAGGAACGGAATCGATTGATAGAGCGCTTCGGTATCCGGCACATGCGGCGCATACACGTCGCTGTTCCACATCTCATAGCGCTCGCCCTTCTTGTCCAAGAAGCCGGTCTTCTCTCCTAATCCGTAGAAGTGGGAATCGTCCGTCATCGCCGCCGTCAGCGTGATCCGACGATGCGCGTCCCAGGTCAAGTCCTTGCCTTCGAACAGACATCCGCCTCCGCTGCCGAACACGGAGAAGATGCCGTTCTCCTTGCTAACCGAGACCGTCAGTCCGGCGGCAGAAGCCTTATATGCTGTATCCGATTCTTCCAGCTTGAAGTCATCGGCCTTGGGCTGCGGCAGAACGGCCGGCGTTGTCGCCTGCTCCGGCGCGGCGCCCAAGAACTGCCGAATGCGAACCATCCCTTCCGCGAGGAAGGTCAATGACAGGCCAGCCTTCTCCCCATGGAGCAGCACGCCCGCCGCTTGCGCCTCCGCCCGCTTGATTCGGCCGATCCGGTGAACGGCTGCCTTCTCTACTGATTGCCCTTGCAAGTCGGGATGGATCGTCTCGCTAGTCAACATGATAGTCACCTCAACAATATGATGCATGCAGCGCTTCCATCATTTAAAGCAGAACACATTATCGACAACCGTATGAAGAATCCCCGGGGGGGCTGGCCCCGCCGGGGATTCCGACTCCATCTGTCTTATTGAACCGTGATCGCGTCGTAATACTTGCTCTGCATCTCTTGGGCCGCATTGTCGAGCAGCGTCTTCGCGTCTGCGTCCTTCTTCGTGAACACCTCTTGAATGGCGTTCGTTATGATGCCGTAGTACTCCTGCGTATTGTATTGCGCTTCCGGCTTGCCATCGAGCAGCGCGGCTTCCGCCGGATCGTACTTGTAGGCGTTGTCGTACTTGGCGAGCAGGTCCTGCACCTTCTTGCCGTATTCGGAATCCGGCTTGTAATAGTCCATATGCGGCGGCACGTAATATTGTCCCTTCGCCTGCAAATCCTTAATGCTCTGCTCCAGCGATACGAGCGCGTCGTCCGAGTAATAGTCGAATACGATGTAGTTGAACGCGGCTTGCTGCTCCGCCGGGGAGGCATTCGGATTGACGACCAGATAGTTGCCTCCGAGAACCCCGGTGTGCTTGCCCCCCGCTTGCGCCGCCGGCATCGGATATACCGCCAGATCCTCCGGCTTCAGCCCGGCTTGCAGCGCCTGCTGCAACGGACCGTCGGCCCCCGCAATTACCATAGCAGCCCGCCCTTGCGCGAATGCGCCGGTAGCGCCGCCCCAATCCAGCGCCCAGTCCTGCGGAACCGCATTGGCTTCCCAGCGCAGCTTCTTGTAGAAGTCCAGCGCCTTGACGCCGGCGTCGGAGTTGAACGCTGCGGTCACTTTGCCGTCCGCTACCGTCTGGATCTCGCCGCCCGCTTCGAACAGGAAGTTGGTCCAGTTCCAGCCGCCGTCATTGCCTTTAGCCATCGGGGCGACGCCGGCGATGCCCTTCTTCGGATCGGCCGCTTGCTGGGCGATATTGTAGAAGTCGTCCCAGGTCCAGT
Source organism: Cohnella lubricantis (assembly GCF_014212015.1). Taxonomy (GTDB): domain Bacteria; phylum Bacillota; class Bacilli; order Paenibacillales; family Paenibacillaceae; genus Cohnella; species Cohnella lubricantis. The sequence goes on along the minus strand of NZ_JACJVN010000071.1, from coordinate 6,126 downwards.
CGTATGACGGGAGCGCGATGCCCTTATCGGCCAGCATCTTCTTGTTGATCACGACTTCGCTGACATAGCCGTTCTGCGTGACGCCGTATACTTTGCCGTCCAGATTGAACTGATTCTGAAGAACCGGATTGATGTCGTCCTTGTGCTCGTAATTGTTCCACAGATCGGTAATGTCCGCCGCCCAGCCCTTCTCGACCAGCATCTTCGCTTCCGTCGCGAACGTGTTGAAGAACGTCGGCGCTTCGTTGGCCGCCATCTTCGGTCCGATCTCGTTGACATTATACTGCCAATCGTCCGGTACGACCGTTACGTTCGGATACTTGGCTTCGAAGCGCGCGATCTTAGCGTCCTCGATCGCGCGAAGCTCGGGCTTGTCGGCCGTCGGGTAATAAATCTTGATGGTGACCTTCTCGTCCGACGTATCCGCCGAAGCCGAAGCGGATGCCGAGGACGATGGCGCCGAAGAATCCGACTGTCCGGAAGGCGATGAAGACGAGCTTGCGCCGCCGCCGTCGTTGTTATTGCTGCAGGCGGTTACCAGCGCGCCTAGCATGGCCGCGCTTAGCAGCAATGCGGGCAACTTAATCCTTTGCATTGGAACTCCCCTTATCTTAAGTGGATTTGTGCTTCGACCTCATCATAATGGAATCGCAATCGGGAGCGCGATGTGCATTCTTATTCGCATCGTGTGCAGCTCTACGATTCGTTCGAGCTCTCGATCATCCTTTGACGCCGCCCAGATGAAGTCCGCGCATGATGAACCGCTGGAAGACCAGGAAGATGATCATCGGCGGGATGGCCACCATCGTCAGAATGGCGAATTTGACGTTCAGCTTCAGCCCCCGCGCCGCTATCACTTGCTTGTAGATCGCCGTCGACACCGGGTAGTGGTTGTCCCCGTGCATGACCAGCGACGGCCAGAACCAGTCGTTCCACGCGGAAGAGAACAGGAAGATCGCGAGCGTCGAGATGATCGGCAGCGCGAGCGGCAGCGCGATTCTCGTGAATCCGTACCAGTTGGAAGCCCCGTCGATGCGGGACGCCTCGAAGATCTCGTTGTTGATGCCGTCGAAGAAGCTCTTGAGCAGAAGCATGTTGAACGCGCTTGCGCCAGCCGGGAGCCAGAAGGCGAAGTAGGAGTTCATCAGCCCGAGATCCTTCAAGTTGACGAAGTTCGGCACGATGTACGTCGAAGGCGGAATGAACAGCGTCATGAGGAAGAAGAAGAAGATCGCCTTCCGATAAGGCAAATTCAGCTTGGACAGCGCGAATGCGGCCCCGCCGACCGCCAGCACCGTAACGACAAGGCTCCCGGCGAAGATATAGAAGGAATTCCGCATGAAGATGGGCAGCTTCAAGAAGTTCCAGCCCTCGCGGAAGTTGGACCAGATCCACTCCCTTGGCAGCAGCTTCGGCGGGAACGAATTAACATCGACGACGGACTTGAACGAATTCAGGAACGTGACGGCGATCGGATACAGCATGCTGAACGACATCGCCGCGATCGCGAGCGTCATGACGGCGATCAGCGCCCTTGTGGAATGGCGATGATAGTCGTGAGAGGACAATATTCCGCGCTCCGCTAGTTTCACGATTATCCATCCTCCCGGTTGCTCAGTCTGAATTGTATGACGGCCAAGACGCCCAGCACGATGAACATCAAGACGCCCATTGCGGAAGCGACGCCGTAGTTCTGGCTCGTGAACGCATACTTCACGATCTTCAGGCCGTACGTCATCGTGGCGTTCACGGGGCCGCCGTCCAGCATGGCCAGCTGCGATTGATAGCCTTGCGAGGTGGCAATCAGCTGCATGATGAGCAGCAGGCCGATCAATCCTTTAATAGAAGGCAGCGTAATGTGGCGAATGCGGGCCCAGACGCCCGCGCCGTCGATCTCGGCCGCTTCGTACCAATCCTTCGGGATGCTGAGCACGGCTGCCAGGTAGATCAGCATGGCCGATCCGAACGACTGCCACGTCTCCATGATGACGAGCGAGGCCATCGACCATCTGGGATCGGTCATGAACATAACCGGATCCAAGCCGAGCCATTGCAGGGCAGCGTTGATCGGACCTACCGGATCGTAAATCCAGCGCCACAGGCCGTACAGCACGACGATCGGAATGACGTTGGGCAGATAAGCCATGACGCGGAAGACGCCTTGGAATCTGCGAATCTCGGAGATCGCGACAGCGAACAGAATAGGCACCCAGAAGCCGATAACGAGACAGAGGAACATATAATAGAGCGTGTTCTTGATCGACTCGCCGATCGTGTCGTCCTGGAAGACCGTGCGGTAATTGTCCAACCCCACGAAGGAATTCCCTTTGACGAAGTCGACGTTCTCGAAGCTGAAGAGGATCCCCTTGACGATCGGGAGCCACAGGAAGAGAACGAATAAGACTACAGCGGGCACGAGGAATAAGTAGCCCGGCCCGTACTTTTTGATTCTCGATAACATACTTCCGGTATTCTCCGGCGGTCCGGCCGAAGCTGCGGCATTGTTCATGGCAGTCCCCTCATCCCTTCTTAATCGGTCTCACTTATTGTAGAGAAGCAAGGGGGAAGGTGAACATGTGCGAATCTATGAAGATCATGGTCGATCTTACTTCTTGAGCTCGGTCGGGCTGATGCCGTAATATTTCTTGAATATCTTGCTGAAGTGCTCCGGCGATTCGTAACCGACGCGGTCCGCGATCTCGTAACGCCGCAGATCGGTCGTCAGAATAAGCCGCCGGCTCTCCTCCATGCGCAGCTTGATGACGTATTCCCACAGGTTGCAATGCATGTACTTCTTGAACAAATAGCTTAAGTAGTTCGGGCTGACGTGATTGTGCCGCGCGACTTCATTGAGCGTAATGCCCTTCTTGCAGAAGTTCTCCTCGATGTACTGCTTCGCTTGCTCGACGATGATGTTGCTCTGGCCGACCCACTCTTCTTCCGAGGACGTTCCTTCCCGCATCGCCCACTTATAATCGCCATAGTAGAAAATGTAATGGTCGCGATGCTCTTCGTTCCACCGCATCGCTCGGCCCGCCTGCTGACTCAGCAGCGGAATGAAGGCAACGTCTCTTAGCATCTGGCTGATGCCGACGACGCTTCGGATCCCCAAGTATTTCTCAATGTTGAGGAACAGGCTTCTCCCGATGAACTCCAGCTGCTCGATCCGATTCGCGCCCAGCTCCTCGTAGGTCCGCTCGCTCCAGTCGAGCAGCACGCACATCTCGCCATCGCGCGAGTAGAACGCCTGGTGGCTCCATTCCTGCCCGAGCAGCTCGCTCGCAATATTGAGCGCCGCGTATTGAAGCAGCCGCTTATCCTTCTCGGCGAGCTCATCCAACAACAGGCGCATCCGGATGACGGCGAAGTAGGGGCCGCCGATCGCCATGCCGCGGCGCAGCTTCAGCTCCTGCGCGATCTTCTCCGTCTCCGCGCTCTCGCAAGCCATCAGCTCGTTCAGCAGGCGGTTCCTCTCTTCGTCCGGCTGCGTCATATGGAAGCTGCCCCGCATCCCGGACATCTCTTCCGCCCCCTCTTCCGAGCGGACAGGGCGTTCGATCTTCAGCAGCACGTTGCGGACGATATCGAGGAAGTGTTCGTTGTTCAGCGGCTTAATCAGGTAATCCTTCGCGCCGAGCCGCATCGCCATCTGCGCGTATTGGAACGTCTCATGGGCGGAGATGACGATCGTCTCCACCCACGGCTTGATGATCTTCGCCTGGTGCATCAGCTCGATGCCGCTCATCGTGCCCATCTGAATATCGGTGATGAGCAGATCTACATTCTCTAGGCGCAAGTAGTCGAGCGCTTCTTGCCCATTGCCCGCGGTCAGAATCGTGCCGATCGCAAGACCGGAGTTCTGCAGCAGATTGCCAAGCCCCTTGCAGATGAGCGGTTCGTCGTCGACGAGCAGAATGGTGTACATGATCATCTTCCTCCCGCATCTCGTTAATCCGCATCGGACGGCAGCGGTTCGTCATGCGCCGGCCGAACGGGCAATCGAATGGTGACGAGCGTGCCGCCGCCGGGCGGACTTGAATACTGGATGCCGTATTCCGGACCGAAGTGCAGCTGAATTCGCTCATGCACATTATGAACGCCGTAGCCGCCGCTGGACCGGATCTCCGGAAGAGGCTCGCGGAGCATCCGGTTGAGCGCTTCATGATCAACCGGCTTGTAGCCGTTGTCCTCGACCTCGACGACTACCCGATCGTCCCGCCTGAAGGCGCGCACGACGATGACGCCGTCCTCGCCCATGTTGCGCACGCCGTGGATAATCGCATTCTCGATCAGCGGCTGAAGCGATATTTTGGGAATGAGATTCGCCTGCGCTTCCTCGTCCGTCTCCCAACGCACCTGGAATTCGTACTCGTATCTCTTCTGCTGCAGCCGGGTGTAAGCCGTCGCGTGCTCCAGCTCCTCTTGAACGGTGATGAGCTCGCGGCCTCGGCTCAGGCTGATTCGCATCAGCTTCGACAGCTCCTTGATCATCTCCGCCGAATCGGAATTGCCTTCGAGCGTAGACTTCCAATAGATGCTCTCGAGCGTATTGTAGAGCAAGTGCGGATTGATCTGCTGATAGAGAAGCTGCAGCTGTGCCTCCTTCTGCTTGATGTCCATCAGATAACGGTCCTCGATCAAGACGTTCAGCCGCTGCGCCAAGCTGTAGGTCGCGTGGATGAGAACGCCGACTTCGTCGTTGCGATTGACCGCTTCCGTATTCGGCACCTTCCGCCCGGGCTCGTAGCCTCGCACGAAGCCGGCCAGCTTCTGCAGCGGGAACAGCAGCGAGCGCCAGAAATATGCCATTACGATCATCGCGAACAGCGAGTAGACGATCGAGATCCACTGAATCGCCCGCTTGAGCTCGCTCTGCTGCTGCAGCAGGGAAGCGGTGGATATCCGGTAGACGAGCTTCTGCTTGATCTCGTAATCGGCATGCTGAACATAGATATAGCCCTTGTAAATGTCGTCGAGCGTCGTCTCCCCCTTGGTTCCGTTCACGAGGCTTGGAGGCAGGTCCAACTGGCGGCCCATGCTGCTCTCCACAGTCGAAGCGAGCACCGTATTGCCGTAGTCCGTCAAGTACATCTCGCCGTTGTCGGGCAGGGAGACCGTGTCGAGCGACTGCTCGATCCGCTTATCCATATTGCTGGCGACCAGCACGCCGACGGTCAGCTTCCCGCTGTAGACGCTGTTCACGGCGCGAATATAGGCGAGCGTCTGGGAACGGCCGGTGTTCACCCCGTCGATGATCTTCAGGAAGCCGCGCCCTTTGAGCGCGAGAGCTTCGTCGGCCCAGGCCGGCTTGGTCGCATCCGTGTAGAAGAAGACGCCTCCGTTGCGGAATCGCGGCGAGGTGTGCGGAGCGAAGCTGTACAGATCCTCGGGATCGTACACGTACAGGTAATAGGCGATGGCGTCCCCGCCTGTCGTCCCCATTGAGTACGAGGGGATGAGCTTGTCGGCGGTCTCGTACAGCTTGACGCGGTCATAGAGATCGTCGGCGTCCGGCATCGCATCCTGTCTTCCCGCCTGCAGCTGCTGTACGACTGGATTGACGATAATCGTCGTCATGACGCGGTTGACGGTATCGATGTCTCGGTTAATGAGCAGATGGTTCTGCTTGTTCAATTCCATATAAGCGTTCGTGACATGGCGCTTCAGGATCTGTTCGGTCTGGTTGTTGGCGTACCAGTTCAGGAGGAATACGGGGCTGACGAGAATGATGAACAGCAGAATGAGCTGACGGTTCAGCTTCATTCGGGTCAGCGGGTTGTGGAACTGAAGCCTTCGCGATCGCAAGACGGCGCACCCCCGGATAATGACAACATCAGTATGCAGGATGAATAGCGGAATGAGAAAGCGCTGTCAACGAATTCCGTAACAATACGCACGATATCCGTGGCAGCGCGCATAGGTAGGGCCTGAGCTTCGTGGTGTCGGTTATGTGCCTGTTGATGTGCCCATCGTACCGTCAATGGGACGGGATGGCAATACTTGGCGCGGCGTGATCGCAAAAATAGGAAGAGGCCAGACGGTTGCCCGCACTGGCCTTGGGATTGTTGGCGGCGGAGTTACTCGGGTTCGCCGAGTAACTCCTGCGCTTGGCGCCTCTTGGCGGCG